>CAZAEL010000001.1:0-64116 GCA_964484135.1 uncultured Elusimicrobia bacterium
CCGGGAAGGCGGCCACACCGTGGGCGCCGGCGTCGTCACAGAGATCCTCCAGTAACGAGAAGAAAACCGGGATTCGACGATGACCACGACCGAACAACCGACGCAGCAGAAGATCCGCATCCGCCTGCGGGCCTATGACCACCGCATGTTGGACGACTCCCTGGCCAAGATCGTGGAAACGGCCAAGCGGACCGGGGCCACGCTGGCGGGGCCCGTCCTGCTGCCCACACAGATCAAGAAGTACACGGTGAACCGGTCGGTGCACAGCGACAAGAAGTCCCGGGAGCAGTTCGAGATGCGCGTCCACAAGCGGCTCATCGACATTTTGGAGCCCACGGCCAAGACCATCGAGGAGATGATGCGGTTGGACCTGCCCGCGGGCGTGGACGTGGAAATAAAACTTTAGCGAAGGGCCAAGGGCAAAGAGCGAAAGCCAAAACCCGAAAAAGAAAATGACCGAACAACAGGCGACACAAGAGAACGCGGCTCCGGCCGCTCCCGCTGAAAAACCGGCCGTGCCCCCGATCAAGGCCATCCTGGCCCGCAAGGTCGGCATGACCCGCATCTACGACGCCCAGGGCCGGTTCATCGCCGTGACGGTCCTGGAGGCGGGTCCCTGCTCCGTGGTGCAGGTGAAGACCCGGAACAACGACGGGTACGACGCCCTGCAATTGGGTTTCGGCGCGGTGAAGGAGAAAAACGTGGACAAGGCCCTGCAAGGGCACTTCGCCAAGGCCCAGCTCGGCCCCGTCCGGTGGCTGCGGGAGGTCCGCGTCCCCAAAACCGACGGTTTTCAGGCGGGGCAGGAAATCCGCGTCAGCCAATTTGCGGAGGGGGACGTGGTGGACGTGTCCGGCGTCAACAAGGGCAAGGGGTTCGCGGGCGTGGTCAAACGGCACCGTTTCCGCGGCGGTCCCCGCACCCACGGCCAGTCGGACCGGTGGCGCGCGCCCGGCTCCAGCGGCGGCCAAAGGCCCCAAAAAGTTTTCAAGGGCATCCGCGGGCCCGGGCACATGGGCGCGGAGTGGTCCACGGTGCAAAGGCTGAAGGTGGTGCGCGTGGAGGCGGAACAGAACCTTCTTTTGGTGGAAGGGTCCGTGCCCGGTCCCAACGGGAATTGCCTGACCGTGCGCCAGACCAACCGCCCCTTGAAGGCCCGCAAGGCGGCTCCGGCGGCGGTCAAGCCCGCGGCCAAAAAAGCCGCGGCCAAGCCCGCGGCCAAAGCAGCGGAGAAAAAATAACCGCGGCCATGCCGGGGTTATAACGAGGACGACATGTCATTGACTTTGGATGTGATGAACGCGAAAGGCGAAAAAGCCGGTCAGGTGGACCTTCCCGAGGCGGTTTTCGGGGTCAAGGCCCCCGTGTCCCTCGTGCATGAGGTGGTGAGGGCCTATTTGGCCAACCGTCGGCGGGGGACCCACTCCACCAAGACGCGCGGCGAGGTGTCCGGCGGCGGGCTGAAGCCATGGAAGCAGAAGCACACGGGCCGCGCCCGGTCGGGCTCCACCCGCTCCCCGCTTTGGCGCCACGGCGGCATCATTTTCGGCCCCAAGCCCCACGGCTATTATCAGGCGGTTTCCACGGCCAAACGCCGGACCGCCTTGAAGGCCGTGTTGTCCGATTTCGCCCGGGAAGGCCGCCTGAAGGTGGTGGATTCTTTTGCGGTGTCCGAGCCCAAGACCAAGCGCGTGGCCGAAACCGTCAAGAAGCTGGGCCTGCCGGACAGGACGGTCCTGCTGGTGGATGAACGGGACCCCGTCCTTTTGCGCGCCGCCCGGAACATAGAGGGGTTGCGGATCTGCCGCGCCGACGATCTGAACAGCTATGACGCCCTTCAGGCCGAGCAGCTGGTCCTCACGCGGCCGGCCCTGGACCGGATCGTGAAACGGCTGGAAGAGCGTGAGCCTTCCGGCAAGGCGTCGGGAGGTGCGTCATGAGCGGCGCGGAAGCCCTGGTGGGGATTTTGAAGAAACCCATCGTCACGGAACGTTCCACGCTCCTCAAGGAGCAGAACAAATACGTTTTCGCGGTGGAACCGACCGCGACCAAGGGGCAGATCCGCGAGGCGGTGCAGGCCGCGTTCAAGGTGAACGTGTTGGCGGTCAACACCGCCCGCATGCCCGGCAAGCTGCGCCGCCGGGGCGCGCGGTTCGGGTACAGCTCGGACTGGAAGAAGGCCGTGGTCACGATCAAGGCCGGCCAACAGATCAAATACGCGGAACCGACGGCCTAAAAGAGGAACGCTCTCATGCCCATGAAAGTCTATAAACCCTATACGCCCTCCCGCCGGTTCATCACGGTGGAGGACTTCTCCGACATCACGAAAAAGACGCCGGAGAAGTCCCTGCTTTCCCCTTTGCGGAAAAAGGGCGGACGGAACAACACCGGCATGATCATGATGCGGCACCGGGGCGGCGGCCACAAGCGCCAGTACCGGATGGTGGATTTCAAACGCGAGAAGTTCGGCGTGCCGGCCAAGGTCGCGGCCATCGAATACGATCCCAACCGGACCGCCCGGCTGGCCCTCCTGCATTACCGGGACGGGGAGAAGCGGTACATCCTGCACCCCGCCGGCCTCAAGGTCGGGGACATGGTGATGTCCGGCCCCAACGCGGAGATCAAGACCGGCAACGCCCTTCCCCTCACCAGCATCCCGGTCGGCACTTTCGTCCACAATGTGGAGATGGTGCCCGGCCTGGGAGGCCAGATGGTCCGGTCCGCGGGCGCTTCGGCCCAGATCATGGCCCGGGAAGGCGGATACGCCCAGTTGAAGCTCCCTTCGGGGGAGATCCGCGTGGTCTCGGAAAAATGCCTGGCCACGGTGGGCCAGGTGGGCAACACGGAGCACGAAAACCGCACCATCGGCAACGCGGGCCGCAACCGGCACCGGGGGTTCCGCCCCTACGTCCGCGGCACGGCCATGAACGCGGTGGACCACCCGCACGGCGGCGGACGGGGCCGTTCCAAAGGGAACAACCAGCCCCGGTCCCCCTGGAACCAGCCGGCCAAGGGGTACAAGACGCGCTCTCCCAAGCGGCATGACTGGATGATCGTGCGCCGGCGCACGGATTTGACGGAACAAGCTTAAGATCGGAGCTGATCAAACATGGGTCGTTCCACTTCAAAAGGTCCCTATGTGGACCAAAAACTCCTGGGCAAGATCCAGAAGATGAAGCAGGGCGGGGAAAAGAAGGTGATCAAGACCTGGGCCCGGGCCAGCATGATCACGCCCGACTTCGTCGGGTTCACGCTGGCCATCCACAACGGCAAAAAATTTCTGCCCGTGTACATTTCGGACCAGATGGTGGGCCACCGTCTCGGCGAGTTCGCCCCGACGCGGTTCTTCAAGGGCCACGGCGCGGCCCACACCAAGGAAGCGACGGCGCTGACCTGACATGGAAGCCACGGCCCATTCCCATTTCGCCCGTTACTCGTACCGCAAGGTCGGCCAGGTGTTGCGGCTGATCCGCGGAAAGTCCGTCCCCCAGGCCATGTCCATGCTGCCGTGGATCCCCCGCGTGTCGCGCGTGCTCGTGGAAAAGACCCTGAAGAGCGCGGTGGCCAACGCCGGCAAGGGGGTCAACCCCGCCCAGCTGCGCGTGGCCCAGGCCTGGGCGAACCACGGGCCGGTCCTGAAGCGCGTCCGCCCCATGGCCATGGGCGGACGGGCCATCTACAAAAGGAAGACGTGCCACCTGACCATCGTGGTCAGCGACGAACAAAGGAAGAAGGGCTAAAAATTTATGGGCCAAAAAGTCTATCCCAAAGGCGTGCGTCTCGGTTACATCAAGGACTGGGACTCCAAATGGTTCAACCCCCGGGAAATGCCGGCGTTGATCGAGGAGGACTTCAAGATCCGCGCTTTCCTGAAGGACCGTCTGAAGCTGGCCGCCGTGTCGAAGATCGGCATCGAGCGGACGGGGAAATACCTGCGCGTCAACGTGTTCACGGCCCGGCCCGGCATCGTCATCGGCAAGAAAGGGGCGGACATCGAGGGGCTCCGCACCGCGGTGGAGGCCATGACCGGCCGCAAGACCACCATCAACGTCATGGAGATCAAGCGTCCGGAGCTGGACGCCCAGCTGGTCGCCGAGGGCGTGGCCATGCAGCTGGAGAAGCAGATCGGTTTCCGCCGCGCCATGAAGAAGGCCATCGAGCGGGCCATGCAGAGCGGCGCCCTGGGCATCAAGATCCAGGTGGCCGGCCGCCTGGGCGGCGCCGAGATCGCCCGCACCGAGTGGCTCAAGGAAGGGCGCGTTCCCCTGCAGACCTTCCGGGCCGACATCGACTACGGGTTCACCGAGGCCCGCATCACCATGGGGACCATCGGCGTGAAGGTGTGGATTTTCCGCAAAGAGCTCTTCCAGAAGACGGACGCAGACCTGATGGACGAGGTCCGCGTCATCGAGAAGGAAAAGCTGGAGGAGCTGGCCAAACAGGCCGAGGCGGCGCCGGCGGAGCCCGCCGTCCTGCCGGTGGAGCCGGAGTCCGCGGTGGAGGAAATCGCGGAAAAGGTTCAGGAGGAGCTGTCCGAAGAGGAAGAGGAAGCCCGCCGCCGGAGCGAGGCCGAAGGCAAGGGAACCAAGGAATAGGGTCCTTTCGGAGAATATGCCATGTTAATGCCGACGCGCGTCAAATATCGCAAGTCCCAGCGGGGCCGTCTGAAAGGGCGGTCCAAGGGCGGCACCACCATCGCCTTCGGGGAGTACGGCCTGCAGGCGCTGGAGGCCCACTGGATCACGGCCCGCCAGATCGAGGCGGCCCGCGTGAGCATCATGCGGTTCCTCAAAAAAGGCGGCAAGCTCTGGCTTCGGATCTTTCCGGACAAACCCGTGAGCAAGAAGCCGGCGGAAACCCGCATGGGCAAAGGCAAGGGCGCCCCGGAGTTTTGGGTGGCGGTGGTCAAGCCCGGACGGATCATGTTCGAGCTGGAGGGCGTCACCACGGAGGTGGCCCGCGAGGCCATGACCCTGGCCGCCCACAAGCTCCCCATCCGGTGCCAATTCGTGGCCCGCGAGCACGCGGCCTGAGCGGAAGGATCTGACGACATGGCCAAAAAAGAAAAGGTGGATTACCGGCAATTGTCCGAGGATGAGTTGCGCCAGAAGCTGGCGGAGTCCAAGGAAAAACTTTTCCAGATGCGCTTTCAAAGCGCCACGGCGCCGCTCAAGAACCCCCATCAGATAGCGGCGACCCGCCGGGACATCGCCCGTATCCACACGATCCTGCGGGAGCGGGAGATCGCGGGATCGGCGAAGGCTTCTTGACGGGCGACAGGAATAATTCGGCCCCATTTGAGATCAGGAAAGAAGAGGAATTTATGACGTCTCCGCAAACGGAAGAGCGATCCAAACGCAAGACATTGGAAGGATGGGTCCTGAGCGACCGCATGGACAAAACGCGCGTCGTGAAGGTCGTCCGCCGCGTCCGTCACGCCCTCTATGAGAAGGTGTTGACGCGCACCACCAAGGTGTACGCGCACGACGAAAAGAACGAAACGCATGTCGGCGACCGGGTGGCCCTGGCGGAGACGCGGCCGCTTTCCAAATTGAAGCGCTGGCGGATCCTCCAGGTCCTTGAAAAGGCCCGGGTGAGCGAGACGGCCGTTGCCGACGGCGCCGCGGAATCCCGAAAACCGGTGAAATCCGCCCCGGCGGGCGCGGAGGCAAAAGCGTGATCCAGGAACGCAGCATTCTGCGGGTGGCGGACAATTCCGGCGCCCGGCGCGTGCGGGTCTTCCGCATGCTGGGAGGATCCGACCGCCGTTATGCCTATTTGGGGGACGTGGTGGTCTGCTCCGTCCAGGACGCCCTGGCGGACTCCACCATCAAGAAGGGCGACGTCGTGAAGTGCGTCATCGTGCGCACCCGCAAAGAAAAGAGACGGCAGGACGGCTCCTACGTCCGTTTCGACGACAACGCCGGCGTGCTGATCGACGCCGAGGGGGAGCCGCGGGGCACCCGCATCTTCGGGCCCATCGCCCGCGAGCTTCGGGAGCGCAATTATCTGAAGATCATTTCGCTGGCGCCGGAGGTCGTATAGGAAGGGCATCGGCCCGCCTAAAAACGCTATGCTTCACATCCGAAAAAAAGACAAAGTGGTTCTTCTGTCCGGACGGGACAAGGGCAAGCAGGGAGACGTGGTGGAAGTGGACCGGTCCAAGGGAAGGGCGCTGGTGGCCAAGACGAACTTCGTGAAAAGGCACACCCGTCCGACGCAAACCGAGCCCGGCGGCATCCGCGAGAAGGAGGCCTATGTTCCCCTTTCCAAGCTGATGCTGGTCTGTCCCAAGTGCAACCAGCCCACGCGGGCCAAGTTCGACGCGCTTTCCGACGGAACAAAGTCCCGCGTTTGCCGCCGTTGCGGCGAAATGATCGTCTAGGGGTTTACGACATGGCACCCGAATCCAAGAACGGTTACGTCCCGCGGCTCAAGACCGCCTATTTCCAGACCGTGGCGCCGGAACTGGCCAAGCGGTTCTCCATGAAGAACGCCATGCAGGCCCCGCGCCTGAAAAAGATCGTGGTCAACATGGGGGTTTCCGAGGCGCGGGAGAACATCAAGGTCATCGACTTGGCCTCCCAGGAGCTGGGCGTGATCACGGGCCAGAAGCCGGAGGTCCGTCGGGCCAAGAAGTCCATTTCCAACTTCAAGCTGCGCGAAGGCATGCCGGTGGGGCTGCGGGTCACGCTGCGTGGGGACCGCATGTACGAATTTTTGGACCGGCTGGTGAGCGTCGCCCTTCCCCGGTTGAGGGATTTCCAGGGGCTGCCCGCCGGCAGCGGTTTCGACGGGCGGGGGAACTACAACCTGGGCCTGACGGAACAGTACCTGTTCCCCGAGGTGGACGCGGACAAGTCCGACAAGGCCCGCGGCATGAACATCACGATGGTCACCACGGCCAAGAAGGACGAGCTGGCCCGGGAGTTGCTGGTTCTGATGGGGATGCCGTTCAAAAAAGCGGCGGCAGGCAAGTGACGGGACGCGAGCCGCAAAACCGGTTCCGGCCCCCCGCCGCCCGCCGCAAGACATTCGTGACTTTTATCGGAGGTTTTTGATGGCCACCATTTCAGCCATGGCAAAGATGCGGCGGGCCCAAAAGTACGCCGTGCGTTTCCGCAACCGTTGCCGCCTCTGCGGGCGCCCGCGGGGATTCTACCGGGACTTCGGTCTCTGCCGGATTTGTTTCCGCCAGCTGGCCCTGCGGGGAGAGATCCCCGGCGTCGTCAAATCGAGCTGGTAGGCGCGTCCGCGGTTTTCGACCCCCTGTTTTCGGCCGGGCATCAAAGGATCGTCGGTCATCAATCTGAAAATGAGGAGCCTGTGAAATGAGTTTTGATCCCATCGGCGACATGTTCGCCATGCTGTCGAACGCCAATCATAAGTTCAAGGAGCGGGTGGACCTGCCCGCTTCGGGCGTCAAGAAGGAAATCGCCAGGCTCCTCAAGGACGAGGGGTATATCGCGGATTACAAGCTTTTGGCGGACCGCCGGCAGAAGATCCTGCGGCTGTTCTTGAAATATACGCCGGACAAAACGCGCGTGATCCGCGGGATCAAGCGCGTGTCCCGCCCGGGGCTCCGCATCTATCGCGGGTCCGAAGACCTGCCCCGGGTGGAAGGCGGCTTGGGGGTCTCCATCGTTTCCACCTCGAAGGGCGTGATGACGGACAAGCAATCGCGCAAGGCGGGCGTGGGCGGAGAAGTTTTGGGGTACGTCTGGTAAGGGTTCCCGGAAAGAAAAAGGAACGTTCATATGAGCCGTTTGGGAAGAAAACCGGTTTCCATTCCTGAGAAAGTCAAGGTGTCCGTCGCGGGTTCCTCCGTCGCCGTGGAGGGGCCCTTGGGGAAGCTGACGCGCGAGTTGCCCGAGGGCATCCAGGTCCAGGTGCAGGACAAGGCCCTCCTGGTCACCCGCGCCAGCGACAGCGCGCGGCATAAGTCCCTTCATGGGACGCTGCGCAAGGTGCTTTTGAACATGGTGGAGGGCGTGGCCAAGGGGTTCACCAAGGAATTGCGCATCGAGGGAGTGGGCTACCGCGCCCAGCTGGCCGGGGAAAAGCTGAGCATGCAGCTGGGTTACTCCCACCAGGTGGATTACGTCGTCCCCAAAGGGATCAAGGTCACGGTGGACGCCAAGCAGACGGGGATCGCCGTGCAGGGGGCGGACAAGCAGATGGTCGGGCAGGTGGCCGCGAAAATCCGGGAGTTCAAGCCCCCGGAACCGTACAAAGGGACGGGCATCCGGTACGCCGATGAACACATCCGCCGCAAAGCCGGCAAAGCCGCGGTGGGCGCGGCCGGCGGCGGCGCCGCAGGAGCGAAAAAATGAGCATGGTCGGCATCGCAGAACGGCATCGATTCCGCAGGCTCAGGGTCCGCCGGAAGATTTTCGGCACGGCGGAGCGTCCGCGCCTTTCCGTAAGGCGCTCCTCCAAGCACATCTACGCCCAGCTTATCGACGACACCCAGGGGCGCACGCTGGCCGCGGCCTCCAGCCTGGACGCGGACCTGCGCAAATCTTTGAAGACCGGCGCCGACCAGGCGGCGGCCAAGGCCGTGGGCAAGCTGTTGGCGGACCGGGCCAAGGCGGCGCACGTGGGGAAGGCTGTTTTCGACCGCGGCGGCCGGCCCTATCATGGCCGCGTCAGAGCGGTGGCCGAAGGCGCCCGCGAGGGCGGACTGCAGTTTTAGAAACCGTGTCACGCGACGCGTGACACGTCATACGTGACACGATACCCAAAGGAGTCCATGTGGCGCGAATCGATCCGACGGATTTGAATTTGAAAGAGACCGTGGTGGCCATCAACCGGGTGGCCAAGGTGGTCAAGGGCGGAAAGCGTTTTTCCTTCAACGCCCTGGTGGTGGTGGGGGATCAGGCCGGGCATGTGGGCGCGGCCATGGGGAAGGCCAAAGAGGTGCAGGCGGCCATCCAGAAGGCGGTTTCGCACGCGAAGAAGAACTTGATCAAGGTCCCTCTGGCGGGGGGCACCATCCCCCACGAGATCACGGGGATTTTCGGCGCGGGCACGGTCCTGCTCAAACCCGCGGCCCCGGGCACCGGCGTTATCGCCGGAGGGAGCGTCCGCGCGGTGTTGGAAGCGGTGGGGGTGAGGGACGTTCTCACCAAGTCCCTCCGGACCGCCAACCCTTTTAACGTGGTGTACGCCACCCTTGAGGCGCTGAAAAACCTCAGGACCAAAGAAGACGTGGCCCGCATCCGGAACAAAGAAGTGGCCGCGGTCTAAGAAGACCGCTTCCGCGACCATCTCCCGAGCAGAACGAGGATGACATGCTAAGACTGAACGGATTGAAGCCGGCGCCCGGTTCCCATCACCGCCGCAAGATCGTGGGGCGGGGCGAAGGAAGCGGCCACGGCGGCAAGGGGTCCACCCGGGGTTTCAAGGGCCAGACGGCCCGTTCCGGCGACAAATCCATGCCTCCCGGTTTCGAGGGCGGGCAGGTTCCCCTCATCCGCCGCATCCCCAAACGGGGCTTCAACAACGCCGCTTTCCGGAAAGAGTTTTCCCTGGTCAACGTGGGGGCGCTGGAGGAGCGGTTCGGCGCCAACGCCGCGGTCTCGCCGGAGGCGTTGCGCTCGGCCCGGCTTGTCCGCCGGGACGGGCTGGTCAAGATTTTGGGCGACGGCGAGCTGACGAAGCCGCTCGCGGTGAAGGCCCATGCTTTTTCAAAGAGCGCGGAAGAAAAAATCCGCAAGGCGGGGGGGACGGTTGAAAAGATCGGCGACAGGTTGCGGGCGGCCAGCGACAAGCCGAATGCCTGACCTTCGCCGCCTGTCCCGCGCCGCCGCCTTTTAAATGCAGTCCTTCGGGGACATCTTTAAAATCCCGGAGCTCCGCCGCCGCGTGCTCATCACGCTCGGGGTCCTGGCGGTTTACCGCGTGGGCGCGGCCATCCCCATCCCCGGCATCAACGCCGAAGCCCTGCGTCAGCTTTTTGCCCAGCAGTCCAACACGCTCCTGGGGTTCCTGGACATCTTTTCAGGCGGCGCCCTGGGGCGCCTTTCGATCTTTTCCATGGGCATCATGCCCTACATCAACTCGTCCATCATCATGAGCCTGCTCCAGGGGGCCCACGTGATCCCCTATCTGGACCACTTGGCGAAGGAAGGCGAGCTGGGCCGCAAGAAGCTCAACCAGATCACCCGCTATTTCACGCTGCTGTTGGGCCTCATCCAGTCCTTCGGGTTGACCACGCTCATCATGCGCATTCCGCTTCCGGGGGACGTGCCGGTGGTCCGCGACCCCAACGCGCTGTTCGTGTTCGTCACGGTCCTGACCCTCACCACGGGCACGATCTTCGTGATGTGGCTGGGGGAGCAGATCACGGAACTGGGCATCGGCAACGGGATCTCCCTGATCATCTTCGCCGGCATCGTGGAAGGTCTGCCGCGGGCGGTGAAGAACATGGTCGTGGACGTTTTCCAGCTTCAACAGAGGTCCCTGTTCGGCGCGGCGCTCCTTGTGGCCCTGGTGGTGGTGGTGATGGGCCTGGTGGTGTGGGTGGAGACGGGCCAGCGGAAGATCCCGGTGCAGTACGCCAAGCGGGTGGTGGGCCGCCGCATGTACGGCGGGGCCAGCACGTTCCTGCCGCTGAAGGTGGACCAGTCCGGCGTGATCGCGGTGATTTTCGCCGTCTCCCTGTTGTCCGTGCCGGTGACCATCGCCTCCTTTTCCCCGAACGCGGGGTGGGCCGGCAAGGTCACGCAATGGTTCAACAACGGGGTCTGGTGGTACGAGCTGCTGTACGCGGGGCTGATCATCTTCTTCTGTTACTTTTACAATTCCGTCCAGTTCAACCCCACGGACTTGGCGGAGAACCTCAAGAAGTGGGGCGGGTTCGTCCCGGGCATCCGGCCCGGCGAGCCCACCGCCAACTACATCCAGAAGGTGCTTGAGCGCATCACGTTGGGCGGGGCTCTTTTCGTGGCGGCGCTGGCCGTGTTGCCGGATTACCTGCGCCGCGGGTTGAACGCGCCCTTTTTCTTCGGCGGCACCTCCATCCTGATCGTGGTGGGCGTGGCCCTTGACACGATGGGGCAGGTGGAGTCCCATCTGATCATGCGCCATTACGACGGTTTCCTCAAACAGGGCCGGATCAAAGGGCGATGGTTCAACGTGGGGGCGTCCTGACGTGAACGTCATCCTGTTGGGGGCGCCGGGGTCCGGAAAAGGCACGCAGGCGGTGAAACTGGCGGCCCGCCACAAGATGCCCCATGTTTCCACCGGGGACATTTTCCGGGAAGAGATTTCCAAGAAGTCCGATCTGGGAACGCAGGTCTCGGAATACGTCAAATCGGGACGCCTGGTGCCGGACGAGCTCACGGTGGCGATCATCTCCAAACGCCTCGGTCAGCCGGACTGTCAGACGGGTTTTCTGTTGGACGGTTTCCCCCGCACCGTGTCCCAGGCGGAGTCGCTGGATGCGTACTTGTCGTCTTCCCGCCGGAAGTTGGACGCGGTGGTCTATCTGGCGCTGGCGGAGGAAGAGGTGGTGCGCCGCCTCTCCGGCCGGCGGCATTGCGAGAAGTGCGGAAAAATTTACAATTTGGCGTCCCAGCCGCCCCGGCGCCCGGACCTTTGCGACGTGGACGACGGCAAGTTGTTGCAGCGGGAGGACGACCGGCCGGAAACGGTCCGCAAGCGCCTCATGGTTTTCAACGATTTGACACAGCCCCTGATTTCCTATTACCGGGCGGCCGGCATTTTGAAAACCGTGAACGGGGAGGGAAAGGTGGAGGCGGTGTCCCAGGCCGTGTTCGGCGTCTTGGACGGGCTGTCCGCGTGACCACCTCCACGGGCCGCCGGATCGAACTGAAGTCGGAAAAAGATTTGGAGCGCATGCGCCGGGCCGGCCGGCTGGCCGGCCAGGTGTTGAGGGAAGTGTCGCGGGCCGTGGCGCCGGGCGTGAACACCAAGGCTTTGGACGTTTTGGCGGAAAAATGGATCCGCGCGGCGGGCGCGGTCCCCACTTTCCTGGGTTACAGGGGTTACACGGCCTGCATCTGCGCCTCCGTCAACGAAGAGGTGGTGCACAGCATCCCCCATCCCAAGAAGGTTTTGAAAGAAGGGGACATCGTCAGCATCGACGTGGGGGTCACGTACGACGGGTTCGTGGGCGACACCGCCGCCACGTTCCCGGTCGGCAAGATTTCGCCGGAACGGCTGGCCCTTTTGGACGTTACGCGGCACTC
This sequence comes from uncultured Elusimicrobia bacterium, assembly GCA_964484135.1. GTDB lineage: Bacteria > Elusimicrobiota > Elusimicrobia > FEN-1173 > FEN-1173 > CAZAEL01. The sequence goes on from CAZAEL010000001.1 coordinate 12,216, forward strand.
CCTGGAAAAAGGCATCGCGGCGGCCCGCGTGGGCAACCGTCTGGGGGACGTCTCTCACGCCATTCAGGCCCAGGCCGAGTCCCGCGGATACGGGGTTGTGCGGGACTTCGTGGGCCACGGCATCGGCCGGCAGATGCACGAGGAGCCGGCGGTTCCCAACTACGGGTCGCCCGGCACGGGGCTGCGGCTGGAGGCCGGCCTGGTGCTGGCCTTGGAGCCCATGATCACGGCGGGCGATTGGCGGGTGCGGGTGTTGGACGACGGGTGGACCGTGGTCAGCGTGGACGGGAGCCTCTCGGCCCATTTCGAGCACACGGTGGCCGTGACCGAGGACGGCCCGCAGATTTTGACGGTTCCTTAACCAGGATATGACCAAAGAAGAAAAAATCGAAGTGGAAGGAACGGTGCTGGAGGCGTTGCCCAACGCCATGTTCCGCCTGGAGATCGAGGGCGGGCACAGGGTTTTGGCGCACATATCGGGGAAGATGAGGATGCATTACATCAAGATTTTGCCCGGCGACAAGGTGCGTGTGGAGTTGTCGCCCTATGACCTGACGCGCGGGCGGATCACTTACCGGGGGAAATTGTGAGAGTTCGGGCGTCCGTCAAGCCGCTTTGCAACAAGTGTCGGGTCATCCGCCGCCGCGGCAAGGTCTACGTGGTGTGCGCCAACCCGCGCCACAAACAGCGCCAGGGATGAATAAGGTTTTCCCCTCCTTTGTAAGGAGGGGCGCGGGGAGGTAGAGCCGGTCTCTTCCCCGCCAGGCCTCCTCTGACAAGGGGGAGGATTCGAGGATATTAAGGAGAAAACCATTTATGGCACGCGTTTCGGGTTTGGATCTTCCCAAGCACAAGAGAATCGACATCGCCCTGTCCTATCTTTACGGGATCGGGCGTCCCCTGGCTTCTCGCATCTGCGAGGCCACCCAGATCCGGCCGGAAACGCGGGTCAAGGATTTGACCGAAGCCGAGGTGTCGAAGCTGAACATGGAGATTTCGCGCAACCACAAGGTGGAAGGGGATCTCCGCCGCGAAGTTCAGCAGAACATACGTCACCTGATCGAGATCGGCACTTACCGGGGCATGCGGCATCGTCGGAATCTTCCGGCCCGGGGCCAGCGCACCCGCTCCAACGCCCGTACGCGCCGGGGTCGGCGCAGGACGGTCGGTTCCGCCAAGGTCCAGGCGCCGGCGGCCGCGGCGCCCAAAGCGTCGTAATCGTCAGAGAGAGAGGAAAAAGATTTATGGCAGATCCCAAGGAAGGACAGCAGAAGGAAGCCAAAGAAGCCTCCAAGCCCGCGGCCGCCGCGAAACCCCGCAAGAAAGCCTGGCGGGACATCGCGGTCGCGCGGGTGTACATCCAGTCTTCGTTCAACAACACCATCGTGAACATCACGGATGAACGCGGCAACTGCATCGTGTGGGCCTCGGCCGGCAGCGCGGGTTTCAAGGGCACAAAGAAGGGAACGCCTTTCGCGGCGCAGATGACCGCCGACTCCGCGGCCAAGAAGGCCTTGGCCTTGGGCGTGAAACAGGTGTCCGTGTTCGTCAAAGGCCCGGGATCGGGGCGGGAGACCGCCATCCGGGCCCTGCAAGCGGCGGGCCTGGTCGTCACCCTCATCCGGGACGTCACCCCCATCCCGCACGACGGGTGCCGGCCGCGCAAGCCCCGGCGCGTCTGAAACTTTATTTTCGATAACCGATACAAAACGGGTATACCCAGGAGGTTTCGTGGCTCGATACATAGGACCTGTGTGCAAGATTTGTCGGCGAGAAGGCGTCAAGCTTTTCCTCAAGGGGGAGCGTTGCTACGCCAAGTGCCCCATTGACAAGGAGCGGGCGGCGGTCCCCCCGGGACAGCACGGCCACCGCCGGGCCGGCAAGCCCACGGAGTACGCCAAACGCCTGCGCGAGAAGCAGAAGGCCCGGCGCCTGTCCGGCGTCCTGGAGCGGCAGTTCCGCCGCTATTTCGCGGTGGCCTCCCATCAGAAGGGGAACACCGGCGAAAACCTGTTGCGGCTCCTGGAAACGCGGCTGGACAACGTGGTGCGGCGACTGGGGTTCGCCGGGTCCTTGAGCGCGGCCCGGCAGATGGTCCTGCACGGACATGTCCTGGTCAACGACCGCCGGGTCAACATCCCGTCCTACGCCGTCAAGCCGGGCGACCGTGTGTCCCTGGCGGATTTCCTGCGCACCAACCTGTTCGTCCTGCGGTCCCTGAACCAGGCGGCCCAGCGCGGTCTCCCGAGCTGGCTGGAGCTCGAGGGCAACCTGGGCGACGCGGTCAAGCGTTCTCAGGAGGGGGGGCTTCCGGAAGGCACGGCCCTGGCGGGGAAGGTGAAGATCTGGCCCTCCCGGGAAGAGATGTCCTTCCCGGTGAACGAGCAATTCATCGTCGAGTTGTACAGCAAGTAAAGCGCAAAAAGCCAAAAACAAGCAGCGAAAAGTTTTCGGCGGTCATTGCTTTTAGCCATCCGCTTTTCGCGCATTTCCTCGATAGGAGATAGATAAATGGTGACATTTGGATTGGTGATGCCTCAGAAGTTGGAGACCGATGCCGCGACCCTCACCCCGCGTTACGGGAAATTCGTCGCCGAGCCGTTCGAGCGCGGATACGGACACACGGTGGGTCATTCCATCCGCCGCATCCTGTTGTCGTCCCTGGAAGGGGCGGCGGTGACCGCCGTGCGCATCAAAGGGGCTCAGCACGAGTTTTCCAGCCTCAAGGGAGTGCGCGAGGACGTCATCAACATCCTCCTGAACCTGAAGCAGCTCCGCGTGAAGCTTTATTCTTCCGGCCCGGAAACCCTCCGCTTGAAGATCAAAAAGGAGGGGGAGGTCAAGGCCAAGGAGATCGAGGCCAACAGCAACGTCGAGATCCTGACCCCGGACCTGGTCCTGGCGTCCGTGGACGCCGGCGGGGAACTGGACATGGAGATCGAGGTCAGCCGGGGCCGCGGGTATGTGCCGGCGGAGCGCCTCAAGCGGGAGGATCAGCCCATTCACACCATCCCCCTCGACGCCCTTTTCTCGCCGGTGACCAAGGTCCATTACGAGGTGGAGAACGCCCGCGTGGGACAGATGACGGACTACGACAAGCTGATCGTGGAAATCTGGACCGACGGTTCGGTCACCCCGGGGGACGCCCTGGCCTATGCCGCCAAGATCCTCAAGGACTCCCTTTCCACTTTCATCACCTTTGAGGAAAAAGAGGAGCCGGGCGCGATCCAGACGCCGGCGGCGGACGAGAACAGCCGCCTCAAGGACCTGTTGCAGCAATCCGTGGACATCATCGAGCTCTCGGTGCGGGCCTCCAACTGCCTCCGCGCCGCCAAGATCCGGACGATCGGAGAGTTGATCAGCAAAAAAGAGGAGGAGCTCCTCAATTTCAAAAACTTCGGCAAGAAATCCCTGGATGAAATCCGCGAGCGCCTCAAGGAGCTGGACCTCCATTTGGGGATGGAGATCAAGGGCAACTGAGCGGGGAAAACAATTCCCTGCGGGGATTCAAGAATAATATACAATTGAATTCGCCGACGCCGCCGATTGGCCGGCGCCGGAGGAGGAATCCGTGAAGACACACGCCGGACGCAAGCTGTCGAGGCCCACGGGAGCCCGTTTCGCGCTCCTTCGGAGCCTGGCCACCAGCCTGTTCCAGCATGAGCAGATCAAGACCACCCTGGCCAAGGCCAAGGAGGTTTCCCGTTTCTCGGAAAGCCTCCTCGCCGTGGCCAAACGGAAGGACCTGACGTCCACCCGGAAGGTCTCGGCCGTCATCCCGGACCGGGAGGTCCGGCGGAAGATTTACGACGTCCTGGTGCCGCGTTATCAGGCCCGCGCCGGCGGATGCACGCGCATCTACCGCCTGGGCCGTCGGCTCGGAGACGGCGCCGAAACGGCGCTGATCAAGCTGGTCCAGTAGCCGGCGCTCCTTCGGGAAGGAAAATCCATGGCCCCCGCCCCGACGCCGGTCCAGAAGTCCTTCACGGCCCGTCATTCCGGGCGGGCGGCGGTTCTTCCCCGGCGCTCCCCCCTCCTGAAATCCCCCCGTGTTTAACTACATCTTCAGCCTTTTTTCCAACGACATGGGCATCGACCTGGGGACGGCCAACACCCTGGTCTACGTCAAGGGACAGGGCATCGTGCTGAAAGAACCGTCCGTGGTGGCCATTGAGCGCGATTCCAAGCGGGCCTTGGCCTTCGGGCTGGAAGCCAAGCGGATGCTCGGGAAAACGCCGGCCAGCATCTACGCGGTGCGCCCTTTGCGCAACGGCGTGATCGCGGATTTCGAAGTGACGCAGGAAATGATCAAATATTTCATCCGGAAGGTGCACAACCGCCGGAGCCTTCTCCATCCGAGGGTGGTGATCGGGATTCCCTCCGGCATCACCGAGGTGGAAAAGCGGGCGGTGCGCGAGTCGGCGGAACAGGCCGGCGCCCGGGAGGTGTATTTGATCGAAGAGCCCATGGCCGCGGCCATCGGGGCCGAGATGCCGATTTCCGAGCCTTCGGGCAACATGATCGTGGACGTCGGAGGCGGCACCACGGAGGTGGCGGTCATTTCTTTGGGAGGGATGGTGGTCTCCAAGTCGCTGGATGTGGCGGGCGACGAAATGGATGAGGCCATCGTGCAATATTTTCGGCGAAAGTACAACCTGCTGGTCGGCGAGACAACGGCGGAGGACGTCAAGATCAAGATCGGAAGCGTGTTCCCTTTGCCCGAGGAGCAGACCATGGAGGTGAAGGGCCGGGATCAGGTGACGGGTTTGCCCAAGACCATCACGATCACTTCCGAGGAGATCCGACAGGCCCTGGCGGAGCCCCTGAAATTGATCATCGAGGTGGTCAAGTCCACTCTGGAGGAGACGCCCGCGGAGCTTTCCGCGGACTTGGTGGACCGGGGCATCGTCCTGGCCGGCGGGGGCAGCCTTTTGCGCGGCTTCCCCGAGCTCCTGAGCCAGGAGACGGAACTGCCCGTGACCCGGGCTTCCGATCCGCTGACCTGCGTCGCCATGGGGTGCGGCCGGTACCTGGAGGAGCTGGACAACCTCAAGCGGGACCGCCGCCCCCTGCTTTCGTCGTAACGGCTTTTTCCCGCCGCAGCCGTTCCTCCCATCCCCGGCGTGCCGGCCCTCGATGAGGGCGCGGGACGCCGTTTCTGAGCGCGACCCGGCCTCTCCTGTAGGGAGGAACTTTTGCTTCAACGACATTTTTCCGCGTTTCTGCTGGTCGTTTACTCTCTTTTCTCCTTGACCTGCCTGTCCTGGTCGGCGGACTCCTTTGTCCGCACCCTCAAGCACACTTTTTTCTATCTCGTTTCTCCCGCGACGCTCCCCGTCCTTTCCCAGATGGACCGGTGGGGGGATTTCGGCCAGAACATGGCGCGGCTCCTCCGGCTGGACCAGAGCCACCGCGATTTGGAAGCGCGGTGGCGGCAGCATCGTCTGGACGACAAGAGGTTCCGGGCGGTGGAGAGGGAGAACGAGCGATTGACGGCTTTGTTGGGGCTCCGTCCGCGCCCCGCGCATGAGATCCTGGTCGGCCGCGTCTGGGCCTACGACGCCAACGATCGGTTCCACAGCATCTTCATCCGTCGGGGCCGGCGCGACGGCGTGCGCGTCGCGGACCCCGTGATCGCCTTCCAGGATGGACGGGAAGTCCTCGTGGGGCAAGTGACCGACGTCTTTAACGAAACCTGCCGCGTCCTCCTCCTGACCGACCCGCTTTCGGCGGTTTCCGCCGCGATCCCCCGGACCGGGGAACAAGGGTCCGTGGAAGGGCAGGGGTCCGCGCGTCTCGTCCTGAATTACCTGTTCCCGGACAGCGACGTGCGCGTGGGGGACGAGGTGGTGACCGCCGGCCTGGGGGGCATATTCCCGGAGGGCATGGCGGTGGGATATGTGGAGTCGGTCGAAGCCGACCCCGAGACCCGGTTCAAGAAGGCTTTTTTGCGCCCCGCCGGACGCTTCAACAATTTGACCGAAGTCTGTCTCCTTCGGCGTTCTTCCCCTTCCCCATGAAAAACCCCTGGACCTTCGGCGCGATCACCTTCCTGGCGGGCTGGCTCCTCCAAGTCGTTTCTTGGCGGTTCCCGTGGCCCGCGTCCGTTTCCCCCCATTTCTTGCTGCTCACGGTGTTGGCGTTGGGGAGCATGGGGCATACGGTCATGGCCCAGACCCTGGGCTTTTTTTGGGGACTTTGCCTGGATGTCTTCGGGTTGAGCCTCTTCGGGACGCAGGCCTGGCTTCTCGCCCTTGCGGGGTTCATCACCGGGCGCTTTTCCCGGCAACTCAACGGAGAGAAGTTGGCCACGCAGGAGATCTTGGCATTGGCGGGGACCGTTTTCTTCGAGGCGGGCGTGGCCCTTCTGGATTTGTTCTTCCGCGCCTCCCACGCGGCGCGGCCCTTTTTGCCCGGACGGATGGCCCTTGTCTTCGTCATGAACGCCTTGTTCGCCCCGTTCATCTTCCAGGCGTTGCGGCGCTGGACGGTTTTCCGGGGAGAGCGCATCTCCCATGATTGAGACGCACGCCCCTGTAAACGCCGTCGTCTCCCGCCGGTTGGGTTTTCTGACGCTCCTGGCCTCCCTGGGGTTCGTGATGCTGGTCTTCCGGCTTTTCCATCTCCAGATCCTCAGCGGCTCCAAGATGTATCTGGCGGCGGAGTTGAACCGGACCGAGATCATCCCCTTGCGCGCTCCCCGGGGATCCATTCGCGACCGTCACGGCGAGGTGTTGGTCGGCAACGCCCCGCGGTTTTCGCTTTTCTACTCCGCCCAATCGGTGTCCCGGGAGGCGGAAAGGGATCTGGAAAAAGAGTTGGCGCGCTGGTTCCAGGGTTCGGAGAAGATCCTCAGGCGGAAAATCGCCGAGGCCCGCCAGACGGGGAAAATGGTGCGGCTTTTTCCGGGGATTCCCCATCCGGTCGCTTTGGCGCTGATCGAGCAGCGGACCGTCCTCCCGGGCATCAACGTGGTCGTGGAGCCTCAACGTCACGCGTGGCACGGGAGCCTCGCGAGCCACCTGGTCGGGTACGTGGACGAGATCGGCCCCGCGGAACTGACGCGGCTCCGGAGCGAGGGCTACCGGATGGGACAGCTGATCGGAAAGACCGGGGTGGAACGGTCTTATGACGCTGTTTTGCGTGGAGAAGACGGCGGCCTGCAGTTCGAAATGGACGCCGGCGGGCATCACGTCCGGGTGGTGCGGCAGATCCCCTCCCGGTCCGGCTCGCACGTTTTTCTGACGCTGGACCGCGTTCTGCAGCAGGCCATGGAAGAGGGCCTGCGGGCCTCTCCCACCCGGCAGGGAGCGGCGGTGGCGGTGGATCCCCGCTCCGGCGCCGTCCTGGCCATGGCCAGCCAGCCCGATTTCAATCCGGCCACCGGCCCGTTGCCTTATTTGGAAGACCCCCGCCTTCCCCTTTTCAACCGGACCATCCAAGGGGGATACCCCCCGGGGTCGACCTTCAAGCTCATGACCGCGGCCGCGGCCCTCCAGGAGGGCAACTGGGACGTTCGCCATGACATTGTTTGCACGGGCGTGTACCGGCTGGGCCGCAAAGAGTTCGCCTGCTGGAAGACCCATGGTCGTCTGGATTTTTTGGGGGCCGTGACATGGTCCTGCAACGTGTATTTCTATAACGTGGGCCTGAGGACGGGCCCGGACGCCATCGAACGGGCCGGACGGGCCTTCGGCCTGGGAGAAAAGACCGGCATAGACTTGCCGTCGGAGTCGGCCGGCCTCCTGCCCGGCCGCCGCTGGAAGAAGGAAACGCAGGGGGACGATTGGTATGAGGGGGACACGCTGAACTTTTCCATCGGCCAGGGAGCCCTCTCCACCACGCCCCTCCAGATGGCCATGGCCGTCTCCGCCTTGGCCAACGGAGGCTTCCTTTGGAAGCCGGCCGTTTTGGAGCGCGTGGTGGACCCGGCGGGCCGCGTGCTTTATCAAAGGCGGACGGAAATCCGGAAACGCGTGGATTTGTCCGCTCCGGTCTGGGAACTTCTGAGGAGCGGCATGCAGGAGGTGGTGCGTTCCGGCACGGGCCGGGGCGTTTTCCGGCCGGACCTGGTTTTGGGGGCCAAGACGGGCACCGCCCAGAACCCCCACGGAGAGGACCATGCGTGGTTCGTGGTTTATGCGGGCCATCCGGGGCAGGAGCCGTCTCTGGCCGTGGCGGTCCTGGTGGAACACGGGGGGCAAGGGTCCTCGGCCGCCGGTCCGGTGGCCCGGCAAGTCATCAACGCCGCCTTCCCCCTTCGGGGAGGGGGGGCCTTGTGAAACCCGAGATCACGCCCCGATTTTACAGATCACGGGAAGACTCCTGGGCGGGACGTTTCCTCTCTCGCCTGGATTGGAGCCTCCTGTCGGCCGCCGTCCTGTTGTCCTTGATGGGGCTTTTTTTCATTTACTCCGCCACCCATCACGGCAGCCAGGGGTACGCCTATCTGATCCGCCAGTCCGCCGCTTTCCTGGCGGGGCTTGTGGGAATGGCCGTCTTCGTCCTGCTGCCTTACCAGGTTTTTTCCACGTACGCCCGGTGGATCTACGGGATCAGCGTCATCCTTTTGATCGGTGTCCTGGTGTTCGGCGTCAGGTTGCGCGGCAGCAAGTCCTGGTTCGATTTCCATTGGTTCTATTTTCAGCCCGTGGAGGTGGCGCGGCTCGCCTTGGCCATCGGGCTGTCCGCGTACGCGGACGCGCATTTTCGGCGCATGGGGGAATGGGGAGGTTTGTTGGCGCCCCTCCTCATGACCGGTCTTTATTTCGGCCTCGTCCTCCTGCAGCCCGATCTTTCCAGCGCCCTGGTCATGGGTCCCATGGCTTTGGCCGTGCTTTACACGGCCGGGGTCCCGGTGGCGCGCCTGGCGTCCTTTTTCATGATGGCCGCCCTGGCGCTGGGCATCCCGCTGGCGTCCACCTATTTCCAGCTGGCCGGGGACCGCTTCCAGACGCCGGTCATGTCCTGGATCCGGCGCGCTTTTCTGGAACGGACGGCCTTCTTTCAGTTGTGGGGGGGCGTCTGCGCCGCCCTGTGCCTGGGGTGGTGGTTCCTGCGGAAGTGGCGCATTCCGGCGTCGTGGTTCACGCTGGCCTGTTCCCTGGCGGTGGTCGTGGCGGGAGTGGGCGGGTCCTTCGTCGTGGAAAAGGTCCTCAAGGAATACCATCGCAAGAGGCTCATCGCTTTCGTGGATCCCGGGCTGGACCCCTTGGGCGCGGGGTACAACATCCTGCAGTCCGAGATCGCCATCGGGTCCGGCCGGTTTTTCGGCAAGGGGTATCTTTCCGGAACCCAGGCGCAGCTGGGGTTCCTGCCGGAACAGCACACGGATTTCATCTTCTCGCTCATTTCGGAGGAGATGGGTTTCGTGGGGGCGTCGTTGGTGCTGTTGTTGTATTTTTGGGTGGTGTGGCGGGCTTTCGACATCGCGGCGTCGGCGCGGGACCGGTTCGGACGGTTCCTGGCCGTGGCGCTGGGGACGTTTTTCGCCTTCTCCGGCGTCGTCAACATCGGGATGGTCATGGGGTTGATGCCGGTGACGGGCCTGCCCCTTCCCTTCCTCTCCTACGGCGGGTCGGCGTTGGTGGGGACGTTTTTGGCCGTCGGTTTTTTGCTGTCCATTCATGTCAGGCGTTTTATCCTGTAGAGGAAAGGCGCCTGCCGCGGCGGGATCACGGAACGACGTTGTCCCTCAGCGATTTCATCTCCTTGGAGGACATAAAATGAAAAAGGAAATCATCGCCAATTGCATGCCGGAAGAAACGCGGGTGGCCGTCCTGGAGGACGGCAAGCTCGTGGAGTTCTTCCTGGAAAGGCCGGCCCTGGGCATGGCCAAGCTGGTGGGCAACATCTACAAGGGCAAGATCGAAAACGTGCTGCCGGGCATCTCCAGCGCCTTCGTCAACACGGGTTTTGAGAAGAACGCGTATCTGTACGTGACGGACGTGGTTTCCGATTCCAAGGACCGCCACATCGAAAAAATGCTCCAGCGGGGCTCCTCCATCATGGTGCAGGTGGCCAAGGAGGCCATCGGCACCAAGGGCATGAAGGTCACCATGGACATCTCCCTGCCCGGGCGTTACCTCATCTACATGCCCAAGAGCCCGCACATCGGGGTCTCCAAAAACATCGAGAACGCCCAGGAGCGCGAGCGCCTTCGGCGCATCGTGGAGGAGCTCAAGCCCGAGGGCGGCGTGATCATCCGGACCGAGGCCGAGAACGCCGACGACCGGGAGCTGCGCCGGGAGATGAAGTACCTGATGCGCCTGTGGGAGAACATCCAGAAGAAGTACGAGTCCTCCTCGCCGGGCACCCTGATCCACCGGGAGCTCGGGCTGACCTTCCAGGTGGCGCGGGACCTCCTCACCGAGGAGGCCCACATCTTCATGATCGACTCCAAGGAGGAGTACCGGGACGTCCACGGTTTCGTGGAGATGCTCGCGCCCGAGCTGGCGGACCGGGTCCAGCATTTCACGGGCCGCACCGACATCTTCCAGGCCTTCGGCGTGGAGAAGGAGCTCAGCAAGCTGCGTCAGCAGCGCATCGACCTGCCTTCCGGCGGATACATCATCATCCAGGAGGCGGAATCCCTCTGCGCCATCGACGTCAACACGGGCAAGTTCATCGGGCACAAGTCCCAGGAGGAGACCGTCACCGCCACCAACCTGGAGGCGGCCGCGGAGGTGGCGCGTCAGCTCCGTCTCCGGAACATCGGCGGCATCATCGTCATCGACTTCATCGACATGCGTCGGCGGCGCAACCAGCACAAGGTGGTGGAGGCGCTCCAGAACGCCACCCGCCGGGACCGGGCCAAGATCAAGATCCTGCCCATCACCCGTCTGGGCCTGGTGGAGATGACGCGCGAGCGGCGGCGGGAGTCGCTTTTGTCTTTGATGTCCGAGATCTGCCGCGAGTGCGACGGCTCCGGCCGCGTGCTCTCCCGCGAGTCCCTGTACCTCAAGATTCAGAAGGAGATCGCGGAGCTGACCCAGGGCCGCGCGGACGGGACCCTGCGCCTGACCCTCCCCTCGGTGGTGGCGGATTTCTTCCGCGACCACCAGGAGACCCTGGAGCGGCGGATCAAGCGGCCCCTCCAGATCCAGACCGACCCCACGCTGTCCTGGGAGGATTACCGCATCGTCATCGAATGACCCGGGGCCGGGGCGGTCCGCCCCGGCCCTTTTTGCGGTTGCTTCCCCGTTCCGCAAGTGTTAGAAACGTTGTGTCACGGCCGTTCAAGGGACCGGAAACCTTTCGTGAAAGGAGACGGTGGCTATGACCGATATTACGTCTGTCCTCAAGGAAAAACGGGTCTTCAAGCCGTCGAAGGATTTCGCCCGGACGGCCCACATCCGCAGCCTCGCCGAATACAAAAAAATCCACAACGCCGCGCTCAAGGACCCCGAAAAGTTCTGGGCGGCCAGGGCCAAGGAACTGCATTGGTTCACGCCCTGGAAAAAGACCCTCGAGTGGAAGCCCCCCTTCGCCAAGTGGTTCCTGGGCGGCCGGCTCAACGCCTCCCACAACTGTCTGGACCGGCACCTGGCCGGCTGGCGCCGCAACAAGGCGGCCATCCTGTGGGAAGGAGAACCGGGGGAAGAGCGGACCCTCACGTACCGGGAGCTCCACCGACAGGTCTGCCAATTCGCCAACGCGCTCAAGGCCCTGGGCGTGCAAAAGGGGGACCGGGTGTGCCTGTACATGCCCCTGGTCCCGGAGCTGGCCGTGGCCATGCTGGCCTGCGCCCGCATCGGCGCCCCCCATTCCGTGGTGTTCGGCGGATTTTCGGCCCAGGCCATCCGGGACCGGGTCAACGACGCCCAGGCCAAGGTGGTGGTGACCGCGGACGGGGGGTACCGGCGCGGCGCCGTCATCCCCCTCAAGGCCAACGTGGACGAGGCTCTGCGGGAGACGCCTTCCGTGCAAAAGGTGGTGGTGTACCGGCGCACCGGCGGGGACGTTTCCATGCAGGAGGGGCGTGACCATTGGTGGCACGACCTCCTGGCCGCGGCCTCTCCCGACTGCCCGGCCGAGCCCGTGGACGCGGAGCATCCCCTGTACATCCTTTATACGTCCGGCTCCACGGGCAAGCCCAAGGGCATCCTGCACACCACGGGCGGGTACCTCACCCAGGCGGCCCTCACCACCCGCTGGGTGTTCGATCTGAAGGACGAAGACGTGTATTGGTGCACCGCGGACATCGGCTGGGTCACGGGCCACTCCTACGTGGTGTACGGCCCCCTGGCCAACGGCGCCACCGTGCTCATGTACGAAGGCGCGCCCAACCACCCGGAGCCGGACCGGTTCTGGCGGATCATCGAGAAGTACCGCGTGACCATCTTCTATACCGCGCCCACCGCCATCCGCGCTTTCATCAAGTGGGGGGAGGAATGGCCCAAGAAGCGCGACCTCTCCAGCCTCCGTCTCCTGGGCACCGTGGGAGAGCCCATCAACCCCGAGGCCTGGATGTGGTACCACGAGGTCATCGGCGGGAAACGCTGCCCCATCGTGGACACCTGGTGGCAGACCGAGACCGGCGCCATCCTGATCACGCCCCTGCCCGGCGCCACGCCGACGAAACCCGGTTCCGCCACGCTGCCCTTCCCCGGCATCGACGCGGCCGTGGTGAACAAGGAGGGCCGACCCGTGCCGCCGGACGCGGGCGGGTACCTGGTCGTGCGCCGGCCCTGGCCTTCCATGATGCGGACCATCCACGGCGACCCGGAGCGGTACAAAAAGCAGTACTGGAGCGAGATCCCCGGCCATTACTTCGCGGGGGACGGGGCCCGGCGGGACAAGGACGGCTATTTCTGGGTCATGGGCCGCATCGACGACGTGATCAAGGTCTCCGGCCACCGGCTCGGCACGGCGGAGATCGAAAGCGCCCTGGTGAGCCACGAGGCCGTGGCCGAGGCCGCGGTGGTGGGCCGGCCCGACGACCTGACCGGCGAGGCGGTGGTGGCCTTCGTGACCCTGGAGGGGGGCTGGACGCCCTCCCCCGACCTCAAGGAGGCGCTCCGGACCCACGTGGCCAAGGAGATCGGGTCCCTGGCCAAGCCCTCGGAGATCCGTTTCACGGACGCCCTGCCCAAGACCCGTTCCGGCAAGATCATGCGGCGGCTCCTGCGGGACATCGCGGGCGGCCGCCAGACCACGGGCGACACCACCACCCTGGAGGATCTCTCGGTCCTGTCCCGCCTCCGGGCGCAGGGCGGGGAGGAGTAGGACGGATTCGCTGAAACACGCCGCGAAATAGCGTTGAAAAGCGTCGAAAAAACCCCTTGACAAGAGGGGTTTTTCGATGTAAAAATTGTTTAGAACGTATTAAACGTTCAGAAAACATATGACCCCCCCTCCCCTGCAAGAGGATTTCGCCCGTCTGGCCGGCGAGCTGGCCGAGTCCCTGAGCTTCAACCGCTCCATCGGCCAGATCTACGGCCTGCTGTACCTCGCCTCCGAACCCATGTCCCTGGAAGACATCGCCAAGCGCCTGGGCATGAGCAAGGGCAACGCCAGCATCAATTTGCGGGCCCTGGCCTCCTGGGGCGCGGTGCGGCCCGTCTGGGTGCGGGGGAGCCGGCGCGACCACTACGAGGCGGACCGGAACATCAAGGCCCTGGCCCTTCGCCGCCTGGAGGAGGGGCTGTCCCGGCGCCTGGACATGGCCGAGGAAAAGATGGACAGCCTCCTGAGCCGGGACGGCGCCCTGCAGGACCCGGCCGTGAAGAAACGGCTCCAGGAACTGCGGTCCCTGGTGGGGTCGGGACGCAAGGCCCTGCGCGTCCTGCCCAAAATCCTGGGCTTCCTGGCCCGATAGGAGATCTATCATGGCGCAGATCACGCCCCATCCCGATTTTTCCAGCTTCAAGATCGGCTTTCACCCCGCGGACAAGAAGCGGGTGTACGAATGTTGGGACGAGATCTTCGCCAGCCAGAAATGGACCGAGGGCAAGTTCACCCAGCTCTTCGAGGAGAAATGGGCCCGCTGGAACGGCCTGTCCTCTGTGGCGCTCTCCAGTTGGGCGGGCGGGGCCATGGCCTGTTTGGAATATTTCAAGGTCAGGGGGCGCAAGGTCCTCTGCCCCACCAACACTTTCATGGCCACGCCGCTCTCCGTGGTCAAGGCCGGCGCCGAGGTGGTGTTCGGGGACTGCCACCGGGAGGACCTGTGCCTGAGCTATGACGCCGTGGTCCAGGCCGCGGCCCAACATGATTTGGCCGCGGTGTGGCTGGTGCACATCGGCGGCCACATCGCCTTCGACACGCCCAAGATCGCGGAGTTCTGCCGCGCCAAGGGCATCGCTCTGCTTGAGGACTGCGCCCACGCCCACGGCGCCTCCTGGAAGGGACAAAAACCCGGCGCTTGGGGCGACGCGGGCGTCTATTCCTTCTACGCCACCAAGTCCGTTTCCACCGGGGAGGGGGGCATGCTGGTGTCCCGGAACCAGGGCCTCGTTGATTTCGCCAGGAAGTACCGCAACTACGGCAAGTTCGAGCACGAGGTGGAGGGGCTCAACTACCGCATGTCCGAGTTCACCGCGGCCCTGGGCGCGGTGCAGGCGGACCGGCTGGAGGAGATCACGGCCTGGAAGAACGAGGCGGCGCAAAAGCACCTGGACCCCCGGTACGCCAAGCGGGTGCGGTTCCCGGAGGGCATGGTGTCCGGGTACTACAAGTACATCGTTTTCGAGCCCGTGGAAAAGTCCACGGGCAAGGTTTACGACAAGCTGTGCCATGCCCTCATGAAGCGGGGCGGGTCCTTCCCCAACGCGGAGTGGGTGGCGCAGAACCATTGGTGCGTGCCGCTGTACTACAATCCGGAGGTCAGATAACATGAAAGTCATGGTGACGGGCGGGTCCGGGTTCATCGGGTCCCATGTGGTGGACAAGCTCAGGGACAGGGGGGTGGAGGTCCGGGTCTTCGACATGATCATCCCCACCTTCCGCAAGGACGTGGAGTTTTACCACGGCAGCCTCCTGGACCTGGAGGCCCTGCGCATGGCCATGAACGGGGTGAGCGCGGTGTACCATTTGGCCGCGGTGGCGGACGTGAAGGACGTGTTCGAGGAGCCACACTACTCCGAGACCATCAACGTGCGCGGCACCATCAACGTGCTGGAGGCGGCCCGCCGCAGCAAGATCCCCCGGGTCATCTACGGCAGCACCACCTGGGTGTACAGCGAGTGCGCGGGGGAGCGCGTGGACGAGACCACGCCCCTCTCCGCGCCGTCCCACCTGTACACCGCCACCAAGATCGCCTCGGAGTACTACTGCCAGAGCTACTCCAAGCTCTACGGCGTGGACTTCACCATTCTGCGTTACGGCATCCCGTACGGCCCCCGGGCCCGGTCCGGCGCCGTGGTCCCCATCTTCGTGAACAAGGCCCTGAAGGGCGAGCCCCTGACCCTGGCCGGGGACGGCATGCAGTTCCGCAAGTTCGTGTACGTGGAGGACCTGGCCGAGGGCAACGCCCTGGCGCTCAAGCCCGCGGCCAAGAACAAGATCTACAACCTGGACGGGCGGGAGAAGATCACCATCAAGCAGATCGCGGAGACGGTCCAGAAGATCATCGGCAACGTGAAGATCGAGCACGGCCCGGCCCGGCCGGGGGACTTCGGCGGCAAGGAGGTCTCCAGCGAGCGGGCCAGGCAGGATCTGGGGTGGGAGGCCAGGACCCCTTTCGAGGAGGGCGTGCGGCGGTACGTGGCCTGGTTCAAGGAACAGCAGAAGAAAAAAGAGGAGGAAGGCCGGGCCCTGCACCCGGACCTGAAATAGGGCTCCCATGAAAGACAAGGAAAAACAACCGGCAAGAACGGATCCGCGCGGCGGCGCCGACGCGCTGTCCGACCAGGCCGTCCTGGAGGAGGGCCGCCGCGTTCTGTCCATGGAGGCCCGGGCCCTGGAGGAGATGGGCGCGCGGTTGAACCATGATTTCTGCCGGGCGGTCCGGGCCGTGGCCGCCTGCCAGGGCAAGGTGGTGCTCACGGGCGTGGGCAAGTCCGGTTTCGTGGCCCGCAAGATCGCCAGCACCCTGTCCAGCCTGGGGCGGCCCTCCTTTTTCGTCCACCCCACGGAAGGCGTGCACGGGGACCTGGGCATGCTGCGGTCCGACGACCTTTTGATCAGCGTGTCCCAGAGCGGGAGCACCAACGAATTGGTCTCTTTTCTCACCGTGGCCAAGACGCGCTTCAACGTGCCCGTCATCGCCATCGTGGGCGAGAACGGCGGGAACTTGGAGCGGTGGGCGGACATCGTTCTGGCCACCGGCGCGGTGGAGGAGGCCTGCGCCCTGGGTTTGGCGCCCACCACCTCCAGCACCGCGGCCCTGGCCCTGGGCGACGCCCTGGCCGTGGCGGTCAGCCGCCTCATGGGGCTGGAGGCCAAGGACTTCGCGGCCCTGCACCCGGCCGGCGCCTTGGGCCACCGCTTGTACGCGCCCGTGGAAAAGCTCATGCGGCGGGAGTTCCCGCGTGTGGACGCCGGCCGGACCCTGCGGGAGATCTCGCCCCTCATCACCCAGGGCGGCATCGGCCTGGCCGTGGTGGAGGACAAGGAGACGGGCCGCCTGGGCGTGGTCACGGACGGCGACATCCGCCGGGCCGTGCAAAAGGGGCCGGCGGGCCTGGACCAGAAGGCCCGGGACGTCATGTCCGCCTCGCCCAAATCCGTGGGCCTCAAGACCCTGGGCATGGACGCCCTCATGGAAATGGAGCGGTCCCGTATCACCTCCCTGGTGGTGCTGGACGAGCAGGGGCGGCTGGCCGGCGTCCTGCATATCCACGACATTCTGCGGTATGGGCTGGACCTGGTCTCGCCCGCGTATAGGAAGGGGAATCTGCGGGACGTGCTGCCTTAGAGGCGACCGCCATGCACCGTTTCCTGTTTTTGCTGCGCACCGGGCCGGACGTGGACCACATCGCGCCCATGATCTGGACCTGCCTGCAGAGGGGCGACCGGGTCCTGGCGGTTTTTGAGGAACCCCTCCCCGGAGAAGGACGCTTCCTCCCGGAGAAAGACGACCGCATCCGTTTCCTGCGTCAAAACCCCGGATTTCAAATCCTCCCGCTGACGGGCTTCGGTTTTTCCAGCCCAGCCCTCCGCAAACTTGGCCGCCTGATCTGGAACTTTTACGCGCTCCGGGCCCTGCTCCGGCGGCAAGGCATCGACGCCTGTTTCTTTGATTGGGGCTTCGGCGAAACCTCGGACCTGGCGCCGCTGTCTCCGCCGCGCTGGCTGCGGGTGCGGTTCACCAAGAACCTTCGCAGCCAGCTCATCATGGCCGGCCGGTCCCTGGGCCTTCCCCTGGTCTGCCTGCCCCACGGCGTGAGCACCAAGCTCAACATCGACATCAGCCCTCATGCCCGGGAGGCGCTGGAGGAGCACGGCGGGGAGCTCCCTTTCGAGGACCGCAATTGTTTTACCGCGTACGTCTTCACCTCCGAGCTGCAGCGGCGCCTGTTCGTCGAGAAGGCCAGGCTCGAGCCGGAGAAGGCCCAGGCCTGGGGCAGCCTGCGCTTCTGCCCGGAGTGGATGAAAATTCTGGAACGAATTCTGCCGCCCGCGTCCCTGCCGCCCAAGGGAGAGGGCCGGGCGCGGGTGCTGTTTTTCCTGCCCAAGTGGTACAACCGCGTGAACAAAGGCAAAACCGTCTCGCTCCTGAAGGCCCTGGCCCGCCGGGAGGACGTCCAGCTCGTCCTCGGGATCCATCCGCGCAAGGACGTGGCCGGGCTGGATGAGTCCACCCTGGCCGGGCTCCGGGCCCGGCCCAACGTGTGCCTGGCCGGCAACGTCAACTCCGTGTCCCTGGTCCGCGTCTCGGACGCGGTGGTGGACGTGGGCTCCGGCATGGCCGTGGAGGCCATCCTTCAAGGGAAGCGCCTGATTTATCCGCAGTACCTCCATGAGAACCGGCTGGTGTTCGACGAACTGGGCGGCTGCGCCATCGCCCGTTCGGAGGCGGAGGTGGGCCGGTTTTTGGACAGGATCGTCCGGGGAGAGAGCCCGGGGGATTTCGAGGCGGGCGCCCGGGCCGTGGTCCGGGAAATCGTGTACGCGGGCCGGGAGCCCTATGACGTCCCGGCCCATTATTACGGCCGCGTGCGGGAACTCTTGAAGGATGTCCCCGCGGCCGCGTGAGGCGCGACATGACCGGACCTTCCCATCCCGCGCTTGAGACGTTTCAGGAAACTTTCAAACACCGGCGGCAACGGGCGGCCTGCCTCTGCGGGTCGCGGTGGGGGATCCCGGTGCGTTGCCGGGACCGGTACGGCCTGCCCATCAGGCCCTTCTTCTGCCTGCGGTGCGGGCACGTGTACGCCAAGTTCCGGCTGGAGGAGGCGGACCTGGACCGTTTTTACGCGGAGAGCTACCGGGCGTTGTACGCGCCCGGGGACGGCCTCAAAACCCCGGAGGCCGCGGCTTCCCGAATCCAAAAGGCACGGGAGGTGCTGTATCCCGTGTTTCGGTCCTTCTTCCCCGATGGCGCGGGACGCACGGTCATGGAGTGGGGCTGTGGCGCGGGCTGGAACCTGGTGCCGTTCCGGGAAGCGGGCGTCCGGGCCCTGGGTTTTGACTTTGACCGGGGGTACGTGGAATATGGACGGACGGCCTTCGGCCTCGACCTGCGGGTCATGGAGAGGGGCCCCTTCGACCCCATGCCCTCCGCCAACGGGCCCGTGGACTTCCTGATCTTGAACCACGTGCTGGAGCACGTGGCCGACCCGTTCGGGCTTTTGAAGAGGGCGTCCGCCTGGGTGAAGGAAGGGGGCGTGATCTTCGTGGGCCTGCCATTCCTGGAGAACCTGCCCATCTGGGGCTTCAAAAACTATTTCCACGTGGCCCATCTGCACTATTTCAGCGCCCCCCATTTTTGCGCCATGGCGGTCTCGCGGGGATGGGATGTCATGTCCTACGACACGGCCCAAGGGTGGGCGGCGCTGCGTCCGGGCCGGTCTTCCGCCTCCGGCCCCGCCGCCTTCCGGCTGTACAACGGCCTGCGCCTGGTTCAATTCGCCGTGATTTACGGAGGGCTCGCGCCTTTGGGACGCACTCTGCGTTTCGCCTTCCCTTGGCTGGGAAGGCCCATGCGGAGACTCAAAGAATTCCTTCTCAAGGGGGGGTGAGCATGAATCGAGTTTTTATCGGGTACGACACGCGCTTGGACATCGACAGCCGCGTGCTGCGGTATTCCCTGCTCAAGCACGCCTCCCAACCCTTGGACGTCCGTTTCCTGGTCCTGAAGGAGCTGGATTTCCAACGGCCTCCGGACCCCCTGGCCTCCACGGAGTTCACGTACACCCGCTTCCTGGTGCCCCACCTCTGCGGCTTCAAAGGCCGGGCCCTGTTCATGGACAGCGACATGCTGTGCCTCTCGGACATCATGGAGCTTTTGAACATGGACCTGTCCCGCCATTGGCTCCGTGTGGTCAAGCACGACCACAACCCCACCTCCCAATTCAAGCTGGACGGCCGGGTCCAGACCCGGTACCCGCGCAAGAACTGGTCCAGCCTCATGCTCATGAACTGCGAGAAGCTGACGGTCTGGACCAAGGAGAACGTGGAGACCCAGCCCGCGGCCTGGCTGCACCGTTTCGAGCCCATCCCGGACGAGGCCATCGGCGACCTGCCCAGGGAGCATTGGAACGTGCTGGATTATTACGACGACAAGACCAAACTCATCCACTACACGGAGGGCGGCCCCTGGTTCGAGGATTACAAGGACCATCCGTACGGGGACGTCTGGTACCGGTACCGGGACGAATTTTTGGCCACGCCCGAAGGCCAAGAGTATCTCAAGTCGCGCGGCGGCGTGGTCCGCCCCATCCCCACGCTCCGCCGCCGGAAGGCCTGAGAGGGGACGTTTTTAAGGTTGGGAAAGCGATCGTGAAAAACACCGGCGTTCTGGTCCTGTTGAGGCACCTGTTCTCCCGGCACCCCTGGCGCATGGCCGCGGTGGTGGGGTCCATGGCCTTTGTGAGCCTGATCCAGGGCCTGGGCATGGTGCTGCTGGTGCCGCTCCTGTCCAAGGCGGGCCTGGGGGCTTCCGCGCCCTCGGCCGGGTCCGGATTTCTCCTCCGGGCGACGGAGGCGCTGTTCGCGGCCCTGGGCCTGTCCGCCAGCCTGCGGAACATCCTGTTTTTCTTTCTCCTCCTGGTGGTGTTCGAGAACCTGCTCCGGTTCCAGCAGATGACGTACGTGCGTAGGTTCGTGGGATACTTCGCGGTCCGCTTGAGGCTGGCCCTGTACGAGGCGTACCTGTCCGCGTCCTGGCCCTTCTGGCTGGAGAAACGCTTGGGCGAGATGGCCAGCCGCCTGACCCTGGAGGCGGGACGGGTGGAGTCGGCGCTTTGGAGCCTGGCCATTTTCCTGTCCGGCGTGATCGGGGCCTGCGTGTACCTGGCCGCGGCCTTTGCCCTGTCCTGGCCCATGGCCCTCCTCTATTTGATCGGCGGCGGAACGCTCCTGGCCTTTATGGAGACCCGCTCCCTGGCGCGGAACGCGGCCGGCGCCCACGTCAGTTCCCACAACAACGCCCTGCAGGAAGTGGTCATGGAACACCTGGGCGGGGCCAAGATGATCAAGGCTTCCGGCGCCCTGGAACGCAGCCGGCAGATGTTCGAGCGGGTGGTCAGCGCCCTGAACCAGGCCGAGATCCGGGGAAACGTGGCCATTTACAAAAACTCAGCCTGGTTCGGCTGCCTCATCATGGTCCTTTTGTGCTTGGGGTTTTACAGCGCGGTGGTTTATTTCCAAGTGGAGATGGTGGAGGCGCTGGTGGTGCTGTTCATCTTTTTCCGTTTGTCCGCTCGATTGTCCGACCTCCAGCAGACGGGCCACGCCACCCTGATGTACACCCCGGCGTACGCCGGCATTTTGCAGGACCTTCGGGCCGCGGAGCAGGCCGCGGAACGGCCGGCCCGGTCCGTTCAAGCGGACTGTCCTCTTTTGAAGGAATCGGTGCGCCTGGAGGACGTCTCCTTTTCGTACCGGGAGGGCAGCCCGGTTCTCAAGGGCGTGAGCCTCTCCATCCCAGCCGGGAAAACCGTGGCCCTGGCCGGGAAATCCGGCTGCGGCAAGAGCACGCTCTTGGACATCCTGGCGGGCCTGCTGAGGCCCGGTTCCGGCCGGGTGTTGGTGGACGGGGTGGACCTTCAGACCGTGGATTTGCAAAGCTGGCGTTCCCGGCTCGGGTACGTGGGCCAGGAATCGGTGCTCTTTTTCGACACCGTGGCCGAAAATTTGCGCTGGGCCAACCCCCGGGCCGCCATGGCGGACATGGAGCGGGCCGCGCGCCTGGCCCATGCCCATGAGTTCATCCAGGCCCTGCCCAAAGGATACGACACCCCCATCGGCAACCGGGGCACGCAATTGTCCGGCGGGGAACGGCAGCGGCTGGCCCTGGCCCGGGCCCTGTTGAGCGAGCCCCGTTTGCTCCTGCTGGACGAGGCCACCAGCTCTCTGGACGCCGAATCCGAAAGCAAGGTCCAGGCGGCCATTGACGGGTTGCGGGGCCAAGTGACCATGGTGCTGGTGGCCCATAGGCTGGCCACCCTGCGCAACGCGGATTGGATTTGCGTCTTGGATGAGGGCCGGATCGCGCAGCAGGGGACTTGGGAGCAGTTGGCCCATCATCCCGGACCTTTCCAGGCGCTGTGGGCGCTGCAGACCGCGGAGCCGGGGACTTCGGAAAAGAGGAGCGCCCGCATATGAAGGTCCGCATCTCCCCGTCTTTGATTTCGCGGCCCGCCGTTCTGCGCGGCGTCGGAGCGGAATTTGAGGAAGGGATGGAGCGGATCATTCGGGAGGCGAGATCATGAAAAAGAACGCGTCGGCGAAGGGCCCGGGGAACGGCGTCCGGGGGAAAACGGCCCCGGGGTTCCGGATCCTGGAGACCACCCTGCGGGACGGCAGCTACACCATCAACTTCCAGTTCACGGCCAGCGACACGGAGCTCATCGCCGCGGCCCTGGAGGACGCGGGCTTCGAGCTGATCGAAGTGGGGCACGGCGTGGGCCTCAACGCCTCGAATTGCGGCGCCGGCCAAGCGGCCCAGACGGACGAGGAGTACATGGCGGCCGCGGCCCGGGCCCTCAAGAAGGCCAGGTTCGGCATGTTCTGCATCCCCGGCATCGCGCGGCTGGAGGACATCGACAAGGCGGCGGAGCACGGCATGGGGTTCATCCGCATCGGGACGGACGTGTCGCGCATGGAGGAATCCGAGCCCTTCATCGCCCGGGCCCGGAAGCACGGCATGTACGTGACCGCCAATTTCATGAAGTCCTACGTGATGGATCCCAAGGGTTTCGCGGAGAAGGCGCGCCTGAGCCAGAAGTTCGGCTCCGAGGCGCTGTACCTGGTGGATTCGGCGGGGGGCATGTTCCCGGAGGACATCGAGGCCTATTTCAAGGCGGTGCGCGACGTCTGCGACATCCCCCTCGGGTTCCACGGCCACGACAACCTGGGCCTGGCCGTGATCAACACGCTCAAGGCCATCGAGCTGGGCGCGGCCCTGGCGGACACCTCTTTGCAGGGGTTCGGCCGCAGCGCGGGCAACGCGGCCACGGAGCTGGTGGCGGCGGCCCTCCGCCGGCAAGGGGTCCACGTGCCCATCGACCTGATGAAGGTTTTCGACGCCGGCGAGAAATTCATAAAACCCCTCATCACCAACCGTGGTCTGGATTCCCTGGACATCGTGGCCGGCTATTCTCTTTTCCATTCCAGCTTCATGGGCGTCATCAAGAAATATTCGGACAAATACAAGATCGACCCCCGCAAGCTCATCATCGGCGTGACGCGGGAGACCCAGGTGAGCGCCCCGCCGGACCTGGTGGAGCGCATCGCCAAGGAGATCAGCGAGACCTCGGACGAGGTGTTCACGGCCCGGTACCGGCTGGACAAATACCACGGGGACGAGCAGAACCTGGAAGACAAGGTGGCCGGGAAACCCAAGAAATGAACGTCGTCGAGCAGCTCCAGGCGCCGCTCCGGAAAAATTCCGGCCGGGTCTTCCTGACGGACCCGGGCGCGGGCCGTTCCGTCACGTACGAAGAGTTCGCGCGCCTGGCCGCGGGCCTGGCCCGGCGGCTCCGCCTGGATGGCGTGGGGCCGGGAGACCGGGTCGCGGCCTGCCTGGACAATTCCCCGGAGTACGCGGTGTTCTATTTTTCCTGCGCCCTCCTGGGGGCCGCGGCCGTCCCCCTGAACCCGGCGCTGCACGCCGCGGACATGGCCTTCATCCTGAAAACCGCGGGCGCCAAGCGGCTGCTTTTTTCGCCGCGCCTGGAACCGGCCCTGGCCTCCCTGGAAACCGGCGGGCTCCGGAGGACCGCGCTCTCCTTCGCGCCGGCGGGGAAAGGCGGCCTGGCCCTGTCCGAATCGCCGGGCGACGCCGCGGACTGGGAAAGCCTGCCGGCCTCGGCCGGGGAGAACATCTTCAGCCTGGTGTTCACCTCCGGTACCACGGGCCGGCCCAAGGGCGTGGCCCACAGGCTGGGGAGCCTGGTCCGTTGCGCCGCCGCCTTCAACGCGGAGCACGGGGTGGCCCCGGAGGACAATTTTTACCACGTCCTGCCGATGTCCTACACCGCGGGGTTTTTCAACCTCCTGATCAGCCCCTGGCTGGCCGGGGCGGGCGTGGTCTTGACCCGGGGCTTGGACCCGCGCCTGCCCCTGGAGTTTTGGGAAAACTGCGTCCGTTACGGCGTCAACACCTTCTGGCTGGTGCCGACCCTCATGGCCATGCTGCTCAAGGTGGACCGGGACGAACGGGGTCCGCGCCACTGCCGGGAAAAGGTCAAGAACATTTTCGTGGGCACGGCGCCCCTGACCGTGAAGCTGCGCCGGGCCTTTGAGGAGGCGTACGGGGTGCGGGTCTGGGAAAGCTACGGCCTGTCCGAAACCCTGTTCGTCACCACCAACTCCCGCGCCCGGCCCGTGCGCGACGGGTCGGCGGGATACCCTCTGCCCGGGGTGAGCCTGAGGATCAAGGACGAGACGGGGCGGGACCTGCCGCCCGGCCGGGAGGGGGAGATCTTCATCGAGACCCCGGACCTCATGGCCGGGTATCTGGAGGAAGGCACGGGGCGAATCCAGCCGCCGGCCTCCGCCTTCGCCAGCGGGGACATGGGGCGCGTCGGTCCTGACGGCGAACTTTACATCACGGACCGCAAAAAGGACCTGATCATCCGGGCCGGGTACAACGTCAGCCCCCAGGCCGTGGAGAACGTGCTGCTGTCCCATCCGGCGGTGGAGCAGGCCGCGGTGGTGGGCGTGCCCCATGAACTGCAGGGGGAAGAGATCGTGGCCGCGGTGAAACTCAGGCCCGGCCGGGGCTTGGCCGCGGAGCTGCCGTCCCTGGAGGCGCTGTGCCGGGACATGTTGGGCGTACAGTCCCGGCCTTCCCGGTTCGTGGAGCTGGCGGACATGCCCATGGGCGCCACGGGCAAGGTCCAGAAGCGGACCATCCGGGAGATGCTCCTGAACGGGGCGTTGAAGGCGTGATCCTGGGCGTGGACCATGTGGCGCTGTCCTGCGACGACCTCCGCCGCGCGGCCCAAAACCTGGAACGGGAGGGATTCCGTCTCAAATTTGTGGAAGAGAGATTGCCCAACGCGGAGGCCAAAAAGCCGTTCTTGCGGGAGTACCGTCCGGACCACGGCCTGGCCTATTGCCAGGGCCGCGCGGGCGTGGCCGTGGAGCTGACGCGGCACGGCAGGCCGCTCACGAACGGGCCGGGGTTCTACCGGGTCCGTTTCGACGGACCCTCGGTGCGTGACTTGGGTGTTCCCTGCCGGGACCTGCCGGCCTCGATCTCCTTCTGGACCGAGGGGCTCGGCTTTCGGAAGGAGTCGGAGGGGCCCGGCGAGGCGCGGCTGCGCATGCCCGCGCCCCTCCCGGCCTGGCAATTGGACGTGAGGCTGGAGGCCGCGGCCGCGCCGCCCGCGACCCCGTTCTTGGACGACGACGGCGCGGCGTGCCTGGCGCTTTTGAGCAACCGGCTGGAAGAGGACATGTCGCGGGCCCTGCAATGCGGCGGCCGGTCCGGCGCCCGGTTCGCGGCCCGCGTGAACGGACAGGACTTGCGCATCGGCCTGTTGCGCGGGCCCAGCGACGAGCTGGTCGAACTCATAGAAATCCAGAAAGGAAACCCCCATGGCGAAACGGATCATTGATTTGTCCTTCCCCATCCACGAAGGCATGACCACGTTCCCGAGCCACTGGCACCCCGTGGTGGAGGTCACCCAACTGGGTCGGCACGGCATCGAGAACCGGGAGACCCGCAAGGTGGTCCTGGGCACCCACACCGGCACGCACGTGGACGCGCCGTCCCACTTCATCCCGGGCGGGCCGACCATTGACCGCATCCCCTTGGACAGGCTCATGGGCCGGGCCGCGGTGGTGGACCTGACCCCCTGCGTGGACCTGCACGAGGTGGGCCTGGCGGAGCTCAAGCGGGCCGTGGGGAACGGGCGGGAATCCATCCTGCTCCTGCGGTACGACTGGTCCGAGCGTTGGGGCCGGGGCGATTACTACAGCCGGTATCCCTTCCTGTCCCAGGAGGCGGCCCGCTGGCTGGTGGGCCGCGGTACCCAGGTCCTGGGCATGGACACCCCGTCTCCGGACAACCCCCGCCACGGCTGGCAGACGCCGCTGGATTCCCCCAACCACAAGACGCTCCTGGGCCGGGGCGTCGTCCTGGTGGAATATCTTTGCCACTTGAAAAAAATCCGTTCCAAAAAGGCGGACTTCTTCGCTTTGCCCCTGAAGATCCGGGACGGGGACGGGGCGCCGGCCCGCTGCGTGGCCGTCGAGGGCTGAAGGGAGGTTTTGTGCCGGAGGACATCCGAGACATCGAGAGCTGGCTCCTGGCCTGGTTCGAGAAGCGCCGGGCCCTGGGGAACAAGAGCGGCCAGGACCCGGCCGCGGTCAATTTTTTCGAGGCGGGGTGGGTGGATTCTTTGCAGGTGATTGAGCTCATCGGCGACGTGGAAAAACAATTCAAGATCCGTTTTAAAGCGGACCATTTCCAGGACCGGCGCTTTTCCTCCATCCAGGGGCTGGGGCAGATGGTGCGGGAAATCCAAGAAGGGGCGAAAGATGGCCGTCAATAAGGAATTCAACGCCTGGACCTACGCCCATCTGGTGTCGGCCCGGGACACGGAGCTCCAATGGCCCAGCGAAAGCCTGATCCGGCTCTTCAAAGGCAAGTACATCCCGGGCGCGGACCAGCGCTACAAAGGAAAGAAAGCGCTGGAGGTGGGCGTGGGGAACGGCAACAACCTGGTGTTCCTCCATTCCCTGGGGCTGTCCTTGTACGGCACCGAGGTTTCGGCCGCGGTCTGCCGCATGGCGCAAAAGCGACTGGCCCAGATCGGCATCGATGCGGACCTGCGCGTGGGCACCAACCGCAGGCTGCCCTTCGCCTCCAACACCTTCGACTACCTGGTGTCCTGGTACGTGATCCACTACGAAAAGTCCCTGGGGAACATCGAAAAGGCCATCGCCGAGTATAGGCGCGTGCTGAAACCCGGCGGCCGGTTCTTCGTGGCCACCACAGGCCCCGGCCACCTGCTCCTCAAAGGCGCCAAGAAGGTGTCGCCCCATTTCTACAGGATTCAGAGGAAGGACGACTTTCGTTGCGGGCACATCCATTTCAGTTTCGGGTCCGAGGATTATGCCCGGCGTTGTTTCGGAAAAAAGTTCAGGGACGTGCGGGTGGGACGGGTGCGGGATTTCATGATGACCGAGACCCTGGACTGGTTTTTGGTCACGGGGGTCAAATGAACCCGGATTATACGGCCGAAGACCTGCACAGTGCCCTGGAACGGGTCGGCGTCCGGCGGGGCGACGTGGCGTTCTCCCATGGAAACGTGGGTTACTTCGGCGTGCCCGCGGGCGGCCTGTCCCCGGACAACGTGTTCCAGACCGTGTGGGGGGCGTTCCAGGCGGCGCTGGGGCCGGAGGGGACCCTGGTCGTTCCCACCTTCACCTATTCCTTTTGCCGGGGCGAGATCTTTGACCCGGAGGAGACGCCCTCCGCCTGCGGCCTGTTCACGGAAAAGGTCCGGCGCCTGCCCGGGGCCCGGCGGTCCGAGGACCCCATCTTTTCCGTGGCCGCGGCCGGCCCTCTGGCCGAGGAGCTGACCCGGGACGCGCCGGAGGATTGCTTCGGCGACAACAGTTTTTGGGAGCGGTTCCTGAAACGGGACGGCCTTATCTGCAACCTGAATTTTGACGCTGGCTCCACATTCCTCCATTTCGTGGAACGGCGGTTGAAGGTGCCGTACCGGTTCCTCAAGCGTTTTCCCGGTACCCTGCGCCGGCGGGGGGTGGAACGGCCGGCCGCGGGCATCCATTTCTGCCATGACCTGTCGGACCCGGACACCGAGGCCAGCTTCGAGCTGTTCGACCGGCTGGGCCGGGCCCAGGGGGTGGTGAAAACCGTTCCCGTGGGGCGTGGCTCCGTGGTGGCGTTGCGGGCGAAGGCCGCGTACGAATTGATGCAGCGTGAGATCCAAAGGTTTCCGGACCTGCTGATCGCGGCCGGCAAACGGCATTTGGCGGAGGGGAAGGCGCGATGACGTCCTTGAAGAAAATCGTGGAGGAGCTTTACCCTCTTCATCGCACCCTGGTGTCCGACGGCACGGACCGGGCCCTGGAGATCATCGGCGCCCATTTCCCGGCACAGGGCGGATACGGGATGGAGACCTATCCTCCGGGGGAGCCGGCCTGGACCTGGACCCTGCCGGAGCGGTACGTGGTGCACGAGGCCTATTTGGAGATGGAGGGTGGGAAACGGGTGGTGGATTTCCGCGACAACCCCCTGCACCTGGTGTCCTACTCCTTGCCCGTGGATCAGGTGTTGAGCTGGGCGGAGCTGGCGCCCCGCCTGCATTTTTCCGAGAAACGGCCCCAAGCCATCCCCTGGGAGTTCAAATATTACGAGCGGAGCTGGGGTTTTTGCCTGCCCAAGGTCCAATACGACGCCCTGCCCCGGGACAAAAAGTACAGGGCCGTGATCCGGTCCGAGTTCGTCAAGGACCCGGCACAAGGGCTCCGCGTCGGGCGCGGCCTGCTGGCGCCCGGCGGCGGCGCGGACCCGGCTTTCGGCGAGTTCCTGTACTGCGCCAACGTCTGCCACCCGTACCAGGTCAACGACAGCATCACGGGCGTGGCCGTGGCCCTGGAGGTGGCGCGGCGGCTGGCGGAGAAGCCCCTGCCGCCCCATTCCATGGCCGTGCGTTTCCTGTTCTGTCCGGAGACCATCGGCAGCGTGGCGTACCTGTCCCGGCACGAGGACCTGATCCCACGCTTTCGCGGCGGCCTGTACTGCGAGATGTGCGGCCACCGCAACAGCCTGCTCCTGCAGCACACCCTGGAGGACGACCATCCCCTGGACCGGGCGGCCCGGGCCGCGCTCCGGGCCCAAGGCAAGCCCTTCCGGGAGGTCCGCTTCGCCGAAGGGCCGGTGAACGACGAGTTCGTCATGAGCAGCCCGGGCGTGGAGGTCCCGGCCATCTCCCTGTCCCGCTGGCCCTACGACGAATACCACACCAGCGACGACAACCCGTCCATCGTCCATGAGGACATGCTGCAAGAGACAGCGGACGCGATCGAGGACATCGTCCGCGCCTTCGCCTCAGACTTCGTGCCCCGCGCCCGGGTCAAGGGGCCCATCTTCCTGAGCCGGTACGGCTTGTGGGTGGACTGGCGGGTGAACAAAAAATTGAACGCGGCCCTGGACCAGGTCCTGGCCCGGCTCAACGGGCGCCATTCGGTTTCCGAGATCGCGGAGGCCGCGGGCCTGGAATACGGCGAAACGCGGTCTTACATCGAGAAGTTCATCTCCCACGGGCTGGTGGAGGCGTTGCCCCTGCCGCCGCGTCGGGGCGGGAGCCGCTGATGTTCCTGGCCGTCACCGCGCTGGAAGAATTCTGGGACCCGGCCCAGGACATGCTGTTCCTGGGCCCCTGGTGCCTGCGGCACGACCGCCGGGCCCGCTGGCCCAAGGCCCAGCCGCGCGTGCTGCCCAACCCCTGGCGGGACCGGGAGCGGTTCGGCCAAGCCGTGGCCTATTGCCGGGACACGGCCGAGCGCCTTTTGCAGGGACTCGCCGAGAGACTGAACGCGGCGTTGGGCCTGTCCCGCGAAACGCGGTACTGGCGCACCCTCCTGGGCCTGTGGCTGACGTACCACGTCCAGCAGACGTACGACCACTACGCGCACCTGCAGGACGCGCTGAAGGCCCATCCGGGCCTGGCCACCCTGCGGCTGGACCCTTCGTCCCATGTGACGCCCTGGGACGGGTCCGACTTCATGCGCCTGAGCCTGGAGGACGCGTACCATCTGCAGATCTATTCCCACGTCCTGTCCCATCTGCTGCCCGGCTCCCCGACGCGGGCCCTGGAACAGGGGGCCGCAGGCGCGGGCCGCTCTTCCCGCGGCCTGCCCCGTTTTTTCCGTCGTTGTCTGTGGAGCGCGGGCGGTCTGCGGAACGGCGCGGGGGCGGTGTGGACCTATGATCTCTATCTTCGGCCCTGGGAAGAAGGGGAGCTGGCGTTGAGAACGGGGTTTCGCGTCCGGCCCTTTTGCGAAGAACTGCCGGCAAAACCGGGGCCCGTGGAACCGAGCCCCCACCGGGCCGGGCTCAAGGATTTGCCGGCCCGGGACGAGTTTGAGAAAATCCTGGTGTCCGGCCTGCCCCGACATCTGCCTTGCCTCTATTTGGAGGGTTTCCCCGCGGCCCGGGACTTCGTCCAAGGCATCCTTCGGAAAGGGGCGCCCGCGGCCATCGCCACGGCCGGCCAATGGGACGGCAGCGAGGCCCTGAAGTTCCTGGCCGCGGAGGCGGCGGAGCGAGGGACCCGGCTCCTGTCCCTGCAGCACGGCGGCGGGTACGGTTTTTTGAAATACGCGCCCGCGGAGGAATTCGAGCGGGCCATATCGGACCGGTTCTACGCCTGGGGATGGGCGGGTCTGGCCCAGGACCCGAAAGTGAAGGACCTGCCCCATCCCAAGGTGTCCAGGCCCCTGTCCCCCGATCCCGCGGGCCACGTGCTCCTGGTGTCGTCCCTGGAGCCCAGGCACAACATCCGGCTGGGCCGGGGCCCGCTGGGCGACCAGGGGGAGGAATATCTGGAGTGGCAGACGGGGTTCATCGCGGCGCTGTCCCCGGAAACGCGGGCGTCCCTCTTGGTGCGCGCCTACGCCGTGGACTACGGCTGGGGCCAGGCGTCGCGGCTGAGGGACCGTTTCCCGGGCCTGCGCCTGGACTCGCCCGACGCGCCCTTCCGGAAAAGCCTGGGGCGGTCCCGCCTGGCGGTGTTCGACCACCCCGGCACCACCTGGCTGGAGGCCCTGGCCGCGGGCGTGCCCTGCCTGGCCTTTTGGGACCAGCGCTATTGGGAGCTGCGCGACGGGGCCCGGCCCTTTTTGCGGCGGCTCCGCGACGCGGGCCTGTGGCACGATTCCCCGGAGTCGGCCGCGGCCCGCCTCGAGGCCGTTCGGAAAGACCCGCAAGACTGGTGGGCGTCGCCGACCGTGTCCGCGGCGCGGGAGGCTTTCGTGGAGACCTTCGCCCGGGGCAGCGCGCGCTGGGCCGAGGCCTGGGCCCGGGAGTGGGCGTCCCTGTGAATCCATCGGTCAGCGTGATCATGGCCGCGTACAACCAGGCGGACTTTTTGGAGGAAGCCCTCCAGAGCCTCCTGGCCCAAACTTTGAACAGGTCCCAATTCGAGATCCTGGTGGTGGACGACGGCTCCACGGACCGCACCGCGGAGGTCCTTTCCAAACACCGGAAGGACGTCGTGGCGATCCGAAAGGAGCACAGCGGCCTGGCGGACACCTGCAACCGGGGCCTCGCCCGGGCCCGGGGCGAGTACGTGGTGCGCGTGGATTCGGACGACGCGGCGGAGCCGGAGTTGCTGGCCCTGGGAAAGGCGGCGCTGGACCAAGACCCCGGCGCGGTCTGCGTGTTTTCGGACCGGTGGGAGGCGGGGCCCCGGGGCGCGCGCCGCGCGGGCGCGGATCCGCGCAACATTTATGAACAGGTGGCCTGCGGGGTCATGATGCGCCGGAACGCGGTGCTGGAGGCGGGCGGGTTCCGCCCCCTTTTTTGGGAGGAGTACGACCTGTTCCTTCGGCTCAAGCAGAAAGGGGGATTTTCGTACATCCCCCGGCCCCTGTACCGCTATCGAATCCATCCGGGAGGCATGACCCAGGACCCCGCGGCCCGGCGCCGGGGCTGGGAGGAGCTCATCGCCCGATGGGGGCTGGAGGCGCTGCGGGCCGCGGGCAGCCATCCGGAGATGGAACAGGTCGCGCGGGAAAAAGGGGTGCGTTCATGAAAAGGCATGTGACCGTGATCGCGGAGATCGGGGAGAACCACGTGGGGGACATGGAGCGGGCCAAGGAAATGGTGCGGGCCGCGGCCCGGGCCGGGGCGGACATTGTGAAGTTCCAGTCCTACCGGGCCGAGGACGTGGCGCCCGACGACCCGGAGAAGGAGTGGTTCGCCAAGGTCCAGCTCTCGGACGAGGCCCACGCGTCCCTCAAGGCCCTGGCGGAGCAAGAGGGTGTGGAGTTCCTGAGCGCGCCCTTCACCCTGGAGAGGGCCCGTTTCCTCTGCGAAACATTGGGCCTGAAAAAGATCAAGATCGGTTCCTCTGAAATGTTGAACACGAGGCTTTTGGACTACGTGGCGCGCCGGGCCCGCACCGTGTACCTGTCCACGGGCCTGGCCACCCTGGCGGAGGTGCGCCGGGCCGTGGCCCGCCTGAAGCCCGTGAAGGACCTTTGCCTGCTCCACTGCGTGACCCAGTACCCCACCCGGCCGGAGGACGCCAACCTGTTGGCCATCCCCCTGCTCAAGCGGGCCTTTCCCCGCTGCCGCGTGGGCTATTCCGACCACACCCTGGGCATCCGCGCCGCGGTGGCGTCCGCGGCCCTGGGCGCGGAGGTGATCGAAAAACATTTCACCCTGGACAAGTCCCTGCCGGGCACGGACCACGTGTTGTCCGCGGACCCGGAGGAGCTGAAGACCCTGGTGCGGGAGGTCCGCGCCCTGGAGGTCCTCCTGGGCCGCCCCGAGAAAAAGCCCGTGGCCGGGGAAAGGGCCATCAAAAAATTCGTCCGGTCCCGATTTCCCAAAACGCGGTGAGCCGATGACGAAAGCCGGTGGAAAGGTGGTGGCCCTGGTGCAGGCGCGCATGGGGTCCCGTCGTTTTCCGGGCAAGATGACCCAACGCCTGGGGCCGTATCCCCTCATCCGGTGGGTTTTGGAGCGCGTGCGCCGGTGCCGGCGGGTGGATGAAGCGGTCCTGGCCACCTCCACGGACCCGGCCAACGACGTTCTGGAGCGGGAGGCCCGGGACCTGGGGCTGAGCGCGTACCGCGGGGCGGAGGAGGACGTGCTGGACCGGTTCCTCCGGGCCGCGTCAGCCCACGGGGCCGGGCACGTGGTGCGGGTCTGCGCGGACAACCCCTTTGTGGCGCCGGAGGAGGTGGACCGCCTGGTGGATTTTTATCGGCGGGAGGGACCGGATTACGCCTTCAACCACGTGCCCCGCATGGACAACCGATACCCGGACGGCTTGGGCGCGGAGATGCTCTCCTTTCCCTTGTTGAAACAGCTGGGCCGGCTGGCCGCGGAGCCCCGCCACCGGGAGCACGCGACCCTTTATTTGTGGGACCACGCGGACCAATTCCGCCTGGCCACCTTTCCGGCGCCGACGGACATCGCGGGCCCGGAGGTGAAGCTGGACGTGGACAGGCCCGAGGACTTGGAGCGCCTGTCCCGCCTGCCCTGCGCCGCGGACATCGGGGCCCCGGCCCGAGTGGTGGTGCGGGACTACAAGGCCTTGTACGGCGGGGAGAAAAAAACGTGACAGCGGTCCGGGCGGAACAGGCGCTGGAGGACCGGCTGGAATTCCTCCGCTGCCCGGCCTGTGGCCGCGAGCTCAGGAACAACGGCCAGGCCTTGGCCTGCGCGGGCTGCGGCGCTTCCTACCCGGTGGTCCGCGACAACGGAGGCCTCTGGGCGCGGCTCTGCCGGCCCGTTGACGGGACCAAGGGGGAGATCCAAACCTTTTGGGGGGACCTGTACAAACAGTGGCATCAAGGGTCGGACGCGGCCCTGACCACGGAGTCTTTGTTGCTCCTGCTCTCGTCTTTGGAGGAGATGTTCCGGAGGCGCCGCCATCTGGCCGCGACCGAGATGGACCTGTCCGCCCTGGCCGGCCAGCGGGTGTGCGAGATCGGGTCCGGCGCCGGCGCCCACTCCGCCCTGTTCCGCAAACACGGGGCCCACGTCACGTCCGTGGACATGACCCCGGAGCGGGTCTCGGCCACGGCCCATAAGCTGGATTTGCTGAAGGCCCTGTCCCCGGGCAGCGGCTTGGCCCTGCAGGCGGACGCGGAGCGGCTTCCGTTCGCGGACGGGTCCTTCGACATCGTGTACAGCAACGGCGTCCTGCACCACACCGAGGACACGGAACAAAGTCTGCGGGAGGTCCATCGGGTGCTCAGTCCCGGCGGCCAGGCGGTGTTGATGCTGTACGCCCGGCACTCGGCGCTGTACTGGCTTAAGCTTTTCCCCCAGGGGCTCCTGAGCGGCGCGGTGTTCCGCGAGCCCGAGTCCCGGTGGCTGGGCCGCGTCACCGAGGGGCGTCCCCGGTTCGCGGGCCAGCCCAACCCGGTCACGCGGGTGTACAGCGAAAAGGCGCTGCGGCGCCTGCTCCGGGATTTCCGCCGGGTGGAACTGCGCAAGAACGGGTACTCCTTCGGCCACGCCCCCGTTCCCCGGTCCGAAGGACTGCGCCAGCGGCTGCTGGCCGCCTTGGGCGCCAAATCCTACGAGGGCGCGGTCCTGGTGTACGGCCGGCCCTACATTCCGGAGACGGGGCCGGAGCTTTTCCTGGGCCGTTGGCTGGGTTTTGATTGGGACATCCGGGCCGTGAAATGAGCGGACGCCAGGTGCTCCTGGAACGATGGCGCCTCCGGTCCCTGCAAAGGGCCCTGGCCGAACAGGGCCGGGGGTCCCTGATGGAAAGGCTGCGGGAGATCGCGCCGGACCTGAGCCGCCAGTATACGTCGCTGGAGGGCGCGGCGGGCGCGTACGCGGAGCTCAAGCGGCGCGGCCAGCACGCTTTCCAGTGCGGCCTCATGCTGAAGGCCCTGGAGCGGTTCCCCCGGGGGCGGCTTCAGGTGGTGGACATCGGGGACTCCGCCGGCACCCACATGCTCTATTTGAAGGAACTCGCGAAGGGGACATTCGACGTGGAGACGCTGAGCGTGAACCTGGACCTCGAGGCCGTGGAGAAGATCCGGGCGCGGGGGTTGCCGGCCATGCTTTGCCGGGCGGAGAAACTGTCCCTGGACCGGCCCGTGGACCTCTTCACCTGCTTCGAGACTTTGGAGCATTTGCACGACCCGTCCCTGTTCCTGCGGCGTCTGGCCAAGGCGCCGGGGGACGGCCGCCTCCTGGTCACGGTCCCGTACCAGCGGCAGAGCCGGGTGGGGCTGCGGCACGTCCGCCGGGAAATCCCAAGGCCCGTGCGCGCCGAGGAGGAGCACATTTTTGAATTGAGCCCGGGGGACTGGACCCTGCTGTTCCGGCACGCGGGCTGGCGCGTGGTCATGGAAGAGACGTACCACCAATACCCCAGGCGCTGGCCCCTGTTGCGCGGCCTGTGGGCCTGGTATTGGCGGCGCGCGGATTTCGAGGGGTTCTGGGGCGCGCTCCTGGAAAAGGACACGTCCCTGTCGGACCTTTACCGGGACTGGGAGGAGTGACGGGGCGTGGCCGACAAGGCATCCCTCCTGATCTTTGACCGGGACGGCGGGTCGGACGCCGGGGTTTTTCCCGGCGCCGCCGACCTTTTCCCGTTGACCGGGGATTGGCGCCTGACGCGGCGGGTCCGGGACCGACGGGCCGGCGCGGTCCGGGAGGTCCTGGATTCGGCCCGCCTGGTGGAGGAGGAGGTGGACCGGGTGCGGGAGACGGTGGGCGGCTGGTCCGCGGAACTGGGCAACCTTCGGGCCGGGGGCAAGACCCTGAAGGAATGGTTCCTGACGCCGGACCGGGGCGTCAGCGCCTGGTGGTTTTCCCTGCTGTCGGAGAAAAACCCCCTGAAGACGGACGTCTTCTTGAAGCTCGCGCAACTGAGGGTCCTGGAAAAACTTTTCCAATCCGGGCGCTACGGATCCTGCGCCGGCGCGGTGGGCGATCCGGTTTTCCGCGCGGCGGTGTCTCGGTTGGCCCGGCGGGCCGGCGTGGGGTATCGCCTGCGGGCCGCGCGCCATCCCGGTTTTTCCTGGCGCGGCGCCCTGCGGGGCGGCCTGGAACGGGCCGGCCTTATCGGGGACCTGGTCCACGCCCTGCTCAAGCTGGCGGAATGGGTCTGGCTTGCGGCCCTGGCCCGCGGCCTGGGGCCGAAAGGCGCGGGCGCGGAAGGCGGGGAGGACTTGCTGGTGGTCACCTATTTCCCGGCCGTGGACCGAGAAGCCGCGGAACAGGGGCGGTTCCAGGACCTTTATTTCGGCCCCTTGCAGGAGCTCTGGCAAAAAGAGGGGCGGCGCGCCCATTGGATCCTCCTGTACGTGCCCTTTGACCGCCGGGCCTTCGTGGACGCCCTGGCCCTGGCCAAGCGTTTCTCCGTCAACGGCTGGAGCGTGACTTTCCTGCACCGGTTCCTGTCCGCCGGCATTTTGGCGCGGACGCTGTTGACGTGGGGCATCCAGGTTTTGAACTATCTTAGGGTGCGGAGCGCCCTGGACCGGGCCTTCGCGGAGCCGGCCCTGGCCCCGCCGGAGGGCCGCGAGCTGTTGGCGCGCCTGGGACGGCGGTCCTTCGCGGGATGGGTGGGTTTGAGCGGCCTCCTGTACTTCGAGCTGTTCAAGGAGGTTTTCCGGCGTTTTCCCAAGGCGTCCCGTTGCCTGTACGTGGCGGAGATGCACGCCTGGGAAAAGGCGCTGAACGGGGCCAAGCGGTCGCGCCGGCCCGGCGTCGTCACCGTGGGGTTCCAGCACGCGGCCGTGTCTCGGAATGAGTTCCACTATTTCCACGCGCCGGAGGAGGCCCGGTCCGCGGGCGGCCCCCTGGACGCGCCGTTGCCGGACCGGCTGGCCTGCAACGGCGAAGTCCCCCGGTCGCTCCTGGCCCGGCAGGGGTACGCGGGTGTTCGGTCGGTGGAGGCGTTGCGCCACCTGGGCCTGGCGCGCGCGCTCAAAGGAGACGATTCGACGAAACGTCGTCCGCCCGTGGTGGTGGCGGCGGGGTCCATCGACCGGCGGGAGACCTTGGCGTTGTTGTCGCTGGTGACGGAGGCGCTGCCCCGGCCCGCCGGTTTCCAGGTCTGGCTCAAGGGGCATCCGTCCATGCCCGTCCAGCCCCTGCTGGCCGAGCTGGGGATCCCCTGGCCCGCCGCCGGTTTTGAGGTCCGCGACGAGCCCGTGGACCGGCTCCTGGCCGAGGCCCGGGCCGCGGTGGTGGGCGGCAGCAGCGTGGCCCTGGACGCCCTGGCCCTGGGATGCCGCGTGATCGTGCCCGTGTTTCCCGACGGGATTTCCGTCAATCCCTTGGGCGGGTTCGAGGACGCGTACCGCAAGGTGAGCACCCCCGCGGCCCTGAAAGAAGCGGTGGAGGAGGCCCTGGCCCGGCCCCCGGCGCCGGAGGAGATTCGGCGCGGCCGCGAACTGGCGGCTTCCTATTGGAACTTGGATGAATCCCTGCCCCTGTGGCGGGAGCTGATGGGCCTTGCGCCCGCGGGAACGAGGTGACCATGGAACCGAAGACGAAATCAGAGGACAAGGCGGGCGCCGCAGGCGCGGCCCCGGCCTGCCAGATCTGCGGCAACCGCGACCCGAAGGCCTTCTCCTTCGTCACGGACAAGTTCCGGTACGAGGTCAAAAAATCCGCGTACAAGTGCGACGCCTGCGGCCTGGTGTTCATCCTGCCCCTGATGAGCCCGGAGGAGGAGCGGATCTTCTACGAGCAGGAGTACGGCGTCATCTACAGCCAGGAAAAGGGGACCACGCCCAAGGATTTGTTCGAGAAGCGCCTGCCGGACGCCCGGCGGTACCTGAGCATGACGGAACGTTATCTCTCCGGGGACAACGACTGCCTGGAGATCGGCTGCGCGTCGGGGTACTTCCTGCACACCATCCGCGACCGGGTGCGTTCCGTGGCCGGATACGAGACCCACGTGGAGCTGAAGAAATACTGCGAGGGCATCGGCATCCCCATCCTGCCCAGCCTGGAGGCCGCGGGCGAGGGCCGCTTCGACCGCATCTTCCTCTTCTTCGTGCTGGAGCATTTGGGGGACCCGCTGGGGTACCTGGCGCTCTTGAAGCGCATGCTGAGGCCGGGCGGCATCCTCTTCATCGAAGTGCCCAACGTGGACGACGCCCTGCTGTCCCTGTACCAGATCCCGGCGCTGAAGGACTTCTACTTCACGCCCGCGCACCAGTTCTACTATTCCAAGGACACGCTGGGGCGGCTCCTGCGCAAGGCCGGCTTTGCCGATTTCGAGATCGAGCCGGAGCAGCGCTACGACCTGTCGAACCACATGCATTGGATGCTGGCGGGCAAACCCGGCGGCCAGGGCAAGTACAGCCATGTGTTCACGCCCAAGCTCCTGGAGGCGTACGCCGAATGCCTCCGGGAGAAGTTCCTCTGCGACACGCTCTTTGCCGTCGTGAAAAAGGACAAATAGACATGGCAAAGGCGGCCATCATCGGGTTCGGCGGCATGGGACAGCGCCACCTCAAGGCGTACGAAAAGGCCGGGGTGGAGGTGGCGGCCGTCTGCGAATGGGACCCGGACAAAGTTTTTCAAGTCCTCCCGCGTTTCCCCAAGGACCGGGTGTACAAGGACCACCGGACGCTCCTGGAAAAAGAAAGCGTGGACATCCTGAGCGTGGTGTCCAACGGTCCCACGCACGCGGCCGTCTCCCTGGCCGCCATGGAGGCCGGGGTGCCGAGGGTGCTGTGCGAAAAGCCCGTGGCCACCAACTTGTCCGACGCCCAAAAGGTCATCCGGGCCTGTCAAAAGAAAAAGACGCGTTTGGCGGTGAACCACGTGCGGCGGTGGAGCCCCGGTTACGACGCCTTGCGCGCGCTCGTCGCCGGCGGGACCATCGGCCGGCTCAGGCACATCTATTTTCAAAGCGGCAGCACGGGGCTGGGCAACTTCGCGGTCCACGCTTTCGACACCATGCGCATGCTTTTCGGGTCGGAGCCGGATTGGGTCATGGGCGTCCTGGACAAGACGGGCACGCCCAACCCCCGGGGGGCGCAATTCAAGGACCCGGCCGGGTACGGCGTGATCCATTTCCAAAACGGGGCCCGGGGCTTCGTGGACACCTCCGAAGACACGGGGGTGCAGTACCAGTACGTGCTGGCGGGGGAGTACGGCCGCGTGGTCATCGACGAACTGAACGACCGGTGGGACGTCCGCGCCCGGGACCCGGAAGGGCGGACGCTGCCCTTCACCCGGTACGGGACGGCCATGGGGCCCGTGCCTTTCAAGACCCCCGCGCCCTTCGACCTGGTGGACCTCACCAGCCGGGCCATCCAAAACCTTTTGTCGGACGGGCCCGTGCGCTCCACGGCGGAGGACGGGTTCAAATCCTTGGAGCTGGTGGCGGCTTTTCATCTGTCCGACCGGAAAAAGGGCGGCCGCGTGGAGCTGCCGCTGGCTCGGAAACATTGGGACCTGGACATCCCCATCGGGTGAAGACGACATGGTGAAACCGCGCAAGGAACTGCTGAGAATATCCCGCACCCCCCTCGCGGAGTACGAGGGCCGTCCCGGCCTGCGCCTGGACAAGAACGAGAACCTGGCGCCGGACCCGGCCCTGGTGCGGGAGGTGCTGGCCCGCACCCCGGCGCAATCCCTGGCGGATTACCCGGACTACGGCGCCTTCCTCAAGGTCCTGGCGCGGTGGATGCGTTGCCGGCCCGAGAACCTGCTCCTCACCGCCGGGTCCGACGGCGCCATCAAGCTGGTCTTTGAGGCGTACCTGGAGCCGGGCGACGAGTTCGTGACGCTGTCGCCCTCCTTCGCCATGTTCACGGTGTACGGCAAGCTCTTCGGCGGCCGGGCCGTGGAAGTCCCCTTCCACCGGGACCTGTCCGCGCCGCTGGAGCGGCTGCTCTCCGCCATCGGGCCCCGCACCAAGATCGTGGCCCTGGCCAGCCCCAACAACCCCACCGGCACCATGCTGGCGGAGGCGGATTTCCTGAAAGTTTTCCGGCGGGCCGCGCGCTTCGGCGCCCTGGTCCTGGTGGACGAGGCGTACTATTTCTTCACGCGCCGGACCATGCGGCCCCATGTTTTGCAGCACGACAACGTGGTCCTGACCCGCACCTTTTCCAAGGCCTGCGGCCTGGCGTCCCTGCGCCTGGGCTTCGCCCTGGCCCGGCCCGAGCTCATCCGGGATTTAAGGAAGTGCCAGCCCATTTTCGACGTGAACGGCCTGGCGTTGCGCTGCGCGGAGCACGTGATCCGGCACGAGGGCCGGATCTGGCGGTACGCCGCCGAGGTGGAGAAGGGCAAGGCGTATCTGGAAAGGGTCCTGCCGGGCCTGGGCCTGGGGCTGGCGCGGGGGCACGGCAACTTCGTGCTCATCGACCTGAAGCGAAATCCGGAAGCCGTGGCGCGCCGCCTGCGGAAGCGGGGCGTGGCCGTGGGTTATGGTTATCCACATCCCGGCCTGGCCACCTGCCTCAAGGTGACTGTGGGGCCGGAAAAGGTGATGCGGTCATTTGTCCGCTTGCTGAGGGAGTGCCTGTGAAAACCAAAAACGTCCTGGTGACGGGCGGGGCCGGGTTCATCGGCGGCCACCTGGCGCGACGTTGCCTGGCCGAGGGCCACCGCGTCTGGGTGGCGGACGATTTGTCCACGGGCCGGAAAGGCAACGTGCCGGGCGGCGCCAGGTTCCTGAAGCTGGACCTGGGGCAACAGGGGTTTTCCAAAAGGCTCCCGGGCGTCAAATTCGACGCGGTCCTGCATCTGGCGGCCCAGTCCTCCGGGGAAATCTCCGGCGAGGACCCGGCGCAAGATTTCCGGGTGAACCTGGCCGGGACCGTGGAGCTCCTCTCCTGGGCGTCGCGGAACGCCAAGCGGTTCCTGTACGCCAGCTCCATGGCCGCGTACGGCGACCCGCCCTCCCTGCCCGTGTCCGAGGACGCGCCCCTGGCGCCGCTGTCCGTGTACGGGCTCAACAAAAGCGTGTCCGAGGAGTACGTGCGCCGTTATAACCGCGCCGGCTTTGCCACCACGTCCTTCCGCATGTTCAGCGTGTACGGGCCCGGCCAGAACATGGCCAATTTGAAGCAGGGCATGATCAGCATCTACATGGCGTACGCGCTCCAAAAAAGACCGGTCCTGGTGAAAGGGTCCCTGGACCGGTTCCGCGACTTCGTGTACATCGACGACGCGGTGGACGCCTGGATGGCGGCCCTCGGGAGCCCGGCGGCGGGCGGCCGGGTGTACAACGTGGGGTCCGGACAAAGGACCACGGTGCGGGAGGCGGTGCGGGAGATCCTCAAGGCCCTGGGCGAGGACCCGGACCGATATCCCGTGGCCTCCGGCGCCCCCACGCCCGCGGACCAGTTCGGCGTGGTGGCGGACATCACCCGCATCCGGTCGGAGCTGGGCTGGCAACCCAAGATCGGTTTGTCCGAGGGGCTCCGCCGCATGGCGGACTGGGCCAGGAGCGCGGGGAAGGCCGGCCGATGACGGCGGCGGACGCCCAGCTCAAATCCGAACAGGCGGCCTGGGCCACGGAGGCCTGCCGCGACTACTACCGCGCCCATCGCCGGACGCCGGCGGATTTGTACCCGTCGGAACGGTTCTTCCTGCCCGAGGTCCTCGGCCGGGTCTCCACCTGCCTGGACGTGGGCTGCGCCCTGGGGCATTTTTCCCGCATCATGAAAAGTTTCAACCCGGCGCTGCAATACACGGGCATGGACGCGAACCCGGCTTTTGTCGCGGCGGCGCAGAGGGAACACCCGGATTCCCGGTTCCTGACGGGGAACGGCATGGATTTCCGCACGCCGCCCGGCTCCTACGACCTGGTGCACCTGAGCGGCGTCCTGCACCTGACCTCCTTTTACCGGGAGATCACCGCGGCCTGCTACGCCCAGGCCCGGACGTACCTGCTCTGCGATTTCCGCCTGACGCGGGGCCCTTCCGTGACGGGACGCCTGAAGCCCCATGTCAGCGCCGACGACCCGGGGACGCCGGAGCTGCCCTACGTGGTGCTGAACGCGGAGGAATGGCTGGCCTGGCTGAAACGTCTTTCCCCGGCGCCGCGCTCCATCCGGGCCCGGGGCTATCCCCACCCGCCCTCGCCGGGGGCGCGGTTGAGCCTGAAGGACATCATCGCCGCCTTTTTTCTGATTGAAAAGGGGCCGGCCCGCGGCGAGACCGCGGTGGATGTGGATTTCAATGCGTTGCCGAAGGAGACGGAATCATGACCATCTGCGCGCTCATGCTGGGCCGGGAGGGAAGCACCGGGTTTCCGGGCAAGAACACGTACCCGGTGCTGGGGCGGCCCCTCATGGCGTATCCTCTCCTGGCGGCCAAACACGCGCCCTCCGTGGCCGAGGTGTACGTGTCCACGGATTCGCCGCGCATCCAGGCCGTGGCCCAGGAGATGGGCGCCCGGACCATCGACCGGCCGCCGGAGCTGGCCACCAAGACCGCTTTGGGCGAGGACGCGTACGTGCACGGTTACGGCGTGATCCGGGACCGGCTCAAGGCCCGGGGCGAGTCGCTGGAGCTGTTGGTGCTGCTGTTCTGCAACGCGCCCACGGTCACGGCCGCCCAGATCGAGGAGGCGGTCCGGGCGCTGCGGGACCACCCGGAGTACGACTCCGCGGTCACGGTGTCCCGGTACAACATGTGGAGCCCTTTGCGGGCCCGCCGCGTGGGGCCGGACGGCCTCCTCCATCCCTTCGTGCCCTTTGAGACCTTCGGCGACCCCGCCACCCTCAACTGCGACCGGGACTCCCAGGGCGACGTTTGGTTCGCGGACATGGGCCTGTCCGTGGTGCGGCCCCGTTGCCTGGAAAACCTGCGCGACGGCCTCCTGCCCCAGAAGTGGATGGGCCGGAAGATTTGGCCGATCCGGCAGGAGGGCGGGCTGGACGTGGATTACGACTGGCAGTTGCCCGCGGCGGAGGAGTGGCTGAGACGCCGCGGTTTTACGGAGGACGCCACCCCCTACGACCGGGCCGGGGCCGGCGCAAGAGGGGCGGGCGGGGACTGGCCCAGGCCCGCCTTCCGCACGCCGCCGGAGAAGCGCGTGCTGGTGACCACCGCGCCCTTCGGCGACCAGGACCCGAAACCCCTGGAGCTTTTGAAGGCCGCGGGCGCGGAGTTCGTGGTGAACCCCCTGGGCCGCCGCCTCACCGAAGAGGAGCTGGCCAAGGCGGCGGGGGACTTCGGCGTGATCATCGCCGGGACGGAGCCCATCACACACCGGGTCATGGCCGCGGCCCCGCACCTGCGCCTCATCTCCCGGGTGGGCGTGGGCCTGGACAGCGTGGATTTGAAGGCGGCGAAAGAACGGGGCATCCGGGTGTCGTACACGCCCGAGGCGCCGGCCCCGGCCGTGGCCGAACTGGCCGTGGGGCTCATGCTGGACCTGCTGCGGCACATCACCGAGGCGGACCGGTCCCTGCGGCGCGGAACCTGGCAACGGTTCCCCGGGCGGCGCCTGTCCGATTGCGCGGTGGGGATCCTCGGCGCGGGACGCATCGGCCGGCGCGTGGCCGAGCATTTGGCCGGGGGCTTCCCCGGCGTCAAGCTTTTGGCCAACGACATCAAGCCCGACGAGTCCTTCGGCCGCAAACTGGGTCTGCGGTGGGTGGACAAGGAGACGCTGTACAAAGAGGCGGACGTGATCTCCCTGCATGTGCCTCTTACGCCTCAAACACGCGGACTGATCAACGCCCGGGCCCTGTCTTTGATGCGGCCCGGGGCGCTCCTCGTGAACACGGCCCGGGGCGGCATCGTGGACGAGGCGGCCCTGGCCGACGCGCTCCGCTCCCGTCGTCTGGCCGGCGCGGCCATGGACGTTTTCGACAAGGAGCCCTATGCCGGCGAGCTGGCCGGACTGGGCCGGTGCCTGCTCACCTGCCACATGGGCTCCATGGCCCAAGACTGCCGCGCCCGCATGGAGATCGAGGCCACGGAGGAGGCGGTGCGGTTTTTGAGGGGAGAGCCTTTGCGGACGTTGGTCCCCGAGGAAGAATACGCTTTGGCGGGAGAAAACGCCCGTATCTTGAAAGGAGAAAAGTCATGAAAGTCGTCGTGTTCGGCGGTTCCGGATTTTTGGGAAGCCACGTGGCCGACGCCCTGACCGAGGCGGGCCACAGCGTCACCATCTACGACCTGCGGCCTTCTCCCTATTTGCGGAAGGGGCAGGACATGGTCGTCGGCGACATCCTGGACGCCCCCGCGGTGCGCCGCGTGATGAAGGGCCGGGACGCGGCGTACAACT
Organism: uncultured Elusimicrobia bacterium; assembly: GCA_964484135.1. GTDB lineage: Bacteria > Elusimicrobiota > Elusimicrobia > FEN-1173 > FEN-1173 > CAZAEL01. The sequence goes on from CAZAEL010000001.1 coordinate 55,727, forward strand.
TCGCGGGGTTCGCGGACATCGAGGCGGCCCGCACCCAGCCCCTGGAGACCATCCGCCTGAACATCCTGGGGAACGGCGTCCTGCTGGAGGAGGCCGCCCGCGCCAGGCTCAAGCGGTTCATCTTCGCCAGCACGGTGTACGTGTACAGCGAGGCCGGCTCCTTCTACCGCGCCTCGAAGCAGGCCTGCGAGGCGTACATCGAGAGCTACCGGCAGGTCTACGGCCTGCCCTACACCATCCTGCGCTTCGGGTCCTTGTACGGCCCCCGGGCGGACGAGCGGAACGGCATCTTCACCTTCCTGAAGAACGCGGTGGAGAAGAAGAAGATCGTGTATTGGGGCACGGGGGAGGAAATCCGGGAGTACGTCCACGTCAAGGACGCGGCCCTCTGCAGCGTGGACGTCCTGGACAAGTCCTTCCAGGACGCCTGCGTGATCGTCACCGGCAACCAGCCCATGAAGGTGCGGGACCTTTTGACCATGATCCGGGAGGTCCTGCGCGGCCAGGTGGAGGTCCGGTACAAGCCCGGGTCCCGGCCCGCGGTGGGGGACCTCCATTACGCGATCACGCCCTATTCCTTCGTGCCCAAGGAGGGCAAGAAACTGGTCCGCACCCATTACACGGACCTGGGCCAGGGCCTGCTCACGGTCTTGGCGGAGATCCACGCGGCGCAGGGGAGCCGGAGGGGCTGACCATCCGTCCCGCAAGGCCGTTACGGGCCATTTTCTTCGATTTCGACGGGGTGATCCTGGAGTCCGCGGACATCAAGACCCGGGCGTACCGGGACCTCTTCGCCCCGTACCCGCGCTGGCGCGACCGCCTGGTGGCGTACCACCTGCGGCACGCGGGCGTATCGCGGTACGAAAAGTTCAAGTATTTTTACCGGCGCTTCCTGCGCCGCCCCCTGACTCCGACGGAACGCCGGCGCTTGGACCGGGCCTATTCCCGCCTGGTGTGGGACCGGGTCCTGGCCTGCCCCTTCGTGCCGGGGGCCCGGCGTTTCCTGGCCCTGGCCGCTCGGCGATGGCCTCTCTTCATTCTGTCCGGCACCCCACAGAAAGAACTGCGCCGGGTGGTACGCCGACGGACGCTGGCGTCCCGGTTCCGGGGCGTGTACGGCTCTCCCCGCCTCAAACCGCGGCTCCTCAAAACGCTTCTTAAGCGGCACAAACTCTCCCCGCAAGAGACGTTGTACGTGGGAGACGCCCGTTCCGATTGGAAGGCGGCGCGGGCCTGCGACGTTCCCTTTGTGGGGCGGGTCCCGGCGGGCCGGGTTTCGCCCTTTCCCCGCAACGTGCCTCGCGTGAGGGACCTGTCGGGCCTGGAAAAATTCCTGAGGCGGGGCGGGTTCCTCCCGTGAGACGGCTCAACCCCTATCGTTGCCGGGAGGCCCCGTTCTATGTGCGGTGGCTTTTGCGCGAGGGAAAAGGGATCGCGGGACTGAGCCGCGCCGCCGCCTGGTTTTTCAAGCGGTTTCGGCCCGTCCGTTCTTTACCGCCCTATCTGTCCGAGGGGGAAACGGCCTGGCGGCCGGGCCGGGCCCGGCATCAGCCGCCGGCGGAGGAATGTTTCGGGGAGGTGCGGCGTCTTTCGGCCGAGGGGCGCCGGCCGTCCGCCGTGGAGATTTCCCTGGCGACGCGCTCTCTGCGCATGACGTCCCCTTTTCGGTGGGACGCGGACGGCGCCGACGCGGAGGACGTCTTGGCCCTGCACCGGTTCGGCTGGGTGTTCCCGGCGTTGCGGCAAAATCCCACCCAAGGCTGCGCCCTGTTCTTTTGGGACCGGGTCTTGGAATGGATCGGGGCCGCGCCCTCCCGTCCGGGGTCCGCGGCCTGGGAGCCCTATTCCATGTCGGAACGGGCCGTGAACTGGTTGCTGCTGGTTTGCCTCCTCAAAAGATCCGGGGCCGGCGGTCTGCCCGAGGAGCCCCGCGTGCGCCAGAGCCTGGAGCGGCACGGCCAGGAGCTCCTGGCCCGCCTGGAATATTACGGGGAAAAAGACAGGACCAACAACCACCTCATCAACAACGGCCGCGCCTTGTACGTGCTGGGCGCGTTTTTCGGCGACGGCCGTTGGCAGGAGGCGGGCCGCCGCATCCTGAAAGAGGAGGCTTCCCGGAGTTTTACGCCCGGGGGGGTCCTTCGGGAAGGCTCGGTCCACTATCATTTCTTGCTGCTGCGGACCTATTCGGAAATGGAACGGGCGGCCCGGGCCGCGGGCGACGGGCCTTTCGCGGAATGGACCGGGGCCTTCGCGGCCCGCCTCCGGGAGGCGGCCCGGTTTTTCCTGGGCGGGCCGGACGCGCCCCTGCCCCTCCTGGGGGACCTGTCGCCGGACGCCCCGCCGGAGTGGCTCCGGAGCGCGGCGGGCGGCGCGCCGGACGGGTGGGCCTGGCTCTGGGGCGACGCGGGGAAGAAGGAGGATTTTCCGCAGGCGTCCCCCGGATTTCAGGACCGCCGGGCGGACGGCTGGGCCCGGTACGACGCCCCCGCGTACCGCGTGTTCTGGCGGCTGCCTCCGGAGGGCCGCGCGCCCGGCCATTTCCACGCCCACCACGACGCCGGCGCCTTCGAACTCCACGCGGGCGGGCGGCCCGCGCTGGTGGACGGCGGACGCTCCACGTACGAGCCCGACCCCTTCGGGCTCTACGGCAAGAGCGCCCGCTCCCACAACAGCTGCCTGGTGGACGGATGCGAGCCCTTCGTGTCCGACGGGTTGAACGGCGGCCCCCACCTCCTGCCGGAGTACGGCCGGGGGGGGATGGAGACGGACTGGGAGCCTTCGGCCCAGGGAGGCCTTTTGACCCTGCGGCACGACGGTTTCTCGCGCCTGCCCGGCGCGGGAGGGTACCGGCGTTCTTTCCGATTGGAGCGGAATCACATTCTCCTGGAGGACCGGTTCGAAGGCCGGGGCGTCCACCGGGTGGAGACCTTTTTCCACGCGCCGCCGGGGGAGGATGTGAGGCGGGAGGGCGGCGCCTTCGTGGCGGGGCCCGTTCGGTTGATCCCGGAAGAAACGTCCCTCGGGGGAGAGGTGTTGAAGGGCGGATGGCTGGGGGCCTATCCCGCGGGCTGGCACGCTTCACGGTACGGCCGGCGCGTCCCCAGCCCCGTCATCCGGTTTTTCCGGCGCGCGGCCTTCCCCCTGGCCAACCGCTTCCGGATCGAGGTCGTTTGACCCATGTGCGGGATTGCGGGCATTTTCCGTCGAGACGAGGGCCGGGTGGAGGACCGGGTGACGGCCATGGCCGGGGCCCTCCGGCACCGGGGCCCGGACGACGAAGGGTTCTACTTTGAGCCCGGCCTGGGCCTGGGCATGCGGCGCCTGAGCATCATCGACCTGTCCGGCGGCCGCCAGCCGCTCTTCAACGAGGACCGCACCCTGGTCCTGGTCTTCAACGGCGAGGTGTACAATTACAGGGAGCTGCGCGCGGACCTGGTGGAGCGCGGGCACCGTTTCGCCACCCGGAGCGACGGGGAGGTCATCCTCCACCTGTACGAACAAAAGGGCCTGGACGCGCTCCAGGACCTCAACGGCATGTACGCCTTTTGCCTCTGGGACGCCCGGAAAAAGGAGGGCTTCCTGGTGCGGGACCGGCTGGGCGTCAAGCCCCTGTACCACGCCCTTTCCGAGGACGGCGGGGAGCTGTGCTTCGCCTCCGAGGCCAAGGCCCTGCTCAAGGCCGGCCTGCCCGCGGCGCCGGACGAGACGGCGCTGCTCCGATACCTGGCGTACATGTACGTGCCCGGGCCCGCCAGCCCGTTCCGCGGCGTGCGGAAACTCCCGCCCGGGACCTTTCTCCGGTTCGGGCCCGGCGGCGCGGAGGAGCCGCGCTCCTACTGGCGCCTTCCGTCGGCGGCCGAACCCTGGGACGAGAAGCGGCTCCGGTCCTCCTTCTTCGAGCTGTTGGAGCATTCCGTGGAGCTGCAGTCCCGCAGCGACGTGCCCGTGGGGGTTTTCTTGAGCGGCGGCGTGGACTCCAGCCTGCTCACGGCCTTGTTTTGCAAACGGAACCGGGGGAAGGTGTCGTCCTTCAACGTGCGGTACGAAGGGGCGGACGTGGACGAAGGGCCGTACGCGGAACAGGCGGCCCGGGCCTTCGGGACGGACCACCGGTCTTTGTCCGTGGGGCTGGCCGAGGTGCGGCGGGAGCTGCCGCGCCTGGTCTGGCACATGGACGAGCCCCAGGCGGACCCGGCGCTGGCGGCCGCGTACGCGGTGTCCGCCCTGGCGGTGAAGGACGTCAAGGTGATTTTGAACGGCACGGGCGGGGACGAGCTCTTCGGCGGGTACGAGCGGTACAACGAAAACCCCTGGCCCCTGCGGCTGTGGCACGCCCTGCCCGCGGCCGCGCAGGAACCGCTGGCCCGGGGCCTGGAAGCCTGGGGGCCGGCCGACTTGGCGGAGAAGGTCCGGTTCAATCGGACGGCGGACCAAACCTATTTGTGGCGGCTCCTGCAAATGAAACCGTACCATTGGCGCGGATTCGGGATGGAAGGGGATTATGATCCTCTCGCCGATCCGCTGACCCAAGACCTCTTCGGCGCGGCCCCCCCGGACGCGCCCAACCGATACATGCACGTGGACGCCCGCTTCTATCTGGTGGACGATCTGCTCCTGCTCTTGGACAAGGCCACCATGGCGGCCTCCATGGAGGGCCGCGTGCCTTTGTTGGATCACCGTTTGGTGGAGTGGTCCTTTCACATGCCCGGCTCTTGGAAGGTGCGGGGCGGGCGGGGCAAGGCCCTGGTCAAAGACTGGCTCCAGGGCCTTTTGCCGCGGGACATTTTGGAACGTCCCAAAATGGGGTTCGGCGCGCCGGTCCGACGGTGGATGGCGCAGGGGCTTTTCCATGACGCCTGCCGCCTGATCTCCGGACGGGCCGAGTCCCGGTCCCGGTTTTTCTGGGGCCTGCGGGGAAGGGCGCTGGAGGAACGGATGGCCGCGATGAATTTTCAGCAGAACTACGCCCTGCTGGTCCTGGAAATCTGGTTCCGCCTGTTCCAGGACGGCCAGACGCCGGAGGAGATCAGCCGGTCGTTGCAAAGGCCATGAAACGGGTCCTGTTCCTCACCTATTATTTTCCGCCCGCGTCCGGGGCCGGGTCCCAGCGGGCGCGGAAGCTGGTCAAGTACCTGCCGCGGGCCGGGTGGACGCCCGTCGTGGCGGCGGGCCATGATCCCTTCCTGCCGGAGGACCAGAGCCTGCTGGAAGACGTGAAGGACGCGGAGGTCATGCGCGTGCGGCCGGGCCTTTTGCCGCGGGCCCTGCTGGGGTCCCGCGTCCCGCGCCTGGCCCTGAACCGCCTGCTGGTCCCGGACGTCCAGGCCGCCTGGCTCGCGTCCCTGCGCCGGGCCACGGACGCGCTCCTGTCTTCCTCCCGGATCGATCTGGTGTTCACCTCCTGCGGCCCCTTCAGCCTGAACGCGGAGGGCGCGCGGCTCAAGCGACGCCGCCGCGTGCCCTGGGTCACGGATTTCCGGGACGCCTGGACCCTGGGCGCGGCCTTCCGCCCCCTGACGCCGCTCCACGGCTGGCTGGAACGACGCATGGAAGCCCGGGCCTGCGATGAGTGCGACCACTTCATCGCCAACACCCCGGCCTTTTTGGCGGAGCAGAAAAAAAAGTTTCCTGTGATTGCGTCCAAAAGTTCCTGCCTGCCCAACGGGTACGACCCGGCGGACTTTCCCGACGAGGCGCCGTCCGGCCTCCCGCCGGGAGACCGGCCCTGGAAATTGACGTACGCCGGCTCCTGGTACAGGCGTCTTTATCCCGACGACCTTTTTCGCGTCCTGGCGGATTTCCGGCAAGAGCGCGGCGCGCCTTTGGAGGTCCATTACGCGGGGCCCCATTCCCGGCCCTTCGGGGAACGGGTCCGGGCCCTGGGCCTCGGGGACTGTCTGAAGGACCACGGGTCCCTGGGATACAGGGAATCCCTGCGCCTGATACAGGAATCGGATTTGCTCCTCCTGACCCTGCCGCGGGACGGGCGGGCCGGGTACTGGGTGCCGGCCAAACTCTACGAATACCTGGCCTCGGGCAAGCCGGTGCTGGCCCTGTGCCCGCCGGGGGACGTGCCTTCCCTGGTACAGGGGCAGGGCCGAGTGGTGACGGCTTCGGGCGCGGAGGCGCTGTCCCGGGGGCGGCAGGCCCTGTCGGAATTGTGGGACGCCTGGCGCGGCGGCCGGACGGTGGAGCGGTCCCCGGCGCTGGCCGGTCATGAGTACCCGGCCCTGGCCGCCCGCCTCGCCGGGATCTTCGACCGGGTGGTTCGAGGATGAGCGCCCCTCTCCGCGTCACGCACGTGATCACGGGCCTGGACGTGGGCGGCGCGGAAATGATGCTGTACAAGCTCCTGTCCCGTTTGGACCGGGGCCGCTTCGCCTGCGACGTCCTGTCCCTCAAAGGTGGGGGCGCGCTTCAAAAAAGAATAGAATCTCTGGGCGTTCCGGTCCGGTCCCTGGACATGCGGCGCTCGCCGGGGGACGCGCTCCGCTGGCTCCGGCTGTGGGGCCGGCTTTTCCTGGCGCGGCCCCGGCTGGTCCAAACCTGGATGTACCACGGGGATTTTTTCGGCGGGCTGGCGGCCCGCCTGGGCGGGGCGCCCGTGGTGTGGGGCCTGCACCAGAGCAACCTGGACCCGGCCCTGAACCGGCGCAGCACCCTCTGGATCGCCAGGGCCTGCGCCCGTTTGTCATCGGCGGTGCCCGCGCGTATCGTGTGTTGTTCGGAAGCCACCCGCAAGGTCCACGCGGCCTGGGGATACGACGAATCCCGCATGGAGGTCATCCCCATGGGGTTCGACCTGGACGCGTTCAAACCCGACCCGGCGGCCCGGGCCGAGGTGCGCGCGGCGCTGGGCCTGTCGGACCGGGATTTCGTCATCGGCCTGGCGGCCCGGTTCGATCCCCAAAAGGACCACGGCACCTTTTTCCGGGCCGCGGCGCGCCTGCACCGCCGCTGGTCCACAACGCATTTTTTGCTTTGCGGACAGGGCGTGACCGCGGACAACCCCGCCCTGGCCCGCATGGCGGAGGAGGCCGGCCTGGGCCCCCACGTCCATCTCCTCGGCCCGCGCGAGGACATGCCCCGGGTGCTGGCGTCCCTGGATTTTTTGGCCTCCTCTTCCCGCGGGGAGGGGTTCCCCAACGCCGTCGGGGAGGCCATGGCCTGCGCCGTGCCCTGCGTGGTCACGGACGTCGGAGATTCCGCCGCCCTGGTGGGCGACACCGGCCTGGTGGTCCCGCCCGGGGATCCCCTGGCCCTGGCCGCGGCCTGGGAGAAGATTCTGTCCCTGGGGGAGGAGGCGCGGCGGAAGCTGGGCGAGGCGGCCCGCCGCCGCGTGGCGGAGCGGTACGGTCTCGACCAGGTGGCGGAGCGGTACGCGGCGCTCTATGAGCGCGCGGCCGCGCGACGATGAAAGGGATTTCCTGAAAAACATGTCCACCCTCATCCCGGTTTCCGATCCCGAGGCCTGGGACGCCTTTGTGGCGTCCTCGGAAAAGCCCCACATCATGCAGTCCTGGGGCTGGGGGGAGCTCAAGTCCCGCACGGGCTGGCGGCCCCACCGCCTGGCCCTGGAACGGGAGGGAAAGTGGCGCGCCGGCGTTTCCGTCCTGGAGCGGGCCTTCCCCCGGACCGGACGGTGTTTTTTTTACGCGGCTCGGGGGCCGGTACCGGGTTCGGGCTGGACGCCCGCGGACCTGGCGGCGCTGTGGCAAGGCGTGGAGAACCTGGCCTCCCGGCGAAAGGCCGTGTTCCTGAAGGTGGACCCGGACGTGCCCGCGGACGCGGATTGGATCACCCCGCCTTTGCGGGAGGCGGGGTTTGGCCCGGCGCCGGCGTCCGGCGGCTTCGCCGGGGTCCAGCCCCGGTGCGTGTTCCGGCTGGACATCGCGCTGCCGGAGGAGGCCCTGCTCAAGGGCATGGAGCAGAAGACCCGGTACAACATCCGGCTGGCGGAAAAACGCGGCGTGCGCGTGCGGACGGCCGCGGGACGGAAAGACCTGGAAACGTTTCACCGTATCCTGACGGAAACGGGGCAACGGGACGGTTTCCTGGTGCGGCCCCTGCGTTATTTCCTGGACATCGAGGAGCTTCTGTCGGGCCGGGGCCAGGCCCAGTATTTTTTGGCGGAGGTGGAGGGCAAGGCCCTGGCCGGGGCCCTGGCCCTGAAGCTGGGGCCCGTGGCCTGGTACGCGTACGGCGCCTCCTCCGGCGCGGACCGCCAGTACATGCCGAACCACCTGGTGCAATGGACCCTGATCCGCTGGGCCAAGTCCCACGGATGCCGGCTCTACGATTTCCGGGCCGTGCCCTGCGACCCGTCGCCGGACAACCCGTTGCAGGGCCTGTACCGGTTCAAGAAGGGCTTCAACGGACGGTTCACC
>CAZAEL010000001.1:64126-103637 GCA_964484135.1 uncultured Elusimicrobia bacterium
TCACCCGTTTCGTGGGAGAGTTCGACCGCGTGTACTCCCCTTGGTTTTATCGCGCCTGGGTTTATGGCTGGCCCCTGTTCAAAAAAATCCGTAAATTGGTTAAAAGCCGGCTGGGCCGCGCGCCGGCCGTGGAAGGGATGGAATGATGGCATCACGATCCGCTGATGTGAAGCCCCTGCGCTGGGTGGAGGTGGATTTGTCGGCCGTGGCCCACAACGTGAGGACGGTCCGCGGCCTGTTGGAGCCTTCCGTCAGATTTACGGCCGTGGTCAAGGCGGACGCGTACGGCCACGGCGTTGTGCCTGTGTCAAGGACCGCCTTAAAGAGCGGGGCCGATGCTTTGGCCGTGACCTATCTGGAGGAGGCGCTGGAAATCCGGCGCGCGGGCCTCAAGGCGCCCTTGCTCGTCATGGGCCCGGTTTTGCCGGAGCAGGCGCCGTTGGCCGCCAAACACGGCCTGGCCGTGATGGCGGACAACGGGCCCTTGCTCAAGGCCCTGCACCGGGCCGGGTCCCGGGGCCGGCCCATCCCCGTGCACGTCAAGGTGGACCTGGGCCTGTCCCGCTGGGGCCTGGCTTTGGAACAGGTCCCCGCTTTCCTCAAGAGCGTGTCGGCCTCTTCCGGCGTGCGCTTGACGGGTGTTTTTTGCCATCCGGGATACATGATCGAAAAAAACGGCCCACGCGTGGAGGAGGCGTTGCAACAATTCCTCTCGGTCGCGCGCGGGGCCCTGCCCGGCGGGCCGCCGGTGGAATTGCACGCGGCGGACAGCGCCGTGCTCCTGGATTTCCCTCTGTACCGGCTTTCCCGTGTGCGCGTGGGGAACCTCATCTACGGAATCAACCCCACCAAGAAACCCCTGCCCCTCAAGAACCCCTGGCGAGCCCTTTCCCGGCTGGTGCACGTGCAAAAATTGTCCGTGGGCCAGACCGTGGGGTACGGCGGGGAGTTCACGGCCACCACTTCCATGACCGTGGCCACGGTGCCGGCGGGGTACGCCCATGGGTTGACGCTGGAACCCGCCAGCCGTTGGATCCAAGTCAGCGCCGGCCAGGGCTATTGGGGGATGATCGGAGATGTGCGCTGTCCTTTCGTGGGGCGGGTGGGCATGAGTCACTGTCTTCTGGACGTCAGCGCCGTGGGCAATCCTCAACCCGGGGACATCGTCCAGCTCCCCCTGCGCCGGACCGTGTCCTCCAATTGGACGAAAATCTATAGATCGTGAAACGTGTTACGCGTCACGTGACACGTAACACCTGCCACGTGACACGGTTATGAACATCCTCATCGCGCCGGATTCCTTCAAGGAATGTTTGTCCGCCCCTGAGGCGGCCCGGGCCATGGCCCGCGGCGTCCGCCGCGCCCTGCGCTCCGCCAAAATCCGGTGCGTGCCTGTGGCGGACGGCGGGGAAGGCACCGCCGTCCTTTTGACGCGGGCCCTCAAAGGCCGGTTTCACCTCGCTTCGGTGCGGGGACCTCTCGGCCTCCCGGTGCGCGCCCGCTGGGGATATGTTCCCAGGACCCGCGCCGCTTTTTTGGAAATGGCCGAGGCCTCTGGCTTGGCCCTGGTCCCGCCCCGCCTTCGTAATCCTCTCAAAACGTCCACCTACGGCACGGGACAGTTGATCCGCGCGGCCCTGGACCGCGGCTGTCGCAGCATTGTGCTGGGCATCGGCGGGAGCGCCACCGTGGACGGGGGGCTGGGCCTGGCCCAGGCCCTGGGCGCGCGGTTCCATGAGAAACGGAGGGGAGTTTTGCGGGAGATCCCGCAAGGCGCCGCGGGCCGTCATCTCGCGTGGTTGGCCCGGATGGACCTGTCCGGCCTGGACCCACGCCTCAAAAAGGTCCGAATCCGCGTGGCCTGCGACGTGACCAATCCTTTGTGCGGACCGCGGGGCGCGGCCCGGGTGTACGGCCCGCAAAAGGGCGCTTCTCCGGCCCATATCCGGCTCCTGGACGCGGGGTTGCGGCGGTTCGCCCGGCTCGCGAAAAAACAACTGGGCCGGGACGTGGCCCGTTTTCTGGGCGCGGGCGCGGCCGGGGGCCTGGGCGCGGGCCTGGCCGCTTTCCTCAAGGCGCGGCCTGAGTCCGGCACGGCCCTTGTGTTTTCCTATTTAAGGATGGAGGAGAAGGTGAAGCGGGCGGACCTGATCCTGACGGGGGAAGGCCGGACCGACGCCTCCTCCGCGGAGGGGAAGGCGCCGGCGGGCTTGGCGGCCCTGGCGCGGCGGCACAAAAAACCGCTGGTCGTGCTCGCGGGCCGGGTGGGGGCCGGATCCGAAAAACTCCTGGAGCGGGGCGCGTCCGCCGTGATCCCCGTCTCCGAACCCGGCCTTTCCCGCGCCCGGGCCTTCCGCGAGGCCCCGCGGCTCTTGGCCCGGACCGCGGAACGGATCCTGCGGCGGCTCTCCGCGGCCGGAGGCCGCGGGATCATTCGATGATCTGTTCCTCCAGGGGGAAGGCTTCCAGGGAGAGGCGTTCGTGGTCCGTCTGGCAGAAGTCCTGGGGGACCTGTTCCCGCCGGAAAGCTTCCAGCGTGACATGCGGGCAGGAGGGCAGGGCCAGAAGGCCCGTGTCCCGGTCGATCTTGGCGAAGACGATGCCCGGCGGCACGGGGAAGTCGCGGCTGGGCAGGAATTTGGTGGCCTGCAGCATGAAGTCCGTCCACCAGGGCACGCTGGTGCCGGCGCTGGTGATCTTTTTCCCGAGCGGGACGAAGTCGTCGTACCCGATCCAGACGCCGGCGGCCAGGTCCGGCACGAACCCCACGAACCACACGTCCCGCATGTCCTGGGTGGTGCCGGTCTTTCCGGCCACGGCCCGGCCCACCTGGTGGGCGTACCGGCCCGTGCCCTCCTGGACCACGGCCTGCAGGAGCCGCGTGAGCAGGTAGTTGCTCTGGGGCGAGACCGCCACCTGCCCCTGGCTCACGTGCTCCTCCAGGAGCTGGCCGTCGTGCCCCACCACGCGCTGAACCGCGAAGGGCGGCATGTGCACGCCGCCGTTGGCGAAGGTGGCGAAGGCGCCCGCCATCTCCAGGGGCGTCACCACCGAGGTCCCCAGGCCCAGGGACAGCACCGGCGCCAGGGGGCTCTGGATGCCGGCCCGGCGGGCGAAGTCCACCACGGTGCGGGGCCCCACCCGGTCCGTCAAACGCACGGACACCAGGTTGCGCGACAGCGCCAGGCCCTTGCGCAGGGTCACGGGCCCCAGGTACTTGTCGTCCCAGTTCTGGGGGGACCAGACCGGGTCCCGGTATTCCTCCGGCTTCGTTTCCTTGAGTTCCAAAAGCTCCGGCGTGTAGTAGCCCGTGACCATTTCCCGAAGCAAGGCGTAATCCGTGGTCTCCGCGATGAGCTGGGGATGGCGCTCCACGTCGGTGTACGCGAGGGGGTAGTCTTCCACCACCGTGGCCGCGGTGAAGCCCGATTCCAGCGCCGTCAGCCAGACGAAGGGCTTGAAGGTGGAGCCGGGCTGGCGCTTGGCCTGGACCGCCCGGTTGAACTGGCTTTTGTAAAAGTCCCGCCCGCCCACGAAGGCCCGGATCCCGCCGGTCCGGGGGTCCACCGCCACCAGCGCCCCCTGCACGTTCACGGGCTCCGGCCACTCCTCCGCGGCCTCGGCCGGCTCCGTCTCCTCCTTGGCGCTTTCTTCCTTCCATTTTTTCCAGCGCTGGTAGTACGCCTCCGTGATCTTTTTGTTCTTCAGGAGGTGTTCCAGGCGCTCCTCGCCGAAGCGTTCGTCGAAGGCCGTGAGGTGGCGCTGCGCCGATTCCTCCGCGGCCTTTTGCATGCGCACGTCCAGGGTGGTGTGGATGGACAGGCCGCCCCGGTACAGGGCGTCGGAGCCGTACTTGGGCTCCAGCTCCAGGCGGACGTACTCCGTGAAATAGGCGCCCAGGGAGGGGGAAAGGGGCGAGTCGAGGATTTTCAGGGGCTGGCCCACGGTCCGCAGCTCTTCCTGCTCGGAGATGAACCCCAGTTCCCGCATGCGCCGGAGGACGAAGTTCCGGCGGCGCAGGGACCGGGCGGGATGGTTGAAGGGCGAATAGCCGCGGTGGGCCCGGGGCAGTCCCGCCAGGAGCGCGCACTCCGCCAGGTTGAGCTCGCTGGCGTGTTTCCCGAAGAAAACGCGCGCCGCCGCCTCCACCCCGTACGCGCCGTGGCCGAAATAGATCTGGTTCACGTACAGCTGGAGGATCTCGTCCTTGCTGAAGTTGCGCTCCATCTGCAGGGTCATGAGGAGTTCCTTGATCTTGCGGTCCAGAGTGCGGGCGTGGCTCAGGAAGATGTTCTTGGCCAGTTGCTGGGTGATGGTGGATCCTCCCTGCACCACGCGCCGGGCCCGCAGGTTGGCCAGGGCGGCCCGCAGGATGCCCTTGGGATTCACCCCCCAGTGTTCGTAGAAGTTGGCGTCTTCCGAGGCGATGATGGCCCGCTGGAAGTCCAGCGGGATCTGGGTCAGGGGAAGGAGGCTGCGCCTTTCCACGAAGAGTTCGGAGACGAGCTCTCCCCGCACGTCGTAGATCCTCGTGATCAGGGAAGGGGTGTAATTCTCCAGCGTCGCGATGAGCGGCAGTTCCCGCACGTGGCGCCGCAGGGTCTGCGCGGCCCAGACCGCGACCAGCCCCAGCAGGAGCAGGGCCAGGAAAAAGGGGCGGCGGTGGCGCAAGGGGTTCGGGAGCATGGACGGCGGGGCGCGGGGGTTTACGGTTTTGGGGTCGACGGCAGGGGGTCCATCCCATCATCCTAGTCTTTTGGGGGCGAAGCTTCAAGGGCCGCCCGGATGAAGGGCGAGCCTCGCCGCGGGCGGCCCGGGATTCCATTGAAATCGAGGGGGGCCTTTGTTAGACTTGAAAGAAACCATGACTTTTCCTTCCGCCGCGGCGGTTCCCGCCGGACCGCCGTCCTCGCCCGTCGCCCCCTTGCCCGTCAGCGTTCTGATCATCACCCGCGGGCGTTTGGATTGCCTCAAGGCCTGCCTGGAAAGCCTGGCAAGATGCGGTCCTGCCCGTCCGCGGGAGATCCTGGTGGTGGCGGACGGCCCCCAGCCCGCGGTCCGCGCGTGGCTGGAGGAGGCTTCCCGGCGTTTTGCCCTGTTGCGCTGGGCCGAAACCTCCCGCCCGGGCAAGGGCCGGGCCCGCAACGCGGGCGTGGGGCTGGCTTTGGGGGAGTTCGTTTGTTTCCTGGACGACGACGTGACGGTCCCGCCGGATTTTTTCGAGCGGCTGGCGGCAAAAATGGAACGCCACCCGCGGGCCGGGGTCCTGGGAGGTCCCAACCTGACCCCGCCGGACGCGCCGCCCTTCGCCCGGGCCGTGGGTTTTGTGCTGGAATCCGGCTGGGGCGCGGGGGCCATGCGGGCCCGGTACCGCGCCGACGGCCAAGACAGGCCCGCGGACGACCGGTCCCTGATCCTCTGCAACCTGACGGTCCGCCGGGCGCTCTTTGAAGGGGGCCGCGCGGGCTTCCCCGAGGATTTTTTCTACAACGAGGAGAACGTGCTTTTGGAGCGGTTCCGTCAAAAAGGGGCCCTCCTGGTGTACTGTCCCGACTTGACGGTTTTCCATGCCCGGCGGGACCGCTGGCGGGACTTCGTCCGCCAGGTGTGGCATTCCGGCGTGGGGCGGGGGCGCATGACCCTTTTGATGCCCGCGTCCCTGCGGCCGGATTTCCTGGCGCCGCCCGCTTTCCTGCTCTATCTGGGGGCGCTGTCCCTGGCCCCCGGCCTCCGGCTGGCCGCGCCTTTGGCGCTTTACGCCGGGATCGTCCTCTGGCAGGGCGCGCGTTATTTCCTCCGGCAAGAGCCCTCCTGGCCGGGCGCGGCGCGCGCCGCCCTGCTCACCTGCGCCGGCCACCTGGCGTACGGCGCGGGGTTTTTCGCGGGGCTGGCGCGGCAGGCCCTGGAAGAGGCCCGCGGGAGGACTTCCCGTGTTTGAAGGCGAGGTTTCGCCCGTTCCGTCGGGGACAGGGGACGGGACGCCCCTGGCCGCGGTCCGTTTCGACTTTTACGGCGTGGGCGCGGAGGTGTCGTCGCCCTCGCCGGCGGCGGTGGAGGAGTTCCGACGGGACTTCCAATGGTTCCATCGCCCGGTCCTGGACGCGGCCCCGCGCGTGCGCGTGGGGCTCTTCCCCGCGCGGCCCCCCGACGGCGCTTTGTCCCCGGGACAAGGCGTCCGGGACCGGGGCGCGGTGCGCACGGTGACCGATGGGGACGCCTTGGCGGAGCATGATTTCGCCGCGGAGCGGGGGCGGATCTTTTGCGCGGATCCGGACAGGCTGCACGAGCTGGGGTACCTGTTGCTGTTGAGCCGGGTGGGCCGGTTCCTGGACAGGAAAGGGCTCCACCGCGTCCACGGCCTGGGGTTCCAATGGCGGGGCCGGGGCGCGCTGGTGCTCTTGCCCGTGGGCGGCGGCAAGACCACCCTGGCGCTGGAGATGCTGAAGGACCCGGCTTTCCGCCTCCTGTCGGAAGACACGCCCCTGGTGGACCGGCGCGGCCGGCTGTGGCCCTTTCCGGTGCGGTTCGGCGTACGGTCGGAACAACCGTTGCCGGGAATTCCGGCGGAGCGCCAACGTCTTTTCCGACGGCGCTTTCACGGCGCGAAGGTCCTGGTGGACGTGGATTGGGCCGCGGGCCGGTGGGCGCCCCCTTCCGCCGTGGCGCCCCATGTCTTGTTGGTGGGCCGCCGTCCCGCCGACGGCCCGGGCGCGGTGAGCCGAGGGAGCCGGCTTGGGGCGCTGTGGCCGCTGGTGTGGAATCTGCTGATCGGTTTCGGGGTCCCCCAGGGGCGGGAGTATCTGCTCCGCCCACGGTTTCAGGCCCTGTGGGACCTGGCCCTGGCCGGCCTGTCCCGCGCCTGGGCCCTCGGCGTTTTGCTTTTGCGTTGCCGGGTCTATGGCCTCCGGCTGGGCCGTGACGCCGCGGCGGACGCCCGGGCGATCCTGCGGACGGCGGCGTCTTGAGCGTGAAAACGAATCCTTCCGTCCTGCGGCGGAAAAAGCGGGTCTTGGTGGTGGCGCCCCATCCGCCCTTTCCCTTGAACCAGGGCGGCAACATCCGTTTGTGGGCCCTTTGCCGGGCCCTGAGCCCGCGGTACGATTTTTCCCTGGCCGCTTTCGTTCCCGCCCCTCTGGCCGGGGACCCCAAGGCCCTCCAGGCCATGGGGCTCCGCCTGGGCGCGCTTTTTCGGGACGTGGAGCTGGCCCCGGCCCCGCCGGAATTTTTCGGGCCGCTTTGGACGGATTTCTGGCGGCGGGAGATCCGGGAGCATCCCGCCTTTTTGTCCCTGGGAGAGCGGGTGCAGGCCATGCTGCGCCGGAACCGTTTCGACCTGGTCCATGTGGAGCACGCGCAGATGGCCTGCTGCCGGCGGTTCATCTGGGGGCCGCCCGCGGTCCTGACCGAACACGACGCGGGATGGACGCGCTTTTCCCGGTCCCTGGCCGCGCAAGGGAACGGTTCCCCGTGGTCCTGGGCCCGCCGGCTCTGGGCCTACCGGCGGCTGTGCCGCGCCTTCCAGGGGGTCGTGACCACGAGCGCCGCGGATCTGTCCTGGTGGCGGCGGTGGGGCCCGGCGGAGGTCCCGTCGGTCGCGGCGCCCACGGGGGTGGACGCGGGGCGGTTTCCCTTCCGCCCCCGGGCCGCCGTCTCCGGGCGGGTGGAGGTCCTGTTCGTGGGGTATTTTCATCACCCGCCCAACCGGGACGCGGCCCGTTGGTTTTTGGACCGGGTCTGGCCCCGGGTGCTGCGGCGGGCGCCCTATTCCCGCGTGACGTTCGTGGGCCCCCATCCGCCGGATTGGCTCCTGGCCCGCGCGGGCGACGGGGTCCGCGTCACGGGCGCGGTGCCGGACGTGCGGCCCTTCCTGGCCGAGGCCCACGTGTTCGTGGCGCCCCATCGCATCGGCGGCGGCGTGAAGGGGAAGATCCTGGAAGCCATGTGCGCCGGCGTGCCCGTGGCGGCCACGCCCTGGGCCATGGCCGGTTTCGAGGAGGAGGCCCGGCGCTTCGTCCGTCTGGCTTCAGGCCCGGAAGGCTTTGCCAGGGGAGTCCTTTATTTGCTAAAAAGAAACGACGCGCGGAAAACCCTGTCGGAAGGGGCCCGTCGTTGGGCGGAAAAGAACCGGCCGTGGGAACGAAGCGCGGACATTTTGGACCGTTTTTACCAAAGCGTCATGGCAGGCCGAAAACAGGTTTCGGCATAGGCTCTGAAGGAGGTTCGAGGTCATGGCAACGGGTCACGCGGTGGGCCGGCACGCCAAGCACGTGGCGTGGCGGAAGGTGGACGATGAGGTGGTGGTCCTGGATTTGGAAACCAGCGTTTATTATTCCCTGAACGAGACCGCCAGCCGGGTGTGGGAGATGATCGGCAAGGGAATGTCCGAGGAGGCCATCGCCGAGGAGTTGGCGGAGGAATACGGGCAAAGCCTGAAGACCGTCAAGAAGGACGTTTCCGCCCTCATCAAAAGGATCAAGAAGGAAAACCTCCTGGCGAACGACCACGGCTGAGCGGGGCCGTTCCTTTTTTGCCGTCGTCTTGACCGTCCCAGAAGCGGCGGCGTCCGCCGTCCGCCCCCGCGGATGAAAAGATCGACGAAAGGGACGCGCGTTCTGGTCATCGGCCTGGACTCCGTCCCGCCGCAGCTTTTTTTCGACCGGCCCGATTTTTCCATGCCCTTTGTCCGCCGTCTCAGGGAGCGGGGGGTGTGGGGCGAGTTGGAATCCTGCGACCCGCCCATCACGGTCCCGGCCTGGGCGGTCATGGCCACGGGACGCGGCCCTTCCCGGCTGGGCCTTTACGGTTTCCGGCACAGGAACGGCCGCGCGTACGGCGGGGTGGCGCTGCCGACCTCCGGCGATGTGCGGGAGAAGGCCCTGTGGGATTACGTGGGAGAGAACGGCGGCCGCAGCCTGGTGGTGGGGGTGCCGCCGGGCCATCCGCCCCGGACCGTGGACGGCGCCTGGGTGTCCTGCTTCCTGACGCCGCCCGGCGCGCCCTACGCCTGGCCGCCGGCCCTGGCCCCGCGGATCGAGTCGTGGCTGGGCGGCCCGCCCCGGCTGGACGCGGAGTTCCGCAAGGAGGACCGCGATCACACCCTGCGACAGGTGTACGAAACCACCCGCCACAAGTTCACCCTCATGGAACGGCTGCTCGCCGAAGAGGCCTGGGATTTCGCCATGTTCGTGGACATCGGGCCGGACCGGCTCCACCACGCGTTCTGGAAATTTTTCGACAAGGGCCACCCCGCGTACGAGGCCGGCCACCGCTTCGAGAACGCGGTTCCGGAATACTACGGTTTCCTGGACCGATGCCTGGAGAGCCTCATGTCCCGTCTGCCCCCCGACACCGCGGTCCTGATCGCCTCCGACCACGGGTCCAAGCGCATGTCCGGGTGTTTCTGCCTCAACGAATGGCTGGTCCGGGAGGGCTATCTGAAACTGCGGTCCTCCCCCGACCGGGTGCTTCCCCTGGAAAAATGCGACGTGGACTGGGACAACACCGCGGCCTGGGGATGGGGGGGATACTACGGGCGGGTTTTCATCAACCTCCAGGGGCGGGAGCCCCGCGGGCGGATCCCCGCCGGCCGTTACGAAGGGCTGCGGCGGGAGCTGGCGGACCGCCTGTCGGCCCTGCGCGGCCCCCGCGGGGAACATTGGGGCAACCGGGTGGTCCTGTCGGACGGCTCCTGGCGCGGGGACCCGCCGGACCTCATGGCCTATTTCGACGATCTGGCCCACCGTTGCGCCGGCACCCTCGGGCACGGAAAGTTGTACCTCGCGGACAACGACACGGGCCCGGACGACGCGGTGCACGCGCGCGACGGCATTTTTTGGCTGGACGGCCCGGGGGTCCCGGCTTCCGGCCGGCGCCGGGCCCGCATCACGGACGTCGCCCCCACGCTCCTCACGCTGCTGGGCTGTTCCGTGCCGCCGGATTTGGAGGGGCGGTCCCTTGTCTAAGGTGAAAATTCCTTCCCATCTCGTCCTGGTTTCCGTGGATTCCCTGCGTTTCGACGCCTTGGGCGCGGAAAACGACACCCGCTGGCTGACGTTGCGCGGCAAGGACCTGCCCGCCAGGCGCCATACCCCCGCCCTGGACCGGCTGGCCCGGCAAGGGGTCCATTTCAACTGCGTCCTGACCAGCGCCCCCTACACCACCAACGCCCACGCCGGGCTTTTCACCGGGCAGTGGCCCTGGGTCCACGGCGTGCGGTCCTTTTCCACGCGGGAAAGCGTGCCGACGGCCGTTCCGCTCCTGGCCGAAGTCCTGAAATCCCGCGGTTTCGCCACCCTGAGCGCCTCCGGCATGCCGCACCTCTTCCATTCCCCCGCGCCCGGTTTTCAAAGGGGCATGGACGAATGCCTCAACCTGGAGACGCACCTCCTGAACCGGCATTTCAACGACGTGTTGTCCTGGATGGGGCGGAACCGCGCCGGGCGTTTTTTCGTTTTCTACCACACCACCACGGTCCACGACTACCTGACGGAGCGGCAATGGAAGCGCTATTCCCGCGCCGGCGTGAAGGACCCGGCGGATTTCTACCGGCGCCTCCGGGCGCCGCGGCAAGAGGCGGGACCCCGGCGCATGGCCGCGTACCTGGAGGCCGTGAACTTTTTCGACAGGCACGAGCTGTCTCCTCTGTTGGATTTTCTGAAGGCCGAAGGCCTTGAGGAATCCACGCTCCTGGTGGTCGCGGGGGACCACGGGGAGCCCCATCCCCACGGGCTCAAGGAAGAGGAGGTGCGCGTGCCCCTCCTCGTGGTCGGCGCGGACGGCCTCCCCTCCGGACGCAGGGTCGCCGACCCCGTCCGTTTGATGGACGTTTTTCCCACGGTCCTGGAACTGTTGGGGATCGGCGCGCCGGCCGGCCTCCCGTCCGCCAGCTTGAGCCCTTTCTGGCGCCGGCGGGCGGGTTCGGGCCGCGGGGAGGAGACGCGGCGCGAGGCGTACATGGAATACTTCGCATCGTTGGCGCCGGCGGGCGGTTCGTCGGGGAAAGAACCCGCCCCGGCCGGGCGGAACGCCGCGGTCTGCCGGGGTCTGCGGTTGCGGGACCGCAAGCTGATCCGCGACTACGCCCGGGACGGGTGGTCCGGGTATGACCTGCGCCGGGACTGGCGGGAGCGTCGCCCCCAGCCGTCCCCCCGGGCCCCGGCATGGCGTCCGCTCAGGGCCCGCCTGGAGGAGATCGAACGTCTGGACCCCGCTCCCGCGCGCCCGGAGGCGGGGGACGGCCTTTCCGACGAGGTGGTCGCCCGCCTGCGCCGCCTGGGGTATCTGGACTGACCATGACACGCCGCGGGGACCATTTTAACCGGCATAACTACATTCACCTGGTCAAGGAGCTTTCGCTCTGCGAGTTCAAGCTCCGGGACCAGAGCACCCTGCTGGGGTTCCTCTGGACGCTCCTCCACCCGCTCCTGCTCTTCGTGGTGCTGTACGCCCTCTTCGTGAAATGGATGGGGAACCACGTGGAATCCTTTCCCCTGTACCTCATGATCGGCGTGGTGCAGTGGAACTATTTCTCCAAGGGGACCGCCGGCGGGCTCGGTTCCATCATGCAGAAGGCGTCTTTGGTCAGCAACTTCATCTTTCCCCGGTCCGCGCTGGTGGTGTCCTCCGTGCTGACCAACCTCCTGATCCACCTGCTGGAGTGGGCCGTGATGATCCCCTTCCTTCTGTTGCTGGGGGCTTCCGTGTCTTTCAAGTGGCTGTTGCTGCCCATCCCGCTCCTCCTGGAGACGGCGCTGATCCTGGGACTGTCGTTTTTCCTGGCGCGCCTGGCGGTGGACTACAAGGACGTGGCCCGCATCTGGGAGATCGTGACCACCACCGGCATGTTCGTCACTCCGATCTTCTACACCACCGACGTCATCGCCCCGGACCGGCGGCAAATTCTCCTTTTGAACCCCTTGGCCCTGCTCATCGGGGAGACGCGGAAGTTCCTGATCTACGACCGGATGCCGTCCTGGAAGATCCTGGCCGTTTTGACCCTGGCCGCCGCCCTGCTCCTGGTGGTGGGATACCGCTATTTCCGTCGCGGGGAACCCCATTTCGCGGAGAAGTTCCCATGAGCCGTCCCGTCGTCCGCTTTCAGGGCGTGGGCAAGAGGTTCGAGATCGGCGTGGAGAGACAGCGGACCCTGTCCCAGCAGTTGCGCTATTGGATCCGGGGGCACCAGCCCCTGCGCAGTTTTTGGGCGTTGCGGAACATCGATTTCGATATCTCCGAGGGGGAGGGGTTGGGCATCATCGGTCCCAACGGCTCCGGCAAGAGCACCCTTTTGCGGATCCTCGCGGGCATCTACCAGCCCAACGAGGGCCGCGTGGAGGTGCGCGGAGAGGTCAACCCTTTTCTGGCCCTGGGCGTGAGCCTCCTGCCCCAGTTGACCGTGCTGCAGAACCTGAAGTTGTGCGCCGCCCTGCTGGGATACACGGACCGGGAGTTCAAGTCCAAGCTGGACGCCATCATCGACTTTTCCGAACTGCATGACTATTTGTACGCGGCGGTGGCCGACCTGTCCGTGGGATGGGCCATGCGGGTGGCTTTCTCCATCGCGGTTCACACCAACCTCAACATCCTGCTGGTGGACGAGACCCTCGAGGTGGGCGACTCTTATTTTAAACGGAAGTGCCGGGAACGGTTCAAGCAGATCCGGGAGGAGGGCAAAACGCTCGTGATCGTCTCCCATGCCATGGGGGACATCCGCTCTTCCTGCGACAAGGCGCTCTACATCGACGGCGGACGCGAGGTGGCCGCGGGGGAGGTGGAGGCGGTGATCCGGCGTTACGAGGACGATGTGGCCCGGCGCATGAAAGAGCTTTCCAAGGACGGATGAGGGCGGCCCGCCAAGCGAGGGCCTCCGGGCCGGAGGACGCCTGGTACGACGTGACCGGCGATTCCATGGGGTTTTTTCTGCGGCCGGGAGACCGGATCCGACTCGTCAAGCGGCCGGCCGAGGACCTGCGGCCCGGCGAGGTGGTCGTGCTCTTCAACCCGGAGGCCCAGGGGCCCGGCGCTTACGTGGTGCACCGCCTTCTTTGGAAGAAACGGTTGGCCGGCGGGTGGCGGCTTTGGACCCGGGGAGACTGGTCCAACGATTGGGACCCGCCCCTTTGGCTCCCCCTCGGGCGGGTGGTGGAGATGGAACGGGACGGCGCGCGCTGGGGCTGCGCGCCGCGCTGGTTCCGTTACGGCGGGCTCCTCCTGGCTTTGTACTCCTGGCCCCTGTTCCGGCTCGGTCGTTTGGGGGCGCGGGTGCGGCGCCGTCTGGGCGGCTGGTTCCTGGAGCCGGCGCTGTCCTGGGCCTGGGCCGGATCCGGCCCGGGGCGGATCCTTCTGCGGCGCTGCTTTTTTTGGGCCCTCCCGGGGATGGAAAGAGGCCGCCGATGGGGATGGCGGGCCCTGGCGTTCCCGGCGGACCTCTTCCTGGCCCTGTTGCGGGCCGCGGACCGGCGCAGGCCGGAAACCGCCGCCTGACCCCCGTCCGTGAAGCCGTCCCTCCGCAGGGCGGGATATTTCTTGATCCTGTGCGGATCGGTTTTTTGGATTTTCGCGCGCCGATGGATCCGTCTGTTTTCCCGCCGCCGGACGCCCGCCCCCTGATGGCCCCCCGCCCCAAGAGATCCAAACCGCACGTTCTTCTGGTCACGCCCTTTTTGCCGGAGCCGCCTCTGGATGGAGGGAAAAAACGCGTGCATACCCTCCTCAGGCTCCTCAGCGGGCGGTACGATTTCACGGTCCTTTCCTTCATCCAGAACCCGGAGGAGGTCTGGCGCGCGCCGCTCCTCAAAAAACACTGCCGGGCCGTGATCCCCGTCCCCCGGCAGGTCGACCCTCTCCCCGATCCGGAAGGCTACTTCCTGCCGGAGATCGCCAGGAGCTGTTATTCGCTCCGCATGGCGGAGGCCCTGCGGCGCGTGCTCCGGGAGGACCCGCCGGCGCTGGTCCATTTCGAATTCCTGCAGATGGCCCAGTACCGCCGCTGGGTCACGGGTTGCCCCGCCGTCTTCACGGAGCACGACATCAGCAACATTTCTTTCTTCCGTTCCTATTTCCGGGAGATGACGGGTTGGCGCCGGTGGGGCCGCATCGCGGAATGGATGCGGCTGGTCAAATACCAAATGGACGCCTGCGGCGGTTTCGACGGGGTGATCACCCTCACCCCCGAGGACACGGAGAAACTGCGGAGCTTCCTGCCGGATCTTTTCGTCCGTTGCATCACCACCGGGGTGGACCTGGCCCATTTCACCCGGCGGCGGGAGAACGGCGGCCGGGCGCGGGCCGCGGAGGTCAACCTGGTGTACGTGGGTCATTACCTCCATTATCCCAACGAGGACGCCATCCTCTATTTTTGCAGGGACATTTTTCCGCGGATCGAGCAGATGTGTCCCATCGCGCGGTTGTGGGTGGTGGGATCCGGCCCCACGCCCGCGGTGGAGCGCCTCAAGCAGAACCCGCGGATCCGGGTCACGGGGGCCGTCAAGGACGTCAAGCCTTTCCTGGACCAGGCCGACGTGTTCGTGGCGCCGTTGCGCCTGGGAGAGGGGATCAAGGGGAAGGTCCTGGAGGCCATGGCCTGCGGCGTGCCCGTGGTGGCCACGCCCGTGGCGGCCCGGGGCCTGGCGGCCCGCGCGGACGAACATTTCCTGGTGGGGACCTCGCCGGCGGATTTCGCGGAGAAAACCGTGAGGCTGGTGTTCGACCGGGCCCTGCGGAGCCGGCTGGTCGGCAACGCCCGGGCCCTGGTGGAGGAGCGGTACGACTGGCGCCGGCTGGCGGACCAGGTGGACGGTTTTTATCGGGAGATCTTGAAGAAGGGTTAACGCCTTTCCAGGGCGTTCCGCAGCGCGGCCGCGGCCCGATGAAAGTCCGTGTAGCGTTCCTGGTGCAGGCGTTCCAGGAGGGGCCTTGTCCGGTCTGTCCCCTCCGTTTCCAGGGATTGAAGAAGCGCGTCTGCCCAGGCGCTTTCCGCGGGAAAGGCGGCGCGGTAAGCCAGCAAAGCCCCTTCCATGTCCTCGGGATCCCCGGCCATCCCTCCTTCCAGAAACAGTCGCGTCATGAGCAGCGGGCTGACCAGCGATTTCCAGACATACAGCGGCGAACTCCGGACGCTCAGGTAAAAAGCGTTGCGCCAGTGAAGGAGCCAGTTGGCCGCCGCTTCCCGGGCCAGGGCCGTCAGCACCGGGGCGGGCGGCGGAACGAAGGCGGCGGGGGGGCGCGCCTGGCCCAGGGATTGGCCCCGCAACAGGGATTTGGAGGAAAGGCGCCAGGCCCTGGCCCTGTCCGCGGGGCCGTCCTGGCGCAGGCTGAAAAAGGCGAACGGCGTGCCTTTGTCCAGGGACCAGAGACGCATTTGAAACAGGGATTCCGTCACCGCCACGACAGGGATCTGAAAGCCGGGATCTTGGGATTTGAGCCGCGCCAGCGTTTTCAAAAATTCCTCGCGCGCCCGGGACGGCGTTCGGTCTTGAAGGATCACCGTGCTGTGCGTCAGCGTGTTCCAGAGGATGTTTTTAACGGCGTCCCCCGCAACGGCTTTCAGATGTGAAAAACGCTTTTCGCCGGCTTGGCTTTCCCAGGCGTCGTCCCGGTACCGCGAAGGCCAGCGCGGTCCGCCAAAGGGGTCCTTGGGCCAGAGGTCCGTCAAGCGTCGTCCCAGGGCCTCCAGCGTTTCCATGGCCCAGGCCGCCATGGCCGGCAGTTCTTCCAGGGGGAACCCGCGGGCCCGGTCCAGGGGCGGAGCCCAGTCCGGCGGCGGGTCCGCCCGTCCTTCCCGGATTTGGCGGGCCGCTTCCTCCCTGGCGGGGAGGTCGTTTTCCGGCGACGCGGCCCATTGTCCCCAACGGAACACGTCCAACAGATGTTTCCGCGCGCTCAGGCGGCGCCGCAGGCTCCCGTCTTTTTCCGGCGGGAACAGGCATTTGAGAAGGAGCTCGTACGCTTCGAAGGCCTGGGCCCATCCGTCCCACGCCGTCTTCCAGGAAGGCGCCTCTTGGTCGGAGAGGGAGCCCCTGGCCCCTTCCAGCAGCACCCAGTGATCCGCGGTGCGGCGTTTGGCGTCTCCCCAGGCGCCGTACAAACGGAGGCCCGCCGGGTCCGTGATTTGGGCTTCTCCCAGAAAAGGAAACGCGTTCTTCAGGCGGGCGAGCCGGGCGTTCAAGAGGTCCCGCGTCCGCCGGTCTTTTTCGAGCGGGAGATCGTCCAGGACCCACAGGGTGTCCACGTCGCTGGCGCCCGGGAGCCATTCTTTTTCAAGGAGCCCTTGCCGCAGGCACAAGGCTTTCACGGGAAGGCTGCGGGCGCAGGCCCTGAGCCGGTCCAGGGCCATGGCATAGAGGCGCGCGTACGCGCGCCTGAGAACCGCCCAACGGAGGGCTGTCTTCAGGACAAAACCTTGGGCCAGTCGTTTGACAAGGGACATGGGAAGCCGCCTTTTGTTGGGCAACGGCGTTGCATGCGCGGCCGTCGCCGTTCCTTCCTTTCCGTGCTTTTTCGATCACAAAGGGAAAAACGGAGAAAAAACGTATGGTTTCAAGACGACGCGTAAAATAGGCAAAAAATGCTTGGACGGCCCCTTCCGCAATTCATTGACAAAACCCCAATCCCATGTTACACTGACTGAACCGGATTTTCAACGGATTCGGTGCGCTTTTTGGTGGTTACCCTTTCTCCACAATCCGAAACTTCGAGGGACCAGATGGCTGAGCCGAGATCAACCCCCCCCGCGACGTGGACCATTCCGGTGTTTCGTTCCCTTTCGTTCCCGCCTCTCTTTTCGGAGCGTTTTTCATGAGCCGCGCCTCGTCTTCTTCCCAGTCCTTCGTCTTCTCCAAAATGGACCGCTGGAAAGAGGAAGGGCTTTCCCGCTGGCCCGCCTTTACGGAAGAAGACAAGGTCATCCGGGAGCTGCATTTCGAGCTCACCTACCGCTGCAACCTCAAGTGCGTCATGTGCGACCTGTGGGAGCAGGAGATCAAGGACGCCACCAAGATCCCCCTGGAACTGTCCGTGCCGGAGATCCGCCGGTTCGTGACGTCGTCGGAGAAGCTCTCCCGGCTTGAGATCGTGGTCCTGAGCGGGGGCGAGACTTTCCTCAAGGGCGAGGTGGTGGACCTGGTCGAATTCTTCACGGCGCACTCCCCCCGCGCGTCCGTGGGGATCCTGAGCAACCTCCTCAACGAAAAACTGGTGCGCGCCCGGCTCTCGGAGATTTTCCGGAGGTGTTCTCCCCGCCTCTGGATCGGCACTTCCATGGACGGGCTGGGCCCCGCGCACGACCGGGTGCGGGGAGAGGCCGGCTCCTGGGACCGCATGCGGGAGACGCTCCAAAACCTGCGCCGCGATTACCCCGATATGCCGCTGAGCATCACCTTCACCCTCACCCCGCTCAATTACCGCGACCTCCTGCCCATCCACGATTTGGCCCAGGAATGGGGCTGCGGTTTCGGCGCCCAGTTCGTGGTGCAAAAGGAAGGCACCGCGGTGTTCCGCTGGACCCCCGAACAGCTGGCCGAGGTGGCCCGCCAGGTGGACGTGATCGTGGACCGCCTCCTGCGGGAGGGCGACGCCATGGGACACATTTTCCGGGGCCAAAGCGAGCAGGCCAAATGGCTGTGGGCCCGGCTCTACTACTGGCGGACCATGTTGGAATACGGCCGCAAGCCGGGCCGCTACTTCAAGCCCTGCCTGGCCGGTCGGCGGTACGCCATGGTGGACCCCTGGGGGAACGTCTCCTTCTGCTCTCCCCATAAGAAAAAACCCATCGGCAACGTCCGGGAGGCCCCCTTCGACGTCCTGTGGGAAAACGACCGGGCCCGACGCCTGCGGGAGCACATCGACGCGGGCAAGTGCGACTGCTGGCTCATGTGCACCGCCAACCCGGTCATCGACCGCGTTCTGGACCTGGCTTTGCCCTCGCCCGCGACGCCGGTTGCGGTGCCGGTCTAGGCCCGGGCAGGCTTGTTTTACCAAAAAGGGACCGATTCGTGGAACCCTCTTTAACGGCCCTTTGGCGAAGACGCGAAAACCTCCCGCGGGCCGCGTCCGCCGCGGGAACCGCCTGGTCCGGGGTCTTGGGGCCCGTGGTCCGCTGGAGCGGGGAGGTCCGCCTGGCCGGGGACGTGATGGTCCCCTGGGGAGCGACGCTCGAGATCGCGGCCGGCACCCGCGTCCGCGCCGCCAGGGTCCCCCGCTGGAAATACCGCTTCGACCGCCGGGGGGACCGGGGCGCCCGTTTGGGCAGCGCCCGCGAACACTGCTACCTGGTGGTGTACGGCGCGCTGCGGGTCCTGGGGACGGTGGAGAAGCCCGTGCGCTTCCTGGCCGAGGGCGCGGCCTGGGGCGGGGTGGTCCTTCTGGGCGCGGCCCGCGCGCAGGTGACGTACGCGGAGATCGCGGCGGCGGAGATCGCGGGGCTGGCCTGCTTTGACCGCTCCCGTCTGGAGGCGCGGGGCTGCCGGTTTCAGGACTGCCGGGCGGGCCTTTTGTGCGCCGGGCTTTCCCGCGTGTGGGTCGGGGAAGGGCTGTTCGCCGGCAGCGGCGCGGGTCTGCTGGCCTGCGACGTGGCCTCGGTGGAGGCGGAAGGGAACCGTTTTTTCAAGAACCGCCTCGGCATGTGCGGCGACGACGCCAGCCGCTCGCGTTTGACGGGCAACAGCTTTCGCGCCAACCAGGACCGCGGCGTCCTGGCCCGGGGACGGTGCCGGATGGAACTGGCGTCCAACGCCTTCGAGGGCCAGGCGGAGGTGGCGGTCCGCCTGGAGGAAAGGGCCCGCCTCGCGGCCCGCGACAACCGGCTCTTTCACAACGGATGCGGGTACCAGCTGGAGGACGACAGCCGTCTCTCCTCCCGGGGCGACAAGGTCGGGCCCAACACGCGGTGCGGGGTGCAGGCGCTCTCCCGCGCGCGGGCCGCGTTCCGGGACGGGTTTTTCCACAGCCATGAAACCGAGTCCGCTTTCCAGACCCAGTCCCGCGCGCGGGCGGACCTGTCGGGCTGCCGGTTTTTCAGCAACCGGTCCGGCGTCGCGGCCCATGACCGGTCGGACTGTCGCCTGGACCGGTGCGCGTTCCAGGGCAACCGGGACTGGGGGGCGTCGTTCAACGGTTGGGCGCGGGCCCGCGTGGAACAATGCCAATTTTCGCGGAACGTCTCGGCCCTGGCGTTCTTCGGGAGCAGCCAAGGGGTGTTGGCGGGGAACGACGTGCGGGGGCAGTCCGGCGCCGCGGTCCGGGTGGCGGGCCAGGGGCGGGTGAGGACGGACGGGAACCGGTGGCAGGACAATTTTTTGGGCATGGAGATCCAGGACAACGCCGCGGTCCTGTCCCGGGGAGACCGTGTGGAAGGGCAAAAAGAGCACGGCTTCCTGGTGCGTCAATTCGCCTCTTTGGAGGTCCGACGGGGATGCTTCCAGGACAACGGGCGGGCCGCGGTTCAAGGCCTGGACAACGCCCGCCTCGCGCTTGAGGGGAACCGGTTCCGGGGGAACGCGGTGGGCGCGGCCGTGACGGACGGCGTCTCCGGCCGCATCCGCCGCAACGAGATCAGCGGCCACCGGCAGGAGGGCGTCAGCGCCTCCAGCGTGGGCCGGGTCGAGGTGGAGGAGAACGTGTTCCTGGGCAACAGGGTGGGCATCGGGCACTTCGGGAGAGACCGGTCCCGCGTGGCGCGCAACCGCTTCGCGCGGAACACGGGCGCGGCGGGGCTGTGCGCGGACGCGGCGGCGCCGGAGTGGGAGAAGAACGTGTGCCGGGAAAATTTTTACGGTTTGGAATGCCGCAACCGCTCCGCTCCCCGGGCGGCGGGCAATTGGTTCGAGGACAGCGCGGAGGCCGCCCTGCGGATAGAAGAGGAGGCGGCGCCGCGGGTCGAAGGGAACGTTTTTCGCGGAAACCGGATCGGGTGGTCCTGCGCGGCCTCCGCCCGGCCCTCCCTGGAGGGCAACGATTTTCGCGACAACCTCACGGAGGCCGCGGATCTGAGGGAAAGGGATTCATGAGCGACGTCGGTCCGACAAACAAAGGCCCGGACGCCGGCGCGGCCCAGGCTTCGCCGGGGCCGGGGGGCGTGGAGGTGGCCCTGGTGCAGTGCCCGGGATGGGGGCGGGACTGCCCTCCCTACGCCGCCGCGGCCCTGTCCGCTTACCTCCGGCGGGAGGGCATCGGCGTCAAGGGCTTCGACCTGAACAACGCTTTGTACCACGGCGTGCCCGCGGCGTACAGGAAGCTGTGGGACGACAAAGACTATTACGTGTTCTGGGAGAACCCCGGACGGGTCGCCCAACTTCTCCGGGAGAACCCCGGGCTGGTGAACAAGTTCGTGGACGACGTCCTGGCCACGGGGGCGCGCCTCATCGGTTTCACCACCCACACCACCTCCTTTTTGGTAAGCTTGGAAATGGCCCGTCGGATCAAACGGGCGGACCCTTCCCGGCTCATCGCCTTCGGGGGTCCCCAGTGTTCCCGGGCCCAGGCCGGGCCGGCCTTCGCCGACGAGCCCTGCGTGGATCTGGTGTGCCTCCTGGAGGGGGAGGAGGTCCTGCGGGAGGCGGTCCTGTCCCTGCGGGAAAGGGGCGCGCTGGACCGGCCCATCGCCGGGACCCTCATGCGGCTGGATGGGCGGGTGGTGGACAACGGCGACCGCCCCCTCATCGAAGACCTGAACGCCCTGCCTTTTCCCGACTATTCCGATTTCGCCGACGGCATCCGGGAGCGGATGTACCGCCAGCCCGAGCGCCTGGAAATCCTGGACAGCCGCGGCTGCGTGCGACGGTGCCACTTCTGCAGCGAATGGCAGTTCTGGCGACGGTTCCGCACCATGGACGGGGACCGCATGTACCGGGAGATGGTCCACCAGATGGAGGCCTATCCCGGCGTGAATTATTTTTATTTCATCGGGTCGCTCCTGAACGGCGACATGCGGGCCCTTTCCCGCCTCTGCGACAGGATCCTGGAGGACGGGGTGAAGGTGCGCTTCGCGGGCCAGGCCATCGTGCGGCCCGACATGAACCGGGCCGTGATCCGGAAGCTGGCGCGCGCCGGTTGCGAGTGGCTGGGGTTCGGCATCGAGAGCGGCTCTCAGAAGATGCTGCGCCGCATGAACAAACATTTCACCATCGCCAACGCGGAGCAGGTGCTGAAGGACTGCCACGAGGCCGGGATTTCCGTTCAGATCAACATCCTCTTCGGCCCGCCGGGCGAGACCCGGGAGGATTTTCAAGAAACCCTGGATTTCCTGCGCCGCGTGCGGCCCCACATCGACACCGTGCTGGCCAGTCAATCCTTCACCGTGGTGGACAAGGGCACCCTCTACAACACCCATCCGGACCTTTTCGGCCTGACGGGCGTGGACCACCACCTCTTTTGGGAGTCCAAGGACGGCGCCAACACCTATCCGGAGCGGCTCCGGCGGTACGAAGAGTTCTGCAAGCTGGCTCTGGAGCTCGGCGTGCCGGAAACATCGGGCGTGCTGTCGGTCAAGCCGGACAAGTGGTTCCTGCTGGGCGAATATCACCGGCACAAGAAACAGCACGTCCGCGCCGCGTTCTGCTACCTTCGGTCCTGGCGCAAGGAGTCGCGGAACAAGGGCCTCTTGGTCAACATCGCCGAATGCTGCCTGGCCCTGGGCCGGAACGACCGGGCCCGGTTCTATTACGAAAAGGCGCTGGCTTTCGACGCCTCCGTGGAAGGCTTTGCGGAAGACCCGTACAACGACGCCATACGCCGGGCCCTCGGAAGGCTGGAAGAACGTCCCATGACGGCGGTGAACGCGTGAGCGCCGCCGACGCGCTCCGGAAGTCTTTCGAAGCGGCGGACCCCCGCGTCCTTCTGCCGCCGGCGGGGAAAAAGGGGTGGCGGGCATGGGCGGAGGGCCTGGGGGCGCGCGCCGCGGGCCGGTTTTTTCCCCACATGGACAGCCACATCGCCCGCATCCTGTGGAAAAAGAAGGCCTGGCGCAAGCTGGCCAATTTTCTGCTGGTCGAATTCCAGATGGGAAGGCGCGCCGGCCGGGCCTGGGGAAAGCCCTATTGGCTGACCGTCGACCCCACGAACTTCTGCCAGTTGCGGTGCCCCTTCTGCCCCACGGGCGCGGAACGCAAGGTGCGGGCCAAGGCCATCCTGAAGCTGGAGGATTTCAAAAAACTGCTCGACCAGCTGGGGCCGACGCTGCTCCACATCGATTTCATGAACTGGGGC
This sequence comes from uncultured Elusimicrobia bacterium, assembly GCA_964484135.1. Classification (GTDB taxonomy): domain Bacteria; phylum Elusimicrobiota; class Elusimicrobia; order FEN-1173; family FEN-1173; genus CAZAEL01. Next base: position 86,327 of record CAZAEL010000001.1, read on the forward strand.
GAGCCGCTCCTGAACCGGCACGTTTTCGACATGGTCGCGTACGCCAAGAAGTTCGACATAGACACCAAGATGGACACCAACTTCAACGAGTTCAACGAGGAGATGGCGGAGAAGATGGTGCTGTCGGGCCTGGACTGCGTGAGCCTGTCCATCGACGGTCTGACGCAGGAGACCTACGCCAAGTACCGGGTGCGGGGCGATTACAACAAGGTCATCGAGAACCTCAAGCTTTTGGTCCGCAAGAAGAAGGAGCTCGGCCGTTCGCGCCCCTACATCGTGTGGCAGTTCCTGGTGTTCAAGCACAACGAGCAGGAGGCCGACCGCGTGCGGCAGGTGGGCAAGGAACTGGGCGTGGACGCGGTGGGCGTGACGCCGGCCTTCCTTCCTTTCCGCCCCGGCATCAAAGACGAGTGGCTGCCGGAGCGGCCGGAGCACCGGCACTATGACCCGGAGACCTTCCCGGACAGCCCTCCGTGGGAATGGGAAGCCCCGCCTTCGGACGCCGGAGCCGGGGGAGAGACGCAGGAGGAGCCCGCGGCGGAAGCCGCGGCCCCCGTGTCGAACGGGAACGGCCGCCGGAAGGCGCTGGACCTGACCCTCGCGCTCCTGAAATTTTTCGAGCGGAAGTCCAACGGCGGATCGGCTTCTCCCCACATCGACGTCCGGGTGTACCGTGAGCCCGAGAAGGAGAAGCGAGCCCTCTGCCATTGGCCCTGGGCCGGCATCACCGTGAACCCCAACGGATCCGTCTCCCCTTGTTGTTCCGTGGAGGAGGACATGTACGATTTCGGGAACATTTTTCAGGACGGGTTCCGCAAGATCTGGAACAGCCCCCATTACCGCCGTTCCCGCAGGCACGTGGGAGACTACGTCGCGCACCGCGTGGACGTGAAGACCCGCTCGGAGCACGCCTGCGAGCGGTGTTTCAGCATCGGGCGCGCCAATTTCACCTTCCAGCCCTGGTGGCGTTTCGAGCAGTACGACGGGTGGTGGGATTTTGACGGCGGACGGGCCGGCGCGCCCAAGGAGGAAAAGGTTTCGTGACGACGCCGATCGCCCCGCTTTCGGAGGAGCTGATCCAGCGGAAGCTGAACATTTCGCTGAACCGGGTGGAGTTCGAGCGGCGCAAGCCCGTGCTGGCCTCCACCCCCGAGGTGGTGACCATCGGGGCGCACAACCGGTGCAACGCCAAGTGCGTCTGGTGCCTGGAAGGCGACTACAAAGTCTTCAACCTGGACCTTTATCGGGAGTTTTTCGAGAAGAAACTGGGGCACGTCATCCGGAGCGCCCGGCACGTGTCCTTCGTGGGGTTCGGGGAGATCCTTTGGCTGCCGCGGGTGGAGCAGTTCCTGGATTACGTCAACGAGACCATCCCGGACGTGGTCAAACAGTTCACCACGAACGGCACCCCTCTGCGGCCCGGCAAGATCGTGGAAAGGCTCCTCATCGGGCGCTACTCCATCCGGGTGTCGCTCCACGCCTCCACCCCGGACCTCCACGCCAAGATCATGCAGATACGGGATTTCTCGCGGATCATGGACAACCTCAAGTACCTGGTGCGGCTGCGGGACGAGCACCGCCGCCGGGGCTACCTGCACGTGGAGCTGTTCAACGTGCTTTCGCGCGACAACATCGACGACCTGCCGGACTTCGTCCGCCTGGCGGCGGAGCTGGGCATCCACCGGGTCATCTGCAACTACATGACCATGTTTTCCAGGGAGCACATCGAGATGTCTCTCTTCTTCGACCAGGCGCGGGCCAACGAGCGCATGCGGGAGGCGGAGGAGGTGGCGCAGAAACTGGGGATCTTCCTCACCCTTCCCCCGCGGTTCGGCCAGGGCGGAGAGGACCGGGAACGGCCGGAGGGCTTCTGTTCGGACCCCTGGCAGTATTTTTACGCCGAAGCCCAAGGCTCCGTTCTGCCGTGCTGTTACGCGGGCGGACACGTGGGGTATCTGGACAAGCAGGATTTCGGGGAAATTTGGAACGGGGAGTTTTACCAGAGCCTGCGCAAGGGCATTTCCGGGGAAGGGCCGACCCACGAGTGGTGCAGGAACTGCGTCAAGTTTCAGGGGCATTACACGGTCAACAACATCCTTTGCCACATCACCAACCGGCCGGAGACCCAGAAAATGATCGTTGAGGAGGTCCGGCGGCGCGGTTTGACGGCGGCCCCGTCGTTGGCGATGGAGGCGGTTCATGGGAACGGCAATGGCTCCGCCCACTAGCCTCCAGCGCCCGAAACGCCAGGTGGTGTTCGCCTGGGACATGCATTATTCCTGCAACTACCGGTGTCCCTATTGTTTCTACACCGTCGCGGGGTGGGAGGAGCTGGCCAAAAAGAACCATTACAAGCCGCCGGAGGAGTGGAAGCGGGTCTGGCACCGCGTGTATGAGAAATACGGCTCCTGCCACATCCGCATCACGGCGGGGGAGCCCTTCACCTACCCGAGGTTCGTGGACATCATCGAATCGCTTTCCCAGGAACATTGGATCCAGATCACCAGCAACATGTCCATGACGCCGGTGCTGAGGGATTTCGCCAAACGCGCCAACAGCCGGCGGGTGGAGCTGGACTGCACCTTCCATCCGCTGGAAGGGGAACTGGACTCTTTCATCGACAACGTCCTCCTGCTGCGCCGGAGCGGTTTCGTCTCCAACGTCTGTTTCCTGGCGTATCCCCCGCAGATGCCCTCCATGGAGGAATACAAGCGCCGGTTCAAGGAGCACGACATCCACATGAACATGGCCATCCTGTGGGGGCGATACGGCGGCAAGGATTATCCCCACGCGTACACGCCGCAGGAGAAACGCTGGATCAAGGACGTCATCGGGTACGAGGTGGGGCCGGAGACCGTGGGCCTGGAGCCCATTCCCATCCGGGGCAAGGTGTGCGGCGCCGGCCAGCGGTACGCGGTGGTGCACGCGGACGGCAAGGTGTTCCGGTGCGGCCAGCTGGGGCGGGAGGAGGAATGCATCGGCGATCTTTTCGATCCCGATTTCGAGCTTTTCAAGGAAGGACAGCCCTGCATGGCCGATTTTTGCCGATGCAAGGAGTTCCAGATGGCCTGGGAGGAGGAGGAAAAGCAGGCCCTCCTCCTGCGGGGGGAAGTTCGCGCGTGAGAGTTCTTGGAAGTCAAGGGGAGGCGCGGCCGTGAAAGTGGCGTTGGTACAGATGCCGGTGTGGTGGCCTCTGGATCCGCCCCTGGGCTTGGCCCAGGCGGCGGGATGCCTCAGGTCCGCGGGTCACGACGTCCGGGTCTTCGATGTCAACATCCACCTCTGGAAGGACCGTCCGCCGCAGTACGCCAACATGTGGCTGTGGGAGCAGTTCCATTATTGGAACGACCCGGAAGTGGTGGATCAGTTTTTTGAGGACAACCGGGAGGCGCTGGAGGCCTTCGTGTCGTCCATCTTGCGCAGCGACGCGGCGGTGGTGGGGTTTTCCGTCAACTTGGGGTCCCAGCTCCCTTCGCTCAGGATGGCCCGACTGATCAAGTCCGCGGATCCGCGGCGGCTGGTCCTGTTCGGCGGGCAGTATTTCTTCCTGGGCGACCAGGCCCGGAACGTCCTCGCCCATCCGCAGGTGGACGCCGTGGTGCGGGGATCGGGGGACGACCTCCTGCCCCGCCTGATCGCGGATTACCAGCGGGAGGGGCGCCTGCAGAAACAGCCGGGGCTGGTCTTCCGGCAGGCGGGGGAGATCATCGACGGAGGCGCCCCCGCGCTTCCCCGGAACCTGGACGCCGTCCCGTTCGCGGATTTCACGCTTTTTCCCATGGAACTCTACCTCAGCCCCAACCGCATCCCCCTGGCGGCTTCGCGGGGATGCGTCTGGGCCTGCCGTTTTTGCAGCACCAGGGAATTTTGGGGCGGCTACGGCTTCATGAGCGGCGACCGCGTTTTCGCCGAAATCCGGCATCAGCGCCGCCTGTTCCCCAAACGACGGCACATCGAATTTTACGACATCACGGCCAACGGCCGGCCCGAAACCCTCGCCCGCCTGTCGGATCTGCTCATCGACGCCCGCCTCGGACACAAGAGCCTGTCTCCGATCGCCCGGTGGAAGATCAACGCCGTCCTCCGGCCGGAAATGACGACGGGCCTCCTGCGGCGCATGCACGGCGCCGGGTGCGTGGAGATCATCTACGGCGTGGAAAGCGGCTCGCCGCGCGTGCTGAAGCTCATGAACAAGAATTATTCGCTGCCCGTCGCGGAGCGGGTGCTCCGCGACACCCACGAGGCCGGCATCCAAACGGTGGCCAACTTCATGGTGGGGTTCCCGGGAGAGACGGAAGAGGATTTCAGCCGGACGTTGGGTTTCCTGCGGCGGAACCGGCGGTCCTTGGACAGGGCGTACCCCAGCGCCACTTTCACCAGCCTGGAGGAACACAGCTATCTCACGCGGCATGCGGACCGGTTTGGGATCGCGCCGGGCCCGGACGGCAGGACCCACAATCTGTATTGGGAGACGCGGGACGGAAAAAACACCTATCTCGTCCGGTTGGACCGGTACAGACGCTTTCGCCGCACGGCCGCGCGGTTGGGCATCGCGGTCGCGGACGGCATAAACGGGGATTTGCGTACGGAAACCCAGCGGTCCTTGGCGGGATATTACCGGTACAAGGGCCGTGTCTCCCCCGCCGCCGGCGCCTACGCCCGGTACTTGTGCAAGGATCCCTCCAGCCGGGCGGTTCAGCGCGAGGCGCGGGCTTTGCGGAAGGATCCCGCCGGGAAAAAACGGACCGGCCCCTTCGCCGGGGTGAAAGAGGGGGTGTCGGCGTGAAAGTGGCGCTGGTTCAGATGCCCGTTTGGTGGCCGGTGGATCCCCCGCTGGGGTTGGCCCAGATGGCCGGCTGCCTCAAGGCGGCGGGGCACGAGGTTCACCTCTACGACCTCAATATCCTCCTTTGGAAGGAGCGGCTCCCCCAGTATGCGAACATGTGGCTGTGGGAGCAGTTCCATTTCTGGAATCACCCCGAGGTCGTGGACCGGTTTTTTGAGGACAACCGCCGCTCCATCGACGGTTACGTGGATCAAATCCTGCGGTCCGACTCGGCCGTGGTGGGTTTTTCCATCTACGCGGGGACCAACGCGGCTTCCCTCAAACTGGCGTCCCTCATCAAGCAGGCGGACCCCAAGAGAACGGTGGTGTTCGGGGGGCAATACTTCTTTCTCGGTGACAAGGCCGCGCAGGCCCTGTCCCATCCGGCCGTGGACGCCGTGGTGCGGGGCCCCGCGGACGAAGCCTTTCCGCTCTTCGTCGCCGACTACGAACGGACCGGCCGTTTCGTCCCCCGTCCCGGGGTGGTTTTTCGGGGGGGAGACGGGCTTGTGGACGGGGGACCGGCCCCGCAGATCGCGAACCTGGACCGCCTGCCGTTCCCGGACTTCAGCGGGTTTCCCATGGATCTTTACGAGGACCAAACCCGCATTCCCATCGCGGCCAGCCGGGGATGCGTCTGGGCCTGCCGTTTCTGCAGCACGAGGGAGTTCTGGCACGGATACAGCCATATGAGCGGCGACCGTATCTTCGCGGAAATCAAGCATCAGAAATCCCTCTTCCCGCAGCGCGCCCACTTCGAGTTTTACGACATCACGGCGAACGGGCGGCCGGAGGCCCTCCATCGCTTTTCCCTTTTGGCGAAGGAGTTCTTGGCCCCCCACCTGCCGGGGCGGTTCTTCCGCTGGAAGATCAACGCCATCCTCAGGCCGGAGATGACGTCCGACCTCCTCAAGACCATGCAGGAAGGGGGATGCCAGGACATCATCTACGGCGTGGAGAGCGGTTCCCCCCGGGTCCTGAAACGGATGAACAAGAATTACAACGTGGACGTGGCCGAGCGGGTGCTGCGGGACACCCGGCTGGCGGGGATCCACACCACCGGCAACTTCATGTTCGGCTTTCCGGGGGAGACGGAGGAGGACTTCGAGATGACGCTGGCTTTTCTCCGTCGGAACCGCCAATGGCTTGAAAGGGCCTACGGCAGCGCCACCTTCACGAGTCTCGAGGAATACAGCCACCTCACGGACCATCAGGAGGAATTCGGGATCCGCCGGGAAACGGAAAAGGCCGCCCACAACCTTTATTGGGAGAGCCGGGACGGGGCCAACACCTACCCGGTCCGCCTGGAACGATACAGGCGATTCCGGCAGACGTGCATGGAGCTGGGCATCGACGCTTACAAGGGGGTCAACGGCTCTTTGGAGCAGGACCACCTGGCCAACCTGGCCCAGTATTACCAATACAAGGATGAAAGGATCTCCGCGGTCCGGACCTATGTGGATTACCTGGAGATCGATCTCCCCAGCGAGCCCATCCGGAACCGGCTCAAGATGTACCAAAAAGATCTGCTTTTCTTGGTCAGGGCGTCGAAGCTCGTGGAAAAAGCCAACGCCTTGATGGCGGAGTTGAACGGTCATTCCGGCCAGGTGGCCCGCTTGTGGCGGTCCCGGGAAAACAAGGACGGCCTGCTGGACATCCCGGTCATGAAGCATCCCATGTCACGGGACGAATCCGCCGTTTTTTGGATTTCCCGCTATTTGGGCCGGGCGCAAAGGCTCCTGGGCTTTTTAAAGCACCGGGGTTCCCTTGATCAGAAGGGGGGGCTCTTTCGCATTTTCTGGGAGAAGGACCCCCTGCCGGACCTGAAAGAACTCCGCCGCCTTCAGGAAAAGGTGGATGTGATCGTCCGGCTCTCGGAGGCGGAGTCAAAACGCTCTCCGTCCGGAAAGGAGGCCCCCTGTGTCCGATGACGCTTTTGGGGACAAAGGCGCGACCATGACGAGCGCCCCGTCCCTTTCCCGCCGCGAGCTGCGCCTGCGGCTCCTGCGGGAGAGGGCGCGTGAAAACACGCGCCTCAACACGGAGGAATACGTCCAGCGAAAGATCATCCTCTCGAGCACTCCGCAGAGGCTTTTCCTTCAGCTGAACGCGGTCTGCAACGCGAACTGCGTCTTCTGTTCGAAGGGGTACGATTATCCTCTCTTCCGTCTGGACGATTGGCTCGCGAAATACGGCAAGGATCTGACGCCCGTCCTGAACCGGGCGCGGGAGATCGTCCTGACGGGGTCGGGGGAGTTTCTGGGGCTGCCGGACGCGCCGCGCATCCTGGAGCATTTCAACGAGGAGTTTCCCCACGTCCGGAAATACATCGCCACCAACGGCTCCTACCTCACGCCCAAGATCGTGGACCTGATCTGTTCCGGAGAGAGCCAGTACGTTCTGCAGCTTTCCCTTCACGGCAGCAACGCGGAGGTGCATCGCGCCATGATGCGGTACCGGGCGTACGAACGGGTTCAGGACAACATCCGGGCCCTCATGCGGTCGCGGCAGAAGGAAAAGGTGGAGGTTTACTTCATGTTCATCATGACCGCCTTGAACATAGACGATTTGCCCCATTTCGTGCGGTACGCGGCGGAGATGAAGGCGGACAAGGTCATATGCGGCTATTTCTACATCTATGAGGCGAATCAGAAGTATCTTTCCCTCTATTTCAAGCAGGACCTGGCCAACCGGAGGATCGAGGAAGCGCGGCGGGTGGCCGCGGAAGTGGGCGTGGAGTTGCAGACCCCCGCCAAGTTCGGCCAGCCTCCGGAGGTTTACAAAAAGCCCGACTGCTGCAATGAACCGTGGAACCAGATCATGATGAGCGTGGACGGCCACGTCCTCCCCTGCGACGTCTATGGGGGGTTCCCCCAGGGGGAGAACCTGAACGAAAGGCCGTTCATGGAGATCTGGAACGGACCGGCTTACCGGGAGATCCGCCGGGCCCTGGCCAGGAGCGAAGGATGTCTGGTGAGCTGTCCGCGCCATAACCCCCGCAGCATCAACGACTGGCGTTCGCACGTCATTCATCGCCCCAAAGAGCCGCGGGAGATCGTCAAGGAGGCCACGGAAGCGCTTCGGCGCCCGTGACGCCATGGATTGGTGGGTTAGCCAATATCACGAAGGCCTTTCCTTCACCTGGGACCTGCTTTACATATGCAACTACCGGTGTCCCTACTGCTGGTGGGATCCGAATTGGGGCGAGCTGGAGCGCAACTACCCCATGCGTCCCGTGGAAGACTGGATCCGTTGCTGGGGGCGCGTGCACGAAAGGTATGGCATGGCCAAAATCGATATCCTCGGGGGAGAGCCGCTCTTGTACAAGGATTTCCCCGAGCTTATCCGGAGGCTGACGTCGTGGCACCGCATCGGACTCACCAGCAACCTGTCCGTTTCACGGACCGGCCTCGAGCGGTTTTTGGATCCCCTTTCCCCGGAGAGGTTCCACATGAACCTGAGCTTCCACCCGCACTTCGCCCAGATCGACGATTTCCTCCAGAAGGCCGAGATCGTCAAGGCGCGAGGTTTTGACCCGGGGGTGCTGGTGGTCTCCTATCCCTCCTACTTGGACGAACTTCCGGCCATCCGGCAAATGTTCCGGGCGAGGGGGTTCCCCTTCACCACCCTCGTGTATCGCGGCGAGTACAACGGGCGCCCTTACCCGGAGAGTTTTTCATCGGAACAGCGGCTCATCATCAGCGAGAACATAGAGGCGGAGGGCGTCCAAAGGGCCTCTTATAAAAAGTACCAGCTTGACCGCGACCGCACCCTCGGCCGCCTTTGCTATACGGGGCACGTTTACGCCAACGTGAAACCCACGGGCGAGGTTTTTCGCTGCGGACGGGACCAGACCGCCCTGAAGCCCATCGGCAACATCTTCGATCCGGACTTTCGGTTGTCGCCGGGGCCCACGCCGTGCCCCTTTCAGAATTGTTCTTGTCAGGAGTATATCTATATTTCCGAGGAATACGAGCCCTGGCGGAGCCGCCGCGGGCAGGAAAGGGAGGCGTTGACATGACCCCGATCCCCGCGGGCTCCGCCCAGCCGCCGGACGCCAAGCCGAGGCAGCAGGTGCGTTTCACCTGGAACATCCACTGGAGCTGCAATTATCGGTGCACCTACTGCTTCTTTGACGAGCACTGGGAAGAGTACGGAAAACGCAACGTGTACAAGAGCGTGGACGAATGGATGGCCCACTGGGAGCGCATCCGCGAAAAATACGGCCGGTGTTTCCTCACCATCAACGGGGGGGAGCCTTTCACCTATCCCGATTTCATCGAGCTGATCCGCCGGGTCTCCCAGATCCACTGGCCCATCAACATCACCACGAACACTTCCCTCCTGCTCGACAAGTTCGTAAAAAGGATCGACCCGGAGCGGGTGTCCCTCTCCATCAGTTTCCATCCCCAATACCATCGCATCGAGGATTTTCTGGACAAAGTGTTTTTCCTGAGGCAGAACGGTTTCACGGCGGGATGCATCAACTTCGTGGCCTATCCGCCGTTCCTCAAGGACATGTCCTCTTACGTGGAAAGGTTCAGGGCCATCGGCGAAAGCCTGAAGGTCATCCCCTTCATTGGCGAGTTCGAGGGGGTCCGCTACCCCGACGGCTACGGTCTGGAACACAGGACCCTCATGGGGCTGCGCGACACATGGCTGGACGACAAGCGGCACAAAGGCATGCTGTGCCGGGCCGGACATCTTTCCGGACTGCTCCTGCCCAACGGCAACGTGGCCCGCTGCGGCCAGATCGGAGACCGGCACATCGTGGGCAGTTTTTTCGACCCGACCTTCGAGCTCATGCCGCGGCCCATGCCTTGCGACGTGGAGTTTTGTCCTTGCGACGAATGGAAGGTCATTCCGGACGAAAAGCCGCCCGAGATGGCGGGGGCGTACCTGCCGTGACCCGCCGTTTCTTCATCGGGAAAGGCGGGGCCGTCCGCGGGCTTCGGGAAGGACGTCCGGCATGATCCGGATCTCTCTCGTTCAGCCGCCGGTCTGGGGCGTTCAGGACCCGCCCCTGGGACTGGCCCAGTTGGCGGGTTGCGTTCTGCACTGCGACCAAGAACCTTTCGTGTTCGACGTCAATTTGAAGCTGTGGCGGGACGCGCCCGCACAGGATCGCGGGTTGTGGGAAAGCGGCCGGATGGCGGTCTGGTGCGACAGGAATTTCGTCCATTCTTTCTTCGAAGAACGGGGGCCCGCCGTGGCCGCCTGCGTGGAGGACATCCTGGCCCCCGACCCCCACGCGCTGGCCCTTTCCGTGGCCTGGGGCTCCCTGTGGAGCGCGCTGGAGATCGCCCGCCGGGCCAAGGCCCGAAACCCGGACCTGACGGTCATCCTGGGAGGACCTTATTTCATGGACCCGTCCCGCGCCGAAGCCCTTCTTCATGAGGAAAGCGCCGCCGATATCGTCGTGTCGGGCGCGGGGGACGACGTTTTCGTCAAGATGCTCGGCCTTTACAAGGCTTGCGGCCGATGGGTCATGCTGCCGGGCATGACCCGCCGGGCGGACGGCCGCGTCGAACGGGGCCCCAAGCCGGTGCCCCTCAGCTTTGATCTGGACTTGGCGCCCCGGGCGGACTTCGCCGGTTTTGCGCCGGACCTGTACGCGCGGCCCGAACAGATGCCCGTGTCGGCCAGCCGAGGGTGCCCCTGGCGGTGCCATTTCTGCTCCTCCCGGGAATATTGGGGACGGTATTCCTTCAAGAGCGGAGACAAGATTTTCGGGGAGGTCATGTACTTTTCTCAAAGGAACCGCCGTTGGACGGAGGTCGCCTTCTACGACATCATGGCCAACGGCAACGTTCCCAGCCTGGTGAGGTTCAGTGAGATGCTCCTCCAGCGGGGGGACCGCGCCGGCTTGGCATGGCGGATCAACGCCGCGATCCGCCCCGAGATGGATCGCGCCGCTCTGGCCCTTTTCGCCCGGGCCGGGTGCCGGGAGATCGTTTACGGGGTGGAGAGCGGGTCCGAACGGTTGTTGCGCGACATGAACAAACCCCTGTCCGCCGCGTTGACGCTCCAGGTGCTGCGGGACACCAAGGAGGCCGGGATCCGGACGACGGCGTCTTTCCTGGCGGGCCATCCCGGAGAGACGGAGGAAGATTTCGAAACCACGCGCCGGTTTCTGGAACGGGCGCGGCCATGGCTGGATGAAGTCGTCGTCCAACCCCTTGTGGTTGAGGAAAGGTCCTATCTCGACCGCCACGCGGGAAGGCTCGGGATTTCCCGGCAATTCGACGTCGCCGGCGCGGACGGGGACTGGTCCTTGCCGGGCCACGCCGTTCCGCAGTCCCGGTTGGGCCGGGCCCGGGAGCTCAAGCAGGCGGCGCGGGACCTCGGTTTGGACGTCCGGCAGGAGGATTTCACGTGGGGGCCGTCTCGCCCCTCTTCTTTGGCACTGCATTGAGTCTGTTGATCCATCGGAGGCGAAATCATGGGCGCATGTGAAAAAGGTGGATGCGAAGGGTGCGGCACGAAGCACGACAACCCGTTCGAAACGTTCGGGGTCGCGCCTGAGGGGGACATGGCCGCGCACGGCGAACTCGACAGGGGCCTCGCCCACAAGGAAGACGAATACAGGCCGCTCTTTCCGCGGCGCTCCGCTCCTTATAAGGTGCATTGGAACTGGGAAATCATGCTCCCCTGCAACTTCCGATGCAGCTACTGCGTGGTGCACAACGAGAGCGCGCCCTATCTGCTGCTCAGCGTGCCGGAGTGGAAGGAGATATGGGACAACATCTTTTACAAGTACGGGTGCTGCCAGGTGCGCTTTGCCGGCGGGGAGCCCACCATCTACCCGCACTTCATCGATTTGGTGGGCATGATCCTGCGTCACCACACCGTGGACCTCACCACGAACCTGAGTTTCGACGTGGACGAATGGATCGCCAAGGTCCCTTCGGAAGGCATCGCCATCTCCGGCAGCCTGCACCTGGAGCATTTTGAGCCGGAGGCCTTCCTGGAGAAGCTGCTGAGGCTCCGCAACAGGGGCAAACAACTGATTTCCGCCTCCCTGGTGGCCTATCCCAAGGACGTCCCACGGGTGACCGCCATCCGGGAAATGTACGAGAAGGAGAACATCCTTTTCAAGATCATTCCCTTCAACGGCGTCCTGAACGGGAAGCGATATCCCGGCGGATACACCGACGAAGAGAAGAGGATCCTGGGGATGCAGGTGGAAAAATCACAGGACGAACTGGCCAAGACCTTGAACCAGCAATGGCAGAATTACGCCAACGCCAAGCCGGCCGACAACAACTTCAAGGGGATCCCCTGCCACATGGGGGAGATGTACGCCAAGATCTATTCCGACGGGACCGTCCGGCGCTGTTGCCACACGGGGGTGGACATCCTCGGGCACATCACGGACAAGAGCCTGCGGCTCTACGACAAGGCCGAGCCCTGCACGGTCTTGAGTTGCAGCTGCTGGAAGCCCATGGTCACGGGGAAATACGAGGAAAAAGTGGGCATGCTGTGGCAATCCGCGGACCATCCCAAATACCCGGTCAAGGCCCCGAACGCTTAGCGCCGGCGGCCTTGGAGAACTGAGGACTGGAGAAGACGATGGCGACATACCTGGAAGAGCGCGAGAAGTGGAAAAGCCGCGATTTGTCCGAGTTGTCGGTGGACCCGGCCATGCCCCCGCGGGAGCGGGCCTCCCGCCACGAGCAGCGGGCCAAGCAGCACTACCTCCGGGGGGACTATCCTTCCGCCGTGGAAGAGTTGCAAAAATGCATCGGGACGGGCGCGCTGGACGACGGCAAAGAATTGAAGATGCGCGTGTTCGTGCTTCAGAGCCACCGGCGCTTGGGGAACCTGGACCTGGCCTGGCAGGAATTGAAGAAGCTGGAGGAGAAATACGGCAACAGCTCCGAAAAGTTCGTCCAGAACCAGATCCTCAACGAGCGGGAATTCATGGAGGGCAAGATTGTCCTGGAATCGAAACCCCTCCGGCTGACGGTCCGCCCGACCGGTCGGTGTTCGATCCACTGCATCATGTGCACCTTCTGGCACGAGGAGCCCTGGGACATGCCGGAGAAAACCCTGCAGGAGGTGGCGGACCTGTACCCCTACCTGGAGGACCTTCTGTGGCAGGGGGGGGAGGTCTTCGAGATGAAACGGGAGGTGTTCGAAAACCTCATCCTCCGGGGCATCGATTACCCGCGCATGCTGCAGAACATCATCACCAACGCCCTGCTCATCGACGAGAAATGGGCGGACATCCTGGTCAGGGCCAACGTGCACATGAAATGTTCCATCGACGGGGCCACGAAGGAGGTGTACGAACGCATCCGCGTGCTCGCCAAGTTCGACGATATCTTGAGGTCCGTGAACAACCTCAACAACGCGATGGAGCGGCTGAACAAACACTGCTGGCTGTCCCTCCATTTCGTGGTCCAGCGGTACAATTATCACCAGATCGAGCAGATCGTCGAATTCGCCAGGGAATACCGGTTCAACGCCGTGGCCTTGAGCCCCATGGAAGGGGACTCCTATCGTCACATCGACATCTTCAATTACGGGAACAAAGGGATCTGGGACGAGATCCAGGCCCAGCGGGCGCGCGCGGCCCAGAAGGCCCTCGAGTACGGCATCTACCTGGAAGACAACCTGCCGGCGCCGCCCTCTCCGGCCCAGGAGCCGCTTCCCAAGGCTCCCGAGCCGAAGCCGGACGGGGAGCAGGAAAAGCGGTTTTCCCTCTATCCCATGCCGGTCGAGGAGGGGGCCCGCTACACGTCGCCCAGCTACGGCTATTTTTGCGCCTCTCCGTGGAAAAACCTGATCCTGCGGAACCGGGGGGGAATACTGCCCAACTGGCACTGCGGGGAGCGCTACATCGGCAACATCCACGAGAACTCCATCCTCGAGATTTGGAACGGCGAACCCATGCAACGGGTTCGAAAAGCGATCATCGAGAGGCGATTCGGAGGCGTGTGTCGGAGCTACTGCCTGTCCGGCGCCCTGACGGAACCCTGGAAACATCACATGGAGTGGTATTGGTCCTGAACGCGATGGTTTTATCGACTGATCTGATCATGGGGAGGCCATATGTCTGAATGCGGAAGCGGCTGTGGAAGCGGTTGTGGAAGCGGCTGCGGGCATGCCGAGAACGGCGGGTCTTTGATCAAATGGAAAATCCCGGCAGGCAAGGCGGTGGCCGGCGCTCCGGGCGTCGCCCTGGTGTCCGAGGGAAACAGGCCTGTTGCGCCCCCGCGGGCCAGGGGCGTTTCCGGTCCGCCCAATCACCGCAAGTTCTTGCCGCCGTTCCGGGTTTTTTTCACGTGGGACGTCACCTATGTGTGCAATTACCGGTGCTCCTATTGCATCATTTTCGAGAGCCCCATGTGGGATTCCTATCTGAGCAAGAAACACAGGGCTCCCGTCCCGGCGGAAAGATGGATGGAGATCTGGGACGACATCTATGAAAAGTACGGCAGCGCCCACATCCACTGCTCCGGGGGCGAGCCGTTCTATTATCCGCGTTTTATCGACATGCTGGCGCACATCACCAAGAGGCACACCATGGAGTGCGACACCAACCTTTCCTTCGACGTGGACAAATTCATCGGCCGCGTGGATCCGGGGACGTTTCGTTTCGCCCCCTCCTTCCATCCGGAATTCACGCAGCTCGGGCCGTACATTGAAAAGTGCAAGAAATTGCGCGCCGCCGGCTATGACCTGGAGGGGGTGAACTACATCGCTTGGCCCCCCCATTTAAAGCTGATGCCGGAATTCAAGGAGGCGTTCAAAAAAATCGGAGTGGCGTTCACGGTCATCCCCTTCCGGGGGAAATTCGACGGCAAGGACTATCCGGACGCCTTCACGCTGGAAGAACGGAAGCTCGTCAACGAATGCAGCGGGAACAAAATCATCACCGAGGATTACGGCACTTGGTACAAAGGAGACAGCCAGGGCGGACAGAACGACACGCGCAAGGCCGCCCTCTGCCGGGCCGGCCAGATGTACGCCAAGATCCAGCCGGACGGCAACGCGCTGCGCTGCTGTTTCCTGGACGACCGGGGGTCCGTGGGAAACCTCCTCGACGGCACGTTCAAGCTCTACGACGAGGCCGAGATTTGCGAGTACCCCGCCTGCACTTGTTGGAAGAGCATGATCGTCGGGGAGGAAGAACGGTGGCTGCGGCATTGGGTGGGCGTTCGCGAGGCGAGCGAAAAGCATTGAGGAGGAACGGTGAAGATCTATCTCAGCCATAGCGTCCCGCCCCACGAGGCGGGCATTTTGGAGCGCTGGGTTCAATTGGCCGCCCAGTTCGGGATAGAGTTGTCGGTCGGCCCCAGGCCTTGGGATCCTCCGCATCAGGTGCCGCAGGCCGTCTATGACGCCGTCAAGGACGCCGACGCCATGCTTGTCGCTTTGTTGGAGGGGGGGAATTCGTTGACGTGCACCAATTTGGAAATGGGGTTCGTCCGCAACATTTGCCAGCATGTCCCGGTGCTTGTCTTTATGGATGAGAACGCGAGGGGGACCGGATGCCTTGAGAATCCGGACGCCATACGGTTCAGCCAGGCCCGCTTGATCCCGGCCATCGAAAAAGCGCGTCACGAGATCAAGAACACGGCCCAGTTTGACGATCAGCAGCGCACCGCGGTGACGGGTTTCCTGGTGGCGGCGATGGGCCTTCTCCTGAGTGTCCGGGGGACGCCGGACCAGGCAAAGGAGGCCGCCCCGCCCGTCCCGGCCGCCAAGGTCGCGGCGACGTGACGCCGGCCATTTTCCTCCGGGGGTTGCGATGGGATTGAACATCTATTTCGCCCACAGCGTTCCGAGCCACAAAGCCCCGCTCCTTGAAAAGCTCCCCGCGCTGGCGGGGGAGCTGGGGATCGACCTGTGCGTCGGCGAACGTCCCTGGCCTTCCCTTCATGACGTGCCGACGGCCTCGAGGGAGGCCCTGGAGCGTGCGGACGTGTACGTGGCCTGGTTTCTCAAGGACGGCCCTTACATTTATTACGCGAACATGGAGGGAGACTGCCTCCGAGCCCGATGGCCGGACAAGCCGGTGATCCTGTTCATGGAGAGGGACATATTGCCTCCCGACGTGTTGCGTCATCGATCGAGGATTCATTATGAGTTCGAATCGCCCGGCAAGGCGGTGTTTCAGCTTTACCGCGCCGTGGACGAGGACCTCAAGGACAGATTCGATCCGGAAAAGCGCGCCAGGCTCTACGGCTTCCTCCTGGGGGTTGTTTCCCGTACGCTCCTTTTGGACGTGGTCGGACAGAGGTCTGTGGGGCATGACGCGCGACTTCCGTCCGAGGCGGCTTTTTCCGAACAGGGAGCCTAGCGTTTGGGGCAAGGGGGTGGCGATGGAGGGAAGCCGGGCGGCGGTGGTCCCGTCGGCGGGACATCGCTCCAAAGAAGGGGGCGTTTTGCGGCGGCTTTTCAATATGGATTCCCTTAAGTTCACCCTCATAAAAGAGTTGGACCGGATAAAAAGGAAGGGGGCCCAAGCGGTCCTTGTCGTCTTCGGTGTTTTGTTGTCCCTGGTGGTCTTGGAATTTGCGGCGAGATGGCTTGAGGCCGTTAAAAGGGCCGGCTGGTACTCTCCCATGGATTGGGACCGTTGGCACGTTGAAACGCTCCGGTTCTCCAGCCTTCTGGGATATGAGGCGGTCCCGGGACACAAAGGATTCAATTCCTTGGGATTCTTAAATCCGGAATACGCGATCCAAAAACCGAAGGATGTGTTCAGGATCGTTCTCATCGGGGACAGCCTGGCGCAACTGTACGGTTCTTTCTTGTCGGACGAACTGACGGCTTCTTTCCCTTCCTCGCGGTTCGAGGTGTGGAACATGGGCCTGTCCGGATACAACCTGAACCAGGAGGCCAAGAGGCTTATTCATCAAGGCGTAAGGTATGGCCCGGATTTGGTGGTTTTTTTCTTCTGTCTCAACGACCTGGACGCCAATTCAGACATTCCGGTCATCTTTAAGACGGAAACCGGAATATTTGAAATCAAAGGCAGGGGAGGAGGACACGTCATTTCGCCCCTGCATCCCATCCTGCAAAAGAGCGCCCTCTATCGGGCGGGTCTGGTCTTTTACATAAAAAAGATGGCGCCGCGGCTGTTTTTTCCCAAACACACAAAGATTCAATGGGCGGAAGAGGTCTTCGGCCGGATCAGGGCGGTTTTGGACCGAGAGGGGCTCCCCGCGGTGGCTTTTCTGTTCCCCTATCTCAAGAACCGTTCTGAATACACCCCGGAAGAGCTGCAGGATTACCGGATCCTGCGCGACCTTTTGAAAAAATATTCCATACCTCATTATGACCTCCATGGGGCCATTGAGGAAAGCCGGATCAGGTCGCTGCGTTTCATGCCTGACGACGATTTGCATCATTCGCGGGAAGGGGCGACGCTGCTGATGAAAAAAGTGGCCGCGTTCCTCGGGGAATGTTGCCTTCAAAGAACGGCTGGGGGGGGAGGGATTGAGCGTGCCGCCTCTTGACAAGCGGGAGTTG
>CAZAEL010000002.1:0-99415 GCA_964484135.1 uncultured Elusimicrobia bacterium
GGAGACGGTCCGGCGTTACTTGAAGTAATCCTTCCCGCCCCCCGCCCCTTTTATATCGTGTAGCGCCCCGCCGGCGCGCCGAAGGCGTTCGGCAGATGCTCGATTCCCTCCGGCGACACGGAAACCACATCAAAACGAAAAGGCCGGCCGCTCAACCGCTCCTCTTTGATGAACTCCAGGGCGGCTTTCAGGATTCGCCTCTGCTTGGAGGCGTTCACCGACTCCTGCGGCCGTCCGAAGGCCGCGTTCCCCCGCGTTTTGACCTCCACGAACACCACGGCGCCTTGATGTTCCATGACCAGATCCAGCTCCCCCAGACGGGTGCGGTAATTGGCCTTGAGCAAACGGTAGCCTTTGGATTCCAGGTGGGCCCGGGCCCGTTCTTCGCCCGAATGTCCTTTGTCC
The DNA here is from genome assembly GCA_964484135.1 of uncultured Elusimicrobia bacterium. Taxonomy (GTDB): domain Bacteria; phylum Elusimicrobiota; class Elusimicrobia; order FEN-1173; family FEN-1173; genus CAZAEL01. Next base: position 406 of record CAZAEL010000002.1, read on the forward strand.
AGGGTTCCCAAGGGGACGGTCAGGAAGGAGAGGGGAGGTCTTTGAAGGGGAGAAAGGGCGAGACCGCCTCGATGACCGGGGCGTAGGAGCGGCGGTGGATTTCGCAGGGGCCGTGGCGCTTGAGCGCCTCCTGGTGGGAGGGGGTGCCGTAGCCCTTGTTCTGGTCGAAGGAATAGAGGGGATATCTTTGATGGGCCTCGGCCATGAGGCGGTCCCGGGTGACCTTGGCCAGGACGCTGGCCGCGGCCACGGAGGCGCTCTTGGCGTCCCCCTTCACCACGGGCTCCTGCCGCAGGGAACATTCCGCGATCCGGCGGTTGCCGTCCACCAGCACCAGGTCGGGCCGGATGCCCAGCCGGAAGAGGGCCCGCCGCATGGCCAGGAAGGTGGCCTGCAGGATGTTGATTTCGTCCACCACGTGGGATTCCACCACGGCCACGGCATAAAAAAGAGACTCTTTTCGGATCACCTCAAAGAGTCTCTCGCGCGTTTCAGGGGAAAGTTTTTTGCTGTCGTTCAGGCCCCGCCAGACCGTGCCGGGGGGGAGGACGACGGCCGCGGCCACCACGGGCCCGGCCCAGGGGCCCCGGCCGGCCTCGTCCACGCCGGCCAGGCAGGGGAAACCCTTGTCGCGCCAAGCCTGGTCGAAGCGGCTGAGGCGGGCGGACAAGGGGGAAGGATCAGCCGGCGGCGCCGGCGGGGTGGAGGGACTGAGCGGGTTTTTCGGGGGCGGGCGCGGGCTTGGCCTCCTTGGCGCCGGACGCGGGCGCGGTTTCCGGGGAGGACTTGGCGGTCTCGCCGGACTCCTCCTCCTCGATGCGGGCGGCCTTGCCGGACAGGTCCCGGAGGTAATAAAGCTTGGCGCGGCGGACTTTGCCGGACCGGACCACTTGGATCTTCTCCACCCGCGGCGCGTGCAGGGAGAAGGTGCGCTCCACGCCCACGCCGAAGGACACCTTGCGCACCGTGAAGGTGGCGCCCACGCCGTGTCCCCGTTTGCGGATGACGATCCCTTCGAAGGTCTGCACCCGCTCGCTTTCGCCTTCCACGATCTTGACGTCCACGCGCACCAGGTCGCCGACCCGGAAGGGCGGGACGTCCTTCTTCAAATAGGATTGTTCGATCTTTTCGATGATGGAGTTCATTGTTTTATCCTCTGCCTTCCTTGGCCTTCTTTTTCAACAAATCGGGTCTTTTCGAGCGCGTGTTGCGCAGGGCTTCCTGTTTCCGCCAGGCCTGGATGGCCTTGTGGTCCCCGCCCAGGAGCACGTCGGGGACTGTCCGCCCCCGCCACAGGGCCGGCCGCGTGTAGTGCGGGCAATCCAGGAGGCCTTCCCACCCTTCGGCGAAGGAGTCGTACAGGAGGGAATCCGCCTGCTGAACCACGCCCGGAATCTGCCGGGCCGCCGCGTCCGCCAGGGCCATGGCCGGGATCTCCCCGCCGGTGTACACCGCGTCGCCCACGGACACCTCCGCGTCCACCCAGTCCAGGAGCCGCTCGTCGATGCCTTCGTAGTGGCCGCAGATGAGCACCAAATGTTTTTTGCGGGCCAGGCTCTTGGCCAGGCCGTGCGTCAGGGGTTCGCCCTGGGGCGACAAGTGCACCACCCACGGGCCCCGGCCCCGGCGCTTGCGCGCGGGAACCCCGGCGGCCCGCAGGGCCTGGAACAGGGGCTCCGGCTTCATGACCATGCCCGGTCCGCCGCCGTACGGGCGGTCGTCCACGGTGCGGTGTCTGTCGTCCGCGTGGTCGCGGATGTCCCGCACCCGGATGTCCAGGAGTCCCTTTTGCCGGGCCTTGCCCAGCAGGCTCTCCGTGAACACGCCCTCGAACATCCTGGGAAAGATCGTCAAAACGTCGATGCGGAGCCGCGGCCGGGCGTCAGCTTTCATACACGTCCCGCAGGCCGGGCGGCAGGCGCACCAGGATGCGGCGCGCCGCCAAATCGATCTCCAGCACCACGTCCTTCAGGGCCGGGACCAGGTACTCCCGCTGTTCGCCGCGCACCACGAAAACGTCGTTGGCGCCCGTGGGGTAAACGTCCTTCAGGAGCCCCAGGGTTTCGCCGCTCTCGGTGACAACCGCGCAGCCGTCCAGGTCTTTGACGCGGTAGCCGGGGGCGGGGTTTTCCACCTATTCCGCCAGTTCCACACCCACCTGTCGGTTGTCTTTGCCGAAAACAGACGTGACCAGGCGGCGCAGGGACTGGATGTTCCGCCCCCGCCGGCCGATGATCTTGCCCCGGTCGTCGGGAGACACCTCCAGGGCCACATGGCTTCCCTTGGGGCGGGCTTCGCCGTCCCCGGCCGGCGCGCCGCCTTCCGGGGCTTCCACCCAGCGGGCCGCCACCTTTTCCGGGTGGTCGGCCAGGGCGCGGGCGACGGACAAGACGAACTCGACGGGGGATGGCATGGCCGGCAAAGCCGGGAAACTTAAGAGGCGGTCTGAGCCGTGTTCCAAACGCCCGCGGCGGAGAGGACCGTGCGGACGGTGTCCGAGGGTTGGGCCCCCTTGCTGATCCAGTACTTCAGGCGTTCGGCGTTGACCGTGATTTTGTTGGTCTTTTCCTTGGGGTGGTAATGGCCGATGACTTCCAAACCGGCGGCGTCCCGGGCTTTGGTTCCATGAATCGCCACGATCCGAAAATGGGGCTGGAGGGGACGGCCCACCCGTTGCATGCGAATGCGCACCATAGTGAAGGGTTCTCCTAAACAGTGTGAGTTTTGAGGGGAAATTCTATCTAGAATCCGGCGGCATGTCAAGATAAATTTTGAGGCGCTCCCGGACGCCGCGGCGCGACGCGGTCCGTGCCGGGGTTTCCCGGGAACAGGGTCCCGATTTCGTATATTTACAATACATTTACAATAATATTTGATAGTTACAAATATTTTACAAGTATATAATTGTAAATTAAGCTACGACCAATATACTATACGCGAAGCCCGGACCACATTGAAAAACCGCTCAAAACACATGATAAAATCCTTAAATTCGTTATTCATTGCAAAAGAGATTGTCCGGGCCGTTCGCGGCCGCGGGAGAGCGGCTTTTTGCGTGGCTCTGGCCGGGGCCTATCTCTTTTCCAACGTCGTGGGCGCGCACGCCGCGGAGTCCGCCTTTTGGAAAGAGCGCCGAAACGCGGCCCAGCGCATGCAGCAGAAGTCTTCCCTTTCCGAAAGCCTGCCCGCCCTGGGCCTGGCCGCGGAGGAGCGGGCCCGCGCCGGCCTGACCAGCGAACAGTACCAGATGCTGGCCCAACTGCCCAAGGCCGGGCAGGTCAACTTCGGGGCGGTGGCGGACATCCCCATCACCAACGGCTGGCCGGGCCAGGGCTTGGGGGAGAAAATCCCGGCCGGGCTCAAGGGCGGGCAGTCCGCCGACGATTCGCCCTCCTGGCTGTCCACCTTGATCCTGCCCTACGGCACCCTCCGCGACGTTTATCTGTCCCCGGTCCAGAACGCCCCCCTGGTCATCCACATCCAGGACGCCCACGAGATCCAGGAGGCCCAGAAGAACATGGCCGCCATGATCCAGGGCCTGCGGGAAGGCCGGGGCATCACCCTGGTGGGGTTGGAGGGGGCGTCCGGGGCCTTCGCCCTGGAGCCGTACCGGTCCTATCCCAACGCGGCCGTCACCCGGGGCATCGCGGAGTATTTCCTGAAGGAGGGGTACATCGGCGGGGCGGAGTTCGTGGGCCTCACCGCGCCCGAGCCGCCCACCCTCTGGGGCGTGGAGGACCTGTCCCTTTACCAGGGCAACATCCAGGCGTTCAAGGATTCCGTCCGATTCCGGGCCGACCTGCGGGCCTTCCTCAAGCGGCTGAAGACCGCGGCGGACCGGCTCAAGTTCCGCGTGTATTCGAACCCCCTCAAGGATTTCGACCGGCACTTCAACGCGTACAAGAACCGCCAGGAGGGGCTGGGGGATTACGTGCGCTTCCTCATGGACGCCCGGCAGAACCCGCGCGGCTACCCCAACCTGTACCTGCTCCTGGACGCCCTGGAGTGGGAGGAGTCCCTGGACTTCCGCCGGGTGGAAAAAGAGCGCCTCCAGCTGGTGGAGGTCCTGGCCCGGGAGTTGTCCGAGGCCCAGCTCAACCATTTGGTGCAGCAGAGCCTGCTCTACCGCCTGGGCCGCATGGGGTACGGGGACTACCACCGCTTCCTGCGCCAGCTCTGCCGGGACAACGGCATCCGCCTGGAGGACTTCGGTCAGCTGGATTCCTACATCACGTACGTGCTCCTGGCGGAACGCATCAACCGCAACGAGCTTTTGGTGGAGCTGACCCGGCTGGAGGACGACACCCAGGCCGCGCTGGCGGCCACGCCCGAGCAAAAGAAGATGGTGCTGGTGAACCGCAACCTCATGCTCCTGGAAAAGCTGGCCGGCCACGCCATGACCCCGGTGGACTGGCATTATTACGACGCCAAGCGGCCGGAGGTCCTGCGCGTCGTGCAGGACCTGGAGCAGATGGGCCAGTCCCTGGGCGACCCCCTGTCCCTGGACGCGCCCCAAAACGTCCCGGCCATGCTGGAGCCCTTCGAGCAGTTCTGCCGGCGCGCCCTGGAACGCAACCGGGCCCTGGTGGACAACCTCCTACAAAAACTCAAGGAAAAGGCCGGCCCGTCCTCTCCCTCCGTGGCCGTGCTGGTGGCGGGCGGTTTCCACACGGACGGTTTGAGCCAGCTCCTCCGGTCCAAGGACATTTCCTACGTGGTGGTGACCCCCAAAATCTCCGAGGTGCCCAAGGAGAGCAAATACCTGGACATCTTCGCCCACGATCCCCTGCCCCTGGAGAAGCTCTTCGCCGGGGAGACCATCTATCTGGCCGCGGAGCGGCTCCTGGTGCTGGACGGGGCCCAGATCAAGTTCTCCCACACGCGCTTGAGCGCCTTCCGGGGGTTGTACCGCATGTTCCAGCCCGCCCTCCAGGCCCTGTTCGAGGAGGCGGGGGAGGACATGGAAACGCTGCAGGAGAGCCTGAACCGGCAGTCTTCCGAGGTTTCCGCGGCCCTGGGCGAAAAAGAGCTCAGGATCGAGATCGACCGGGACATCTCCCGCAGGGGGTTCTACAGCGTGCTCCGCTACTCCCTGACCGCGGAGAACGGCGCCCCGGTCCGGGCCCAGCTGGCCGTCATGACCAAGGACAAGCTGGCGGCCGCCAAACAGTTCCTGGAGGAAGAGGGGATGCAGGACGCGGTGCACGAGGCCGAGATCACCGTGGACGGGGAAACCTATGTGCTGGTCCTGTTCAAATCCTCGTCGATCACGGACACCCTGGCCGGCCACTGGGACAAGTTCCGGGGTTGGCTGTCTCGCATGAGACCCTCCGCCGAAGAGAAACCCGGCGGGGCGGCGACGGCGGCCCTCACCGCGGAAGAACGGCTGACCCGCCTGGAAAAGAATCCGTTCATCCGAAGATATTTTCAGGCGGGATCGAACCACCGGGCGGTTTTCCAAGAAGCGTTGAAAGCCTTTTTCGACAGCGGCGACCCGGAGGTCGCGGCCATTGCCCGGGAAGTGGAGGCTCTGGATCCCGCCGAAATTCTGTCACAGGCCCAGGCCATCATTGACGGCAAGGAGGCTCTCCGCAAATCCCCGGGCCAAACGATGACCCTTCGAGACCTCGCCCTGGCCGACACCAGCGGGGCGCAGGACCTGCATCAGTTGTTCAACTCCACCCTCTATATAGCCCAAAGCTACTTTGAAGATGCCGACATGAAGGGTGTGGAATTGAACGGCGAGGTGGCCTGGAAGACCACCTTCCGAGAAGGTCTCATCATCCTCCGGGCCCTGGAACAGCCGGCGGCCCCGGAGGCGGCGCCGGCGCCCTCCCGCGGACTCCAAGGCGCCCTTGACCGTGCCGGACAATGGGTCCGTTCCCTGGTCAAAGTCGACAACCTGCTGATCGTGATCTGGGGAGGAGGCCTGTTCCTGGCCGCCACCGCCCTGGCTTTCAACGCCCCTTTCACGGCGGAACTGGCGTCCTATTTGAGCGAAGCGGGCATGGCGGGGCGGTTCATGGAATTCTTCACGCTCCTGAAGTTCGCCCTGCCGGCCTTTCTGACCATCGGGCTGGCTTCCGTCCTCGTCCGCCGGGACATGGCCCGGGCGGACTCGGGTACGGAGGCGTCCGCGGAGAAGGAGCCTGGTCCCGGTCGGCTCGCCCGCCTTCTCGCCAGCCCGTCCTTCCTGCTGCTGGTCAGCGGCGGCCTTCTGGTCCTCAACATCTTCCTGCGGGCCGGCATCCTGGCGTACGTGGACTTCATGGGTTCCTTCGACGGGACGCCGACGGTGGAGATGTTGTCCCAGTTTTCGGGCCAGGAGAGGCTCTTCCTGGAATTCTTCTTCCTGAAGCAGGGGTCTCCTTTCCTCCAGGCGATCTGGGAGCCCCTGAAGGCCGCGTCGTTCTTCTTTTTGAACGACCTCTTGAGCCTGACCTTCGTCGTTTCCGGCCTGCTCACGGCCGTGAAAAAACTTTTTTCGCCGGATCTTTACGCCCGGCTGTTCCGGAACAAGACCCTCCTTATGTCCATCCTTTTCACGCTTTACACCATGGTCTCCTGGGAGATCGGAATGGATTCGGGCGACACGACCGTGTTCCTCTTCTCCTTCGTCGGGATGGCCCTGTGGCACGCCCTGGCCGGCCGGGTGGCGGCGCGCGCCGCGGCCGCCGCGTCCGACCGAGATCGGGAGGGGGCGTCGCGGCTGGGCCTCCCGCGGCTGGTCTCCGCCGGGCTGGGCATCCTCACGGTGTTCGCCTTCCTGTCCACGGTGTACACCATGGCGTCCCTGGGCGGTATCCCCATGCTGGGGGTCGTCCTTCCCCAGGCCGGCGGGTGGGCCATCCATCCCGAGGAGGTCGGGACCTTCTCGCAGTTCCTGTCCGACAACCCGGCGCTGATCGTCCTGCCCCTCTTGTACGCCTTGAGCCGCGTGGTGGCGGGCCGGATGGAGGCGAAGGGCCGCGCAGCGGAACCGGCGGAGAAGAAGGAAGGGGAAGCCGGGACTTTTCTGGGGCTGTTCCTCATGATCCTCATGCCGGCGTCCGTGGGGCTCATGTCCGCGGCGCCCACATTCTCTGCGGGACTCTTATTGCCGGGGATCCTGGTGGCCGGCTTGGCGCTCGCCGCCCTGGCGGCGGCCTCCCTCACCCGGAAGCTGGCCCCCGGCGGCGCCGTCCTCCGGTCGGCCGTGGTCTCTTCGGGGTTGTTCGTCGCGCAGTATTTCTCGTTTCCCGTCCTGATCAACGCCATACAGGACCTCTGGAGCCGGATCTTCATCATCCAATTCAACATCACCGGTGGGCCCTTCGCGGCGGCGGCGGACACCGGGACCGCGCTCGTGGGGCCCGTGGGCGCGGCCGGATGGTTCGTGTCCGTGGTGGGGGTATTCCTGGCCACATTCTTCGCGGTCCACTCGGTCATGAAGAAGTTCTCTTCCGGCCGCACGAAGGGGCGGGGTGCCGCCGAGCCGCCCGCGGCCCCCGGCTCCTGGTTCGGGGAAGATTACGAGCGGTTCGTGCTCGACCCGGCGCTGCGGGCCTTCTTCTCCCTGCACGCGCGGGTTTGGGACGACATGGTGGACTCTCTGGCCGGATGGGGGCTTAACCGGAACGCGGCCGAGGCCCTGCGGGCGGCCCAGGACATGGATGACGCGGTGGCCCTGCTTATGCCCCACATGGGGCTGTATGAGTTGACCCGACACGTGTTCGAGGCCGTTTCCGAGAGCGTCCACGCCAGCGCGGACGACAGGGAGTTCGGCGGCGACATCTCGGAAGCGCTTTCCGTCCTGGAACGGGAGACGGGGGTCGGGATCAATCCGGAAGACATTCAAATCGTGCGGGGCCCGCCCGTGGGGGCGGAGGGGGACAGGCTTTTGGGTTTCGCTGAGGATCAGACAGGGCGGCTAAAAATCCTTGTGAGCCCGGAGGTTCTGCGGGAGTTCCGGGACGGCGAGGAGACCCGCGACATCGCCCGCCGGCAAAACATTTCCCTTGAAGAGGCTTTCCGGGTCGTTTTGGTCCGCGCCCTCCTCCACGAGGTGCTGGAAACCGGCGGCATGTCCCACGAGAACGTGCAGCGCACCGGTTTCAGGACCGATGGTCTTGCAAGTCTGAATGAGATGGCCCGGATGTTCGCGCTCCTGCAGCGAACCGAATTGGGCCCTTTGCTCCGGGAAGGCGACGTGGGCGTTGACGTCCGGTTGTCCGATACCGAGGTGGAATCGGCCGTGGCCCTGCGCCGGGCGCTGGAGCTGGCCATTTTCAATCGCCGCTTGGGCCCTCCAGCTGATGAGACCGACCGCAGAACCCGTGAGATCCTCGCCACCCACGTTGAGCTTGCCTACTTGGAGACGTTCCCTCCCGACCTTCGCGGGCAAGCCGCCGTTCAAAACGATTTGCTTGAAGAACTGCGTTCCCTCCGGGCCCAGGGCGCCACGGAGGAGGAGATCGCGCAAAGGATCGCCGAGGCTCTTGGCTTCGAAGACGCGGAGGCGGTCCGTAGGGCCGCCCGGATCCTGCCCATGGCCCTGCCCACCGAGGTCCTGCACACGCGAGGCGGCGACGGACGGTCCGCCATTGATCCCAAGACCGGCAAAACGGCGTACGGCAACGCGGCCAAGCCCACGCCGGACGTGAAGGTCTATTCCAGTTCCACCAGCTCCCCGCCCACGCGGGAGGCTTTTGACCGTATGGAGCGGGTGCGCCAGGACCTCCTTGAGCGGATGCTTTCGAATCCGGGGGGGGTCGGGGCGTATTTCGAAGGCCGGATGGCGGACGTGCGGCGGCGCATCCTGCAGGTCCTGGGATTGGAGAAAATGGCCGGAGTGACGGCCGTCACCACTCCCTCGGCCACGGACGTGGAGTTGATCCCTCTCATGATGGCGGCCAACCGGGGGAAGCCTGTCAGGAACCTGGTGCTGACCGAAACCGGCAGCGGCACCAAACTGGCCGCCGGAGGCCTTTACATCGATGACCAGGCCCCGGATGGGACCACCGTCAAGGGACGCAAGGGCAAATCCATCCCCGGCTTCCCCGCGCAGACGACCCAAGTCACAGAGATGTCCGCGGACGCGTCCGACCTGGATCGCCAGGTGGAAGACTACGTCCGGGCGAACATCGGCGAGTCCACGGTGATCGTGCACCTGGTGGTGGATTCCAAGACGGGCCTGACCGCGCCCCAGTTCCAGACCATCGCCAAGTTGTCGAAGGAATACGGAGACGACCTCATGGTCGTGGTGGACGCGGCCCAGGGCCGCATCGAGCCCCGTTTCCTGCAGGATTACCTGGACAGGGGATGGATCGTGTTCTCCTCCGGCTCCAAGTTCTGGGGAGGGGTGCCTTTCTCCGGCGTCGCGGTCATCCCGGAACGGCTGCGCAAGGAATTCATGGGGTTGAAGGACGTTCCGGAAGGGCTTGGAGAATTCCTGACGGCCGCGGACTTGCCGGCGGACGTCCCATGGCGCGATAGGGCGGGCGGCTGGCGCAACGCGAGCCTTTTGCTGAGGTGGGAGGCGGCGCTTTTCGAGATGGAGGCGTTCCTGTACGGACAAGGGGAACAGGACGAGATCACGCGCGAGATCGTTTTGCGGGGCGTGATCCAGAGGTGGATGGACGGCGTTCGTGAATTGATGGACCGGAAAAAGGCCCGAACCGGGAGGCGGGACGCCGTGGAGTATAAGATGACCGGACGCGGAAGCACCAACACCATCGTCTCTTTCAACGTGAAGGATCGCCACGGGAACAATTTGGCCCCGGCCCAACTGAAAAAGCTCCATGCGTGGCTGCACCAGGATGTCTCGGCGCTCTTGCCGAAAGGAGCGGCGGATTGGGAACGGGACGTGGCCGCCCGCAAATACCTCCTGGGACAACCCGTGGACCTGACGCCGCAGGAAAAGGATGAATCCATGAAGGACGGCGTCCTGCGCATCACTTTGGGGGCGCCTTTGGCCCGACAGTTGGCCGACCAGGCGGGGCCGGATTTGGACCAGGACCGCGTTGAGAAGGCGTTGGAGCAGGAGATGGAGGACGTTCGGGTGCTCCTGCTGAAGATACAGATGATCGTCCGCCGCTGGGACGCCGTCGAGAAGGCGGAAGAGGCCCGGCGTCCCCCTCAAACGGCCGCGGTCCCTGAACCGGTCCAATTCGTCAATCCCGCCGTTCCGCGGCCCTCCCGCGTGGACCGCGCCCCCGGACAGCCGACGATTGCCTGGGATTCGACGGAGCCGGCCGCGAAGGGGGCCGAGACGAAAAAGTCTCTGGCCCTTTTCCCAGAGGACGTTTGGGCGTTGGCCCCTTTTTCCCAGGCGCTGAGAGAAATGGGCATCGTCCAAGAGCCTGAGGATCTCGTCATCGCCGTCAGGGTCAATCAGCCGGGCCTGATTGACTTCAGGTTTTACGACAAGAGGGGCGTCTATATTGTGAACTTGCAGTTGAGCACGGAAGACGGCGGCCAAACCGCCTGGCTGGGTCACATTGAGCCGTCTTTCGTGAGGGCCAAGCTCAATTCGCTTCCGCCGGGCGAGCGGGAGGCTTTCCAGCAGCAATGGAGGGAGATGACCCAGGATTGGCTTTTGACACGGGTCAGGCCCTGGCTTCAAGGCCGTGGCTTCACGGAATGGCGGGTGAGGCCCAAGGCGGGGACTGAGCCGGGAAAGGGAGACGGTTTCCTTCTCGGCATTGGGTTCCAATGGCCTCCCAACGGCGAATTGCATTTCATGTCCCAACGCTTGGAGGGGCCAACGGAGGCAGGCCAAGCTTTGGGCATGGCGGGGGGATTGGGTGGCCTGGCCAACCGGCTGGCCGCACGGACGGGCCGGCCCCTCCGGGATTTCATCCGGTTGTTCGCCCACGGCGAGGAACAGTTCATGGGACTTGTGTTCGTGGGTCTGATCACCATCGGGCTGGGCGTTCTTTTCCACGCCATTGGACTTGATCCTTCCCTGCCGTTTCTGGCGCTTTTGTCCGGCTTTCCGGTGGCGCTTCGCCAGCCGCTTTTCCGTTTCTTACACCGGGGAGACCTTTACTTTGTGAAGGAAACGGAAGTCGGGACGGAATTGGTCCGCGGACCACCCACCGCGAAGCAGAGACAGCAATTGTGGCGCGCTTCTGGACGGTTCAGCGAAACATTTTTTGTAAGCACTCTGGTCTTATCCGGTGTTTTCCTTCTGTTCGACCTGCTGCTCCAATCCTACGGCATCTCCATCCACGCCCATGTGTGGTTCCTGGCGGCCGCGGCCCTGGCGGGCGTCCGCGCCGGCAGAACGCACGCCCGATACAACCTCTCCACCGAAGGTCCCCTGGCCGTCCCGACCGTGGGGACCGATAGAGATCTGTGGCCGCCGGACTTGACCCCCGACATGCCTGCCTCCGGGCTCATCCACGCCCTGTTCGATGGAGCTCCCATCCGGGATGTTCAGGATTTGTCCTCGTTCCCGGACGGCTCGCCCCTCAACGGGGCCACCCTTAAACGCGTCTCGATCGAGCCGTCCGGCCGCCTGCCGGCTTCCGGCCTGGAAACCCTCTACTATCAGCTCGGCATAGACAACAGGGACGGGACCAGCCATCTTCCCGAGGCGCTTGATTTGCTCTATGACGACACGGGTCGTTTGGTCGCCCTGTTTCCCGTTTTTCCGGACGGAGAAACGCCTTCCATTCCCCTCGTCGATCTCGTCCATTATTACCACGACGCCCGCCTTCTGAAAGGGCTCTCGGGGTTGGGCCCCGATGAATTCAGAGAGCGGGTTGAGGAGATCAACCGGAGTTGGACGGAGTTCAGAAAGTCCACAAACAGGGCGTTCATGACGATCAGGAGATACGTGGACGCCAAAAGATGGTCCGACCTCGTCTTCGACACGGCTCGAAACGCCCTCACGCATTCGGAGCATGTGTACGCGCGTATCGATATCGCAAACGCCGATCGAGACATGGACATCGTCTCGGATATGTCGCCTTTGGGGAGTCGTTTGCGGTATTCCGAGAACGGCCACCAGGTGTTGTTCCCGGTTTTTCCCACGGTGTATTCCCCGGAGAAATACAGCAACCAGAGCAACGACGACGGTTTTTACCGCGCCCTCCTGGGAAAAACCAAGGCGCGTTTCAACATCAATCCGGACGAGGATTCAAAGACGTTGGTGGTCGGCACCGGTTCCGGGATGGATTCCCTGATCGCGGCCCTCCAGACCAAGGGAGAAATTTGGGTGACGGACATCAATCCGTTCGCGGTCGAGAGCGTGCGCCATCTCTTCCGGCTGGCCGGGATCGAACACCGTTTGCGGACGTTCGTGATGGACAACGTGGCCGACGAGCGCGGCAACCCCCGCCTTCTGGACGGGGACGGTCGCCCGGTGCAATTCGATCGCGTCGTCTGGAACATGCCCATCCATTCCGCCCGGCCTATGGAGAGGAAAGACATGAGGCGGGCCAGGGGTCTTTGGGACGGGGTCGGGCCGGAGGTCCTCCAGCGGTTCGCGGGGGTCCTGCCTCGCATCCTCAAAACGGACGGAATGGCTTTGGTGTGGAACCATGACGTGATGGACAATCTCGGCAACAATGAGGTGGAGATGGCGTTCCGGACCGCCGGGAGCTATTTGGGCCTTTCTCCCGAGGCCAGAGAAACCCGAGGTCCCTTCTTGAGCGATACTTTGTCTTTCCCCATGGCGGTTGAGCGCATCGGACAAAGGGAGTTGGGGTCCAACGGCAAGTTCCCGCCTTATGTCATCAAGCACGCGACGGCCGAGGGACGGGAAGACGCGGAGCCGGTGAAAGATGAAATGCTCCTGAATTACGCCCGCAGAGCCGCATTGACGCAGGACGATTACGAAAAACTGATCAGGACGGGCAGAGAGGACGTTATGCTGGCGTTGGCCGAGCGGGCCGACGCGCCGGAATGGGTCCTCCGGGACCTCGCCGGGGTGGGCGGAAAGAAACTGATGTCCATGTTGTGCAAGCACCCGTCCCTGCCGCCGGACGTCCTGCTTGACATGGCCCTGCGGGGAGAGCCGTTTGTCAGGACCATGTCCATGTCCTCGCCGGCGGCGACTTTCGCCTCGCTGTTGGTCGTCCATGCGTTGGGCGGGCAGGCCGGTTTCAAGGAGGCCAAAGACGTTATTCCCGATGAGAAGCGTTACGGGGCTTTGGGGGACCTCCTGTTGCGGTTGAGCGGGCCGCTGACGCAGGCGCTCAGCGGTTTGCCCGAGGCCCAACGGTCGTGGGGCAACATCCCGCCCAACGTGAAAGCGGAATTGGAAGAATTGTTGCGGCTTGAACCGGTCTTCCAGGCCGCCGCGCGGTTGCCGGCGGACCGATGGAAGAATTTCGGCTCAACCGGAAATTTGGGCCAAGATTTGTCGAAGTTAACGGCGTTCGTCGAGATTTCCGGCGGCGGGCAGCACCCCCTGGGACAGGACGATTTCACGACCCAGGAGAAGGAGGAACTGCTGAAAAACGCCTGGCAGTCCGGCGCGCGGTTCCTGGCCGACGACGAGTCCTTCCGCGCCGGCCTGGCATCGGAGGTTCGGGATATTTTGATGGCGGAGCCGGGATCGCCGGCGGAGCCGGTCCTCTCTCTGCCGCAGATGCGGGAGTCCGTTGAAGCCTTGATGGATTATCTGCGGCAAGGGCCGGGCGCGCCCGTGACCATCGGGGGCCGGGCCTACGACGTCCGGTTCCATTACACGCGGGACGCCGCGCCTTTCCGCACGGCCTCGGGCCGCGAGGCCGGCGCCTTCACGGCCATCGATGGGAACACCATCCACGTCTACGCGCGGGACCTGCCGGGCCTCCTGCACGAAAGCCTGGAGTTCCTGGTCTTCCCGCAGAACGCGGCCGTCTCCAACGATCGTCGTCAACATCACACCCTGGCGTTCTTCGCGGAAGCCCTGGTCAGGGGCGCTCCGGTCCGCGGGGGCGTGGCCATGCCCGGACGGGCTTTCCGGGAAGTGGACAGGATGACGGACGAGGCCGTCCTGCGCGGCTTCGTGGAGGGGTACGAGGCGGCCCGCGCCCAGTTGCGGGAGAAATTCTCCGGGCAACCCGAGTACCTCCGATACGGCCTGACCCTGGCCGAGGCCATGCATTCGCGGGCCCGGCGCAACGCGGAGGACCTGGCCGAGTCGCAAGAGATTTTCGACAGGTTCATGGACAATCTGCGCGGGATCCAGCCGGGCCAGCCGGCCTACGAGGAGGCCCAGAAGCTCCTGCGGTTCCGGGAGCAGTTGACGACCGAAACGGCGGTGTTGAGCACCGCCTTGTCCGCGGCCCGGCATTTCCACGGCGACATCCAGAGCATGGGGTTGGAGGACGTCCTGGGCAACACCAGGAACTGGTTGGAGGTCTTCGACGAGGAGTTGAACCGGGCCAGCATGATCTCGGCCCGATCGGCCGCCGGGCTTCGGATGCGAAAAGACATCCGGGAGGTCCTGATGACGGACGGGGCCGCCGTCCTGTCCATGCATTATTTGCGGGAGAGGTGGCGGAGCGGGGACATCGACCGGGACGTCATGGACAGCCTCTTCACTTACACGTGGCAGGATTGGTTCCAGTCCCGGACCGACGACAGAGACCTCCGCGCCCGGTTCGGGCGCATCCTGCGGGAGGTCAAGTTCTCCGTGTCCCTTCGCCGGACCATGGCCAGGGTGCTCTATCCGAGGCATGGCAGGATCGTGCGGGTGACGCCTTTGGACGGAGAAGCGCTTCGGGGACGGCGGCGTCTTTTCGTTTCCACGAAGGACCTGCTGTCTTTGCAGAGCGCCCTGCGGATGTTGAACGCCCTGGTGGACATGTTGGACCCGGGGAAAATCAGGGCGGGAGACCGGTTCGTGGTCTATGAACTGCCCGGCGCCGGGACGGACGGCCTGGGGATCAAGCAGCAGAACGATGTGTTCGGCTATGAGCTGGCCAACAACCTGATCCAGATGAGGCGTGAAAAACTGAAGGCCCTCATGCAGGAGGAGTTCGGGGGCCGGGTGACCCTGGTGATGCCCATCTACGACAATTTCAAGGAGAACACTTTCGACCTCCGCATGGAGGTGACGGGATCCCTTTCTTCCGTGCAGATGCGGGAGGGATTGGACCGCGTGCGTCAAAGGCTCAGGGCCGAAATGACGGAGGAGATGCGCCGGGGACGGTTCCGCGAGGCCCTGGCCGCCAAACGGGATCTCTTGAGGTCCTACGGCATCACGGACATCGACGCGCAGAACCTGTTCGAGGTGCGCTTCGGCTTCGCGGACGTGGCCGAGGCCACGGACGAAGAACGCCTGGCCGCGGACATCCAGGCCCATCAAGCCATGAATTTCGAAGAGCAGGAATACAGCCGGGAAGCTTACGAGGGGCTCATCGGCAACTTGACGCGTCTGAGCGGGGAACTGGAGCGGGAGGCGCCGGGCATCTTCCGTCCCGTCCAGGACCCGGAGCTGGGGGAAGAACTGGTCCTGCGGGACGAGGTGGTGACGCACCTGCGGAAACAGCACGCCTGGGAAGATCTGCCGGCGGCGGACAGGGCCCTTTTCCGGGACGATCCGCGCGTATACCGTCTGGCGGGGGAGCTCTTCCGGCGGCTCAAGATCCAGGACTACATCAAGAAATGGAACCTGGACTTCGCCACGGCCGCCGACGAGGCCGCGGTCGTGCGTGAGGGCGTTCAATCCCTCTCCCTCTTCGCCGAGGCTCACCGTGACCGTGAGATGCTTCCGGACAAGGCGGTCAAGCCGCTGCGGGGCATCTTCAGGAAAACACAGCGTTACCTGTGGGGAGACCCCAAGAACCGGAGGGCCACGAGCGTCCACGGGTTCCATTCGGCGGCGCCCTTCATGTCGCGGCCCGTTTACATCAACATCGACGTCCGGAACATGGGCGGCATGAACATCACCCAGTTCCAGCTGGAGGTCAAACGGATCAAACGGGCGCTGGACCGGGGCGACTGGGAGGAGGTTTCCCGCATTCAAAGGAGCGCCGCCGACGAGGTGACGCGGAACTTCCTGCGGATGCAACAGATCGTGGCCGAGGAATACCAGCGCGTCCGGGAGGCCCATCAGGCGGCCGGCAAACCCTCGGACCAGCTCGTGGACGGTTCGCGGATGGTCCTGGCCGACGGGCGGATGTTGAAGGGAAGGGAGCTGGCCGAATACCTGAAGACGCATCCGGGCGCGGGCCAGCCTTTGGTGTCCTTGGTCGGGGGAGACGAGTACACGGCCGTGGTGGACGGACGCCTCCTCAAGGGCCGGGCCTTGTATGAATTCCTCTTCCGTGTGCGAGACCGGATCAGGGAGGAGGCCCACATCGACATCCGATTGAGCGTCTCGGCCCTGGCGCCTTTCTTCCGCTACAAGCATTTCCGCCGGGGGCACCTGGCCGATCACTTGGCCCACGCGGAGGTCATCCTCCGGGCCGACGATCAGACCGATGTCTTGAAGAAGGCCGAAAAGCTTCGCCAGCAGGGGCATAACGTGCCGGACATGATCGTGGTGGACGGGCTGGATGAGTCGGGGGAAGAGCCGATCCGCTTCGGGATCGTCCAGGGGCGGAAAGGACAGCCGGTCCGGTATGACCTTGCTCCGGTTCTCCAACAGGCCGCCATCCGTCCCCGGCAGGCCATGGCCGCCTTCGCGGCCGCCACCCTGCCGGCGGGGCTGCTGTTGGCCTTGTCCGCGGGCCTCCAGTTGCTCACGGGCCAGGCCCTGGACGTGGCGGCCCTTATACCGATCCTTCTGGCGCCGGTGTTCCTGATGGCCCTGGTCTGGCTGGCGTCCGCCCTGGGCTGGGCGGCCAAGGCCCTGGGCATCCGGGCCGGGCCCGTGGATGCCGCTCGTCTGGTTCCCTTCCTGCAAGAGGCCCAGGACGACCCTTCCGTGGCCTTCTTCGAAGTCCAAAACGGCGTGCTCAAGGTCAATCCCGCGGTCAAAAAGTTCCTGTCCCTCCTTCCCCAACCGGTTCAAAACCTGATTTTGTACGGTCTCGGCATCGTGGGCCACGAGGTGTCCCACCTGCAGGGACACGGCGAGCTTTACGCGTACGGCCTGACGCAAATCGTCCCGGCGTTTGTTGGCGCGATGTTGTTCGGCTTGGCCGGGGTTTGGATCGCTGGCATGTTTGGCCTTTCTGCGGTTTTTGCCGCCGTCTTTATAGGAGTGTTTGGCGTGGCAGGGGCTGTGGCGGCGGTGGGGATCGTCAGTTGGGCCATGATGCGCCATCGGTTAACGGCCGGGAACGCGGATTTTTGGTTCAAAAAGTCCCTCACGGACAAGCCTGAACTCACCGTCAGGCAATGGACCTATGAAATCCTTTTTGAGAGGGCCAAGGAAAAGCTCGCGGAGATGGCGGACACCTTCAGGCACCCGAAAAAGGCTTTCCGTGAGCTGGTGAAACGGGCCAAACGGGAAGGGGCTCCTTTCGTCATTTACGCCGTGACCATTGAGGTTCTGGAAGATGTGGTGCTGCCCTTCTTGTTCCCTTCTTTGGCCGCGTTCTTTTTGATATTTCACTCGGAGCCCATCATGTATCCGCTTTATTTCGTTGTGAGAAAGTTATTGAGGGGCCGGATGGCCGAGGACGAATTCCATCGGTATTTCCGGGAGGCGGAGGAGGAGATGCGGGAGGAGGCGTCGCTTGCCCGGAAATGGCGTTTTGGGGTCGAGTTGAAGGAGAGGCTGACGCTGGCCGATATCTTGAAATACAACCGAGCGAAGCTGGCTTCGGATCATTCGGAGGACGCGTCCTCCACGCTCACCCGCGTCGGCGAAAGGGAAACGGCTGCCAAAACCATAGGCAGGCTCTTGAGGAAAAGCCGGGTGGCGGAGCCAACCAAGGACGAAGAAAGGGAGGCGGTGGATTCTTTGGTGGATCGGATGCGGAGCGATCCGGATCCCTGGGTCCGGAAAACCGCCGCCGGCGCCCTTGGCAAGATTTTGGACCCCCGAACCATCGGACCGCTGCAAATGGCCCTGATCCAAGGCGATCCCGCGGTCCAAGGGGCGGCGGCCCGCTCCCTGGGTGCCTTTGGCCGTGATGCGGCGGACGCGCTTCCGCAACTGCTGCTTTTGGCTCAGACGCACAGAGACATGTGGATCCGGGTCTATTGCCTGACCGCCGTGGGGCTTATTGCAAGTGAAACAGGCGACGCCCCTGGGGACATCATCGAAATCGTCCTTGCTCAGGCCGGAAGCCGGGACCACCCCGTGCGTGTGGCCGCCGTGGAGGCTTTGGGAAGATTGAGGACCGCCGATCCGCGTGTGAAGGGAGCTCTGGCAGAGGCGTTAAAAAGCCCTGATCCCACCGTGTATGAGCTCGCCCTGTGGGGCCACGTCCGAAAATTTATGAACGGCGATGGAACTTTCACCGATGGGGAAATCATCGATGCTTTGGAGGAGGCATTGCGGAGCTCCGATTCCAAGGCCAGAGGTTTTGCCAGGCGGGTCCTCCATCATAGGTTCCATTACAACCGGAAGCAACTGGAATCCCTCGAAAAGACGGCGGCTCTGTCGACGGTGACAGGGTTCCGGTTTGTCGTGGCGGACGATCCGGCAGAGGCCGCCCGTCTGGCTCAGACCCTTCAGGAAGACGGCGCCAACACCGTGCTTTGGGCCGGCGATTTTCGTCGTACTCGCAGCGAGACGCCCTTGGACGATGGGGGTCGCCTCATCCTGGGGGCCAATTTGGACGAAGAGGCGGTCCGTTTCAAGTTCGGAAGGATCAAGGAAGGCTTGGCCATCCGTCTGCCTATGCTGGACGAGTCCAGGGGCAAACGGGCGCGGGAACGCTCCGTCGTGCCGCGTGGCACCGTATATGTTGTGGGAAACTCCAACGAGATTGGACAACTGGGGACGCTCCTTCGGAAACAAGGGATATACCCGACTCTCCGCGCGGCCCGCGTGGAGACGACGTCCCAGCAAAGCAGGCGACGGATATTTCGGGACGTCCTCCGGCAAATTGTCATCGGCCAGGACCAAGTCCGGCCCTGGACGCCGTACGTGGACCGGGGCTGGGTCCACCGGGTCAAAGTGGAGCCGCTGGATCAAGACCGGGACGGCTTGCATGGGGCGTTCCAAGACTTCACCGGGACGCGGCAGAGGGCATTGGAAGCGCAACAGCCCGCGGCGGTATCCACCGAGGCGTCCTATGAACAGTTTTTGGCGTTGATATCGGCAAATCAGATCAACGATGCGGAGTTGGTAAGGTTGGCCACGGACGCCATGTTGCAGGGCGCCGACATCCGGGACGTGATCGCCCACCGGCTCGCCAATCGCGCGTTCCAAGGGCTGGAGGGCCGGAACCTGAGCACCGCGGATCTGGAAGGGCTTGCCGCGCTCCTGGCCCTGTTGCACGGTCTGGGCGGGTCGGTCATGCAATCCTGGGAAACGTCGGACCGGGAACAGGGCCTGACCCCGGCCCAGCGGGCCGAGTATCAACGGTTGGACTGGGAATGGTTCGTCCAAATCCCGGTCTTGATGGGCCGCGACAACTTTGCGGAAATTGAGCAGGCGTACAACGCGGCGCGCCGTCGGGTGCTGGCCTCGGGCCTGGATTCGGCCTTCCACGCTCTGGACCAGGCCCTGGCCGTGGACGGGCCCGTGGCGGTGGAGGTGTCGGAGCGCCTGCTGGGCGAGGACCTGACGCCCCAGGAAGAGTCCACCCTCCATCTTTTGAGGGGCCTGTTCGCGCGGCTTTCGGAAGACCCCGAACTTCTGGCCCGCAAACAGGTGGTCCTCGTGGCGGACGGCTGGAAACGGGGGGACATGCTCGCGGCCCTGGCGGAGCGGGCCGGGTTGGGGCCAGTGGTCGCGGCCCGCCTGCGGGAAGCGGCCGGCATCCGGACCCTGGACGCCCGCGCCGAAGGGGCCATGGCCGGCGACAGGATTTCGGTCCAAGCGGTCATGCGGCTCCTGCGCATGGGCAAAAACCAGGGAATGGACATCTTCGCCATGGACCAGAAGAATTGGGACACGACCGGCGTGGAGCACCTGGTGAACCTGCTCCTGGTCCTGTCCGGCGACCTGGTGAAGAACGCCGCCTCCGGCATCGGGGAGGCCATCGAGAAGATGGAGTTCATAAAAATACAGGCGTAGCCGCTTTTTTGTCTTTCCGTCGGTATTTGACCGTCCCACCGCCATTTTGTACACTACCTTCCTGATTACGCCGTTTCTCTCCACGTTTGTTCCTGCGTTCTTAGCGTAAGTCAACGAAGTCCGCATGTCCGGGGCCCTCTGGGGGCGTGAAAACGCCCAAGGGGGGAGGTTTGACGTACAAAAGGGAGGGTTGTTCGCCGTGACCGCCGAGACCAAAGCCGCCTCCATCCAGGAAGTCCCCTCCGGCGCGTCGGGCTTTTTTCCGGACCCTTCGGTCCGCCTCGTCAACGCCTTTTCCCAGCCCTTCAACAACGCGGTGGCCGCGGCCCGCACCTGCTACTCCCCCAAGGTCGTCTATCCCGAAGACGTGGACCGCGATGAGAAGTCCCGGATCCAGCGGGACGCCATCGCGGCCAGCACGTACCAGGCCGGCCACCACACCACCATCCAGCACGCCACCTTCCAGTTTGTTTTGGAAAACGTGTCGCGCCAGTTCATCTGGTCCTTCCTCCACAGCCATCCTTTTTACAACAGCGAGCAGGTCAGCCAGCGGTACGTGGCCGTGAAGCCCGAGAACGTGGCGGTCCCGCCCTTGGCGGGGAAGGCCCTGTCCCTGTACCGGGAGACCGTGGCCCTGCAGATGTCCGCGTACGGCCGTTTGATCGAACTCCTCGCCCCGGCGGTGGAGAAGGAATACAAGCGGATCTTCCCTTTGCGGGACCCGCGGGACAAAAAATGGGCCCGCTTCGTCCAGCGCAAGGCCCAGGAGGTGGCCCGGTACGTCCTGCCCGTGGCCACCCACGCCCATCTGTACCACACCGTCAGCGGCCTCACCCTGCACCGGTACCACCGCCTCTGCCGAATTTTCGACGCGCCTCTGGAGCAGAAGACCGTGGTGGACAAGATGGTGGAGGAGGTCCGCAAGGCGGACCCGCTGTTCGCGGACAGCCTGGAAGACCCGCTGCGCCTGGAATCCACGCCCGAATATGAGCTCTTCGAAAAGTTCCATCGCAGGGCCGCCTCCCCGGCCCGGGAATTTTTGCGGGAGTTCGACGCCTCCCTGGAGGGAAAATCCTCCAAACTGGTGGATTACAAGGCCCGCGGCGAAGAGGTGTTGGCCCAGGCGGTGCGGACCGTCATGGGCGTGCCCCGGGCGCGCCTTTCCGACGACGAGGCCATCGAGCGGGTCATGAGCCCGGCCCAAAACCCGTACTTCAGCGAGGCCCTCAACCTGACCACCCACGGCAAACTGACGCGGGCGATGGTGCACATGCACTTCACCTTCCGCAAGAAAATTTCCCACACGGCCGACAGCCAGGACCAGCGCCACCGCATGACGCCCGCGTCCCGGCCGGTGCTGTCCGGACACTTCGTGCCGGAGAAGCCGGACTACGTCGTGCCGGCCCTGGTCTGGGAAACGCCGGAGGCGTTGGAGTTCTATGAAGAGACCATGGAAACGGTTTGGAAAAACATCCGCGCCCTGCTGAACATGGGCGTTTCCCAGGAGTTCGCGCTCTATCTTTTGCCGAACGCGGTGAGCGTCCGGTTCGAGGAGTCCGGCGACCTCCTCAACTTCCACCACAAGTGGAGCAAGCGCCTCTGCTACACCGCCCAGGAAGAGATTTGGAAAACCTCCCAGGAAGAACTCCTGCAGGTGGCCCAGGTGGCGCCCCGGGTGGCCCGACACATCGGCGCGCCCTGCTTTTTGCGGTCCGTGTCTCAGAGGCGACCCTTCTGTCCCGAGGGGGACCGGTTTTGCGGCGTCATCGTCTGGAAACTTCCCGTGGAAAACTACGAAAGGTTGATCTAAACATGTCTACTTTGGTCGTTGTGGGCTCCCAATGGGGAGACGAGGGCAAGGGCAAGATCGTGCACCTGCTCGGCAAGAAGGCGGACTACATCGTCCGTTATCAGGGCGGCAACAACGCCGGCCACACCGTGGTGTTCGACGGCAAGCATTTCGTCCTGCACCAGATTCCGTCCGGCATCCTCCAGCCGGGGCGCAAGTGCGTCATCGGCAACGGCGTGGTCATGGACCCGCTGGCCCTCAGGGAGGAGGCGCGGTTCCTGGAATCCCGCCGCATCCGGGTCAAGGGGCGGCTCTTCGTGAGCGCCTGGGCCCACCTCATCCTCCCTTATCACAAGTACTTGGACGCTTTGCGGGAGTCGGGCACGGACAAGATCGGCACCACCAAGCGGGGCATCGGGCCCGCGTACTCCGACAAGGTGGGCCGCACCGGCATCCGGCTGGCGGATTACATGGAGCCGGACCTGTTCCGGGAGCTTTTGGAGCGGAACCTCCAGGAAAAAGCGCCGCTCCTCAAAAAGGTGGTGTCCCTGTCCAAGCTCCGCCATGAAACTTTGAAAGATTACAACGGCCTGCGGAATTTCCTGAGGCCCTTCGTGGCCGACACCCCGGCTCTCCTGCAAAAGGCCCTGGCCAACGGGGCCAACGTGCTCTTCGAGGGCGCCCAGGGCGCGCTCCTGGACGTGGACTTCGGCACGTACCCCTTCGTCACCTCCTCCAACCCCTCGGCGGGCGCGGCCTGCGTGGGCGCGGGGGTGGGCCCCAGCGCCATCGACGAGGTGCTGGGCGTGGTCAAGGCCTACACCACCCGCGTGGGCGAAGGGCCCTTCCCCACGGAGCTGAAGGACGCGCTGGGACATTTCCTGCGGGAGCGGGGCCAGGAGTTCGGCGCCACCACGGGCCGCCCCCGCCGCTGCGGCTGGTTCGACGCGGTGGTGGTGCGCCACGCGGTTCGGGTGAACGGCATCACGCGGCTGGCCCTCACCAAGCTGGACGTGCTGGAGGGGGTGGACCCCATCCGTGTCTGCGTGGGGTACCGGTTGAACGGCAGGATGGTGCGGGACTTCCCCGCGTCCCGCTGGGACCAGGCCCGGGCCAAGCCCGTGTACAAGGATCTGCCCGGCTTCTCCGGACCGGTCAAGGGCATCACCCGGCACAAGGACCTGCCGGCCGCGGCCCGGTCCTACGTGAAATTCCTGGAAAAAGAGACGGGCGCGCCCATGTCGCTCATCTCCATGGGCCGCAGCCGCGAGGAAACCATCCTTTTGGACAAAAAATTCAGGTGGATCCCCTGATGAAAGCGACCCTGGCCTTAGAGACCGGCAAAGTCTTCATCGGCGAAAGTTTCGGCGCCGCGGGCGAGACCCTGGGCGAGGTGGTGTTCTGCACCGCGCTCACCGGGTACCAGGAAATCCTCACCGACCCGTCGTACCAGGGGCAGATCGTGGTCATGACCTACCCCCACATCGGCAACTACGGCGCCCACGGCAACCTGAACGAGTCCAAAAAGCCCTTCGTGGCCGGGTTCGTGGCGCGGGAGTTCAGCGAGCGGGCCTCCCACTGGCAGCCGCCCGCGCCCCTGGAAGATTTCATGAAGGGCCACGGCGTCATGGGCCTGCAGGGCATCGACACCCGGGCCCTCACGCGCCATCTGCGCACCGTGGGCGCCTGCATGGGCGTCATCGCCACGGGCGAGGTCAACCCCAAGGCCCTGGTGGAAAAGGCCAAGAAAGCCGGGGGCATGGAGGGGCGGGACCTGGTGAAGGAAGTGACCTGCGCCGCTTCCTATAAATGGAAGGAAGGCGCGGGAAGCCCCGGCCCGGAGGACAAGAACGGCAAGGACCTCCTGACCGGCGCGGTGTCCGCCCGCCGCAAGGTGGTGGTCATGGATTTCGGCGTCAAGCACCACATTTTGCGTTCCCTGGCCAAGCGGGGCTGCGACGTCACCGTGGTCCCGGCCACGGCCTCGGCCAAGGACATCCTGGCGCTGTCCCCGGACGGGGTCATGCTGTCCAACGGCCCCGGCGACCCGGCCGCGGTGACGTACGGCATCCGGACCATCCGGGACCTGGCGGCCCGCAACCAGGAGGCGCCCCTGCCCCTCTTCGGCATCTGCCTCGGCCACCAGCTCCTGGGCCTGGCCCTGGGGGGAAAAACCTTCAAGCTGAAGTTCGGCCACCGGGGCGCCAACCATCCGGTGAAGGATTTGACCACCGGCAAGGTGGAGGTGACCACCCAGAACCACGGTTTTTCCGTGGACATCGATTCCCTGGCCGGCAAGGACGTGGAGCTGACACACCTGAACCTGAACGACCACACCTGCGAAGGGCTCCGGCACAAGAAGCTGCCGCTCTTCTCCGTCCAGTACCACCCGGAGGCCGCGCCCGGGCCGCACGACGCGCACTATTTGTTCGACAGATTCGTGGGGTTGATGAAAAAGTAGGTCTCAAGGGGTCTTGTCAGCCGGATTGACAACGGTGTCCAGGATGCCGCCGCCGACGGCTCGTCCGCGTTCCGCTTGTCCCCTTGGGAGGTCCGTCATGAAGGTCTTTCACAGGCTGTTTGTTTCAGCGTTCTTTGTGTTTTTCGCCTTCGCCGCTTTCGCCAAAAACATCCCCGTTTATCCGGACGCGAAACTGGTCGTTGAACCCGGTCCGGCGGACGAACAGGCCTGCTGCGATTTCCTGGCCAAGGACGCGTACGGCAAGGTCCTTTCTTTTTACGAGAGCGCCCTGAAAACCAAGGCGCTGGACGCCCAGGGCCTGGCCGCCGCGTACCCGGCCCTCAAGCCCCACGTCGAGGCCATGGTCAAGCAGATGCCCCCGCAGATGAAGATTCGGTTCTTTGTCCTGAACGAAGTGGCGATCCAGGGGCAAAAAGGCGCCGAGCTCTTCGAGGTGGTTTCCACGCCCCAGGGCGTGACGTTCAATATATCGGAAGACCGGCTCCTTCCCAAAGACGGCCGCTTCGCCGTGGAGTTCGGCGAAAAAACCAGCGGGGCGCTGAAGGCCCCCAAGCCGTCCGGGACCGCGCGGCTCCTCGCGGCCCTGCCTTCCGCCGCGCCGCAGGGGTTCCAGCGGGGCGAGGTCCTGCAGGACGACGAGACCGGCCAGCCCATGGCGAGCGTCCCCTTCTCCAAGCTGGTCAGGCGGGGTTCGGGCGGCGAGGACGGCGGCGAAGACCAATACGTGGAGATCCAGGTCACCATCAACGACGCCGCGAGCGACGGAGACTACGCCGAATACGCCCGGGACATGATCAAGCCGCAGCGGCCCGAGGAAAAGGCCGTGAAGGTCCGGGGAAAATATGACGGCAAGGAAAGCGCGGACCGCAACGAATACGGTTGCGTGGAGAGCCAAAAAGTTTTCCTGGTGGACGGCCGGTACCTGGTGGAGGTCCGGGGCCAGGGGGTCTGCGACGTGGCGCTTCTGGACCAGCTGATCGAAAGCATGGATTTGGCGCGACTTTCGGGAGGCAAATAGGCGTGGACCGGACGCCGGGATCGAAGACGGTTTGAAAACCCTTGCCGGGTGGGAAAAGGTCCCCCTGCCGGACTACTTCCGGCTGGTGAACCACGGGCCCGTGGTCCTGATCTCCACGGGCGACGGCCGCCGGGCCAACGTGGCGCCCATCGCCTGGAACGTGCCGGTGAGCGACGACCCGCCGCTCTTCGCCATCGCGGTGGAACGCGACAACTTCACCCACGCGCTCATCCGCAAGACCGGCGCGTTCACGGTGAACGTGCCCCACGCCGGGCAGTTGAGGGCCGTGCAGTTCTGCGGTCGAAACTCGGGCCGACAGGGCGACAAGTTCCGGGCCGGCGGCCTGACGCCGGAAAAGGGTTTGCGAATCAAAGCGCCCCGCGTGCGAGGATGCGTCGCGTTTTTTGAATGCCGCGTGGAAAAGACGGTGCGCGCCGGGGGGCAGAGCGTTTTCATCGGCCGGGTTTTGAGCGCGTACGTGCGCCGGGGGTTTTTCCCAAAAAGGGTCTTGTCGCCCCGCGCCAGGACGTTCCACCACATGGGGCGCGGGGTGTTCGCCCTCACGGGCAGGCGGGTGAAGGTTTGATAAAGGGGCTACGCCCCTTTACCTGGTTCTTTGAATAAAGGGGACTCCGGCCCCTTAAACCCCGGTTTGCGCGGGGGCTTCCCGCCCCCTGCATCCCCGGGCCGATTTCTTTTGTGCGCGCAAAAGAAATCGACGAAAGAAAAGCGCGCCCCGAGGCAGGCATTCGCTCGGATTTTTTGGCCGGCCCACCAACTCCCCCGGCTTGACTTCCCACGCCGGGGATCGAACAGGTGGGCCTTCGGCTTCCAAAAAATGCCTCGTCTCATGACGCCTGCACGGGGATTAAAGGCATCAGACCGAAGAATCAATAGCAAGGGGAGATGGGAAGTGGCTGGTATGGGCAGCAGCACGGCGCGGCAAAGGATGTCCCATCATAAGACAGTCGTCGTCCTGGTCCTGTTCTTTATGTGCGCGGGAAGGACGCTGGCCGGAAACGCTGAAAAGCGCGTCCTCTACCTGCTGGACTCCACGGGCAGCATGCGCGAGGTGATCGACGATGAGCGCAAGGTGGACATGGCCAAACGGGTCATGGGCGGCCTGGTCCGGGAGATGGACGCCTCCGCGCAGTTGGGGCTGATCGTTTTCGGCAACAGCCGGCGGGCCTGCGAGGACCTGTCCGTGACCGTGCCCTTTGCCGCGGGGTCGCGCGTCTCCCTCGACCAGGCGCTCCGCGGTCTGGAGCCCCTGGGCACCACCCCCCTGGCCGGGTCCGTGCGCGCGGCCGGCGCCTATTTGAAAAAGACCGGCCGGCCCGCCGCCATCGTGCTGGTGACGGACGGCGAAGAACAGTGCGGGGACAGCCCCCTGGACGCGGCCCGGAGCCTCAAGGCCCAGGGCCTGGACGTGGTCCTGCACATCATCGGCCTGGCCGTCACCGACACGGTCCGCAAGGAGCTGGAGGAGATGGCGCACCTGGGCGGCGGCGCCTTCTACAACGCCCGCACCGAGGCCCAGTTGAAGGACGCCCTGCACCAGGCCAGCGCGGAACCGAACTTTTTGCGGCTGTCCGCCTCGCCCAAGCAGGCGGTCTATTCCAAGGTTCTTTACAGTTTGCGCACGGACGAAACCCTCCGCCTGCGGTTCCGGCCCGTGCAGGAGGTGCTGGGGAACGGCGGACCCAACCTTATCCTGTTCAGCGTGGGCCCCAACGAAATGGAGCTGGACGCCAAGGGCGAAGGCTGGGCCGTGAATGTGCACCACGCGCCCCCCGCCCGTCTGCCCCAGGACCTGAAAATCCTGGACAACGACTGGAACGACTGCCGCATCGTCAAAAGGGCGGACGGGTGCGAAATCCTCATCAACGGCGTGTCCGTGGCCCGGCTGGAGGACGCGGAACCCGCCTCGGCCGTCAAAGTGGGCGTGCGGGGGTTCGACGTGGACGTGTCCGGCATCTCGGTGGATTTGCAGCCGTTCTGAGGAAAAACCGATGCCCATCAACGCGGCGTGGCACAAAAAGCACCGGATGCCCAGGAACCCCACGGAGGAACAACGGCTGAAATGGCACGTGGCCCATGCCGAGGCCTGCGCCTGCCGGCCCCTCCCGCCCAAGCTCAAGGCCGCGTTGAAGCGCCGGGCGCGTTGAAGGCGCGGCGGACGTGCGGATTTGGGACGTGCCGCCCCGGCGGCTCTGCCGAAACCACCTGCTGGGGGAACACCGGGAGCTCCACGCGGTTTGGAACGTGCTGACCCTGGGCAAAACGGGCTATTCCCGGCACCCCGAAACGTTGCGGTGGCGGGGAAAGCTCAAGGCCTTGTACCTCCGGCACGAAAGGCTGGTCCAGGAAATGGAACGCCGGGGATACCGCCACAACAGTTTTTTGGAAAAACGCCTGGCCGCGGGCTCCGGGCGTCAGACGCGGTTCGTGGACCCGCCGCGAGAACAGCGGCGGATCCTGCGCCGCAAAAAATGCCCCTGCCCGCTCCGGGACGGGGGTTTCAAGGGGGGATCATCTCGCCATGACAAAAACGGAACGCGGCGCGGCGGGCCAAGCCGAGGTGGATGAGTTCATCAAGGAGCTGAAGCATCCCCTCAAAAAGGAAATCGAGGCCCTCCGGGCCGTCATCCTGAGCGCGGACAAGGGGATGACCGAGCACGTCAAATGGAACGCGCCCAGCTTTTGTTATGAGAACGAGGACCGGGTGACCATGCGGCTGCAGCCGGGGAACCGCCTCCAGTTGATCTTCCACCGCGGCGCGAAAGCCAAGGACGGCGACGATTTCGCGTTCAATGACCCGACGGGGCTCCTGCAGTGGCTCGCCAAGAACCGGGCCATGGTGACGTTCCGCGACATGAAGGACGTGCAGGCGAAGAAGGCGGCGCTCCGGCGGGCGGTGAGCCTCTGGGTCAAAACGGCCGGTTGACGGCGGAAAACGGGAAAAAACAAAAGGACAACCATTCATGCCCAAACGAACCGACATCGAGACAATATTGATCATCGGCTCCGGGCCCATCGTGATCGGCCAGGCCTGCGAATTCGACTATTCCGGCGCCCAGGCCGTGAAGGCCCTGAAGGCCGAGGGGTACCGGGTGGTGCTCATCAATTCCAACCCGGCCACCATCATGACGGACCCGGAGTTCGCCCACGCCACGTACGTGGAGCCTTTGGTGCCCTCCATGCTGGAGCGCATCATTGAGAAGGAAAAGCCCCAGGCCATCCTGCCCACCATGGGCGGGCAGACGGCGCTCAATTTGGCGGTGGAGCTGGCGGAGCGCGGCTCTCTGCAGAAGTACAACGTGGAGCTGATCGGCGCGAAATTGGAAGCCATCAAGCGGGCCGAGGACCGGGAGCTGTTCAAGAAGACCATGATGGGCATCGGCCTGGACGTGCCCCGGAGCGGCACGGCCAAGACCCTGGACGAGGCCCAGCGCATCGCCCAGGAGATCGGCTTCCCCATGGTGATCCGTCCGTCCTTCACCCTGGGCGGGGTGGGGTCCTCCATGGTGTACACCCGGGAGGAGTTCGTGCCCGCGGTCATGCGGGGCCTGGACGCCAGCCCCATCCATGAAATTTTGCTGGAGCAGTCCGTGGTGGGGTGGAAGGAATATGAAATGGAAGTGATGCGCGACGTGGCGGACCAGTGCGTGATCATCTGCTCCATCGAGAACGTGGACGCCATGGGCGTGCACACGGGCGATTCCATCACCGTGGCCCCGGCCCAGACGCTGTCCGACCCGGACTATCAAAGGATGCGGGACCAGTCCTTCGCCTGCCTGAAGGCCATCGGCGTGGAGACCGGCGGCAGCAACGTGCAGTTCGCCCTGGACCCCAAGACCGGCCGCATCGTGATCATCGAGATGAACCCCCGGGTGTCGCGGTCCTCGGCCCTGGCGTCCAAGGCCACGGGTTTCCCGATTGCCAAGATGGCGGCCCTGCTGGCCGTGGGGTACCGCTTGGACGAGATCCCCAACGACATCACCAAAAAGACCCCGGCCTGCTTCGAGCCGGTCATCGACTACGTGGTGACCAAGGTGCCGCGCTTCGCCTTTGAGAAGTTCAGCGAGGCCAACCAGACCCTGGGGACCAGCATGAAGTCCGTGGGCGAGGTCATGGCCATCGGCCGGACCTTCCGGGAGTCTTTGCAAAAGGCCCTGCGGGGCCTGGAGATCGGGCGCGCGGGCCTGGGCGCGGACGGCAAGAACATCGTGCCCGCGGTGGACGCGGCGGAAAAGGCCCTGGACGCGGGCAAGCCCACGCCGGAGATCGCCCAACTGGCGGACGACGTGCGGAAGAAGCTGCACCTGCCCAACTGCGACCGCATCTTCAACGTGAAGTACGCCATGCAGCTCGGCATGACCCTGGAGGAAATCTACCAGCTCTCCTTCATCGACCCCTGGTTCCTGGCCCAGATCGAGATGATCTGGAAATTGGAAAAGGAAATCCGGGCCGCGGGCAGGAAGATTTCCCCGGAGCTCCTGCGCAAGGCCAAGCGGGACGGGTTCTCCGACGACCAGCTGGCGTACCTGACCGGCCTGCCCGCGGACAAGGTGCGGAAACTGAGGATTTCCAAGAAGATCCTGCCCACGTACAAGCGGGTGGACACCTGCGCCGCGGAGTTCCCGGCGGACACGCCGTACTTCTATTCCACGTACGAGGACGAGGACGAGTCCCTGCCCCTGGGCAAGAAGGAGCGCGTGGTGGTGCTGGGCGGCGGGCCCAACCGCATCGGCCAGGGCATCGAGTTCGACTATTGCTGCGTGCACGCCTCCTGGGCTTTGGCCGAGTCCGGGTACGAGACCATCATGGTCAACTGCAACCCGGAGACCGTGTCAACGGATTACGACACCTCGGACCAGCTCTTCTTCGAGCCGCTCACCAAGGAGGACGTGCTGAACATCGTGGAGCGGATCAAGCCCAAGGGCGTGATCGTGCAGTTCGGCGGCCAGACCCCGCTGAACCTGGCGGACGGTTTGCTGAAATCCGGCGTGAAGATCCTGGGCACCTCGGCCCGGTCCATCGACCTGGCCGAGGACCGGGAGCTCTTCGGCGCGCTGCTGAACAAGCTGAAGATCCCGCACCCGGCCCACGGCGCGGCCCGCAACCTGGCGGAGGCCCGCAAGGTGGCGGCCCAGGTGAAGTATCCCCTGATGGTGCGGCCCTCGTACGTGCTGGGCGGCCGGGCCATGGAGGTGGTGTACGACGACGCCCAGCTGGCGGACTACATGCGGCGGGCCCTGGAAGGGGGCGCGGGACTGCCCATCCTGCTGGACCGGTTTTTGGAGGGCGCCAAGGAAGTGGACGTGGACGCGGTAAGCGACGGGAAAGAGGTTTTCATCGGCGGCATCATGGAGCACATCGAAGAGGCGGGCATCCACTCCGGGGACTCGGCCTGCGTGCTGCCCTCCTTCAGCCTGGAGCCCGAGGTGCTGGAGCAGATCGTCCGGTACACCAAGATGCTGGCCAAGTCCCTGAAGGTGCAGGGCCTCCTGAACATCCAGTACGCGGTGCGGGACCGCACCGCCTTCGTGCTGGAGGCCAACCCCCGGGCCAGCCGCACCGTGCCCTTCGTGTCCAAGGCCACGGGCCTGCCTTTGGCCAAGATCGCGGCCAAGGTCATGGTGGGCGTTCCTTTAAAGAAGTGCCTGGCGCCCTGGCGCGCGCTCATGGAGAAGCAGAAATCCTGGTACGCGGTGAAGGAAGTGGTGTTCCCCTGGATGCGCTTCCCCGAGGTGGACGTGGTGCTGGGCCCGGAGATGCGGTCCACCGGCGAGGTCATGGGCATCGACGCGGGGTACGGCCTGGCCTTCGCCAAGGCCCAGGTGGCCTCCGGCACCCACCTGCCCAAGAAGGGCACCGTACTCTTCAGCCTCAGGGAGCGGGACCGGGAAACGGTCCTGCCCGTGGCCAAGGCCTTTTTGGACATGGGCTTTTCGCTCCTGGGCACCGAGGGCACGGCCAAGTTTTTGAAGTCCCACGGGCTGGAGATCCAGGAGGTCATGAAGATTTCCGAGGGGCGGCCCAACGTGGTGGACGTGATCAAGAACCGCGAGGTGGACCTGGTGGTGAACACCCCCGACGGGTCCCGGGCCCGGTCCGACGGGTTCCACATCCGGCGCACCTCCCTGATGTACAACGTGCCCATCATCACCACCCTCTCCGCGGCCCGCGCCGCGGTGGAGGGCATGCAGGAGTCCCGCCGCAGGCCCTGGCAGATCCGGTCCCTGCAGGAGCTGCACGGCATGGAGGCGGCGGCCTCCCCCGTCAAGGTCAAGGCCTGAAGGTTCGTTGAAAAAAACGTTATCCACACCCTGTGGGGGGAAATCCACAGCCTGTTAAAACGTTTTAAAAGAGGGCTTTTCGGTCTTCCCAGGGGTTTTCGACGTAAAAAATCGGTCTTTCTTTCCACAACAACCCGCGCGTCATCCGCGAGCCAAAAAATATCGTTTTTCCGTCGGAGAACTGACGGAAAAAACCGCTCTTTGACTTTTTTCCGTTTTTACTTGACATACTATATATGGTTGTGTAGACTGGGAGGGCACATGATGTTGGGGATCGAGGCCATCAAGGGGGTCCGTCGGTCTCCCCTACCGGTAGGCAAAACCACGGGGGACACCCCCATATATAGAATGAAGGATCTCTAAATAAATGCGCTGCCCGTCTTGCGACCATCCGGAAGACCGCGTCATCGATTCGCGTCCGCTGGAGTCCGCCACCGTGATCCGGCGGCGCCGGGTCTGCGCCCATTGCGGCAAGCGGTTCACCACGTACGAGCGGGTGGAGGCCACGCCGCTCATGGTCATCAAGAGCGACAACCGGCGCGAGCCCTTCAGCCGGGAGAAGCTCAAGCAGGGGATCGTGCGCGCCTGCCAGAAAAGGCCGATTTCTTCCGACACCATCGAAAAGATGGTGGCCGAAGTGGAGTACGAACTGCAGGACTACGTGTTGGAGGTCCCCAGCCGGGAGATCGGGGACAGGGTGCTGAAGAAGCTTTACCAGATGGATTCGGTGGCGTACGTCCGGTTCGCCTCGGTGTACAGGCAGTTCGGCGACCTGGACGCCTTTCTCCGGGAACTGAAGAAGCTGAAGAAGGTGCACCAGCGGGAGCAGGCGCGGGGGAAGGGGAAACGTCCGTCCGCGCAGGAGAGTTCGTTGTCGCAGGCGGTGTGACCTCAAGGGGCGCCGCTCAAAACTTGATTGAGAGAGGGAAAACCGGCATGAACACCACACAGACGCAGGTCCGCCCGGCGGAAACCGCCGCCGCGGCGCGCACGGCCATCCGGCTCACGGAGAACCAGAAGAAAGTCATCAAAGACAAATACCTCCGGGACGACCCGTCGGCCGAGGCGTGGCTGGACCGCGTGGCCGGCAACGTGGCCCTGGCCGAACTGATCCATTCGCCCCACGCGGAACGCTGGGGCCTGTGGGAGGACGTGCACTGCCGCGTCACGGACGTGCCCACCCGGCCCGGCCAGGCGTCGCGGCTGGTGCTGTTCCACCACGGCATCCTCTCCTCCAACGAGCGGGACAGGAACTTCTTCAAATTTTTGGGCAACCTCAAGCGCGCCTGCCAGGAGGTGCCGGAGGCCCGGACCCTGGCCGAGGCCTGGCGCGACCGCTTCTACAACATGCTGGCCCGCTTCGACTTTTTGCCCAACTCGCCCACCCTCATGAACGCGGGGCGCGACCTGCAGCAGCTCTCCGCCTGCTACGTCCTGCCCGTGGAGGACTCCATGGAGGGCATCGCCAACGCGGTGAAGGCCCAGGCCCTCATCCACAAGTCGGGCGGCGGCACGGGCTTCTCCTTCCAGCGGCTCCGGCCCTCCGGCGACGAGGTGAAGTCCACCCGCGGCGTGGCCTCGGGCGCCATCTCCTTCATGCAGATCTTCGACAAGATGACGGACGTGGTCAAGCAGGGCGGCACCCGCCGCGGCGCCAACATGGGGATTTTGCCCTACTGGCACCCGGAGATCGAGGAGTTCATCACCATGAAGTCCAAGCCCGGGGTGATGGAGAACTTCAACGTGTCCGTGACCATCGACGACAAGTTCATGCAGGCGGTGGAGAAGGGCGAGGATTACGACCTCCTGAACCCCCGCAGCATGAAGCCCATGGGCAAGAAGGTCAACGCCAAGAAGATCTTCGACATGATGGTGGACTTCGCCTGGCGCACCGGCGACCCGGGCATCATCGTCATCGACCGCATCAACAACTCCAACTCCAACCCCACGCCGCACCTGGGCCAGATCGAGAGCACCAACCCCTGCGGCGAGCAGCCCCTCCTGCCCAACGAGCCCTGCAACCTGGGGTCCATCAACCTGTCCAACTTCGTGCGGGGGGAGTTCCTGCACGGCGAGATGGACTGGGAGCGGCTGGGCGAGACCGTGCACCTGGCGGTGCGGTTCCTGGACGACGTGATCGACGTGAACAACTATCCCCTGCCCGAGATCGAGGCCCTGTCCAAGGGCAACCGACGCATCGGCCTGGGCGTCATGGGCTGGGCCGAGACCCTCATCAAGCTGGGCGTCCCCTACGACTCGGACGAGGCCCTGGACAAGGCCCGCGAGGTCATGAAGTTCGTCAACGATAAGGCCCTGGAGGCCTCCGAGGCGCTGGCGCAGGAACGGGGCGCCTTCCCCAACTGGAAGAACAGCATCTTCGACCCGCAGGGGCCCCACTTCCGGGGGCAGGAGCGCTTTCCCCGCCACTGCGCCCGCACCACCATCGCGCCCACGGGAACCATCGGCCTGGCCGCGGGACTGCAGGGGGCCGGCATCGAGCCCTTCTTCGCCATCACGTACGTGCGATACAACGCCAAGGCCCTGGACGCCCTCAAGAAGGGGGAGACGCCCGACGACGGCGACGTGTTCTACGAGGTCAACCCGCTCTTCCGCGAGGTGGCGCGGCGCAACAATTACTTCGGCCTCAAGGAGGAGGATCTCTGGAAGAAGGTGGACGCCAACCACAAGTCCGTGCGCGGCGTGGGCGAGATCCCCGAGTGGATCCAGAAGCTCTTCGCCTCCTCCCACGACGTGGCCGTGCCCTTCCACGTGAAGATCCAAGGGGCCTTCCAGGAGCACACGGACAACGCCGTGTCCAAGACCATCAACATGCCCAACTCCGCCACGGTGGACGACGTGCGGGACGCGTACTGGCTGGCGTACCGCGCCGGGTGCAAGGGCATCACCATCTACCGCGACGGGTCCAAGTCCCAGCAGGTGCTGAACCTGGGCGCCGCCGCGGACAAGACCGCGGCCGCGGCCCCGGCCAAGCGCGCCCGCGACGCCTCCGGCGGCATTTCGTCGGAGTACTATGAGATTCGGACCGGCTACGGCCCCCTGCACATCCACATCGACTACGACGAGCAGGGGCCGTACCGGCTCTTCGTGAACCTGCCGCCCATCGGCACCGAGATCTCGGGCCTGACCTCCATCGTGGGCGTGCTGCTGTCGAAATACCTGGAGACGGGTGGGGACCCGGTGCGCATCCTCAAGCACCTGAACTCGGTGAAGGGCGACCGGCCCTACGGGTTCGGGGCCCAGCGGGTGGACTCCATCCCGCACGCCCTGGCCATCGCCCTGCGGGCCCACCTGCAGAAGACCGGGAAGCTGGAAGGGGGAGGGCCGGTGGCGGCGGCGCCGCGCGCGGCCAAGACCCTGGAGCTGTGGGACAAGTCCGCGGCCCTGTACTGTCCCGAGTGCTACTCCAGCAACGTGGCCCACGAGAGCGGCTGCTCCGGCGTGACCTGCCACGACTGCGGCCATTCGGAGTGTTCGTAAAACACGACGGCGTGCCCGGTGGGGGAGCGCTGCCGTATGGTCGTCAGGTCGTATTGAGGCCTTTGCCGTGACTGAAGCACAGAAACACGGAAGCACCGCAGCACCTTTTTTCTAAAGGAGACAAACATGTCCGTAAAATCAGATGGATGGATCCGCCGCATGGCGCTGGAAGAAAGGATGATCGAGCCTTTCGTGGAGTCCCAGGTGCGCGAGGGCGTCATCTCCTACGGGGTGTCCAGCTACGGCTACGACATCCGCGTGGGCAACCAGTTCAAGATCTTCACCAACGTGCACAACACCATCGTGGACCCCAAGCGTTTCGACCCCAAGTCCTTCGTGGACATCACCACCAACGACCACGTCGTGATCCCGCCCAACTCCTTCGCCCTGGCCCAGACCGTGGAATATTTCCGCATCCCCCGCAACGTCATCACCGTGTGCGTGGGCAAGTCCACGTACGCCCGCTGCGGGATCATCGTGAACGTGACGCCGTTCGAGCCGGAGTGGGAGGGCTTCGTGACCCTGGAGATCTCCAACACCACGCCCCTGCCGGCCCGCATCTACGCCAACGAGGGCATCGCCCAGGTTTTGTTCTTTGAATCGGACGAGATGTGCCAGACCTCCTACGCCGACAAAAAGGGGAAATACCAGAAGCAGACGGCCATCACCCTCCCGAGGCTGTAAAGGCGCGAAAAGCGAAAGGCGAACAGCGAAAAGGGAACAAGCCGGCCGGTCCCTTTCGCCTTTGGCCGTTTGCTTCCTGCGCCCCTCGTAAAAACATGGATCTGGACGAAAAAAGCATCACCCCGCTGACGGACATCGCGGACCTCGAGGACCGGGGCCACCGCATCGTGGAGGCCCTGGCCGGGGACATCACCGCCACGGAGACCACCCGGCGGCTGCTGGAGAAGCTCCAGCACGAGAAAAAGGACAGTTTCTACAGCGACGTCCTCTGCTACGTGACCTCGGAGCGGTACCCCGAGAGCCAGGCCCAGTCCATGTGGAACGACATCAAGAACCACAAGTTCTTCATGAGCGAGCGGCTGGGCCGCAACGTGGGCATACGCGTCGCGGCCATCGACTACCTGGTGAACGTGCGCAAGCTGATCCACGCGCCGCGGGTGATCAAGTCGAGCGACTTCCGCCAGACGGTCAAGTGGGCGCGCACCGACCCCCTGACGGGGCTGCACAACCGCCGCTACTTCACGGAGCAGGCCAACCGGATCCTGGAGGTGGCCAACCGCATGCAGGTGCCCGTCACCCTGATGATGGCGGACCTGGACCATTTCAAGCCGTTCAACGACCGGCACGGCCACCAGGCCGGCGACCTGTTGCTCCAGGAGGTCGGGCGCATCGTGCGCGGCTGCGTGCGCAGCTCAGACGTGGTGGCCCGGTACGGCGGCGACGAGCTGGCCCTGCTCCTGCCCAAGGCCTCCAAGGCGGACTCGGTGCCCGTGGCGGAGAAGATCCGGATGCAGATCGAGGAGAACTGCCAGCCCATGGGCGTGACCATCAGCATCGGCGTGGCCCAGTACCCCCAGGACGCCGCCAACCGGGAAGACCTGATCACGGCCGCGGACGAGGTGCTGTACCGCGCCAAGGAGTTCGGCGGAAACAAAGTCTGCTACTTCCACGCCACGCGGTTCTTTTTCGCGTCCAAGGACCCCGAGACGCAGAACGTCAGCCTGGTGGGGGACTTCAACAACTGGAACACCCGCACCCATCCCATGGGGCGGCTGAGCGACGGCCGGGGCTGGGAGCTCGAGGTCACGCTCAAACCGGGGCGGTACCG
The DNA here is from genome assembly GCA_964484135.1 of uncultured Elusimicrobia bacterium. Taxonomy (GTDB): domain Bacteria; phylum Elusimicrobiota; class Elusimicrobia; order FEN-1173; family FEN-1173; genus CAZAEL01. Next base: position 37,349 of record CAZAEL010000002.1, read on the forward strand.
GTACAAATTTTTGGTCAACCACACCCATTGGCTGCCGGACCCGTCGGCCAAGGAGTTCGAGAGCGACGGTTTCGGCGGGCAGTGTTCGGTGGTGGTGGTGAAATAAAAACGTGTTCCAGTGTTTCCGTGCTTCAGTGCTGCGGTTAAAACCTTTTTATGTTTAACTGCAACACGGCAGCACCGCAGCACGGCAGCACGCCTCTTAAGGAGAAAAGATAATGGCATTTTTCATCGGACGTGACAGGGAGGCCCGGCGTTCCTACGGGTTCGACGAGGTGGCCATCGTGCCGGGTTCCATGACCGTTGACCCGGAGGACACCAATACGGAGACGGCCATCGGCCCGGTCAAGCTCAAGATCCCCTTCGTGGCCAGCGCCATGGACGGGACCGTGGACGTGAAGTTCGCCCTGGCCATGAGCCAGCTGGGCGGCCTGGCCGTCCTGAACCTGGAGGGCCTGCACACGCGGTACGAGGACCCCTCCGGCCCGTACGAGGAGATCACCAAGGCCTCCCCCGAGGAGGCGCCCAAGGTCTTCCAGAAGATTTACTCCCAGCCCATCAAGGAGGCGCTCATCGCCAAGCGCGTCCAGGAGATCAAGAAGGGCGGCGGCGTCGCGGCCGTGTCCTGCGTGCCCAAGAACGCCAACAAGTTCGGGCCCCTGGCGGCCAAGGCGGGGGCGGACGTGTTCGTGGTGCAGGGCACCGTGGCCACCGCCCAGTACGTGTCCTCCAAGGGGACGCCGCTGGACCTGGCCAGGCTCTGCAAGGAGATCCATATCCCCGTGGTGATCGGGAACGTGGTGACCTATTCCGCCGCGCTGGAGCTGATGGAGACCGGCTGTTCCGGCATCCTGGTGGGCGTGGGGCCCGGCGCGGCCTGCACCTCCCGGGGGGTGCTGGGCATCGGCGTGCCGCAGATCACGGCCACGGTGGACTGCGCCGCGGCGCGGGACTTCTATTTCAAAAAGACCGGCCGTTACGTGTCCATCATCACCGACGGCGGCATGACCAACTCCGGCGACGTGTGCAAGGCCTTCGCGGCCGGGGCGGACCTGGTGATGATGGGGTCCACCTTCGCCCGCGCCAAGGAGGCGCCGGGCCGGGGCTACCACTGGGGCATGGCCATGCCGGACCGTTACCTGCCCCGCGGCACCCGCATCTACGTCGGCACCAAGAGCACGCTGGAGGAGGTGCTCTTCGGGCCCGCCACCCAGGAGGAGGGGCTCCAGAACTTCGTGGGCGCGCTCCGCACCTGCATGGGGTACGTGGGCGCCAAGACCATCAAGGAGTTCCAGCTCGCGGAGCTCATCATCGCGCCCGAGATCAAGCACGAGGGCAAGCTCTTTCAGCAGGCCCAGCGGGTCGGCATGGGGAAAAAGTAGCGACGTTTCACTGATCTTTTCCGCCGCAGCGCTCACTTCACAACAAGACTTCTTCGGATCGCAGGTCCCTCCGGCCGGTCGTTTCGGACAACGGGCCGGGGGGAGGTCTTTTCTGTCGCGAAGGTTCGCGGGGCGAGACGCCCCCAAAGACGATAGGAGGTCAAATGAATCGAATCATGTACAAGGGGTGTGAGATTCATGCGGTGCCTTTTCGGTCGTCGGTTTCCAACCGGTGGAACGCGCATGTCTATATTTCGGTCAACCACGGCAAGACGGTGGACACCCTGCAATTCACGGACGGGTGCGGCGTGGAGCGGGAGGACAGGGCCGTCCAGCATTGCTTCGACTTCGGCAGGCAGATCATCGACGGCAAGCTGGCCGTGCCGGTGTGATACGGGGCTCTGCATTTAAGGGCCCTCTTGGATTTTAGGAGGGTTATGGCAAAAAGATTGATTTTTATCAGTTGCGGACAACAGACCAAGGTTGAAAAGAATTTAGGCTCCGAGATAAAAAACCTGGTGGATCAAACCCCAGGTTTTGAAGGGTATTTTGCGGATACCGTCAATTCACTGGAGGCTTTATCTGTAAACATATTTGAGGCTATCAGAAAGTGTGATGGCGCGATTTTCTTTTTTCATGAAAGAGGAAAGGTGGTAGATTCTAGCGGGGAAATTTGGGGAGTGCGTTCTTCTGTTTGGGTTAATCAAGAGATTGCTCTTTTGGCCTATCGCAAGTATTTAGAACAAACGGGAATCCCTATCATTGCGTTTAAAGATGGGTCAGTGTTGTTGGAAGGTGCTATGACAAATCTTATTGTTAATCCGCATTTAATTTCTTCAAAAGAGGAAATTGAATCGAAAATATCCAAATGGCTACTGGAGGCAAAGTTTCCAAATAAAGATATTGATATGAATAAGCCTGGTTTTGAGAAAAAATGGGGTCGTCTGTCGGAAAATGCAAGGTATGTCCTTATGGCTTTAGTTGATGAGGGTGGAAAAGATGTGGCAGAACATCTCGTGCGACAGGGGTTTAAAACGTATCAACGCTTTCCAAGCGAGCAAGAAGGAAACGGTGCTTTTACCCTGGCAAAGGCCGAGCTTTTCAATGTTGGATTTATTAAGAAGGAAGAGGCATTTAGAATAATGAATATTCACGAGAATTGGCAACTTATGATCAAAGAAGCCGTTGTGTCACTAAAAGAACAAATCGAGTTAGAGAAACTCTTACTTAAATGATCATCATCCTTGATTTTGGGTCGCAGTACACGCAACTGATCGCCCGCCGCGTGCGGGAGGCCAACGTGTTCTGCGAGATCCATCCTTTCAATTATCCCCTGGAAAAAATTCAAGCGGCCCGGCCGCAAGGCGTCATCCTGTCCGGCGGGCCCTCCAGCGTGTACGACAAAAAGGCCCCCAAGTCGGACCCCGGCGTGTTCGACCTGGGCGTGCCGGTGCTGGGCATCTGCTACGGCCTGCAGCTCATGATCTCCCACTTCGGGGGGCAGGTGACCAGGTCCCCCCGGCGGGAGTACGGGCCCGCGGACATCGAGGTCCTGCAGGGGACCGGCAACGGCCTCTTTTCCGGCCTGCCGGAGCGTTTGCCCGTGTGGATGAGCCACGGCGACGCGGCCGAGTCCCTGCCCGCGGCTTTCATGCCCCTGGCGCGGACGCCCAACGCCCCGTACGCCGCCTTCAAGCACCGGGAGCGGAGCCTGTACGGCGTGCAGTTCCACCCGGAGGTGCACCACACGCCCCAGGGCAAGGACATCCTGGCCAACTTCCTTTTCAAGATCTGCGGGGTCAAGCCGGACTGGAACATGCGCGACTTCGCGGAGGAGGAGATCCGCAAGGTCCGCCAGCGGGTGGGGAAGGAAAAGGTGATCCTGGCCCTGTCCGGGGGGGTGGATTCCTCCGTGGCCGCGGCCCTGCTGCACCGGGCCCTGGGCAAACAGCTCATCTGCATCTTCGTGAACAACGGCCTGCTCCGCGCCGGGGAGGAGGAGCGGGTCCGGGAGGTCTTCGGCTCGGCCCAGGGGTACGTGACGCGCGTGGTGGACGCCCGCCAACGGTTTTTGAGGAAACTCAAGGGCGTCACCGACCCGGAGAAAAAGCGCAAGATCATCGGCGCCGAGTTCATCGCGGTCTTCGAGGAGCACGCCAAGAAACAAAAGGGCGTGAGGTTCCTGGCGCAGGGCACGCTGTACCCGGACGTGATCGAGAGCGTGTCCGTGAAGGGCCCCTCCGCCACCATCAAGACCCACCACAACGTGGGGGGCCTGCCCAAGCGCATGAAGATGGAGCTGGTGGAGCCCCTGCGGTTCCTGTTCAAGGACGAGGTCCGCGCCCTGGGCAAGGAGCTGGGCCTTCCCGATGAAATCCTTTTCCGCCAGCCCTTCCCCGGCCCGGGCCTGGCGGTCCGCGTGCTGGGCGAAGTGACGGAGGAGAAGCTCCGCAAGGCGCGGGAGGCGGACCTGATCGTGGAGCAGGAGGTCCGCGCCGCGGGCCTGTACCGCAAGCTCTGGCAGTCTTTCGCCGTGCTCCTGCCCGTGAACAGCGTGGGCGTCATGGGGGACGAGCGCACGTACGAGAACGCCATCGCGGTGCGGGCCGTGAACTCCGTGGACGCCATGACCGCGGACTGGGCCCGCCTGCCGGACCAGGTGCTGGCCAAGATTTCCTCCCGCATCATCAACGAGGTGCGGGGCGTGAACCGGGTGGTGTACGACATCTCTTCCAAACCGCCTGCCACCATCGAGTGGGAATAAGCGGCGCCGCCGTCTTCAAGACCGGCGGTTTTTAACGGAAAGGGTCGGGGGACTGAAAATGACGGCGGCGACCGTGGAATCTTCTCTTCCTTTCAAGGTGTGGACCCGCGGCAAGGTGCGCGACGTGTACGACCTGGGCGACAAGCTCCTGATCGTGGCCACGGACCGCATCTCGGCCTACGACCACGTCCTGCCCACCCCCATCCCGGGCAAGGGCATCGTGCTCTGCCAGACCTCCAATTTCTGGTTCGAGCGGCTGAAGTCCGTGTGCCCCAACCACCTGGTGGCCGGGTCGGTGAAGGATTTTCCGGCGGACATCCGGGACAAGTGCCGGGGCTTGGAAGGGCGGGCCGCGCTGGTGAAGAAGGCCAAGCGCGTGGACATCGAGTGCGTGGTGCGGGGCTATCTGGCCGGGTCCGGCTGGAAGGAATACCAGGCGAGCCGGACGGTCTGCGGCATCAAACTGCCGGAGGGCCTCGTGGAATCGGCCAGGCTGCCGGAGCCTATCTTCACGCCGGCCACCAAGGAGGAACGGGGCAGGCACGACGAAAACATTTCCTTCGAGCGGATGGCGTCCATCGTGGGCAAGCCCCTGGCCGAAAAGCTCCGCGACGTCAGCCTGGCGATCTTCAAGGAGGCGTCGAAATACGCCGAGTCCCGCGGCTTCATCCTGGCGGACACCAAGTTCGAGTTCGGCGAGCTGGACGGCAAGATCATCCTGATCGACGAGGCGCTGACGCCCGACTCCTCCCGGTACTGGGACGTGACCCTGTACAGCCCCGGGAAGTCCCAGGAGTCCTTCGACAAGCAGTTCGTGCGGGATTACCTGAACCGGATCCAATGGAACCGCCAGCCGCCCGCCCCCGCCCTGCCGGCGGACGTGGTGGCCGGCACGCGGCAGAAATACGCGGCCGCGTACGAACGCCTCACCGGCCAAAAGTTCGCGTGGTGACCTGGCGCGTCCTCGTCCAGTACAAGCCGGGCTTCGCCGATCACCGGGGCAAGGCCCTGGAAAAGGAGTGGCGGGCCTCCGGCCGCGCGCCCGTGAAAAAAATCCGGACGGGTCAGGCCTATGAGCTGCGCGGGGACTTGGCCGAGGAGGATGTCCGCCGGCTGGCCGAAAGGCTCCTGGCCGACCCCGTGACCCAGACCGCGGAGGTGGTCCCGGCGGAACGCAGCGCCGCGCCTCGGGGCGTGCGCCGGGCCGAGGTGTGGCCCAAGGACGGGGTGTCGGACCCCGTGGCGGACACGGTGCGGGTGGGCGCCCGGGACCTGGACCTGACGAGGATCGAGAAGGCCCGGTCCGGCGCGCTGTACGATTTTTGGGGAGCCCGCTCCGACAAGGACGTCAAGAATTTCTGCGAAAGCTTTCTGATGAACGACCTGGTGCAAAAGGTGGAAATCCTGTCGTGACATCTCCCTCCTCGACCTTGACGCGGGCGGCCCTGCCGGAGTTCCTCCGTCTCGGCGAAAAAGACCTCCTGGCCTTGAGCCGCGAGCGGGGGTTGTCCCTGTCCGGGGAGGAGATGTCCGCCATCCAGGCCCATTTCCGCAAGGCGGGCCGGCCGCCCACGGAGGCGGAGCTGGAAACCCTGGCCCAGACCTGGTCCGAGCACTGCAACCACAAGACCTTCCGCGCCGCGATCGAGCACACGGAAAAGGACGAGCTGGGCCTGGAGCGGCGGCGTTCCTATAAAAATTTGCTCAAGGACACCATCATGCGCGTCACGGAGGAGCTCCGGCGGCCTTGGTGTTTGTCCGTGTTCAAAGACAACGCGGGCATCGTGTCCTTCAACGGCCGGGACGCGGTGGCCTTCAAGGTGGAAACCCACAACCATCCTTCGGCCCTGGAGCCGTACGGCGGCTCGGGCACGGGCCTGGGCGGCGTGATCCGGGACGTTCTGGGCGCGGGACTGGGCGCCCGGCCCATCGCCAACACCGACGTTTTCTGCTTCGCCCCGCTGGAGGAAAACGGAAAAAAGCCGGGGGACTCCGAGGCCCTGCCCCCGCGCCGCGTCTTCCACGGCGTGGTGTCCGGCGTGCGGGACTACGGCAACCGCATGGGCATCCCCACCGTGAACGGGGCCGTGTACTTCGACGAGGATTTCCGCCACAACCCCCTGGTCTTCTGCGGCACCCTGGGCCTCATGCCTGCGTCCGCGGTGCACAAGGAGGTCCGGCCCGGAGACCGCATCGTCATGGCCGGCGGCCGGGTGGGCCGGGACGGCATCCACGGCGCGACCTTTTCCTCCGACAGCCTCAGTTCCGGCATCCCTTCCAGCGTGGTGCAGATCGGCAACCCCATCGTGCAGAAGAAGATGATGGACGTGCTCCTGCGGGCCCGCGACCTGGGTCTGTACCGCGCGGTCACGGACTGCGGCGCGGGCGGCCTGTCCTCGGCCGTGGGCGAGATGGGCGCGGAGACCGGCGCGGACGTGCGCCTGGAGCGCGTGCCCCTGAAATACGCGGGCCTGGCGCCCTGGGAGATCTGGCTGTCCGAGTCCCAGGAGCGCATGGTCCTGGCCGTTCCGCCGGAAAAACTGGCCGATCTGCGGGCGCTCTTCGCCGAGGAGGACGTGGAGGCCGCGGACATCGGCGCCTTCACGGACAACGGCCTGCTGAAGGTGTCCCACGACGGCGACGTCCTGGTGGAGATGTCCATGGATTTCCTGCACGACGGCGTCCCCAAACGGAATTTGAAGTCCTTCTGGTCGCCGCCCGACGCGCCGGCGGATTTCATCCCGCCGGCGGGACGCGGGTCGCGCAAATCGTCCCCGGACCTTCACCGGGGCCTGCTGGACGTGTTGGGCCAGCCCACCGTGGCCAGCAAGGAATGGATCGTGCGCCAGTACGACCATGAGGTGCAAGGCCGCACCGTGCTCAAGCCCCTGGTGGGGCCTCTGTCCCGCGGGCCCGGCGACGGCGCCGCGCTCCGCCTGGGCCCCCATTCTTACGAAGGCGTGGCCGTGGCCTGCGGACTGAACCCCCATTACAGCCGGTGGGACCCATACTGGATGGCGGCGTCGGCCCTGGACGAGGCCGTGCGCAACTTGGTGGCCATGGGGGCCCGGCTGGACCGGATTTCCCTCCTGGACAATTTCTGCGGCGGCGATCCCCAGGACCCCCGGGCGCTGGGGGAGCTGGTGCGCGCGGCCCAGGCCTGTTACGACATGGCCCGGGCCTACGGCACGCCCTTCGTGTCCGGCAAGGACAGCCTGCACAACCAGTTCGTGGACCGCGCCACGGGACAAAAGCGCGCCATCCCCACCACCCTGCTCATTTCCGCCATGGCCTGGGTGGAGGACGTGCGGAAACTGATCACCATGGATCTGAAACGCTCCGGCAACTGGGTGTACGTCCTGGGTCTGACGCGGGACGAGATGGGCGGCTCCCAGTGGGGCCGCGTCCTGGGCCTGCGCGCGGGGCGGGTTCCGCGGGTGAACCCCCAGGAGACCCAGCCCCTGTACGAAAAACTGGCGGAGGCGACGGAGCGCGGCTTGGTGGCCGCCTGCCACGATTGCTCCGAAGGCGGGTTGGGCGCGGCCCTGGCGGAGATGGCGCTGGCCGGCGGCCTGGGGCTTTACGCGGACCTGCGGCGCGTCCCCGTGCCCGCCGACCTGAAGAACGAGGGCCGCACGGACAAGGCGCTTTTCTCCGAATCCAACGGACGTTTCGTGGCGGAGGTGCCGTCCAAGTCCCGCCGGGCCTTTGCCGTGCTTATGGAGGGGGTCCCCCTGGCCTGCCTGGGGCAGGTGCGGGAAGGGCCGCGGGTCCAGATGGTGGGGCTGGACGGAAAGGTCCTGTCCTGGTCCCTGGCCGAGATCGAGAAGGCCTGGGCCGGCGGGGTGAAGCCGTGACCGTCAAGGCCCTGGTCCTGCGGTGCGCCGGCACCAACTGCGACGAGGAAACGGTCTGGGCTTTGAAGGAGGCCGGCGCGGAGCCGGAGCGCGTCCACGTGAACCTGTTCATGGGGGGGCGAAAGGACCTGGGGGACTACGACCTGCTGGTCATCCCCGGCGGGTTCTCCTACGGCGACGACATCGCCTCCGGCAAGGTCCTGGCCAACCAGCTCTTGTACCGGTTGCGGGAGCCCCTGGAAAAATTCGTGCTGGCGCGGAAACCCGTCATCGGCATCTGCAACGGTTTTCAAGTCCTGGTCAAATGCGGCCTCCTGCCGGGGCTGGGGGGGTGGGACCCCCGGCTCAGCGTGACCCTCACGGACAACGACTCCGGCAAGTTCGAGTGCCGGTGGACCTTCCTCAAGGTGGCCAACCGGCGCTGCCTCTTCACCCGCGGCATGCCCGAAGTGTTCCCTCTGCCCGTGGCCCACGGGGAGGGCAAGTTCGTGCCGGAGTCGGATAAGCTTTATCAGAAACTGCTCAAGAACGGCCAGGTGGTGTTCCGTTACGTGGACCCCAAGGGCCGGTCCGGCGGGTATCCCTGGAACCCCAACGGCTCCTACCGGGACGTGGCCGGCCTCTGCAACGAGGCCGGGAACGTGCTGGGCCTCATGCCCCATCCGGAGCGGTACGCCTTCACCCACCAGCACTCCCATTGGACGCGGCTGAAGCCCCTGCCGGAGCAGGGCGTGGGCCTGCAGATTTTCAAGAACGCGGCGCGGTACGCCGCCCAGGTGAGGAACTGATGACCCAAGGTCTTGCCGAATCTCCCGTGACGATCTCCGGCCCCCGGGGCCTGTACCTCCAGAACAAGCCGCCGTCGGATTCCCTGCGCGAGGACTGCGGGGTGTTCGGCATCTACAACCACGCGGAAGCGGCCCGGATGGCCTATTTGGGGCTTCACCAGCTCCAGCACCGGGGCCAGGAGTCCGCGGGGATCGTGACCACCGACGGAAGGCGTTTCTATTCCCACGTCAGCATGGGCCTGGTGGCGGACGTGTTCCGGCGGCGGACCCTGGACAACCTCAAGGGCCGCACGGCCATCGGCCACGTGCGGTACGGCACGGCCGGCGTGTCGTCCCTGGCCAACGCCCAGCCCCTGGTGGTCACGGCCGCCCGGGGGCCCCTGGCCCTGGCGCACAACGGCAACCTCACCAACGCCCACCTGCTCCGCCGCCAGCTGGAAAGGCAGGGCTCCATCTTCCAGACGTCCGCGGACAGCGAGGTGGTCCTGCACCTCATCGCCAAGTCCGCGGCGCGGGACATGGTGTCCGCCTTCCAGGACGCCTTCAGCCAGGTGTACGGCGCCTATTCCATCCTTTTGCTCACGCCGGAGACGATGTACGCGGTGCGGGACCCTTGGGGCGTGCGGCCCCTGCACATCGGCAAGCTCAACGGGTCCTACGTGGTGGCCTCGGAGACCTGCGCTTTCGACATCGTGGGGGCGAAGCTGGTGCGGGAGGTGAAACCGGGGGAGATCGCGGCCATCGATGGACGCGGCGTCCGCACCGTGGCCAACCTGGGCTCCTCCCCCAAGAAGGCCCACTGCGTGTTCGAGTTCGTGTACTTTTCCCGGCCCGACAGCCAGATCTTCGGCCAGAGCGTGTACCAGGTGCGCCGGGCCCTGGGAAAACAGCTGGCGCGGGAGTCGCCGGCCAGGGCGGACATGGTGGTCGCGGTGCCGGACTCCGCCACCTGCGCGGCCGTGGGGTTTTCCGAGCAGTCCGGCATCCCCCTGGAGGTGGGGCTCATCCGCAGCCACTACGTGGGCCGCACCTTCATCGAACCCAGGCAGTCCATCCGGGACTTCGGCGCCCGCATGAAGCTGAGCGTGGTGCCCGAGGCGGTGCGGGGGAAACGGATCGTGCTCGTGGACGATTCCATCGTGCGCGGCACCACCAGCCGCAAGCTGGTGCGCATGATCCGCCGGGCCGGCGCCCGGGAGATCCACATGCGCATCTCCTCCCCGCCCATCCTGGGCCCCTGCTTCTACGGCATCGACACGCCGGAGCGCAAGGAGCTCATCGGCGCCCGGCTTTCGGTGGACAAGATCCGCGATTATCTGAAGGCCGACAGCCTCAAGTATTTAAGTCTGGAAGGCATGCTCAAGGCCGCGGGCAAGGACCCGGCGGACTTCTGTACCGCCTGCTTCACGGACAAATACCCCATCCCCGTCCGCTTCAACGGCGGCGCGAAATGATCCCACCACCTGCCTCGGAACCACTGGTTCCGCCTTTGGCGGAAAGGCAGGTGGTGGGATGAACGTCCTGGTCATTGGTTCCGGAGGCCGCGAGCACGCCCTGACCTGGGCGCTGAAAAGGAGCCCGTCGGTGAAGGGCCTCTGGTGCGCGCCGGGCAACCCGGGCATGGCGTCCCTGGCCCAATGCGTTCCCTTGGACCCGGCGCGGCACGAGGACGTGCTGGCCTTCGCCCGGGAGAAAGAAATCGGCCTGGCCGTGATCGGGCCGGAGGCGCCCCTGGTGGACGGCCTGTCGGACGCGCTGCGGCGGGCCGGCGTCCGCGTGTTCGGCCCGGACCGGGCCGCGGCGCGGCTGGAGGGCAGCAAGATCTTCGCCAAGAAGTTCATGAAAACGCACCGCATCCCCACCGCGGACTTCGCCGGCTTTTCGCGGGCCGGGGAGGCCGCGGACTTCGTGAAGTCCGCACGCTGGCCGTCCTCCTGGCGGGTGGTGAAGGCGGACGGGTTGGCCGCGGGCAAGGGCGTCATGGTCTGCCCGGACCGGGACGCGGTCCTGGAGGCGCTGGACGCGGTCCTGGGGAAAAAGGCCTTCGGCTCGGCGGGCAACGAGGCCGTGCTGGAGGAAACCCTGGAGGGGGAGGAGCTGAGCGTCATGGCGCTCTGCGACGGCCGGACCCTCCTGCCGCTCGTCCCGTCCCAGGACCACAAGCGGGTCTTCGACGACGACAAGGGGCCCAACACCGGCGGCATGGGCGCGTACGCGCCGGTCCCCCAGGTGTCCGGCGCCCTCTGGGAACGGATCGAACGGGAGGTTTTTTCACCCTTCCTCCAGGGGCTGGCCGCGGAGAAGCTGGACTATGCCGGCGTCATCTATTTCGGCCTCATGCTGACGCGGGAAGGCCCCAAGGTCCTGGAGTTCAACGTGCGGTTCGGCGACCCCGAGACCCAGGTGGTGGTGCCGCTCATCGAGAACGATTGGGCGGAGCTGATGGCCGCCGCGGCGGAGAAACGCCTGGACCGCGTTTCCCTGAAAAAAAGCCGGGGCGCGGCCCTCTGCGTGGTCCTGGCCTCCGGCGGGTACCCGGGGGCCTTTGAAAAAGGCAAGGCCATCGAAGGCCTGGAGTCCCTGGCCGGACAAAAGGACGTCCTGGTGTTCCACGCCGGGACCGCTCGCCCGGACCCCGCTGGCCCGGTCCGGACCGCGGGCGGTCGGGTGCTGGCCGTCACCGCTTTGGCGGCGGACCTGGAGGCGGCCCGCCGCCGGGTCTATGAGGCGGTGGGGAACATCCGTTTCGAAGGGGCCCATCACCGCCGGGACATCGGCGCCCGGGCCCTTGGACGCGCCGGCACCGCGGCCCGCTGACCGTTTTTTTCCCGCCCAAGCCGTTCCGTTCCCGCTCCAAATTTGGTTTAATAGGGAGACTCCTCAACCTTAACTGAGAGGTTCTGAAAGAAAAACCTCCGTGACCCCTCCCAAGAAGAAGATCCTCACCCAAACGCAGGTCCGTTCCGCCATTGAAAAGCTGTCCAAGGGAATTTTCAAGAGGGCGACCGAGCCCAAGGACCAATGGGTGTTGGTGGGCATCCAGCGCCGCGGCGTGCCCCTGGCCAAGCGCCTGGGGGAGCTCCTGCGGGACCTGGGCGCGCCCGCCCTGCCCGTGGGCACCATGGACATCACCTTCTACCGGGACGACGTGGACGAAGTCTCCGTCCAGCCCGTGGTCCACGACACCGACATTTCCTTCGACCTGACCGACAAGGTGGTGTTCCTGGTGGACGACGTCCTGTACACCGGGCGCACCATCCGCTGCGCCCTGGACTCCCTCATGGATTTCGGCCGGCCCAAAAAGGTGTACCTGGTGGTGCTGGTGGACCGGGGCCACCGGGAGCTGCCCATCCAGGCGGACTTCGCGGGCGAGACCGTCACCACCCGCGCCCAGGAGCGCGTGGAGGTGCACTTGGAGGAGGTGGACGGCGAGGACGCGGTGTGGGTCGCGTCGGCCCGCAAGGAGGCGGTGGGATGATCCCATCACCTGCTTCGGAACCGCTGGTTCCGCCTTCGGCGGAAAAACAGGTGATGAGATGAAGGACCTGCTGGGCCTGGAATCCCTGTCCCGCCGCCAGATCGAGACCATCCTCGACATGGCGCGGCCCATGAAGTCCCTGTTCACCCGCTCCATCAAAAAGGTCCCGGCCCTGCGCGGCAAGACCGTGGCCCTGGTTTTCTTCGAGGCCTCCACCCGCACCCGCAGCTCCTTCGAACTGGCGGCCAAGCGCCTCTCCGCCGACACCCTCAACATCGCCATGGCCACCAGCTCCGTCACCAAGGGCGAGTCCCTGATTGACACCGTCAAGACCCTGGAAGCCATGAAGGTGGATTTCCTGGTCCTGCGGCATTCCGCCTCCGGCTCCGCGGACCTGGTGGCCAAGGCCGTGAAAGCCCGGGTCATCAACGCCGGGGACGGCACCCACGAGCACCCCACGCAGGGCCTCCTCGACATGTTCACCATCCTGGAAAAGAAAAAACGGATCGAAGGACTGCACGTGGTGATCCTGGGGGACATCCTCCACTCTCGGGTGGCGCGTTCCAACCTCTGGGGCCTCACGAAATTGGGCGCCCGCGTCACCCTTTGCGGCCCGGCCACCCTCATCCCGCCGGGCCTGCGGGAAACGTTCGGGTCCAACGTGCGCGTGTCCTACCGCCTGGAGGAGGCGCTGGAGGGGGCGGACATCATCAACGTGCTCCGGCTCCAGCGGGAGCGGCAGGAGGGCCACTTCTTCCCGAGCCTGCGGGAATACACGGAGTTCTACGGCCTCAACGCCGACCGCCTGCGCCTGGCCAAGCCGGATTGCCTGGTCCTGCACCCCGGCCCCATGAACCGGGGGATCGAGATTTCCTCCGAAGTGGCGGACGGCCCCCGCTCCATGATCCTGGAGCAGGTCACCAACGGCATCGCGGTCCGCATGGCGGTGCTGTACCTCTTCTCCGGCCCCGCCGGGTTCGCGGCGGAAAGGCCGGACGCCAAGCGGGGCCGCCGGGCCGCGGAAGCCTCTTTGAAGGAGTTGTCGTGAGCCTCCCCTCCAAAAAAACCGAGACCAAGAAGGCGGACGTGCTCCTCATCCGGGGCGGCCGCGTGGTGGACCCGGCCAACAACCGGGACGGGGAGATGGACGTCCTGGTGGAGGGGGAAAAGATCGCGCGCGTCGGACGCGGCGTGAACGCGCCCGCCGGGGCCCTGGTGCTGGAGGCCAAGGGGCTCATCGTGGCGCCGGGCCTGGTGGACATGCACGTGCATTTGCGGGAGCCGGGCCACGAAGACGCGGAGACCATCGAGTCCGGCACGCGGGCCGCGGCCGCGGGCGGCGTCACCAGCGTGGCGGCCATGCCCAACACCGACCCGCCCATGGACAACGTGTCCGGCATCCGATTCGTGCTGCGCCGGGCCGCGGAGCAGGGCAGCGTCCGGGTCTGGCCCATCGGCACCGTCACCCGCGGCCGGGCCGGGGAATCCCTGTCCGAGATCGGCGCCATGGCCCGGGCGGGCTGCGTGGCCATCACGGACGACGGCGCCTGCGTCTCCAGCAGCCGGCTCCTCCGCCTGGCCCTGGAATACGCCAAGGTGTTCGACCTGCCCGTGATCGAGCACGCGGAGGACAAGTCCCTCATGGCCGACGGGGTCATGAACGAAAGCCCCCTGGCCACCCGGCTGGGGTACAAGGGCATCCCTCGGCAGGCGGAGTCCATCGCCGTGGCGCGGGACATCGCCCTGGCGGAGCTCACCGGCGCCCGGCTCCACCTGGCCCACGTGTCCACGCGGGAATCCGTGGCCCTGGTGCGGGAGGCCAAGAAGCGCGGGACCCGGGTCACGGCCGAGGTCACGCCGCACCATTTCACCCTGACGGAGGACGCGGTGACCCAGTACGGCGCCAACGCCAAGATGAACCCGCCGCTCCGCACCGCGGAGGACCGGGAGGCCCTCCTGGCGGGGTTGGCGGACGGGACCATCGACGTCATCGCCACGGACCACGCGCCGCACACCCGCGCGGCCAAGGAACAGGAATTTTCCGCCGCGCCCTTCGGCGTCATCGGCCTGGAGACCCTGCTTCCGCTCGCCATCACCCAGCTGATCGAGAAGGGGTTGCTTTCCTGGCCGGAGGCGGTCAAACGCCTGTCCCTCCACCCGGCCAGAATCCTGGGGCTCCCCGTGGGGCACCTCAGCGAAGGCGCGCCCGCGGACGTGGTGCTCATCGATCCCCGCGAGGAACGGAAGCTCACCTCTTTCAGCAGCAAGAGCCAAAACTCCCCGTTCCTGGGTTGGACCCTCCGCGGGTTTCCGCAGGCGGTCCTGGTGGGCGGCAAGGTGGTCCTCCGGCGGGACGTCCTCAGGACGGTGTAACCATTATCTACCGGCGGTGGGTCCGCCCCCTTCTTTTTTCGCTGCCCCCTGAAACCGCGCACCACTGGGCCGTCAACCTCCTCAAGCTCTGTTCGCCCTTTCCCCTGTCCCTGTGCAGGCCCCTTTTCCGGGTGGAGGACCCCGCCCTGCGCGTCACTCTCGGCGACGGGCCGGATCGGTTGACGTTCCCCAACCCCGTCGGGCTCGCGGCCGGTTTCGACAAGAACGCCGAGGCCCTTCCGGGGTTTGAGGCCCTGGGCTTCGGGTTCTTGGAGGGGGGGACGCTCACGCCCCGGCCCCAGCCCGGCAATCCCCGGCCCCGCGTCTTCCGTTTTCCGGAGCAGGAGGCCCTGGTCAACCGGATGGGCTTCAACAACGACGGGGCGGCCCGGGCCGCGGAACGGTTTTCCCGAGGACTCAAACTGGGCGTGCCCATCGGCTTCAACATCGGCAAGAACAAGGACACGCCCCTGGAGGACGCGGCCCGGGATTACCTGGCCTGCCACGGGGCCCTGTTCGACCGGGCGGACTTCTTCGTGGTGAACGTCAGCTCGCCCAACACGCCGGGGCTGCGGGCGCTCCAGTCGCCGGCCCATCTGGAGCCCCTGCTCAAGGCGCTTCGGGAACAGAACGAACGGCTGGCGCGCGAAAGGGGCGGAAAGAAACCCCTCCTCTTCGTGAAAATTTCGCCGGACGAGGAGCCGGAGGAGGCCATCGTGGAGGCGGCGGCGCGGGCGGGGCTGGCCGGCGTCGTGGCCACCAACACCACCCGCTCCCGGGAAGGCCTGCCGCCCTCGGCGCCGGCGGAGGGGGGCTTGAGCGGCCGTCCCCTGCGGTCCCGGTCCACGGAAACGGTGCGGCGGCTTTTCCGCGCGGCCAAGGGACGGCTCGCCGTCGTCGGTGTGGGCGGGATTTTCTCCGCCGAAGACGCGTACGAAAAGATCCTGGCCGGCGCCTCCCTGGTGGAGGTGTACACGGGGTTCATCTATGAGGGGCCCGGCCTGGCGCGGCGCATCAACCGGGGGCTCCTGAGCCTCCTGAAGCGGGACGGTTTCGCGTCCGTGCGGGAAGCGGTGGGCAAAGGTGTTTAGAATTCATCCGGAAACCTTACTCGGCGGCGAAAATTCGGATTTTGTGCCGAGCCGAAGCGGGCTGAGGCGAGCATACCCTCTGCGGTATGTAAGCCGAGGACCGCAAAGGCGCAGGCCAAAAGCCGAATTTGCAGCCCGAAAGGAGGTTTTCGGATGAGTTCTAGCCAATCGGCGCGGTTCGGGCGGGCATGGCGGCGGGTTTTCTTCCTGCTGGGTTCTCTTGTCGCGGCCCTCTTTCTGGTGGAGGCCTGTTGCCGGATCACCAAGGCCGATATGAAGGCCCTCTGGCCGATTCTTTACAAGGAATTGTGGTCCCGACAGGGCGAAACGAGCTTGGCCAGGCCGTCTTCCCATCCGCGCCGTATTTATGAGCTGGTTCCCAACACGGATATCCGCCGCGGCAATTGCCTGCACCCCGATGAGACGAAGTATGCGTCGGTCCGCTTCCGGATCAACGGCCTGGGGTTCCGGGGGGAAGAGCGGGCCGCTGAAAAGCCCCGAGGGGTTTACCGGATCGTGGTCTTCGGGGGGTCCAACACCTTTGGCACGTCGGTGAGCGACGAAGACGCCTATCCCGCCCTCCTGGAGGCCGCGCTGAACAAAAAGCGCCCGGGACGGTTCCAGGTGTGGAACGCGGGGTTGCCGGCGTACATGATGTCTCAAAACGCGGCCTATGCCAGGGAGGTCGTCTCCTTGTACGATCCCGATCTCTTGATCTTTCAGGACACCAACCGGGGACGCAGGGCGTTCCTCGGCGACGACGCCGACTTCGGTCGGCATTTTGAGGGGAACAACGAGTTGTTTCTGGAGAACCTGCCCTTCGCCCCCTTTTACGACACGCCCTTTGAATCATTGCACAAGCGGCTCGTGGGCTGGAGCGCATCGTATCGCCTGGCCGTCGCGTGCCTCAACAAACTCACGGTTCGTTTCATCCTGCGGCACACCGGCCGCCCCATGATCCAGGAGTCTCTGTGGGCCAGATACGGCGATGACATCAGTCGGCGGGATTTGCGCGCGTTCGTCCGCGATTTCCCCCGCTTGAAAACGGTCATGTTCTACCTTGACGGTCCTGAGCCGGGATATGACTTCTTGCCGCACATTTCCCTTCGGGACGCTCTGGCGGACAAGCCCCCCGCTTTTCACGACATTCATCCGCCTTCTTACGTCTATGGGTTTTATGCCGACGTGCTTGTCGAAAAATTGACGGAAATGGGGATGCTGGGTTAAGACGCATGAACAAAAAAGGATTGATACTCGCGCTGGACGTTCCTTCTTCCCGGGCGGCCAAAAACGTGGTGGAAAGGGTCGGGAAGGCGGCGGATTTCTACAAGGTGGCGCCGTCCCTGTGCTTCCAGGACCCCGCCATCGTGAAATGGCTCAGGGCCCGTCGGAAAAAAGTGTTCCTGGACTTTAAATGGTATGATATCCCTTCCCAGGTGAAGCGGTCGGTGGAGGCGGCGGGGCGCATGGGCGTGGCCGCCTGCACCATCCACGCGGGCGCGGGCGCGTCCGTCATGAAGGCCGCCCTGTCGGCCCGCCCCAGGCCCAAGGTCTGGGCCGTGACGGTCCTGACCAGCTTCTCCGGCGCGGACCTCCGGAAGGTGGGCGTGACCGCGACCCCGCAGGAGCAAGTCCTGCGCCTGGCCCGGCTGGCCCAGTCCTGCGGCGTGGACGGGCTGGTCTGTTCGCCCAACGAGGCGGCTTTCTTGAGGAAGAGCGGGATCCGGGTGACGCTGGTCACTCCCGGCATCCGTTTCGGGGAGATGGGCGGCGCCAGCAAGGACCAGAAGCGCACCGCCGGCCCGCTCAAGGCCTGGGAGGCGGGGGCGGATTACATCGTGGTGGGCCGCAGCGTCCTGGAGGCCAGGGACCCGGCCAAGGCCGTCCGGCGGATCCTGGCCCTGAGGGACGAAAGATAACATGGGCGACCCGGCGCTGGCCAAAAAAATTTTCCAGGCCTGCAACCTGAAGGGCCGGTTCCGGCTCCGTTCCGGCAAAACCAGCGACGAGTACTTCGACAAATACCTTTTCGAGTCCAGGCCCGAGCTGTTGGAGGCGGTGGCGGAGAGCCTGGCGCGGCTCATCCCCGCCGGGACCGAGGTCCTGGCCGGCCTGGAGATGGGCGGGATCCCCGTGGCCGCGGCCCTGTCCTTAAAGACCCGCCTGCCCGTGATCTTCGTGCGCAAGAAGGCCAAGGAGTACGGCACTTGCAAGCTGGCCGAAGGGATCGGTTTCAAGGGCAAGCGCGTGGCCGTGGTGGAGGACGTGGTGACCACGGGCGGGGCCATCCTGGACGGCGTGGCGGCCCTGCGGGAGCAGGGCGCCATCATTGAGCACGTGTTGTGCGTCATTGACCGGGAGTCCGGCGGTCCGGAAAAACTGTCGGAGGCGGGGTTGAAGCTCGCGCCGCTCTTTACGGCGTCGGAACTGCGCGCGGCCGCGGGGAAATAGAGGGGGTTTCATGGCGAAGATCTGGACGTACAAAAAATCGGGGGTGGACATCGACGCGGGGGACGCGCTGGTGGACCGCATCCGCCGGCGGGTGCCTTCCATCGGGGACTTCGCCGGACTTTTCCCTTTCCCGCGCAACGGGTACAAAAAACCCTACCTGGTGGGCTGCACCGACGGCGTGGGGACCAAGCTCAAGGTCGCCCAGGAATTAAACGTCCACGACACCATCGGCATCGACCTGGTGGCCATGAACGTGAACGACCTCATTTGCTGCGGGGCCAAGCCGCTGTTCTTCCTGGATTATTTCGCCGCGGGCAAGCTGGACGTGGACGTGGCGGACCAGGTGGTGCAAGGCATCATCCGGGGCTGCCGCGAGGCCGAGTGCGCCCTGATCGGCGGGGAGACCGCGGAGATGCCGGGCATGTACAAGCCGGGCGAGTACGATCTCGCGGGCTTCGCCGTGGGCGTGGTGGACGAGTCCGAGCGCGTGGACAACCGCCGCATCAAGGCCGGCGACGTGCTCCTGGGCCTGCCTTCCTCCGGCGTCCATTCCAACGGGTACTCCCTGGTGCGGGCCCTGTTCAAGGGCCGTGATCTGAAGACGTGGGGCAAAAAGCTCCTGGCCCCCACGCGAATTTACGTCCGGCCCGTGCGCCGGGCCCTCAAGGCCTTCCCGGGCGCGATCAAGGGCATGGCCCACATCACGGGCGGCGGGCTCCTGGAAAACGTGCCCCGGTTCCTGCCCAAAAAACTGGACGCGGCGTTCTTCCGCGCCTCCTGGCCCGTGCCCGAGGTGTTCACCGAGCTCCGGCGGCGCGGCCGGGTGGAGGAGGCGGAGATGTTCCGCACCTTCAACATGGGGCTGGGGTTGGTGCTGGCCGTGTCGCGGGAAAAGGCCGACGGCCTCCAGAAGCTCCTGGCGCCCTGTTACCGCGTGGGACGCGTGGAGCCGGGCGGACAAAAGGTCCGATTCGTTTAAAGTGAGAAGTGAAAAGTGGGAGGTTAAGAACTTAGAAATGATCGGTTTGGTTCAACCTCCCGCCTCTCGCCTCTCCTCTCTCAGCGGTTTGTGAAAGCCGGCATCGGCGTCCTGGTCTCCGGCGGCGGCTCCAACTTTCAGGCCCTGGCCGAGGCCGCCCAAAGGGGAGACATCCCGGACGCCGAGGTGAGGCTGGTGGTTTCCAACAAGCCCGGCGTGGGCGCGTTGGACCGCGCCAAGAAGCTCGGCGTGGAATCATTGGTCCTGGAGCCCAAGGACTTTTCGTCAAGGGCCGCGTACTTCGAGCGCATCGGGGAAGAGTTCGCGCGCCGCGGCGTCACTTTGATCTGCCTGGCCGGCTTCCTCCTCAAGGTGGAGCCGGAGCTGATCCGGCGCTTCCCCGGACGCATCCTGAACATCCATCCCGCGCTCCTGCCCAAGTTCGGCGGCAAAGGCATGTGGGGACACCACGTGCACGAGGCCGTCCTGGCCGCGGGCGAGAAGGAGTCCGGCTGCACCGTCCACGTGGTGGACGAAGAGTTCGACCGGGGCCCCATTCTGTTGCAGGCCCAGGTGCCGGTCCTGCCGGGCGACACGCCCGATGCCCTGGCCGCCCGGATTTTGGTGGAAGAGCACAAGCTTTATCCCCGGGCCGTGGCCCGGGTCCTGGCCGGGACGCCGCAAAAATGACCAAGACCGCTTTTGGAGGATTCCGGGCGTGCTTTGTCGTCGCGTCCGCCCTGTCTTTCGCCTCCCCCGGCGCGGCCAAGCCGTCCGGACCCCAGACCCCGTCGATCCAAAACTTTTCGGGCCCGGAGGGGAACGGGGAGCCGTTGGACCGCCAACTGGCGCGGGCCGTGGAAGAGCGGCAGGACTGCAGGGCCCGGTCCCTGCTCATGGACATGGAAACCCTGGCCCGGAAGGAGAGGCTGAAAAGATCCGACGGGCTGGAGGAGGCGCTCCTGGCGGCCCAGGGCGCGGACCTCTGTTGCATGGACTGCTGCTGCGGCAGTTCGGACGTGGCGGAGGCGGCCGAGGGGGTCATGATCCTCTTGAAAATCCCGGTCCCGGAGGGGGACGTCGCGGAGCCGGAAATCCAAGAATGAAGGACGGAACGTTTATGAACGCGAGACGGATTTTTTTCTTCAGGCGGGTGACAGATGATCCCATCACCTGCCTCGACTGCGGAAGCAGGCGTTTGGCCTGCAGGCAGGTGATGGGATGATCCCCCGGTACACCCGCGAGGGCATGTCGCGCATCTGGACCGACCAGGCCCGCTGGGAGGCCATCCTGGAGGTGGAGCTGCTGACCGCCGAGGCCCTGGCCCGCCGGGGGCTGGCGGACCGGCGCGCGGTCAAGACTCTGCGCCAAAAGGCCCGCGTGGACGTGCGCCGCATCTTGCAGATCGAGCGGACCGTCAAGCACGACGTCATCGCCTTCCTGACCCAGATCGAGGAACGGGTGGGGCCGGCGGCCAAGGCCCTGCACCAGGGCCTCACCTCTTCGGACGTTTTGGACACGGCCCTGGCGGTCCAGATCAAGCGGGCCAACGCCCTCCTGATCGCCGGCCTCAAGGAGCTGATGGCCGTGACCCGGCGGCTGGCCCTGCGGCACCAGGACACCCTCATGATGGGCCGCACCCACGGCATCCACGCCGAGCCCATCACCTTCGGCTTCAAGGTGGCCGGGTGGCACGCGGAGCTGCGCCGCAACCTGGAGCGGCTGGAGGCCGCGGGCCGCGACGCGGCCGCGGGCAAGCTGTCCGGCGCGGTGGGGACGTTCGCCCATCTGGACCCTTCCATCGAGGCGGAGGTCTGCCGCCGATTGGGGCTGAGCCCCGAGCCCGCCTCCACCCAGGTGGTGCCCCGGGACCGGCACGCCCACTACATGCAGGCCCTGGCCCTGGCCGGCGCCGGGCTGGAGCGCGTGGCCACGGAACTGCGCCATCTCCAGCGCACCGAAGTTTTGGAGGCGGAGGAACCGTTCACCAAGGGGCAGAAGGGCTCCAGCGCCATGCCGCACAAGCGCAACCCCATCGCCTCGGAGAACATCTGCGGCCTGGCCCGCTTGCTGCGGGGCTACGCCTTGTCGGCCCTGGAGAACGTGGCCCTCTGGCACGAGCGGGACATCTCCCACTCCTCGGTGGAGCGGGTGGCCCTGCCGGACGCCACCCTCCTCCTGGATTTCATGATCCACCGGCTCAAGGGGGTGCTGGCGGACCTGCGGGTCTATCCGGACCGCATGCGGGCCAACATGGAGAAGACCTCGGAGATCGTCTGCTCCCAGCGCCTCGTCATCGCGCTGACCCGGCGGGGCCTGCCCAAACAAAAGGCGTACGAGCTGGTCCAGCGCCACGCGCAGGAGGCCTGGACAACGGGCCGCAGCTTCCGGCAGATGGCCGCCGCGGACCCGGACATCCGCTCGCGCCTGTCCGGGCCGGGCCTGGCCGCCTGTTTCGACCTGAAGCCTTTCGTGCGGAACGTCCGCCGGGTGGTGCGGCGGGCCCTGGGGTGACGGCCCGCCGGCGACGGACCGTCGCGGTGACGGGCGCCGCCCGTTTGGCGGAGGGCGCCTCCCTCAAATTTTCCTACAAAGAGCGGGGCTTCCCGGCCGAAGGGTTCCTCATCCGGAAAAACGGCCGGCTTCTGGCGTACCGCAACCGCTGCCCCCACGCGGGCAGCCCTCTGGATTTCGGCGACAACGAGTTCTTCACGGACGACGGCCGGTTCCTCCTGTGCAAGGCCCACGGCGCGCTGTTCGAGCCGGGGGACGGCGCCTGCGCCGCCGGCCCCTGCCACGGCCGGGGCCTGGAGGCCCTGCCCGTGGTCCAACGCAAGGACGGCAAGGCGGTCATCGGCCCTTTTTAGACCTTTTCGGGGGGGTCCTCATGGCGAAAAAACGCATCCTTCTGGTGGAAGACCACGAGGACGTGTACGAGTTCGTGTCCCTCTTCCTGGAGGACAAGGGCTATCTGGTGGCGGTGGCCAAGGACGGCCGGGAGGGGATCGACAAGGTCAAGGAGTTCAGGCCGGACCTGGTCATCCTGGACCTGATGATGCCCCGGATGGACGGTTTCTCCGTGCTGAAGCTGCTCATGGGCATGGACGCCCCGCCCAAGGTCCTGGTGCTCTCCGCCATTCAAAAGATGGAGGGCGTGGAAGAGGCCATGCGGCTGGGCGCCAGCGGGTACGTCACCAAGCCCGTGGAGGGCGAGCGGCTCTTGAAAAAGGTCCAGAGCCTGGTGTCTTGACCGTTCCCGGGGAATTTGGGAAAATCAGTCCGTTTCCCTCGCCCGGACGTCCCGACGGATTCGCTCCACCGCCCTTGAACCATTCTTTAAGGAGGCAACGCCGATGATCATTTTCTTCGCGGTTTGCGCAGGTCTTTTCCTGGCGGCGGTGATCGTGGTGTCCGTGTATCTGGTGCAGACGCTCGTCCAGGTTCGGCGGACGGCCAGGTCCTACGAGGTCCTGGCGGACCGCGTCTCCGAAGAGCTGGGCAAGGTGCAGAGCTTCACCAACGCCGCGGCCCGGGTGAGCGAGTTCATGGGGGGCACCGTGGGCCGCACCGCGTCCCTGGTCTTCCACCTGGTCAGCGGGTTCGTGAAGAACCTCCGGGAGGAAAAAGGGAAAGGCTCGCCGGGAGAATCATCCGAGGGCCGCGACGCTTCCCGTTTATAGGAGGGGTCCATGAGCGAAGATTCCAGAGGCGGAGACACGTTGTTGGCGTTTTTGTTGGGCGGCGCCCTGGGCCTGGCCGCGGGGCTGTTCTTCGCCCCGCGCACGGGCAAGGAAACCCGGCGCCGGTTCCGGAAATGGATGGAAGAGCTGGAGGACAAGGGGGAAGACCTCCTGGAGCAGGGCCGCGAATGGGTGGAAGAAGGCAAGGAGGCCGTGAAGGAGAAGGCGGACCAGCTCAGGCGCGCCGTGGACGGCGGACGCAAGCCCCGGGCCGGCGCCCGGGAATAGGCGGGGCCGAGAGCAAAATTTATTCCGTTTAAGAAGGGTCGACGAAGCCGAATAGGCTTCAGGCTTGAATCGTGGTCCGAGAGAAAGCGAGGCCGATTCGGGCGCGACGGACGGGAGATTTTTCCATTTAGGAGGGGTTCAGCGGAGCGTTCCGCATGGAATGCGGAGAAGCGAAGCGCCGATGAACGGGGAACCCAGGTTCCCCTTGGGGAGCGCGCGGACCGCCCAAACCTCCAAAGGTCCGCGTTATCGAACCCGAGGCTGCCGACCAAACGGGAGGCAACGGAGGGCGCGACAGAGGTGGGTATAGCTCAGCGGTTAGAGCGTTCGGCTGTGGCCCGAAAGGTCGGGGGTTCAAATCCCCTTACCCACCCCATTTTTGACAGGTATCAAAACCAGCCCCTCCTGGGACACTCCCCAGTTGAGGGCTGGCAGGGGTCGCAGGGATAGCCGCACCACGCCGTTCCGTTCATCGTAGATCGCCCCAGCCGCCGTCGTTGCATAAACCCCCTGCGCTCCATCGGTCCTAAGGTCTGAAAAATCCCATCAAAGTTCTGTAAACCGCCCCTAAGCCCCCGGCTTCTCCCGTTCCGGAAAGGTCTTAGGCGGCGGTGTTCCGGAACACCTCTTCCACCGTGGTCAGCCCCCGAAAAACGCATTCCAGGCCGCTTTGGCGCAAAGTGGTGAGCCCTTGCACCTCCGGGGTTTTGAGCAGCGCCTCCGCCGGCTGGCTGGACAAGAGGCTTTCCCGGACCGTGTCCGTGACGACCAGGAGCTCGAAGATGCCCCGGCGGCCGTGATACCCGGTGCCCTGACACTGCCAGCAGCCGGTGGCGCGGTAAAACGCGCCCTCGTCCAATTTGGCCCTGTCCGGGTAAAGGTTTTCCAGAAGACGGCGCGGCGGGCGGTAGGGTTGCCGGCAGTGGGGACAGAGGAGCCGGATCAGGCGCTGGGCCAGGACGGCCCGGATGGTGGAGGCGATCATGTGGGGTTCCAGCTTCATGTCCATCAGGCGGTTCAGGGTGCCGACGGCGTTGTTGGTGTGGAGCGTGGAAAGCACGAGGTGCCCGGTCATGGAGGCCCGCATGGCGATTTCGGCGGTCTCGAAATCGCGGATCTCTCCCAGCATGATGACGTCCGGGTCCTGGCGCAGGGCGGCGCGCAGCCCGCTCGCGAACGTCAGGCCGATCTTGGGGTTGACCTGCACCTGCGTGATGCCCATTTCGTTCGCGCAGTTGGCCAGGAGTTCGTATTCGATGGGGTCTTCGAAGGTGACGACGTTTTTGAGCGGGGACTTGATCCGGTTCAGCACGGTGTAGAGGGTGGTGGTCTTGCCGCTCCCCGTCGGTCCGGTGACCAGGATGATCCCGTTGGGGCTTTCGATGAGTTCTTCGAACGCGCTCTGCAGGGCGGGGGCGAGTCCCAGGGCGTCCAGCTGAAGAGTCAATTGGCCTTTGTCCAGGAGGCGGATCACGAACTTTTCCCCGTATTTGGCCGGCAGTGTGGAGACGCGCAGGTCCACCATCTTGCCTTTGTGGGAGAACTGGATTTGACCGTCCTGGGGAAGACGCCGTTCCGTGATGTCCATGGCGGCCAGCACCTTGATGCGGGAGCCGATGACCGCCTGGAGGTCGCGGGGAAAGGCGTGGATGGTCCTGAGGGCGCCGTCCACCCGGAAGCGGACGAACAGGGCGTTGCTCTGGGGTTCCAGGTGGATGTCGCTGGCGCGCTGCTCCAGCGCCAGTCGAAAGAGTTTTTCCACCACCGGGCCCGCGTGCGTCTCGGCGTCGCCGGGGTCCCGGCCCCGCCGCTGGAGCTTGACGTCCAGGTCGGGGGAGTGGGCGGAGCTGTTTTCCAGGTAGTGCTTCTGGATGAGACGGTCCAGCGCGTCCTCGGAGACGGCCGCCACGTCCGGCTCCAGGCCCGTCAGGAGGCGCACGAAGTCCAGCGCTTCCGTGTCCTCCGGGTTGACCATGGCCAGCCGGAGCCGGTCCTCCGTGGCGCGCAGGGGGAAGACCCGCAGGCGGCGGACGTAGTCGAAGGGGACGAGGCTCAGCGTCTTGGCGGAAATCTCCTCCTGCGGGAGGTCCTGCAAGAGGCCGGAGGCCGGGGCGTTCATTGGGGCGCTCCCGTCCGGTTCAGCATTTGTTCGACGGATCGGAGGAGCCGGAGGTGGTCGAAGGGTTTGGTCAGGTATTCATCGGCCCCGCTCTCCCATCCGCGCAGCTCTTCGATCTGCTGGGTCCGGGCCGTCAGCATGATCACGGGGATGCCCCGGGTTTCCCGGTCCTGGCGGAGCTGGCGGCAGACCTGCCAGCCGTCCATCCGCGGCATCATCACGTCGAGGATGATGAGGGACGGTTTCTGTTCGCCGGCCAGGCGCAGGCCGTCCATCCCGTTTTCCGCCTCGATGACGCGGTGGCCGGCCTGTTCAAGGCGGATCCGGACGACCTCGCGGTTCTGCGGGTCGTCGTCGATGACGAGTATCTGTTTCATGGCAGCACCTCTTTCTTGCCGGCGAGGCGTTCTTTCAGCGCGCCGATGATTTCGGGAAGGCTTTTGGATCCCTTGCGCAACACCATCTCCACGCGTTTTTCCAGGAAGCCGGTCTCCTCCGCGGTCAGGCGCTTGCCCGTGACCACGATCACGCGCGTCTTGCCGAGGGCCGGATCGCTCTCCATGGCCTGGAGCACGTCGAAGCCGCTCATGTCCGGCATCATCAGGTCCAGGAAGAGGACGTCCGGCCGCCCGGCCCTGAGCCGTTCCAGGGCCTGTTTCCCCGCGCCGCAGACCTCCACCTCGTACCCCTGGCTTTTGAGAACCTCCCGCAACAGGCCGGACATGAACTCGTCGTCGTCCAGGACCATGACCTTCGTGGGCCGGGCCGTTTCCAGGGCGCCGAGCTTGTCCAGGAGGTTCTGCCGGGTGAAGGGTTTGACGAGGTAGTCGGCCACGCCGAGGGAAAACCCCAGGGACTTGTTCTCCATGATGGAGACGATCATGACCGGGATGGCGCGCAGGACGGGGTCGCTCTTCAGGATCTGGAGCACGGCCCATCCGTCCTGGTGCGGCATCATGATGTCCAGGGTGATGACCGACGGCCTGAGCTTCCGGGCCAGGGCGAGCCCTTCCTCCCCGCTCTGGGCGCCGATGAAGGAAAACCCGGACCCCTGCAGGCTGTCGCGCAGGAGGTTGAGGACTTCCGGATCGTCGTCGATGGCCAGGAGGGTCTTCCGCCCGTCCGCGGGGCCGGCGGGTTCCGGCGCCTCCCCGGTCCCTTCCGGCGCTTCCTCCTGCCGGTCCAGGGGGAGGGTGACCGAGAAGACGCTGCCCCGCCCCGGGGCGCTTTCCACGCCGATGTCCCCGCCCAGGAGTTCCGAGAGCTTTTTGCAGATGGACAGGCCCAGCCCCGTGCCGGAATATTCCCGCGTGCTGGAGGTGTCCAGCTGGGTGAATTTTTCGAAGAGCAGGGGGATGTCCTCCTTCCGGATGCCGATGCCGGTGTCGCGGACGCTCAGCCGCAGCCGGGGTTCCCCCGGCAGCCTCTCCGCGGCGACGCGGACGGATCCGGCGGCGGTGAACTTGATGGCGTTGCCGACGAGGTTGATGAGGAGCTGTTTGACCTTGGTCTTGTCGCTTTTGACGGTCAGATCCGGGGGGGCGTCCCAGGCGAGCTCCAGATCCTTCTGTCGGGCCAGCGATTCCGTGGTTTCGGCCACCTCCCGCACCAGGTCCGCGACCCGGAACCGCTCGATGCACACCGGCATGCGGCCCGCGGTCAGCTTGGACAGGTCCAGGATGTTGTTGATGAGCTGGAGGAGGTTTTTCGCGTTGGCCTCGACGCGCCGCAGCCCCTGTTTCTGTTTGTCCGTGACGTCCCCGTACACGCCGTCGAGCATGAGGGAGTTGTAGCCCACGATGGCGTTCAAGGGGGTTCGGAGCTCGTGGCTCATGTTCGCCAGGAATTCGGATTTCAGACGGTTCAGCTCCTGGAGCTCGTTGACCCGCTGGTTCAGGCGCCTCTTGTCCAGCGCGCGGTCAATGAGCCGGCGGAGGTCCTCCAGTTGGAAGGGTTTCGTGATGTAGTCGTAGGCCCCCCGCTTCATGCTCTCGATGGCGGTGGCGATGGTGGCGTGGCCCGTGATGATGATGACCTCCACCTTGGGGTCGTTTGCCTTGATGGCGCTGAGAGCCTCCAGCCCGCCCAGTTTGGGCATGGTCAGGTCGGAGACGACGACGTCCACGGCCTTTTCCCCGGCGGTCCTGATCCCGTCCTCCCCGTTGTCCGCCGTGAAGACCTCGTGCCCGCGGCTCTGGAGCTCGAAGCGGAGCAGGTCGCGGAAGCCCTGTTCGTCGTCGATCACCAGCACGCGGGGCGTTCCGGCCGCCGCGCCGGCGGCGGCCGGGGCCCGGTTCTTCGCGGACGCGATTTCGGTCAGGGGGATCATGGTCGTCTCCGTTCTTGCGACATGCCCGGCGCGGTCCGCGTCACCAGCGCAGGGAGAGCCTGGCGCCGAGGTTGCGTCCCCGCGGGGAATAGACGCCGGTGTTGACCGCCAGCCCCACGGGGTCCCGGTTGTCCAGCGCGTTGTGGACGAAAAGGGTGAAGTCCAGGGGGCCCTTGAGGAGGGAGGAGCCCGTGAGGGCGATGTCCAGGGATTGCTCTCCTTTCAGGGTGTCGTTCTGGCCCGCGTACGCCGCGGTCTGGATGGGGCGGACGTACCGCATGTAAGCCCATCCGTTCAGGTTGACGTTGAGGAAATGCGTCCGGCTGACGGCCCAGTCCACGCCCAGGTTGTAGATGTGCCGGGGGTGGTTCATGAACGCGTCTTGGGAATCGGTGAGGGAGCCCGCGCTGAGCCGCGGGGTGAGCAGGCTGGCTTTGGCCAGGGAATAGTTGCCGTAAGCCGCCCAGCGGCTCCCCAGGTGTTTTTTGCCTTCCACCTCCACGCCGCGCGTCACCGCGTCTCCCAGCGTTTTATAACCCTGCGGCAGGACGGTGTCGAAGGACAGGTAGTCCTTGATCTTCATGTAGAAGCCCGTGACCGCGGCGTAGTCCTTGCGCCTTTTCCAGAACAATTGGAAATCGTGGCTCTGGATGCGCTCCGACAGCCCGACACGGGTGATGCCTTGGGTGGGCCCGCGGGAGGTGTCCGCGATGACGCCCACGGTCTTGGAGTACACGGCGGGGGGCCTCAGGTAGCCCGTGTTCAGCACGTACTTGGCGGTCAGGGATCCGCCCAGCGCCTGGATCAGGCCCGCGCGGGGAAGGAACACCCATTTGTCCTCCCGGAAGTCGTTTTTGTCGTACCGCGCCCCGCAGAAAAACGTGGTCCTGTCTTGGAAGAGGCGCAGGCTGTTCTCGAAATAAAGCGCCAGGTTGTTGTCGTGGCCGGATTCCACGCCGATGTAAGGCAGGGAGGTGGAGGAGGCCACATTGAGGAAGGAATTGAACCGGGCGTCCCGGTTCGGCCCCACCTTGGTGCGCACGCCTTTCACGCCCAATTGGAGATCGTCGTTTTCGGCCACGCGGACGGTGCCGGTGAGCTCCGTGCCGAAGGCCAGCTCTTCGTTGCTTTGGTCCTGCATGGCGCCGGCGGAGGCGTTGTCCAGGAAGAGGGCCGTGTCCCGGGGGAAGCGGTTCTGCAGGAGAAGGTCCGCGTAAAGGATGTGTTGCAGGTCCAGGCGGCCCCCGAAGAGGGAGCCTTCCCGCTGGTGCTCGACGTAGGCTTTGCGCATGGACAGGTCGGAGCCCGGCTTGCCCAGCCAGCCGTCCCACGGATAGGCCACGTTGCTCTGCGCCACCCGCGCCAGGAAGCGCCCTTTGTCCGTGGCCAGTTTGGCGTACATTTCGTACCCTTCCCGGTGCTGGTCCAGGGCGGGCCAGTCGCCCACCTCGCCCCAGGGGAACTCCACGTTGCCGTTGACGCCGGCGGCGTCGGTTTTCGTCCAGGCGGCCCCGGTCCCGGTCCTGTCCTTCCGGTTGAACCCGCTGGACTTCCAATAACCGGCGGAGATGATCCCCTTCAGGCCCCGTTCGGCGTCCAGCGAGTACATATAGTTTCCGTTGGTCATCCCGTCCCCGCCGCCGTACGCGAACGCGGCCGCGTTCCTGCGGCCGTCGAGCCCGTCCCGCGTGATCAGGTTGATGATGCCGTACACCGCGCTGGACCCCCAAAGCACCGACCCCGGCCCGCGGATGATTTCGATCCGCTCCACCTTGTCCAGGACCGGCAGGTTGTCCTGTTGCTGGTATCCCTGGCCCACGATGCTGTTCTGCTGGTGGCCGTCCACCAGGAACAGGATGTGGTCGTTGCCGTCGGCCATGAGGCCCCGGCTGCCCACCAGCATCCAGGTGGCCTGGGCGGAGGGGAAAAAGCCCGGAACCCGCTTCAGGACGTCGTAGACCGTGCGCGCCCCGGACCGGACGATGTCCTCCCGCGTGACGACGGTCATGACGGAGGTGGCGTTTTCCAGTTCCTGGGACGTTTTGGAGGCCGTCACCACCTGGGGCAGGTCCAGGAACAGGATGTCTTCCGTCCCTTCCATCCCCCGGACGGGGAGAAGGCCGCCGGACAGAAGGGCCAGGGCCACGCCCGCGCGCCACGCCGTTTTCATCGGGGTTCTCCTTTCCGGGGCGTTCATCGGCGGTTCCTTCGGGGGCTCACGGCGCGCCCGGGGTTTGGGCTTCCTCGGGGATGTCGAGGAGCAGTCCGAAAATTTTCCTGGCCTCCCAGGAGATAAAGGGGAACGGCAAAAGGGCGTCCACGACCGGAGAATCGGCCGGCGCGCGGCCGGCGCCGCCCGACAGCGCCGCCACCCGGACGTGGGCCAGGCTCGGGTTCCGCCGGAGCTCCGCGCAGAAATGCGCTCCCCGCCTTCCGGGGAGGCGGTTGAGCACCACCACGTCCGGCCGGGAGCGCGCCAGATCCGTCGCGGCCGTGGCCTCGTCCGTTTCCATGACGGTGAGGGTGGGGAACGTTTCTTCCAGGAACCGCCGGAGGCGGACGCGTTTCCGGGGGCTCAGGCCGACCAGGACGATGGATTTGTCCCCGTTTCGCCAACCGGAGGGAAGCGGGATGTTGTGGTTGCGCAGAAAAAGGAAAAAATCGGATTTTCTGATGCGCCTGTGCCCGCCCGGCGTGCGGAAGGCCCTTAACTTTCCCTGGGCGGTCCAGGAGATCACCGTGCGCGGGTCCACGCAGAGGAGCCGGGCGATGTCCGCGGTGCTGAAAATCAACTGGTGGGGCGACGGCTGAGGTCGGTCCATTGGATTTTTCTCTTTTTCCGGGTTCCCTCTGGTTTTCCCGTTTTTCCGGCCTTTCCGATTTTAGGATGTCCCCGGAGGGGGTCGCTGTCCATGCAACAAAAAAACAACGTCCGCCGGGCCGTCCCGGGGCGGGGCGGCGGAAAGATCAACAAAAGATCAACGGGCCCCTTGCCGCCCGGCGGAGCTTCCGGGGGCGGGCCGGCCCGGAAAGAGGGAGCGGCGGGGGGGACTTTTTTTATAGAATGAGAGCCCGTGGACCCCGCCCGTTCCGATATCGGAAAATTCCTCGGCTCCGTTGAGCCGTTCGATGCGCTTTCCGCACAAGACCTCCGGCGCATCGCCCGCGTTTCCCGCGTCAGATCCTATGCCAAAGGGGAGACCGTCTTCAGCGAGGGGGAGGCGGCCGACAGCGTCTGGGTCCTGCTGAAGGGCCGGGTGCAGATCTTCAAGCACATCGCCGCCGGCAGGCCCCTGGCCCTGGAAAGCCTCCGGCCCGGGGAGATTTTCGGAACCCTTTGCCGGCTGGGGGCCGGCGGGCGGCGCTATCCGTGCACGGCCGTGTGCGCGTCCGCCGTGTGGGCGGTCCGGATCCCGGAGGAGACGTTTTTGGAGCATTACATGAAGAGCCCGGGCCTGATGCGGGGGATTTGCGTGCTGTGCTCCGAGAGGCTCAGAGACATGCAGGACCTTCGGTGCATGGGGCAGGAGCCGGTGCCCGTCCGGATCGCCGCGACCCTGTTGCGCCTGCACCAGTCCCACGGGAAGACCATCCCCCTCGCCAAACGGGAAATCGCCGAGCTGGTCGGCGCGGCGGTGGAGACGGCCTTCCGCGCCATGTCCGACCTGCAAAGGAAGGGGGTCCTCACGTCGCGCTACGGAAGGGTGCACCTTGAGAAACCGGAGGAGTTGAGGAAGATCATCGGAAATCCGTAAAAAAATCCCCCGCGGATCGCCGTTTTCGGGCCGATTATGACTCATGTCATAGTCGGTTTTTTTGTTTTCGGGTAATCTTGGGTCATGATCAAACACCCGATCCAGGTCAGACGGGCCGGCTTCGGCGGATCCGGCTACCGCGTGCTCGTGTCCCGCCGTCCGCCCCGGGCCGTCCGGGGCAAAAAAGCCTGCGACGCGTGGATTTCTTCCCTCGCCCCCAGCCAGCCCCTCTGGGAGTCCTATCTTTCCGGCGCCTGCCCCTGGCCCGCCTTCGTGGCGGGGTACCGCTGGGAGCTCCAGGGCACCGCGGCGCAGGACACCATCAAGCCTTTGGCGCTCCTGTCCCTCAGGCGGCCCGTGGTCCTGCTGTGCGATTGTTCCTGCGGTTCCCTCTGTCCGACCCAGGTCCTGGCGGAGGTTCTGGCGGAATGCCGCCGTTCCGGCCGTTTCGTGCTGAGTTTTTGCGGGCCGGAAACGGCCGCCGGCGCGGCGGTCCGCGGGACGTCCCGTTGCGGCTGACGCGGTCCGCGGAGCACGCCCTCCGCCCGGCGTTCGGGACATCGGGCGGCTGAGCGGGACATGATCGGACAGAAAGCCTCTTTGTTCCTTGCGGTCGGTCTGTACGCGGCCTCCGCCGGGTTCCATCTGGCGGGGTATGGCCGGTCGGACCGGTCCCTGGTCAAGGCCGGCGTGTTCTTCCTGGCCGTGGCGTCGGTTTTTCACGCGGGGCGCTTTTTCGCCCGCTGGCAGGGGGCGGCGGGGTTCTCCGCCGGGGACCCGTGCACGGCCATGGACCTGTTCGGCGCCGGCTTGGCGGGCTTTTACCTGCTCTCGCGGGCCGCGGGGCTCCATCCTTTGTCGGGTCTGGGGTTTTGGGTGGCGGCGGCCGAGGTCCTGGTCCTGTTCGGGCAGATCCCCTTCGCCGGCGGCGAGGCCGCGGCCGGGCTCCCTCCGCCCCCGCGCCGGTTGACCGCCGCGGTTGCGGCCGTGGTCCTGAGCCACAGCCTCTTCGCCCTGGCGTTCCTCACGGGCGGCGTTTGCTGTGTTTGCGGTTCCAAGGACGCTTTTCGCAAGAAAGCCGGGCCCGCCGCGGTTTTTCTCTCCAGGTGCCTGTGGGCGGGCCTTGCCTTGTGGGGGCTGGGGATCCTGGCCTGGGGGCCCTGGATGGACGGGGCCGCCGCCGGACAGGGGCCGTGGAACCCCGATCCCTGGAAAGCCCTGGCGGTCTTGGCTTTTTACGCGGCGGGGCTGTTCCTGGCCCGGGGGAGCGGGTGGCGGGGGAGGGTCCTGCCGGGGACGTCCCTGGCCGGTTTTCCCCTGATCGTTCTGGGGTTCAAGGGGGTTCTGTGAACGGGACGGCTTCCGGCGTTGTCGCGGGGACCGGCGGGCGCCGGGTGTGCGCCCGCGCCGGCGCCTTGACGTTGTTGACGCCGGAGGGGGGCCTCTTCACGGCGGACGGGGAGGGGCGGCTCCTGTTCTCCTCCCAGGGGGGCTGGTTCCTGGCCCGCGGGTTGGACGGACGCGCGCTCGCCAAGCGCTGGAAAGGACGCGAGCGGGAGGTGCGACCCCTGGGACCGTCCGAGGCGGGGGACGTCCTGCGGCGGTACCAGGAGGAGGCGTCGCGGCTCCGCCGGACGTTCGGCCCGGAGGCGGTGCTCTTCAGCGAGGACATCCCCTTGGGAGAGGTGGCCGGATGGCTGGAGCGGGCCGCGGCCTTTGACCATGGGGAGGACGCGCGGCGTTTCAAGGCCGTTTACCGGCCCGTGGGCATCCTTCCTCCGGACCAGTACGGCACCGTGGTCCTCCAGACGACGGAGGGGTGCGCCTGGAACCGCTGCGTTTTTTGCGATTTCTACCGCGGACAGCCCTTTCGGGCGAAATCGGCCCGGGAGTTCGCCGGGCACGCGGCCGCGGTCAAAACGTTTTTCGGGCGCGGGCTTTCGGCGCGGAGTTCCCTCTTTTTGGGGGAGGCCAACGCCCTGGCCGTGCCCGCGGGTCAGCTGGCGGAGGGGATGTCGATCGCCCAAAAGGCGCTGGTCCCCCGCATGGGGCCGTTCCGGGGGTTCTTCGCTTTCGCGGAGCCCCATGAGGCCCGCGTCGTTTCTCCGGAAGACTTCCGCGTCCTGGCCGGGGCGGGCCTCCGCCGCCTTTATTACGGTTTGGAGACGGGCCATCCCATGCTTCGCCGGGCCCTTCGGAAACCCGGGGACATGGAGGGCGAATGCCGTTCCATCCGGGCCGCCAAGTCGGCCGGGATTTCCATCGGCCTGATCGTGTTGCTGGGCGCGGGGGGGCGGGAGGGGGAAACGGCCCATGTGGCCGGCACCGCCTCCCTGATCGAGAGGCTGCCTTTGGACGGGAAAGACATCGTCTATTTTTCGCCTCTCCAGGGGGAGGGGGGCGCCGGCGTTACCCCCCTGGACCGGGACGGCCTCCTGTCGCAGGGCGAACGGTTGAGGGCTTTCTTGCCGCGGGGAGTGCGTTCCGCGGTTTACGACATCCGGGAGTTCGTGTACTAAGGGCTGGGACATTTTTTCCATAGGATCTTGAGAAAGAGGGATATTCATGTCAGGCAAGGGCGCTGCGACAATACAAGGCGAGAAAGACAGACGCTCGGCCCTTCATCCCAGGCTTTGTAAACCGATTTCGACGCCGGTTCCGTACCCCTTGAGCGGAACCGGCGTTCGATTTGTAGGGGGGAACTCTCGCGCCGCTCCCGGTCCTTCGGCGCGGCCCAGGGGGAGGAGGAGAAGCGTCCCGCCGTTGACGCCCGGGGCCAAGACATGGTGACCGCCGCCTGCCCCATCAACCGGAACTTCGACCTGGGATCGCCGGAGGCCGCCAACCCGCTGCGGCGCGCCGTCTGCGAAATCTGCGGCCTGTTTTATTCCAAGGGATGGCTCAGCGCCTTGGGGGGGGCTGTTTCCATCCGGGACGGCCACCTGGTGTACATGGCGCCGGTGGGCGGCCCGACCGAGGAACGTTGCCCGGCCGACATCTATTTCTTGGAAGTGGACGGACTCTTGCGGGAAATCCAGGAGACCGATTCGCCTTTTGCGGAGAACAGGGCCCTCATGGTCCTGCCCTATGTTTATCGGCGGGCCGGGGCCGTGATCAACATCCATTCCAGCCAGGCGGCCGCGGTGGCGCGCCTGTTCGGCCCCGCCTTCGTCCCCCGCCCTTCGGAGACGCAGGGGTTGCCCATGGAGTTCGTCGCCAAGGTTCAGCGCATCCCCGTGATCGAAGACCGGGGGGACGGAGAGGCCTTGAGCCGGTCTTTTGGGGATGTTTTGGGGTCTCTTCCCCAATCCCAGGCGGTCCTGATCCAAAACCACGGGATCTATATCTGGGGGCGGGACTGGCGGCAGGTCATGACCCTGGCCGAGCATTGCCACCGGCTTTTCGACGTGGCCCTGCGGGGAAGGCAATAGGCCGAGGGCGGGCCGGAGAAGGCGCCGGGTTTCCGGGGCGCCACTATGATCTGGATCGTAGTCGCCTTGCGCCCGTTCTTTTAAACTTTCGGCAAGGGCGCGGCGCAAAGCCCCGATCCTTTGGGATTTCATCCTTGCTTCAAGGGGGTCCATCCATGACGGAGATATTGAAACACGAGCTTCGGCGGGTCTATTGGGAAACCACCGCCGGATGCAACCTTCGCTGCACCCACTGCCGCAGGACGGACGTCCTGGCCAAGGGTTCGCCGGACGAGCTTTCCACCGAGGAAGGCCGGCGGTTCATCGACGAGCTGGCCTCCCTGGGAAAACCCGTGCTCATCTTTTCCGGCGGGGAACCCCTGTTCCGCCGGGACATTTTCGACCTGATCTCCCACGCCAAAAACGCCGGCCTGCCCGTGGCCCTGTCCACCAACGGCACCCTGGTGGACGAGAAGACCGCCCGGCGCATCCGGGAATGCGGCGTCTATTACGCCTCCATCTCCCTGGACGGCGCGCGGCCCGCCACCCACGACGTTTTCCGGGGAGGCGGGAACTTCGACCGGGCGCTGCGGGGCTTCCGGCACCTGCGGGAGGCGGGGATCAAGGTGCAGATCAATTTCACGGTCACGCGGCAGAACGTGGGGGAGATGGAGGAGATGTACCAATGGGTCGCTTCCCTCGGCGCCGCGGCGCTGTATCTTTTTCTGCTGGTGCCCGTGGGGTGCGGCGTGGAGATCGCCGACTCCCAGATGCTGGACACCCGCGAGGTGGACCGGTGGCTGGAATGGGTCCACGGGAAAGACAAGCAGGGGTCCCTGCCGGTCAAGGCCATCTGCGCCCCCCACTACTTCCGGATCGAACGGGAACTGGCCGAGGAGGGGGACAAGGCGGGGGCCCGGGGGTCGGAATCCCGAAGGGGCTGCCTGGCCGGCATCCACATGGCCTTCGTGTCCCACAAGGGGGATGTTTTTCCCTGCGGTTACCTGCCGGTGCCGGCCGGAAACATCCGGCAGAGCCCCTTCCAAGCCGTTTGGGAAGGATCGCCCACTTTCCAAAAGCTTCGGGACCCGGCCCTGTTGGAGGGGCGGTGCGGGCTTTGCCCGTACAAAGTGGTGTGCGGCGGCTGCCGGGCCCGCGGGTACTACGCCCGCCAGGACATCCTGGCCGAGGAGCCCTATTGCGTGTACGAGCCCGCGGCGGTGTGAAAATTTCGCGGAGTATGACATGCATCATAGTTGCCAGGGCCGCGTTTCGGTAGACTTTGTATGAAAACAAGGACGCTTGAATGAACACCTCCCTCAAAATCTCGGCCGCCCCGAAGCCTTCCCTGAAGGCGAAGCTCTTCATCCGCCTGAAGATGGTGGACGTCCTGTCCTTGTCCGAGCGGGAAATCGCCGGCATGATCCAGGCCATCGAGCAGGACCCCCTGTTCCAGAAGCTCATGGGGCTGGAAGGCGCGGAATACCGGGTTTTGAAACGCCAGCGGTACCCGCGCACCGCGCTGTCGAACCGGTTCCAGGAATTGAAGGAAGGGTTCGCCGCGGACCCCTCGACTCCGGACGTGCAGGAGTTCCTGGCGGACCGGGAGGACGTGGTCTCCCTCATCCGGTCCATCGGGCAGGAAAATTTCGAGAGATATTTCATCCACCAGGAGACCCTTTTGACGCGGCGGGAGATCGCCGAGCGCTGCGGGCTGTCCGAGGAAAAGGCCCGGAAGGTTTTCGATTTTCTGCTCCGCTTCTCCGCCCAGACGGAGTTTTTCCATCCGAGTTCCTTTCCCCCGGCCCCGGAGGCCCGGCCCCTTTGTCTGGGGCGGGTGGAGGGGGACATGTCCGCCGGTTTCGTGCTGTCCTTTTTCAGCCCTCACCTGGCGCGGGGGCGGTACCGGATCGACTACGACACATGGGAGCGGCTGTCCTCTCGGAAGATCCTGTCGGCGGAGGAACGCCGCCGCGCCGCCGTCCTCCTGCGCCAGGTGGAAATGCTCAACATGCGGTCGGACAATTTCCACCGGGTCCTGCAGGAGGTCCTGGAGGTGGAAAGGGCGTACCTGGGTTCGGGGAAAGGCGAGAGGAAGCGGACCTTGAGCCTGCGGGAGACCTCCCGGCGGCTGGGGGTGTCTTCCAGCACGGTCTGCCGGCTCGTGGTGGGGCGCAGCGTGGTCCTGCCCTGGGGCGAGGAGGTGTTGTTGTCCCGGCTGTTCCCGCAGAAAAAAGAGGTGCTCCGGGAGATCCTGGAGGGCAACGCGGAAAGCCTTTCGGAGGCCGGCGACGGGGACGTCCAGCGGTTCCTGTGGGACCAATACCAGTTGCGGGTTCCCCGCCGGACCGTCAATTACTGGCGGCACCGGCTGGAGACGCCGTGAACCCCCCTTCCGGGTTCCGCAGGCTCCTGCAATGGGGGAAGAGGGAGGGCCTCGCCCCCCTCCTGCTGTCCTGCGTGACCTTGCTGGCCCTGATTTTCTTGGCGTGGGAAGTGATCGAGAACAAGTTTTTCTCGGGCCTGGATTTCGCGACCCTCCACTATCTTTACATCTCCCGCGGCATCGTCACCGGGTTCTTGATGGCGGCCTGGGCCGCCTGGTTCGTGCTGCGGAACCGCCGCTCCCACGGGGAAGAACAGCGGCGGATCCAGGCCCAGCTTTTCCAGGCGGAAAAATTGTCCGCCCTGGGGGAGCTGGTGAGCGGCCTGGCGCACGAGATCAACAATCCCCTGGGCATCATGTCCTCCCGCCTGGAGCTCATGATCCAGGAGGCCGCCGCCGGCGGGGCGCCGCCGCGGGCGCTGAAGGACCTGGAGGTGTTGCGCGCGCAGACCAGCCGGCTGACGGACATCACGCGGAACCTCCTGAACTTCGCCCGCCGCGCGCCCCTGGAGTCCTCGCCCGTCAACCTTTCGGCGGCGGCGGAAAACGTGCTCCGCCTGGTGGAGGACATCTTGAAACGGCGGCGGATCACCCTGACCCGGCACCTGGATTGGAACCTCCCGCCGGTCACCGGATGCCAGAACCACCTGGAGCAGGTCATCCTGAACCTGGTCAAGAACGCGGCGGAGGCGCTGGAGGAGCATCCCCATCCCCGCATCTGGATCGATACCTGGTTCAGCCGGGCCGACAGGCGGGCGTACGTGCGGGTGGCGGACAACGGCCCCGGCATCCCCTTTTCCATTCTGGACAAGGTGTTCAACCCCTTTTTCACGACCAAGGAGAAAGGCACGGGGCTCGGGCTTTCCGTGTCCTACGGGATCGTCCAGCAGCACGGGGGACAGCTCCTGATCGTCGGCAACGGGCCGCTCTCGCCCCTGGGGACCTGTTTTTTGGCGTCCTTCCCGGTTTCCGCGCCCCCGCCCGCCCGGGACGCGGATAGGACCGCGTCCCCCGCCGAGGAGGTCCGGGTCCATGGCTAAAGAAACGATCTACCTGGTTGACGACGAGCCGGCCATGTTGGAAAATGGGGAGCGGATTTTGTCCCGGGAGGGATATCATTGCCGCACCTTCGACAACGGCCGCGCCGCCCTTCAGGCCATGGCCGAGGAGGCGCCGGCCCTGATCCTGTCGGACCTGCGCATGCCGGAACTGGACGG
This sequence comes from uncultured Elusimicrobia bacterium, assembly GCA_964484135.1. Taxonomy (GTDB): domain Bacteria; phylum Elusimicrobiota; class Elusimicrobia; order FEN-1173; family FEN-1173; genus CAZAEL01. The sequence goes on from CAZAEL010000002.1 coordinate 75,696, forward strand.
GCTGGAGCTTCTGAAGTGCGTCCGCGCCTCCGGTATCCCCGCCCCCGTGGTCATGGTGACGGCCTTCGCCACCATCGAGACCGCGGTGGCGGCCATCAAGGACGGGGCCTTCGATTACCTGACCAAGCCCTTTTCCAACGACCAGCTGCGGCTGGTGGTCGAGCGGGCGTTGCGCGAGCGGCGGCTCCTGGAGGAGAACCAGCGCCTCCGGTCCCAGCTGGAAAAGAGTTACGGCCTGGACCGGATCATCGGGTACAGCCAGTCCATGCAGGCCGTGTTTCAGGTCGTCCGAAAGGCGGCGCCCACCGAGGCCAACGTCCTTATCCAGGGGGAATCCGGCACCGGGAAGGAGCTGGTGGCCCGGGCCCTGCACCTGAACAGCAAGCGTTCCGCCGGGCCCTTCGTCCCCGTGGACTGCGCCAGCCTGCCGGAAAACCTCCTGGAGGCGGAGCTGTTCGGCCACGAGAAGGGCGCCTTCACCGACGCCCACCAGTCCAAGGCCGGGCTGGTGGAATCCGCGGACGGGGGCACGCTTTTCCTGGATGAGATCGGGGACATGTCCCTGAACCTTCAGGCCAAACTGCTTCGGGTCATCCAGGAACGGCAGATCCGCCGGCTGGGGTCCAACCGGTTCACGCCCGTGAGCGTGCGGGTGGTTTCGGCCACGCACCGTCCCCTGGAGGTCCTGGTGGGGGAGAAAAAATTCCGGGAGGATCTGTTTTACCGCCTCAACGTCATCGGCGTCAACCTGCCGCCCCTGCGGCAGCGCAACGGCGACCTCCTGGTCCTGGCCAAACATTTCCTGAAGGGGTTTTGCCAGGCCAACGGCCGGAAGATCGAGGGGTTCGATCCCGCCGCGCTCCGGCTGTTGGCGGCCTATCCCTGGCCCGGCAACGTGCGCCAGCTTCAGAACGTCGTGGAAAGGGCGGTGACCCTCTCGGAGGGGACTTTGATCGCTCCCGAGGATTTGCCGGAATCGTTGCGGGACGGCGCCGCCGGACGGACGCCGTCTCCCGCGGCGCCCGCGTTCCAGGGTCTTCCCTACGAGGAGGCCAAGCGGCGGGTGTTGGACGGATTTGAGGAGCAGTATTGGAAGGACCTGCTGAACCGCCACGAGGGCAACGTCACCGCGGCGGCGGACGAGGCGGGGGTGGACCGCAAGACGATCCACCGTTTCCTTTCAAAAGACCGAATGAAAGAAAGGCAGGCCGTTCCCGAAGACCGATGAAAGCCAACCCCGTTCAGCCAACCCAGATATTCCCCGCGGACCGCGCCCACGACGTTTTTGGAAACGGGCGGCCGCCTTTGGAAGTTTTTTTCCGGCCCAAGAACGTGGCCGTCATCGGCGCCACGGAAAACGCCGGCAGCGTCGGGCGGACCGTGCTTTGGAACCTGGTTCAAAACTCCTTCGGCGGGACGATCTTTCCGGTCAACCCCAAGCGTCCCAGCGTCCTGGGCATCAAGGCCTACCCCCGCATCGCGGAGGTGCCGGAGCCCGTGGACCTGGCGGTCATCGTGACGCCGGCCCCCTCGGTGCCCGACGTGGTGGGCCAGTGCGTGGACGCCCATGTGCCGGGCGCGGTCATCATTTCGGCCGGATTCAAGGAGCACGGGGAGGCGGGCGCGGCCCTCGAGCGGGACATCCAGCAGCGGGCCAAGGGCCGTATGCGGATCATCGGCCCCAACTGCCTCGGGGTCATGTGCCCGCCCTCGGGGTTGAACGCCACCTTCGCGCACGGGTTGTCCCTGCCGGGCACGGTCGGGTTCCTGAGCCAGAGCGGGGCCCTCTGCACCGCGGTCCTGGACTGGAGCCTTCGGGAGCAGGTGGGGTTCAGCGCCTTCGTGTCCGTGGGCTCCATGCTGGACGTGGGCTGGGGGGACCTGATCGACCACCTGGGCAACGACCCCCACACACAGAGCATCATCATCTACATGGAGACCGTGGGCGACGCCCGGTCCTTCATGTCCGCGGCGCGGGAGGTGGCGCTGACCAAGCCCATCATCGTGATCAAGCCCGGCCGCACCGAGGCCTCGGCCAAGGCCGCGGTGTCCCACACCGGCTCCCTGACCGGGTCCGACGACGTCCTGGACGCGGCGTTCCAGCGCTGCGGCGTGCTCCGCGTGAACACCATCGCCGAGCTTTTCTACATGGCGGAGGTCCTCGCCAAACAGCCCCGTCCCCGCGGCCCGCGCCTGACCGTGCTCACCAACGCCGGCGGCCCCGGCGTCCTGGCCGCGGACGCGCTGGTCATGAACGGCGGGGTCTTGGCGGACGTCTCGCCGGAAACCAAGGCGGCCCTGGACGGGTTCCTCCCCGGGCCCTGGAGCAAGGGCAACCCCGTGGACATTCTGGGGGATGCGGACCCGGAGCGGTACGCCCGGGCCCTGGAGACCGCGGCCAAGGACCCGGCCAGCGACGGCCTCCTGGTGATCCTCACCCCCCAGGACATGACCGACCCCACGGGCACGGCCGAGAAACTGACGCCTTTCGCCAAGGGACAGGACAAACCCGTGCTGGCCAGCTGGATGGGCGGCGAAATGGTGGAAAAGGGACGTCGCCTCCTGGCCCGCGCCGGGATCCCGGTTTTTCCCTATCCGGACACGGCGACCCGGGTGTTCACGTACATGTGGAGCCACAGCCGCGATCTGCGGGGGCTGTACGAGACCCCCTCCTTCGCCGGGGACGCGGACGTGGACGCGGCCCGCGCCGCGGCCCTGATCGCTTCGGTGCGGAAGTCCGGCCGCCTGCTGTTGACGGAACAGGAGTCCAAGGAGGTCCTGGCCGCGTACGGCCTTCCGGTCACGAAAACCATCGTGGCCGAAGACGAGGAGGCGGCGGTCCGCGCCGCCGACGCCCTGGGATACCCCGTGGTCGTCAAGATCCATTCCACCACGCTCACGCACAAAAGCGACGTGGGCGGCGTCCGCCTGAACCTGGCGGACGCGGGCGCCGTGCGGCAGGCCTTCCGGGCCGTCCGTGACGCGGTGGCCGCCAAGTCGGAGGCGCGGCATTTCCAGGGCGTCACGGTCCAGCCCATGGTCCGCCTGGAGGGGTACGAGGCCATCCTGGGCAGCTCCCAGGACCCCCAGTTCGGTCCCGTCCTGCTCTTCGGCTCCGGCGGGACCCTGGTGGAGGTGTACAAGGACCGCGCCCTGGGGCTTCCGCCCCTGAACACCACGCTGGCGCGGCGCATGATGGAAAAGACCCGCCTGTACGCCGCGCTCAAGGGAACCCGCGGCCGCCGCGCCGCGGACTTGCCCCTTTTGGAAAAGCTCCTGGTGCGGTTCAGCCGGCTGGTGGCCGAGCAAAGGGCCGTGCGGGAGATCGACATCAATCCGCTGCTCGTCTCCCCGGAAGGGATCCTGGCGCTGGACGCCCGGGTGGTCCTGCATGAGCCGAATGTCCCGGACGACCGGCTTCCCCGCGCCGCCGTCCGGCCTTACCCGGCCAAGTACGTTTTTCCTCTCCGGACCAAGACCGGGGTCGACGTGCAGCTGCGGCCCATCCGCCCGGAGGACGAGCCCCTCATGGTCAAATTCCACGAAACCCTGTCGGAGCGCAGCGTCTATTTCCGGTACATGCACCCCCTCAAGCTCAGCCAGCGGGTGGCCCACGAACGGCTGACCCGCATTTGTTTTACGGATTACGACCGCGACCTGGTCCTGGTGGCCGACCGAAAGGATCCGGACAAAGGGACGCACGAGATCATGGCCGTGGGCCGTTTGAGCCGCGGGCGCGGCACCGCCCACGCGGAATTCGCCGTCCTGGTGGGAGACCCTTTTCAGCGCCAGGGGCTGGGCACGGAAATCCTCAAGCGGCTCATCGAGGTCGGCCGCGGGGAGAGCCTCACCGCCATCGGCGGCGAGATCCACGCCGAGAACCAGGAGATGCAGAAAGTCTGCCGCCGCCTGGGTTTCACCCTCCTGGACGCCCCCGCCGGCGGGGCGGTCAAGGCCCGGCTGGACCTTTAGCCGGGCCCGGACCGGATGCCCCGGTTTTTTCAAGATTTCCCCTGGTCCGGCGTTTTTTACGCCCTCTGCGGACTGGCCGGCGGTCTGTCCCTGGGGGTGGGCGCGTACACGTTCATCTACGCCAAAGGCTATTCGTACCTCAGCAACGACCCACGGGCCTGCGTCAATTGTCACGTGATGCGCAACCAGTATGACGGATGGGTCAAATCCACGCATCACGCCGCGGCCCATTGCAACGATTGCCACACGCCGCACCAGCCGGCCGGCAAGTACATGACCAAGGCCCGGAACGGCTTCTGGCACTCTTTTTATTTCACGGCGGGCACGTACCCGGACAACATCCGCATCAAACGGACGAACCGCGGCGTGGCCGAGGCCAATTGCCGCCGTTGCCATGAGGACGTGGTCATGGCCATGGACGGGCCCCACGGGACAAAGGACCGGCTTTCCTGCGTGAGCTGCCACGGCTCCGTGGGGCATTCTTAGAGACTTCCTTCAGGAGACGCCCATGTTTCCCTTCAAACCTCCCAGCTTCCGGACGCTTTTGGGGCTGACCCTCGCCGCGGCCCTGGCGGCGGCCGGCGTGACGGCCCTGTTGGTCAACATCTTCGAACGCAAACAGGAGGCCAGGAACCCCTTCTACCGCGTGGTCGAGTTGACCGACGACACCGAGGACCCGGCGGTGTGGGGGAAGAATTTCCCGCACCAGCACGACGGGTACCAGCGCACCGTGGACATGGTCCGCACCAAGTACGGCGGCAGCGAGGCCGTTCCCCGGACGCCCACGGAGGCGGATCCCCGCTCCCTGGTGGCCCAGTCCCGCTTGGAAGAGGACCCGCGGCTCAAGGTCCTGTGGGCCGGGTACGCCTTTGCCAAGGACTTCCGGGAGGAACGGGGCCATGCGTACATGTTGGAGGACCAGACGTTCACCGAGCGCCAGCGGGTGGTTCCGCAGCCCGGCACCTGCATGCACTGCCACGCCTCGGTGTACCTGCCCTACAAAAAGCTCGGCGGAGGGGACCTGATCAAGGGGTTCGAGGCCATGAACCAAATGCCGTACCAGGAGGCGCGGAAGCTGGTCCGGCACCCCGTGTCCTGCATCGACTGCCACGATCCCCGCACCATGCAGCTCCGGGTGACCCGGCCCGGTTTCTTGGAAGGAATCCAGGCCCTGGCCCTGTCGGACGACCCCCTGCCCCATCTGCCGTCCGTCGAACGTTGGCGGCAGGAAGGCCGGAAAGGGACCTACGACCCCAACACCCTGGCCACCCGCCAGGAGATGCGGGCCTTTGTCTGCGGACAGTGCCACGTGGAATATTATTTCAAGGGCAAGGAGAAACGTTTGGTCTACCCCTGGCAAAAGGGCCTGAAGGTGGACGCCATCCTGGCCTATTATGACGACGTTGGACAAAAGGATTGGACGCATGCGGACACAGGCGCGGAGGCGCTCAAGGCCCAGCACCCGGAGTTCGAGATGTGGAACCAGGGCATCCATGCCCGGTCCGGCGTGACCTGCGCGGACTGCCACATGCCGTACAAGCGGGAAGGCGCCATGAAAATTTCGGACCACCACGTCCGCAGTCCCCTGCTCAACGTGAACCGGGCCTGTCAGACCTGCCACAAGGCCACGGAGGAGGAGCTCACGGCCCGTGTCCAGACCATCCAGGAACGCACCCATGGCTTGCGCGACAGCGCCATGGACGCGCTGATGGACTTGATCGGCGACATCAAGGAGGCCCGGGCCGCGGGGCTGCCGGAAGACAGGCTGGCCCGGGCCCGGGATTATCAGCGCCGGGCCCAGTTTTACCTGGACTTCGTGGAGGCGGAGAACTCCACGGGCTTCCACGCGCCCCAGGAGGCGGCGCGGATCCTGGCCGAATCCATCAATTTCACGCGTCAGGGCCAGGTGGCGCTCCGCGACCGAAAAAAGGGGCCGTCCCCGAACCCATGAACGGACTCCGCGCCCGCGATCGGGGAAAGAAGACATGTCCCGGTCTCTGCGTCCCCTCATCCGCAAGGCCGGCCGTACGTGAAATGGAAGGGTTTATCATGAATTTTACAGGCACGGATGTCCCAAAAGACCCGAAAAATTTTCTTTTCGGGTCTTTTCCTGGCAAGCGCGCTTCGTATGTATAATTGGGGGAGGGAAGCCGATGATTCCTAAACCGCGGTTGGACAAAGAGGTTTATCGGAAGGCCGGATGGGGCCTCGCGTTGCTGCCCCTGCTCCTTTTGGCCGCTTGCAAGGGCTCTTCCCCCTCGGCCGGTCAGTCCCGCCGGTTCACGGAAGAACAATTGAACGCCAAATTTCCCGCGGACCTGGGGCCCGCGGAGGTGGACGTGTCGCATTACCCGGAGCCGCAGAAGGCCGACTACGCTTTGTTCGCGGAGAAATGCTCGAAATGCCACACCCTGGCCCGGGCCATCAACGCGCCGTTCATCGAAGAGGGGACTTGGTCCCGTTACGTCCACCGCATGCACGGCAAGGCGCAGGCCCGCTTGGAGGAGCCCTTGCTGGAAGGCGCGGAGGCCAAGCGCGTCATCGATTTTCTGGTTTACGATTCCCGGGAACGCAAGGTCCGCCACGCCCAGGAATTCATGCGCACGCAGGAAGACCTCAAGCAATTCTTCCAGGAGGTTTTGGCGGAACGGGCCCATGTGCAGGAGCAGGAAGGCATCGACAAAGCCAAGGCGCCCGCCCCCTATGTGGGGGACAGGCCCTAAGACTTCCGGGACGGAGAGGCCCATGGACGGCGAGAACATCATCCTCTTGGGAGTGAGCCACCGGCGCACGCCTTTCGCGCGCCTGGAAAAGGCCGCCGTGCCCAAGGCGCTCCTGCCGCAAACCCTGGCCGAGCTCAAGGGCTGGGAGGAGTTGGAGGAGGTCTGCGTCGTTTCCACGTGCAGCCGGGTGGAGGTGGCGGCCGTGTCGCGGGACCCGCAGCGGGCCCTGGCCCGTTTGCGGGGATGGTTCTCGGAACGGCTGGGGAGCGACGAGCCGTCGGTCCTCTATCCGCTCCAGGGACGGCCGGTGTTGCGGCACCTGGTCCGCCTGGCCGCGGGGCTCGATTCCTGGATCGTGGGCGAGTCCGAGATTCTTCACCAAATCAAAGACGCGTACGCCGCGGCCCAGGCCCTCGGGGCCACGGGCCCCCTCCTGAACAGGACGTTCCAGATGGTCTTCGGCGCGGGGAAAACCGTGCGCACCGCCACGGGCCTCCAAAACGGCATCCGTTCCATCGGCGGGGCCGCCGCGCTCCTGGCCAAGAAAATTTTCGGCGAAATCGATTCGGGCCGGGCCGTGCTCTTCGGCGCGGGACAGGTCACGGAGGCGGTGGTCCGCCACCTGGCCGCCAAGAACTTCAAGGACATCTGGGTGGCCAACCGGACTTTTGACAAGGCCCGGGGCCTGGCCGCGGCGCTCGGGGGGACGGCCTGCGCCTGGGAGGAAGGGTTCCAAAAGCTGGCCGAGGTCGAAGTGGCCATGTTTTCCACCGCCTGCCCGCGCTTCCTTCTTGACGAGGCTTCTTTGCGGCCCGTGATGGGCCGGCGGACCCGCCCCCTTTTCCTCATCGATTTGGGCCTGCCGCGGAACGTGGACCCGGTTTGCGCCCGCATGGAAGGGGTGTATCTGTACGATTTGGGCGATTTGAAAAACATGGTCCAGGAAAGCATGAGCGACAAGGCCGCGATCATCCAGAAGGGCGAGGACGTGGCCGCGGCGGAGGCCTTGGAATGCTGGCGGGAACTGGAGCGGGCCGCGGCGCGGCGGAAGGAAGCCGCGCTCCTGGGGGCCGCGCGATGAAAAGGCTTGGGAAGGCCCCCTGGATCTTTTTGGCCGTTCTTTCCGCGGCCGGCGCGGCCGTGACCTTGTCCCCGAAGAAACCGGCGGGCACCGCCTCGGACCCCTGTTGCGCGGCGCACGGCGGGGACGCCAAGGGCGCGGACTCCTCCCATCGCCCCATGCGCCCCGCCGACAAGGCGGATTTTTCATTGCCCCCCGGGCATCCGGCCGTGGACCTGTCCAAGCCGGTCAAGGCGCCGCCCTTGACGCAGGAGCAAATGCTGTCGGGCGGCGTTCAGTGCCCCCATTTGAAGGAAGATTCGGATTTTATGAAGCGGAAGGATTCGGACAAGAAGCCAAATTGACTTTCACTGGTTCTAGGGGCCAGAGAAGGGGGAAAACCATGATGAACAAAAGAGGAAAAGGATCGCCCTTTTCCCTGACTCTTACGGCCGTGGTCCTCTTGCTGCTGGGGGCCAGGCTTGTCGCCCAGGAATCAGCGAGCGCCGAGGCCTCCGGGGCCGAGTACGTGGGCGCGGACACATGCCTGTCCTGCCACGACAACAAATCGGACTTCAAGGACGACATCCACGCCAAGTCCTGGCCCAAGGCCAAGGGGATCGATTTCTCCAAGTCCTGCGAAACCTGTCATGGTCCGGGCTCGTTGCACGCCGCGGCCACGGGCAACAAGGCCGACCCCGGGTACGCCACCCTGAACAAGCTGGCGGGAGCGAGCGCCAACGCCGCCTGCTTGAAATGTCATGAAAAGGGCGGGCAGGCCCATTGGGCGGGAAGCGCCCACGAGTCCCACGGCGTTTCCTGCGTGAGCTGTCACTCGGCGCACGGCGGACACCCCCAAAAACTGTCCAAGGCCAGCGTCACGGAGACCTGCTTCCAGTGCCATAAGAACGTGAAGGCGGAGATGAAACGGGCCAGCCACCACCCGGTGGAAGAGGGCAAGATGACCTGCTCGGACTGCCACAACCCGCACGGCACCCTGGGCAAGAGCCTCCTGGCGGAAGGTTCCCTCAACGACACCTGCTTCAAGTGCCACGCGGAAAAGCGCGGACCGTTTCTGTTCGAGCACAGGCCGGTGAGCGAGGACTGCTCGGTTTGCCACACACCCCACGGTTCCAACCACGGCAAGCTCCTGGCGCAGAAACAGCCGTTCCTGTGCCAGTCCTGCCACTCCAACAGCCGGCACCCCGGCACGATGTACGCGAAAAATCCCAACACGGCGGGGTCCAACACCTACCAAAAGTTGAACACCCGGCCGCTTTATCGGGCCTGCTTGAACTGTCACCAAAACATCCACGGCAGCAACCATCCGTCGGGTGTTTACTTCGTGAGATAAGGAGGGGGAATCCATGAAAACCATGCGCGCCTTATTCTGCATCGCTCTTTCATCGGCCCTCGCGCTTCCGGTTCCCTCTGGGGCGACCGTCAAGGGAGACGTGAAGGTGGGGGTGGAAGTCTTCACCGGGGATCAGGACAACGCCAAGTTCCGCGAGTACCGCTACAACACGGACTCGCCGCTGGGGGCGTATACCGAGGTGGGCCTGCGGGCCGAGCCCAGCGAATCGCGCTTCTATGAGCTGGGGCTCAAGGCCCGCACCGACGAGGACGTGGACCTGGGCCTGGAGACCGGTTCCTACGGCGTCTATAAAGTGGGGCTGGGCTTCAGCCGGATGGGACACAACTTCGCCTTCGGGGCGAAGTCCCTCTATTCGGGTGTCGGCACGGACAAACTCACCATCCCGGACAGCACGCAGGCCGCCCTTCAAGGCACGGGCGGAACCCGTCTTCCCCCGGCCATCCTGAACTTCGTCAACACGACGGGCTTGGTGGACGTGGGCCTGCGGCGGGACCGGGCCGGCTTGGACCTGGACTGGAACCTGTCCGAACCCCTGGCGGTCAAGGTGGCGGCGGATTATGAGAAACGCAAGGGGTCCCGGCCCTTCGGCGCCGCCTTCGGCAGCCCCGGCGGTCTGGCCGTGGAGGTCTTGGAGCCCATCGACTACGACACCAGCCGGTTCGAAGGCGGCGTGGAATACGCGGGGGAATCCTTCTTCGCGAGCCTCCATCATTCTTTGTCGGTCTTCTCCAACGCGTACACGGGTTTCCAGTTCGACAACCCGCTGCGCGCCACGGACAGCCCCACCGCGGGCGCGGCCGTCGGCCGCGCCGCCCTGGCGCCGGACAACATGGCCAACCACCTGTCGGCCTCCTACGCCCAGAAGCTGCCGCTGCATTCGCGCGTGACCGCCACGGCGGGGTTCGGGTGGCTGCGGCAGAACGACGACCTCCTGCCCGTCACCAGCAACAGCCGGTTGACGCCGGGCGCCCTGCCGCGGACCACCGCGGACGCCAAGGTGGACACGCGGCTCTATTCTTTGAGCCTGACGTCCCGACCGCTCAAGAAGCTCCACGTGAAGGCGGGGTACCGGTACGACCAGCACCAAAACAACACGCCGGTCTTTTCCATCACGCGCTGGTCCGTCAGCGACGCCAGCATCTCGGCCACCCCCAAGAGCTCCAATTACGTGAGCGTGGTAAAACGCGTCGCCGAGCTGGAGGCGGCTTATGACATCCTGTCCAAGACCACGTTGAGCTTGGGCGCGGAGAACGAGCACGCCAACTTCGACAACGGCTCCGCCGACAGGGAAAACGAGAACGTGTACAAGGTGTCCCTGGACACGCACAAAATCAGACACACGGACCTGAGGCTCACCCTGGAGCACGCGGTCAAGAACTCCGATTACCCCGACTACGTGCGGGCCAATGCGGAGCTGCCGTGGATGCAGAAGTACTACGCCGCCTCCCGGGACACCAACCGGGCCATCGTCATGGCGTCCGTCGCGCCCGGCGACAGGCTGACCCTGGGATTCGAAGGCACGTACAGCAAGGACGACTATCCGGAGTCGGAGTTCGGCCTGCAGGAAAGCCATTCGCAGAGCGTTTCCGTGGACGTGGATTACGCGGTGACGGATCGCGTCACTGTGGCGCCTTTCTACACGGTGGAGGTCCACGAGTCGCGCCAGCGGAACCGGCAATGGAATCCGAGAGGCATCGGTGATCCCTACGAGACCGCGTACAGCGCATTCGATACGCGAAGCAACTGGACCATTGACACCCGCGACCTGATCCACACGCCGGGCCTCAACCTGGGCGTGATCCTGGTCCCGGAAAAGCTGGACTTCAACGCCACCGGGTCCTATGCCCTGGCCAACACCACGCTGGACTTCGACAGCGCCGTGGGCACCGCGGCCAACGACGTCAACGCCTTCGTGCCGCAGGACCCCACGGACGTGGACGACAATTACCTGATCGCCGTCAACTCCCTCTTGAACTATAACGTCAAGAAGGACTTGAGCGTAGGATTGGGGTATCTGTACCAGAGATGGAGCGTCAAGGACGACCTCATCTACGATGGGTACACCCCCGCGGCCACGACGGGCACTGGGACATTCAACAACCTGCTGACCATGGACACGCAATACAAGTCCTACAATGTCCAGGCCGTGTACGTGCAGGCGAGTTGCCGGTTCTAGGACGGAAAGCAACCCATCTACAGCAGACGCACTCCGGAGGTGAATCCTATGCGGATGAAAATGCAAGGGGGCCTTGGCTTGGCCGCGCTTCTGATCTTTTTCTCTGGCGTGGTCCGGGCCGGGGGGGAGGCGACGTACGCGGCCAAATGCGCTTCTTGCCACGGCAAGGACGGAAAAGGGAACGCGGCCATGGCCAAGATGTTCAAGGTGGACAACGCGGCCTTGGACCTGACGGATCAGGCCACCCTGGCCCAGAAGGACGACGAGCTGATCGCGGTCACGGCCAAGGGGCGGGGCAAGATGCCCGCCTACGCCGGGAAGATGACGGAGGCGGAGATCGCGGAGGTGGTCGCCTACATGCGCCAATTGGGCGGTGGTCCCGCCAAGGCGGAAGCGCCCGCCGCGCCCGCGCCGGCGGCCGCGGCAAACCTGGACGCCGCCTCGAAGAACTACGCGGCCAAATGCGCGTCCTGCCACGGCAAGGACGGGAAGGGGAACGCGGCCATGGCCAAGATGTTCAAGGTGGACAACGCGCTCCTGGACATGACGGACGCGGCCACCCTGTCCAAGACGGACGCGGAACTCAACGACCTGACGGCCAAGGGGATCAACAAAATGCCGGGATACGCGGGCAAGCTCAAAGACCAGGAGATCGCTGACCTCACAACGTACATCCGTTCCCTGGCGAAGTAAAGGCCCCTCCCTCTTTGGGGGAGGCGGCAGAGAACTTCCGTCCGGCCGCCGTTGAGTCTCTTTCCCATGGGTTTCCTGTGGGGGCAACGGCGGCCGGATTCGTTGTCGTGGTCTAAAGGATCGGGAGGATGAAAGGAATGGGGACGAAAAGTCCCACACGCCGGTTTTTTTCCGTCGCGGTTCTGGCCTGTCTGATGGGGGCCACGGGGGCGATGTCCGCCCGCGCCGAATCCATCGACAACGACACCTGCCTGGCCTGTCATGGGCAGAGGGGGTCGGAAGCCCCCTATGTGGAGGCGGCGGCTTTTCAGAGGTCCATTCACGGCGGAAATCTCTGCGTCTCCTGCCACCGGGACGCGACGGAGGTTCCGCATCCGGAAAATTTGTCGCCCGTGGCCTGCAGCCAATGCCACCGGGTCGAAACCCAGATCTATCTGAACTCCGACCACGGGCGCGCCGTGAGCCGGGGCCGCAAGGAGGCGGCCTCCTGCAAAGACTGCCACGGCCACAGCCACACCCTGCTCAACTCCCGCGACCCGTCTTCGCCGGTGAATCGGCGAAACATCGCGAACACATGCGCCCAATGCCATGCCGATGCCAAGCGCATGGCCCAGGCCCACCTGACGGAGAAGGACCCGCTGGATTCCTACAACCACACCATCCACGGCCAGGCCTTCTCGGAGGGAAAGATCAACGCCGCGGTCTGCTCCGATTGCCACGGCACGCACGATCTGCACGGTTCCCTGAACCCCGAAAGCCGCATCTTCCGCACCAACATCCCGGCCACCTGCGGCCGCTGCCATCAGAACGTGTCCACCGTGTACCGGGAGAGCATCCACGGCCGGGCCGCCCAGGCCGGCGTGAAAGAATCGCCGGTCTGCACCGATTGCCACGGCGAGCACACCATCCGTTCCGTCAAGGACAGCGGTTCCTCCGCTTGGGCCGGAGCGGTGACCAAGACCTGCTCCTCCTGCCACACGTCCGAAAAGCTTATCCTCAAGTTCGGTCTGCCCGCGGACCGGCTCAAGACCTACCTGGACACCTATCACGGGCTCGCGGCCCAGCGGGGCGATTTGCGCGTGGCCAACTGCGCCTCCTGCCACGGGTTCCACGACGTGCTCCCTTCGGTGGACCCCCGATCGTCCATCCACAGGGCCAACCTGGCCAACACCTGCGGCCGTTGCCACCCCGGGGCGGGTCCCCGCCTGGTGTCGGGGTACGTGCACGGGCCGCCCACGGGCAAGCATTGGTCTTTGGCCGCGGCCAAGATGTTCTACGTCATCGTCATCCCCTTGACCCTGGGTTTCATGCTGCTCCACAACGGCCTGGACTGGTTCCGGAAATCGTGGGCCGGCCTGCCGGAGCATCCGGGGGCGCACGGGGACGAGCCTCGCCTGACGGTGAACGAGCGATGGCAGCATTTCCTGCTCCTGGCCACGTTCGTTTCGCTGGCGGTGACCGGTTTTGCGCTCAAGTTTCCAGAGGACACCTGGGCCAAGGTGCTCATGCCTTTCGGGGAAATCGCGCGCCGCTCGCTCCACCGCTGGTCGGCGCTGATTTTCAGCGTTTTGGCGGTGTACCACGTCATGTATCTGGCCTTCACCCGACGGGGGCGCCGCATCCTCAAAGAGATGTGGCCCGGCTGGGGAGACGCCAAAGAACTCTTCCAGCGCATGGCCTATAACGCGGGGCTGCGCCGGTCGCCCCCCGAACGCGCGGCGTTTTACCATTACCCGGAAAAGATCGAATACTGGTCCCTGGTGTGGGGCTCCGTCGTGATGATCGTCACCGGCGCGGTGCTGGTGTTCAACAACTTCGCCCTCAAGCACTTTCCGTTGTGGTTGTCGGACCTGGCCACCATGGTCCACTATTACGAGGCGGTGCTGGCCTGCCTCGCCATCCTGATCTGGCACATGTACGGCGTCATCTTCGATCCGGAGGTTTATCCCATGAACTGGGCCTGGCTGACGGGGCTGGCCCGGCGGGGGAAGAAAAAGGAGAAAGACGGCACATGAGACGACACGCGTGGACATTTTTCCTCTTGTTCGCGGGCCCCTGTTTCCTGCCCGCGCCGCTGCGGGCCTTTGCCGGCCCCTCCGCCTGCGCGGATTGTCATGCCCAGGAACACGCGGATTGGAACGGGTCGGTCCACGCCAAGGCCTTCAATGAGCGGTTCCAGAAAGCCTGGAAGGAGCACGGCGCCAAGCCGGCATGCCTGCCCTGCCACACCACGGGCCACAAGGCCGGGACGGAGCGTTATGCGCACGCGGGCGTGACCTGCGAGTCCTGCCACGGCCCCATGGCCGAGGGCCATCCGGCGGAGAAGATGCCTCTTCCCGTCTCTTCCGAGATGTGCGCCGCCTGCCACAAACGGACGCACCAGGAATGGCGGGTGAGCCGCCACGGGCAGAAGAACATCCGGTGTTTTGACTGTCACAAAGCCCACGGCCAGGGGTTGCGGGCGGGCGGCGGCGAGTCCTTGTGCGGGTCCTGCCACCCCGGGAGGCTGAAGGATTTCGCCCACGCCACGCACCACGTGGAGGGCCTCACCTGCGCCTCCTGCCACATGCCGGCCTTCACGTCAGGGCCGGAAGCCATTGAAGGCACGGGAGCGCCTGGCCATTCCCTGTCCGTCGGGGCGGAGGTCTGCGCCCGATGCCATGAGGAGACGGTGCACAAGAGCACGCACCTGAACGACCTGCGCCAGGAGGTGAGCGCTTTTCAGAAGGAGCTGGCCCTCTCCGGTTCCAAGAGCGTGTTCGACTTGAACGAAAAGGTGAAGGACCTGGAATGGCGCCTGGACCAAGCCAGCCACAGCCTCTGGCTGGTGGCCTTGCTGGGGCTCCTGGCCGGGCTGGGGCTCGGCTGGCTCCTCGCTTACTATCTGCTGAGACGGAAAGGACCCAAATGAGGCAGAAGGGGCTGTCGCGGCGGACGTTCCTGAAGGGGGCGGGCGGCGCGCTGGCCGCCTGGTTCCTGGCGTCCCGGGCGCGGGCCGCCGTGTCCAAGGGGAACGTCCCCTCGGTCCTTGTGGACCTCAGCCGTTGCATCGGGTGCGGCGCCTGCGAACGGGCCTGCCAGCGGGCGAACCATTTGTCCGCGTCGGAAACGGAGTTGGGCGCGCGCCATGAACTGACGCACAACCGCTGGACCGTGGTCTCCCCCGAGGGGCAGGGCCAGGGCATGCGCTCCGTCAAGCGTCAATGCATGCATTGCCTGGAGCCGGCCTGCGTGTCCGTGTGCCCCGTGGCCTCCCTGCACCAGACCGATCAGGGGCCGGTGGTGTACCGGGCCGGCCGCTGCATCGGCTGCCGCTACTGCATGGTGGCCTGTCCCTTTGACGTGCCGCGCTTCGAGTGGGGGGCCGGGCTCACGCCGGTGATCGGCAAGTGCCAGCTCTGCGCCCAGGAAAGGCTCTTCCGGGGCCTGGCGCCCGCCTGCGCGGACGCCTGCCCCACCGGGGCGCTCAAGTTCGGCCGGCGCGCGGACCTTCTCCACGAAGCCCACGCCCGCATCCATGCCCGGCCGGACAAATACGTGAACCATGTGTACGGCGAGGAAGAGATCGGCGGCACGTCCTGGCTGTACATCTCCGACGTCCCTTTTGAAACCCTCGGGTTCAAAGCCCTGCCGAAACGACCCCTGCCGTCCCTGACCTGGGACGTGGTTTCCCGCCTTCCGGCGGTGGTCACGATCCTGGCTTCGCTCCTGGCGCCGGTGGCCTTGAGTCTGTCGCGCGGAGGAAAAGCGGAGTCCGCGCCGGGAGGGGGGGGCGCGGAATGATCGGTTGGGGATATCTCCTCCTGACCTTCGCGCTGCTCCTGTGGGTGTCGGCCGCGCTGGCGCGGGACCGCCGCCCCGCTGTCGCCCTGCCGCTCGGCGCCGCCGCGCTTCTCCTGCTGTGGATCGTGACCGGCGGGATCCTGGTCCTGCGGTTCGTCAAAGGGCTGGGGGCGGTGACCAACATGTCCGACCGGTTCCCCTGGGGGGTGTGGGTGGGACTCCTGCAGAGCGGGGTGGCGCTGTCCGCGGGCGGGTTCGTCCTGGCCGCGGCCGTGCACGTTTTCCACATCCGGCGGTACGAGCCGATCTTGAGACCCGTGGTCCTCACCGCTTTCCTGGGGTACCTGTTCGTGGCCTCGGTGCTGTTCATCGAAGTGGGCAGGCCGTACCGTCTGTGGCACCCCCTGGCCATGTGGCAGCACCACTCCATCATGTTCGAGGTGGCTTGGTGCGTGACTTTGTACTTGACCGTGCTCGCCGTGGAGGTCAGCCCGGCTTTTTTTGAGCGGCTGGGCCTGCCGCGGGCGGCCCATTGGGTCCATCGGGCCGCCATCCCCCTGGTGATCGCCGGCGTGCTTTTGTCCACGCTCCACCAGTCCTCCATGGGGTCCATGTTCCTGATCATGCCGCAGAAGATCCACCCCCTTTGGTATTCGCCCCTCTTGCCGGTGTTTTTTCTGCTGTCCTCCATGTCCGCCGGCTTGTGCGTGATTGTGGTAGAATCCTTTTATGCCTCCAAAATTTTCCGGCGCAGCCTGGAAACGACCCTCCTGACGGACCTGGCCCGGGCGTCCTCCTTCCTTTTGGGGGTCTACGGTCTGGTCAGGATCGCGGACATCACGGCGCGCGGCGCGTGGGGCTCTTTGGCGGGAGATCCGGTCTTGGGCGCCCTTTTCGCCCTGGAATTCGTCGGCGGCGTTCTGCTCCCGGCCGGCCTCTTGATCCTGCCCTGGACACAGGCCCGGCGTCGCCGGTTGTTCTTCGCCTGTTTGCCGGTCCTGGCCGGAGCGGTCTTGAACCGGCTGAACGTGAGCTGGCTTTCCATGTCGCCGTACACGGGGCCGGGTTACTTTCCGACGTGGATGGAGCTGGCCGTGGTCCTGACTCTGGCGTCTCTCGGGATGGCGGCCTTCGCCGCGGCCGTGCGTTTCCTGCCCATTTTTCCGGCCGATGAAGCGCCGGCGGAGGCTTGACCGCCCCTCAAAAGGCGGCCGAGACCCCGCGACACGGGTTCATTTGACATTTTCAGCAAGGGGGATCGCATGAGACGTCTGCCCGATTCGTTCTATAACTGGATTTCCGCGGCCGGGGCCGCGTTGGCCGGGTGCGCGGCCTTCGCCATCCTGCTCCTGGCGTTGGCGGGATTTTTTGTCGAAAACGCCAGCGTGTACCTGGGGTTGGTCACGTACCTGGTGCTTCCGGGTTTTCTGGCGATGGGCCTGGTTTTGATTTTGGCGGGGGCGTTGTGGGAGAAGCGCCGGTTGCGCAAAGGCATCCCGTCCCGCTTCCCCCGCCGGTTTGAGATCGATTTGACGAGCCCCGTGCAGAGGAACACGGCGGTCCTGGTCGTGGCGGTGGGGATGCTGTTCCTGCTCGGCACGACGCTGGGGTCCTACAAGGCCTATCACGTGACCGAATCCACCGCCTTCTGCGGCACTCTCTGCCACACGGTCATGAAGCCGGAGCACACGGCGTACCAGGCCTCCCCGCACGCGCGCGTGGGCTGCGTGGCCTGTCACATCGGACCGGGGGCCGATTGGTTCGTGAAGTCGAAGCTGAGCGGGCTCTACCAGGTATACGCCACCTTGGCGGACAAGTACCCGCGGCCCATCCCCACGCCCATCAAGAACCTGCGTCCGGCCCGGGAGACCTGTCAACAGTGCCATTGGCCCGAAAAGTTCTTCGGCGCCCGCCGCGTCGTGAATCCCCACTATCTGTCGGACGAGGCCAACACGCCCAGCCCCATCACGCTCCTCATCAACATCGGGGGAGGGGACGACGAACACGGCCGCCAGGAGGGCATCCACTGGCATATGGCCGTGGCGAACAAGGTGGAATACATCGCGCGCGACGAGGCCCGGCAGCAGATGGCCTGGGTCCGCGTCACGGGACGGGACGGAAAGTCCGTCGAATACAACGACGCGGCCGATCCCTTGACGCCGGAGGAGCGCGCCGCGGCCCAGCCGCGGACCATGGACTGCATGGACTGCCACAACCGGCCCAGCCACAGGTACCGCTCCCCCGCCCGGGCGGTCAACGACGCCTTGTCCTCCGGCCGGATAGACGTCACCCTTCCCTACATCAAACGCGAGGCGGTCAAGGCCCTGGACGCGGAATACCCGGACACGCCCGCGGCTTTGAAGTCCATCGACGAGAAAATCAAGACATTTTATGCCGAAAATTATCCGCAGTTGTTGAAGGACCGCCCGCAGGACGTGGACGCGGCCATAGCGGCCTTGCGCGACATTTACGGCAAGAACTTTTTCCCGGAGATGAAGGTGACCTGGCGGCAGTATCCCGATCACATCGGTCATTCCCAGTCGCCGGGGTGTTTCCGCTGCCATGGCAGCGGGCTGACCTCCGCCGGGGGGAAGACCATCACCAAGGACTGCAACGCCTGCCACGTGATCCTCAGCCAGGGCGCGGCGGCGGGAGGAAAGGCCCTTTCGCCCGAGGGCATGATTTTTCAACATCCGGTGGACATCGGGGGCATGGAACAGGACGGCAACTGCACGGCCTGTCACAGCGGAGGGGCCGAGCTGTACTGATCCGGAGGGGGCGAACATTCGATTTCCCCGTTTCGTCCCGGCTTTCGCAGGGGTTTCCCCCCGGGAAGGTCGGAGGAGAATCACCGCGTCAACTGCCATCGGACCGCGGGAGGCGTTCCTGCATGGAGCACAATTTCGTTGATCGGGTTCGGTCGGCCCACGCCATCGCCGGGACCGCCTGTCAATCGTGCCATGGGGGCGGCCCTCATCAGAACGAATCCCCTGCCGCCCCTGCGGGCGCTCTCCCTTCCGTCGATCCCGACGCCCCGTTTTCTTCGCGCGCTTCCCGGCCGCCTGCGGCGTCTGCCATGAGGCCGAGCGGGACGCTTTCCGGAAGAGCGCCCATGACAGGCGGTTGCGGCGGGGCGGTGTCGGATTGGCTGCTTTCAAGACCGAAGGGGTGTTGCGCGCGGCCCGGGAGGCCGCACGCCGAAGCGCCGACGCGACGGGGGTGTTTCGCGCCGGAGCGCCTGAAAAAAGCCGGTTTATAACCAAGGGGGCCTTCCATGAGCGTTCAAGACATTTACGATGTGACCATCATCGGCGGGGGACCCACGGGTCTGTTCGCCGCCTATTACGCCGGCTTCCGGGCGCTGCGCACCAAGATCGTGGACAGCCTGCAGGAACTGGGGGGACAGATCACGGCCCTTTATCCGGAAAAGTACATCTATGACGTGGCCGGGTTTCCCAAGGTCCTCGGCAAGGACCTGGTGAAAAATTTGGTGGCTCAGGCGGGTCAATATGACCCCGCCGTGTGCCTGGGCGAGCGGGTGCTGGAACTGGTCAGAGAGCCGGAGGGGATTTTGCGCCTCGTGACGGACAAGGACGAGCACAGGACCCGGGTGGTCATCCTCAGCACCGGGTTCGGCATGTTCTCGCCCAAGAAGCTGCCCGCGCCGGGCAGCGAAGCGTTCGAGGGCAAAGGCCTGGCCTATTTCGTCAAGTCCGTGGCGGAATACCGCGGCAGGAAGGTGTTGATCGTGGGGGGAGGGGATTCGGCCGTGGATTGGGCCCTGAACCTCTTGCCTTTGGCGGCCTCAGTGACCTTGGTGCACCGGCGGGACGGTTTCCGGGCCCATGAGGATTCCCTCCGCAAGATGACGGCTTCTTCCGTGATCGTCAAGACGTTTTACGAGGTCAGACGGATCCTCGGGGACGACCAGGTGCGCGGAGCCGTGGTGTTCCACAACAAGACACAGCAGGAGGAGACATTGGACGTGGACGCCATCCTCTGTTGTCTGGGTTTTGAGACGGACGCGGGCCCCCTGGCCAATTGGGGGTTGACGCTGGAGGGGCGGTCCGTCGTGGTCAACTCCCGCCTGGAGACGAACATCCCGGGCGTTTACGCGGTGGGCGACGTGGTGGCGTACCCGGGCAAGGTCAGGCTCATCGCCACGGGGTTCGGAGAGGCCGCCACCGCCGTGAACAACGCCGCGGCCTACATCAACCCCAAGGCCGGCGTTTCACCGGGCCATTCCAGCGAGAAGGTCAAGTGAACGATTCGCGGGCGTCAGAAGGAGAAGGGAAGGGCCTGCCCGTGACGGAACCGGGGCGTGCGGGACAGGCCCAGCTCCTCGCCCTAACGGCCCGGAGCCTGCCGGGCGATCCCTCTCCTGAACAAAGGAGCGCCTTCCCGCCCGAAGACAGGTTGACGTTCGGCCTCCCGGGCCTCCTCCCTCCCCGCGTTTCCCTCCTGGAAGAACAAATGGTGCGCCCATACGGCAATGACGGGAAGCAAGAGACCGACATCGAGCGGCGCGTGTTCCTCGCCGGCCTGCGGGACAGCCATGAGCCCCCTTTTCACGCCCCGGCGCACAAGCCCATGGCCGACGCCCTCGGACGATCATGAATAACCCCGCCGACATCCGGCTGTTTGCCGACAGGGTGGCCGCGTACAGGGCCGGACAGATGACGGACGATGAATTCCGGGCGGTCCGGACCCTGTGGGGCGTGCACCGACAAAAGCAGGAGGGCAAATATTTCGCGCGCGTTCGCGCGCCCGGAGGGGTGCTCTTGGCGCGCCAGTTGGACGTCCTGGCCCTCGTCGCGGAACGCCACTCCCAACGGCCGGTCCATGTGACCACGCGACAGGATTTCCAGATTTATTTTTTGGAATTGAAGGCGCTGACCGTCGTCCTGGAAGATCTGGAAAAGGCCGGCTTGAGCGGTTGGCGCTCGGCCGGGCCTACGGTCAGGAACGTGACGACCTGCCCCATGGCCGGCCTCTGTCCCGCGGAAGCTTTTGACGTGTTCCCTTTTGCCGAGGCCCTGACCAGGCGGTACCTGCGGTCCCCCCTGGCCGAACGGCTGCCGCGCAAGGTCAAGATGGCGCTGTCGGGCTGTTCCCGCGATTGCGCCATGTCCGCCATCCACGACGTGGGGGCCGTGGCCGAGGTGCGGGAACGGGAGGGGCGGTCCGCCCCGGGTTTCCGCCTGACGGCCGGGGGCGGCTTGGGGCTCCTGCCCAAGGCCGGCCAGGAGTTGAGCTTCTTCGTGCCGCACGGCGAATTCCTTCCCACCGTGGAGGCGATCCTGCGCGTTTACGCCGCGCGGGGGGAACGGGCCGTGCGGGGCCGCGCCCGCATGAAATTTCTTCTGGAAAGGCTGGGCCGGGACGCTTTTGAAAAGGAGGTCCTCGAACAGCGGGCGGCCCTCCCCGCGGAGGGACGGGGCGTTCCCGCGCCCGAGCCGGAGGCGCCGTCCGCCCGGCCGTCGGGCGGCGCGGGGCCTTTGGAAGCCGGCTATTCCGGCGAGGAGGGGGAGGCGGGGGACCTCTGGCTCCAGAAACAGCCGGGGTTTGTGACCGTGGTCGTCCCCCTTCCTTTGGGAGACATCACGCCGGCGCAACTCCGGACGGTTTCCGAGGTCAGCCGGATGTACGGCCGCTTCGAGGCGCGGACCACGGCGGATCAGGACATGGCCATCCCCTGGATCTCCTGGAACGACCTTCCCAGGGCGACCCGTCGGCTGAGGGAAGCGGGCCTCGGCGTCCGTTGCCAGGGGCGGGCCTGCAACCCGACCTGTTGCGCGGGCGGCGACACCTGCGCCTCCGCCTTTACCAGGAGCCGGGCGTTGGCGGCCCGGCTCGGCGAATTTTTCGAGGGACCGGAAGGGAGGACCCTTAAGGAGACGGCGGGCCGACTCCGGATCGGGATATCCGGTTGTCCGAACGGGTGCGGACGGCATCGGGTGGCCGACATCGGACTGGCGGGCTTCGCGCAGAAGGCCGGGGGGGACCTGTGCCCCCTGTACCGGATTTTCATCGGCGGCAAGGCGGAGAACGGCCGGACGGAACTGGGCCGCGGCCTGGGGGCGGTGCCGGCCCGCCGGGTCCTGCCGGCGGTGGCGGCCCTGCTCTCCTTTTACAGGGACGATCGCAAGGCCGGAGAAAGTTTTCAGGCTTTCGCCGCGCGGGTGCCGACCTCCGTGTGGGAGGGGGTGGTCCGGGACTGGCTGCTCCAGGAAGGCGAGGCCCCCTCTCCGGAGGAGAAACGCGACATCGGCTGCGACGATTTCTACAGGCTTGAAGAAAGATCCAGCGAGTGTTAGGTTGGCGCGGTTTTAGGAAATTGTCAGGTTTGTTTTAACCCCTGCCAGCGGCGGGACGGCAGGGCGGCCAGGGCCCTCTCAAATTGTTGACGCCATTTGACATCTGCGCCGCCTCTACGCCGTGCTTCCGACAGACCTCTCCCAAGGGTAACCCGTCGTGTCATTCGTTCAGCACGGAGAGCTTCTTTTTCTTCCTTCCAGAGCCGTTTCCGGCCTCTTTGAATAGGTGTTTCAACCGTTTCCATAATGTCCTCCTAGAACTTTATACCTGTCCAAATCTTAACTGGGGCACGGCACTGTCCAAAATCAACTGGGGTACGCCATTCAACTTGTTAAATTTGCCCTGACTGATATAATTGAATCACTAAATGGCTGCTATATCTACTCCGGGGATGTGGCGGTATTTATATAAACAATTAGAGCAGGAATTTTAACTAAAAAGCCATAAATGATTTCAAATCGCGCATTAAATTTTAAACGATATTTTGTTATTGCATTGTGCTTCCTGCCGAGAGCATCTTTTGGTGCCGACCGACTTAGTATTCAACTCGCTGAATTAACTCAAAAAATATCGGAAAATTACAAAAGAACAGGCAAAACCATTCCTGTTACTGTGGCTGTTTTTAACTTTGAGACCTCAAGAGATTTAAGAGGCAAACGGATTGGTGAGCTCACAGCTGAAATGATGATTCATCACCTCACTCAATCGAAAATATTTACCGTCGTTGAGAGGGCAAGGATTGATAAGATTCTAAAGGAACAGGAATTGGGATTGATGGGGTATGTTGATGAGGAGACGGCTTCAAAAATCAGCAAAATGTTGGGAGCAAGGCTACTGTTATTGGGAAGCGTGACCAGATTAGGAGAGCGTTATCAGATAAATACTCGGTTGGTTGATTCTGAAAGTGCGGAAATTGTTGCAACGGGTTTTCTTGAGTGTCGGAAGGAAACATTCGATATTGGTGTAGAGCCATATATAGGGAGTTTGAAATCTTACACGACATATAAAAAGAATCAAATCTTATTTATTGGCGGGTCCAATATTTTTATTGGCGATTTTTCTGACGCGGCAGACGGCGCGGCGTTTGGTGGCCTGGGGTACAGGCGTGTAAGCTCAAATTTTGGTTTTGAATTGGCGGGTGATTACGCTATGTTTAAGCGAAAAACCTCGCCCGAGTTAAGAATTGATGCTGATGTTGCGTTAACAAAGGGAATTGTGTCGGGACTTTATTACTTTGGCTATCCGTTTCAAATTCGTGGATATGCAAAAGTGGGTGGAGGAGTTGCCAGATCCGCTCTTAAGGCAGATTCTGTAAACAAAAAAATTGAAAGTGATGATATGGCGGGAATTTTTGGTTTAGGTATTGACTTATCTCGGAATAGAAAGATTGGGGGAATCATTGAAATTAATTATCAACAGATTTTTTTGAGGGGAATAGATATAAGCAGCCTGGGAATTATTTTGGGGATTACTTTTAATGGGTAAAAAAACGGGTGTTTGCGTTGTGTTATTGGGATTGTTGCTTACATTAATAGGCTGTAAGGACAGATCGCCCGTAGGAGATATATTGATCGGAAGAGACTCCAGTATTGACGCTGGGGTAACCTCAACATATTTTGT
>CAZAEL010000003.1:0-95294 GCA_964484135.1 uncultured Elusimicrobia bacterium
CCTTCCAGTTTGACGTGACGGGCGCCGAGGACGTGACCAAGAAATCCCACGCCACCCTGGTCCTGGACACCATCGCCTCCCTGGGGATCTTGCCCAAGGAAATGCTGGATCAGGCGCGGAAGGAAAAGAAGGACGAGGAGGTCCTGCAATTTATCTTCGAGCACTTCCTGGGGCCGGGCAAGGGCATCGCCATCGACATGCACGTGGAGAACATCGCCGCGAACTCCGGTCTGGCGGTCAGCAACCTGATCGCCGTGGGCGTGGCCCTCGCGTTCATGCGCCTCATGGAGCCCACGGAGGAGGCGTTGAAGTCCTTGTCCCTGGAAAAGTCGGAAGACGAGGTGGCGGAGATCACCCTGCGGATGCCGGAAGGGAAGGCCTTCGCGGAGGCGGACGACGATTTCGACGTCTATGAGGAAGTGCAGATTTCTCCGGACCGGGGTTTTCTCCAGGAAGAGGAGATCCGGACCTACACCGCGCGGGCGGTCGACGGCGTGATTGAATTGGATGTGCCGCTGGAAGACTTGGCCCGGACCGGGGACCAATCCTTGCGCCGCCGCACCGTGAAGGTCAACAAAAAGACCCGCGAGGTGGAGAGCCATTCGGAGTGGTCCGAGCCGTTCCCTCTGGTCCTGCGTCCGGGCGGGGAGAAGCGGATTTTCTCCGGGGCCCAGGGGGAGGCCGCGGAGGTGTCCTACCGCAAACGCGTGCTCGAGGACACCAGCCATCCGGATTTGGTGGACAGGGCCATCATCAACTCCCAGCACACGCAGAGGAACCTGGGGGCCATGGCCGGCACCCAGGATGACGTGGCCGCGGAGGGGGGAATCAATCTGCTCCTGGCCGGCACCCCTCTGGAGGGGCTGGTGAACGGGCGCTGGGTGAGCTTCGCCGGCGGGGTGGTCCCCAAACGGATCAAGATCAAGCTTTCCGAATGGGCCCGAAAACAATTGAACGAGGGTCTGTATTTCATCCGCGTGGGCATGACCGATCCGGCGGAAATCGCCCTGGCCGAGGTGAAGGGCACCCACATGTTGAACGCGGAGACGGACGCGGTGGACGCTTGGGGGCAGATCACCCGGGAGTCCATCAAGGCCCTGCTGCGAGGGGACGTGAAGGCCCTGGGCCGTCTGGCGCTTTCCTCCATCGCCCTCCGGGAAAAAATCTGCCCGTCCTCCATCAATCCGATCGTGATCGAGGGACTCGAGGGGGTCCTCAAGAAGTGGGGGGGCGTGGGGTTCAGCTACGGCATCACCGGCGCCCGTTCCACCGGGAGCATCGTGGTCTTCGTGCCGCCCAACCTGGATCCGGCCCTGAAAAAACAAATCATAGAAGACGTGGAAAACGCCATCAGCTCTTCGGTGGACTCCCGCGGAAAACTTATGCCGGTGGAGGAGCGGCCCCATCACTACAATTCGTCCGTGTCCCAAAGGGGCGCCACCATCGAGGTCTTCACCCCGGAGGAGATGGCCCGCCGCCGCGAGCGGTTCGTGGATCCCATGGCCCGCAAGCTGGCGTCCCGGAAACAAAGCATGCGGACGGAACGGGCCTCCTACACCCCCGAGGACATGGAGGAATTGAAACGGAGATATCACGCGGGAGAGAGCAACTTGACCTTGATGACGGACGAGGGGATCATGACCCTCTCCCCGGACCTCATGGAAAGGGTTCGTCAGGCGGAGGAAGACGGGCACGTCGTCACCATGAAGGATTTGGAGAAATGGAAAAAGGAGACTTTGGAGGAGCTTTTTGAGCCGGTGCGCACCAGCCAAAACCCGCACCTGAGGGGGGTGGTGAGATCCCGCCTCCGGGGGAACATGACCGATCTGATGCAGTTGACCAACGAGGAGCAAAGGGCCCTCTTGACCGCCGTGTCCCGCGGCGTCGTGAACTTCATGATCAATTACGAGCTGAGGGATTTGAGGAAACTGGCCCGCGCCCTTATGGCCAAGGACGAGGCCGAGGTCGCCCGCATTTTGAAGGATTACGAGGAGGAAAGGCAGAGGTTATCGGAAGAATTGCGGCTGGCCGAAATCCACTACAAGCAGGAGCCGAAGCACAGCGATAAGTTCCAGGACGCGGAGTTCTGGGAGCTCTTGGAGGAGGAAAAGGCCGGGCTCCGTCGGGAGATAGAGACGGGACGGGAAGACGGAGAAGACGTGCGGGAAAAGGAGATGCTCCTGGGCCTCCTGGAGCTGGCCCCCAACCCGGAATATTTGCCGTGGAACCATTTCCTGTACGACATGAGCAGCACTTACAGGGCCAAGTTCGGCCCCAGAATACAGGCCCTGCGAAGATTGATGAAGCAAGGCGGCTTCGTGGACTATGTGGCGGCGGGCGGTCTGGGGGGCCGTTTCGGCGGCACCTACGCCAGCAAGGCGCTGGTGCCTTTCCACGCGGGCGTGGAGACCCTGGATTATCTGGAAATCTCCTTGCGCCGTTACGCGGCTTTTTGCGAGCAATTCCCGGACAAGCGGGAAGGCATCTATCAGGTGCTCTTCAGCGCTTTTTCCGAGGACGCCATCCTGGCCGTGCTGGACCGGTTGCGGAAAAAGGCCGGGGTGGAGCACCTGGCCAAGGCCAGGCAGGGCATGAATCCCGTGTTCTTCCCCACGAGACAGGAGTTGTTGCGGGAGGCGGACCTCAAAAAGGCGGGCAAGACCGCGGAGCAGGCGGCCCAGGTGGACTTGGAGTACGGCCGCATGATAGAGGTGGCGGAGGCCGCCCTGGAAGCCTACCGGGAACTTGAAAGACGGAAAGGGAATCCCGATGCGGACAAGATTCAGCGGGCGCCTTTCGACCGCACGGGCATCAACCCCTTGAACGCGTTCGCTCCCACGGGGACGGCGGGTTCCCTGGAAGGCATGTTCCTCAGCGACGAGGAGCTCTACACCGTGGCCAGCCTCCGCAAAATGGGGTATGAGATCGCCTATACGGACGAACAGCTTCGGGAGTTCGGGATCGAGGAGGACACGCCCTTGCCCCTGGCCAAGGCGGCGTTGATCGCGGAGGGGCTTTCGGTGGTCATGGTGCAGAACGTGTCCAGCCGCGCCCCCGTCAACCCCATGGCCGTGGCGGACGCGGCCCATGATTTTGAGCAACACCCGGACCGCATCGCCCTGATGCAGGTCGTGAACGTGGCCGGCGGCGAGGACGCGGGCGGCCACGTGGTGGTGAAAAAAGAGACCGGCGCCATCACCACGCTGGAGGGCAGCCTGTCCAAATTCGGGGAAAGGGCCTTTTTGCAAAACGATTGGACCACCATGGCCACGGGGACCGTGTTCCTGAACGCCAAGCAGCTTTATCGGATTCTCGGTTACGCCTCCCCGGAGGACTTCCTCCGCGCCACCCCGGAGCAGCGCCGGGAGGTCATGGCCCGCAAGATGAACCACGAATGGCCGCACATCATCCAGATGAAACCCAAGAAAGAGGAGACCATCGGGCAGACCTGGAACCATCAGGTGGAACAGCAGGAAGTCGTCTTCAACATGGTTCTGGAATACCTGCAGCAGCAGATGGGGCCGGGGGTGGTCCGTCTCCAGGAGGTCACGGCCCGGGCCAACTTCATGGATGAAAAAGACATGGAACAGCTCGTGCGGCGCCTCCAGCAGCAGGCCAGCTATCGGACGGGCGCGGGCCAGCGGGTGCCTCTGTGGGATCAGACGGAGGAAGAGGTGCGGGACGAGGAGGCTCTGGCCGACCAGGCGGGGAAGGAGTGGGCCGCCATCTACGCGGAATATGGGCTGATACAGCAATCCGGCGCCGTTCTGAATTCCCTGAGCCCGGGCGCCTACAACGATTATACCGCCGGCCATCTGCTGGACGAAGCCGCGGCGCACCGACGGCCCTTCCTGGGCCAGCCGGGGCCAGCGAACTTGGCCGGCCTGGCCGACAAGATGTGGGAAAAATTCCACGGGTACCGCGATCTCTCAAGGGACATGTTCTCCCTTTCCCCGGCCGCGAAAAAAGAGGAAATGAAGGAATTGGCAGGGCTGATCATCAGGACCGAAACCCTGTTGTCGAAAGCCACGGGAGAAGAAAAGCAGGTCCTGGAGGCCGTCCGGGACGAGTTGGTGGCCCTCTTCGATCAGGTGGCCGAGGCCTATCTGGTGAGGGATCTCGGCATGGACCTGCCCATGGTTTCCTCTTCCCGGAGGACCACCGCTTTGATCGACAAGGACAACACCATCGGCGCCCCGGCGGAGGCCCTGAACCCGCAGCAGGCCCGGGACATCCTGGGCTACCTGCTGGAGGGAATGAACATTTACATTCTCACCGGCGCTTCGGCCCAGGAGGCCTGGGAGAACGTGTTCGTGCCCATCCTGGCGGAGCTTGACCGGCGGGACGACATCCCTCCCCTCATCAAGGCCCTGGCCATCGAACGATTGCAAATGATGGCCAACGACGGAGGCTCCGTGGTGGCCGCCACGCTTGACAAAGCCAGCGGGACCTTCGTCCCCAAGCCCTTGGTGCCCAACCTGATCTACCGGGACGGCCGATGGGTGCCTTTGAAGGACATCGCGGGCGACAGGGCCAATCGGGCCAGGGTCTGGGACGTCAGCGTGCAGCAGTATCTCCTCCAGCTTTTCCGCGAAAAACGGTTTGCCGAGCACCTCGGGGTCACCGACGACAATCGCGCCGAGTTCGAGGCGTTCGTCCTGAGCCTGCATCTCTCCCCGGACGATATCGACGACATGATGTCCATGGACCCCCTGAAGTTCCAAACGGTGCGCCATTCCATGTCCTGGGCCCTGGAACGGATGCTGAAGAACGCCCCCGCCGGCCCCTTCGCGGACAAATTCAACGCCATTTTCCAGCAGAGAGCCTCCACCCTCATGAAGTTGAACCGCGTCTTCGAAGGGGAAAACCGCGCCATCATCGATGAGCTTGTCGAAGAGGTTTACGACCACGAGCAGGCGCCGCCGTCCCTGGAGATGTCCGCGGAGGAGCGCCGCAAAGACGTGGTGTTCACCGCGGAACAGGAAATCATGGCCGCCCTCATGCTCCTTCACTACAAGGAAAGCGCGGGCGTGTTCGGTTCCGTCTCCGGCGACGAGATGGACAAAAAGAAGCACATCCGTCAGATCGCGCCCCTGGCGGAATTGATTTTGAAGCGGGTTTTCTGGACCAACGTCAGCAACGGCATTGACAAGGCTTTCGTGGACTTGAAAAAAGAAGGGCGCTTCAATTATCAGGACGATCAGGGGCCGGTGGCCCATGCCGTAAGGGCCGGGCCCGGATACTTCAACTTGGTTCTCGCCAGCGCCTCCAAGCCCAATTTCGTGGAAGGCATGCTGCAGTCCTTCGTGACCTTCCGGAACACCGTGGTGATCATGGGCGACAGCATCACGGACCAGGGCAAGTTCCCGGCCGTGTTCTCCGCCCCGCTCCCTTCCGGCATGACGGCCAAACAGAGAAGGGCCCTCCAAAACATCGAAAGAAAGAAAATCAAGCTTTCCGAAAAAGACGGCGTCCTGACCTTTGAATTCGAAGGGCACATGACGGCCCAGACCTATGAGCGCCTGAAGAGGTTCTCCGTCGGCGGCCCCGACGTCCAGAGCCGATGGCTTGCCGCGCTGGAGAAAATGTACGGCGCCTCCCGGGCCATGTACCAGGAGCGGATCGTGCTGCGGGTCCTCCTGGGCGGATTGATCGAGATGAACACCCTGGAGCGGGCCAAGCGCATGGCCGAGGGGCTCCTCCGCACCATTTACTACAACGCCCGACTCAACATCATGCGGAACGGGTTCGAGGGTTTGCGCTGGGGCCCCACCGCGTTCTACCCCATCATGCGGTCGATCATCGACGTGTCGAAGGGGCGGTACGCCTTCCGTTGGGAGGGGGATTGGGAGCAAAACCGCGACCGGTATGCCCGCCGCATGATCACGTGGCTGAACCAGCACAAGACGGAAGGCTTCCTCTTCGTGCGCCCGCGGAAACTGAAAAAAGTGGACGACCCCTGGAGGAACGAAAAGAGCCGGGCCGCAAGGCTGGCCGAGGCCCTTCGTTCCGTCCTCCGCGGAGACGCGGCTTCCGCCGCGGAATTCGAAAAGGGAGGATACGGAAAAAAAGGCTACGGCGTGAAGGCCGGGAGCGCGGTGGACGGTTCTTTCGCCCTGGAGGGGGAGGAGGGGTATTTCACCGAGCGGGGCCGGGAGGTCTTCCTGAAGACGGTGGAAAGCATGCGGGCCTTTTTCCAGAGGAGGGAACAGCGCCTCGGCAAACCGATCAAGCTGGTCATCAAACCGGGCATCGGCGGTCAGCACACCCCCTTCCAGGGCATTGCGGGCGCCTTTGAGGTGATAGATCCGGCCACGGGCAAGGTGGTGGGGGAGTACGAGCTCGGCAAAGACTACGGCCGGTCCCTGGCGGAGTTGTTGAAACGGCACGGCGCCGATTGGGACCAGGTGGCGGTCATCCCCAGTTCCAAGTCCGGTTCCACGGACGAAACCATGCTGATCTTCGAAGACGTCCTTTACGCTTTGCTGTTGAACGTGGCGGAATCCCGACAGGCGGGGACGGGGAAGGCTTTCGCCGATCTGGTTTTCGACGTTTTGAACGAGGTGAATTTCAGGGACGGACAGGAACGGTCCGGCAAGGACCTCTTCAAGGTGGACAGGGAACGCTTCGGCACGGACAGCCTGTTGGAGTTGATTCAGCAGCGGGCCCGGGAAAAGGGTCTCGGCCTGGAGGCGTCCCAGGTCAAGGACGTCCTCGGCACGGTCCTGGGCAACATGTTCTTTGAGACCACGGACCGTCCGTCGGAAAGCCGGCTTTCCGCTTTCGTGCGCAACTCGGGGCTGGACAAGGCCCTGGGGGAGGACGCGCCGGGGTTCGGCGCCATGTTCGACAACGTGGGCGGACGCTGGACCGCGGACCTGCACATGATGACGTTCCTGGCGCGGCAGGGCACGCCGGAACAGGCGGAGGCTTATTGGGCCGCGCGGGAACGGGGGATGCGCCGGGTCCGCGAGGGGACCCATTTGGGCAACCGGCTGGGAGACATGGTTTTGGATCAGGGCGTCACCGATATCGCCCTGGTGGTGCCGGACGAGCTTTTCTGGTTCGGCAAGTCCATCGAGCAGAATTTCAATGAAAGCGTCTGGCAGAACGGTTTCGCCAACCTGGTGGCCATCAAAGCCTCCCAATGGGAGGCCCAGAAGGACAATTACGCCCACCGTCCCGGGCATCTGGTCATTAACCTCTCGGACGAGGACATGGACGGTTCCGTCCGGTCCGTGGAGGTGGCGGCGCCCAAGATCAAGGAAGGGGCCGACGTCGAGGAGGTCCTGCTGGGTTTCGCGGAGTTGACCACCACTTTCTATGGCATGACCAATACCGTGGGGAACCGGCTCTTGGTTCGGGCGCTGGACGCGGCCCGGCGCATCGCGGCCCAGGGCGATTACGCGGCGGTGGCGGCCCTGGTCGCGGTGGAGGGGGCCAAACCCGAGGAGATTCAGAGGACGGAGGCCGACCTCCGGCGGAGATATCCCGCGCCGGCGGCCCTGGCCGAGGCGTTTTCCGTCGATGTCCTCGATCTCAACGACCTGGACCACCCGGCCACGCGGATTGTGCAGAAGAACCTGTTCCTGCGCCAACCCTACGTGGAGCTGGGCAAGGGCCTTCTGGAGGAAACGCTCAAGACGGCGCAGAAGGAGAAAACCCTGGAGGCGGATTTGTCGCGGATTCAATCCCAGGCTTCGGAAGGCCGGGGAGAGACCAACGTCCCGGGCCTGCGGATGCCCGCCGACGGTGTCAGGGACATGAAGGTCCTGGCGGACCTGATCCGCCAGGCCGCGGACCACGCCCGGGAGACGGGCCGCAAGTTCGTGCCCTTCATCTATCTGGAGGGGGAAAAGTTCCAGGAACTCAGGGATGCCTTGACCCGGATGGGGTACGAATGGGTCCTGCAGGGGACCGGGGACCAGCACATCAGTTATCAGCAGGTCCTGGCCCAGCCACAGAAGTACCTGCCTTTCATCATTTCCATGGTGCCGCCCGCGGACGTGACCCCGGGCCGGCCGGCCATCGGTTTCGCCAAAGGATACCTCCACAACGTCAGCCCCCATGTGGTGCGGGACTTTTTCGCCCATGCTTCTTACCGGGCCCTCACGGAACTCAGGGCCGCGCAGGGGGGGCGGGGCGTTTTCCTGCGTTTGTCCGACACGCCGGAGAACGTGCAAATGATAAAGGACGCGGCCAAAGAGGCTTCGCCCGCGCCTTTGGCCGGCGCCTGGCACGCGGGCGAGGTGGCGGAGCTCTTGGCGCGGGAAGTGCTGCCCAGGGCCGGCCGCGCCACGCTGGCCCTGACCACCCTGGGCCTGTCGGAAATCCTCGCGCTGCTCCGGGACGTGGAACGGGGCGTGAGCGGGGCCGAGGACCGTTTGCTGGGCGAGATTCAAAAACTGCCCGAGAACGTCCAGTTCCTGCTCCTGCACAACGTGGCCCTGGCCCACACCGTCAAATTGAGCGGCGCTTCCGAACAGGGTTTGCGGGACAAAATTTCGGAGGTGGCCGGCAGGATGGGCGCCACGGTCGGCTCCGTCCAGAGGGAGGGAGACGCCCTCCTGGTGACGCTCGATCGCGATGGGCGGGCCGCGTCCGTCCGGATTTCCCTTTCGGACGTGCCTTCCTTCTTCGAACGCACGGACTTGCACGCTTTGGGCACCATCCGCGGCCCCACGGATCAGGACCCGTCTTACTATGGAATGACCCTCCAAGCGGCCCTGTTCGACCGCCGCCTCAATTCCGCCGATGATTTCTCCAATCTCGAAGACGTCCTTGAACATGAATTCCGCGAAATTTTCATCTGGACTCAAGATCCCAACATGGGGCCGGAGCAGGCCCATCAAGCCGCTATGTCCGAGCAAGACGCGGGGGCGCCGGCCCGGATCGAGGCGGCCTTGGACGAACTGGTCGAGAGGCAGGGTCAGGCCCCGGGGTGGGTCCATCTCCAGGGATTCGTAAACAGGGAGCTGTGGGGCCGGTTCTTCCAGAACCTTCGGTCCCTGCCATACAACATCCGGGTCTATGTCCTTTTCAACGTGGCCCGCGGGAACCGGCTCTTTTTCCGGGCCAACGACCGGCGGATCTTGGCGGACGCCTTCCGGCAGATCGGAGTGCAAGCGAAGGAGATGCGGGGCACCGGTCGGGAAGCCATCTATCGGGTCAATCTGGAGGGGCGGGAGGCGGTGGTTCGAGTGTCCCAAACAAACGTGCTGCCTTTCCTGCGGGGCCCCACCACCCTGGCGGTCACCAGCGGGCCCGGCGGCGACGCCTATCAGATCGTCTTGAGCCGGGCGCTTTTTGACAGCGGC
This sequence comes from uncultured Elusimicrobia bacterium, assembly GCA_964484135.1. Taxonomy (GTDB): domain Bacteria; phylum Elusimicrobiota; class Elusimicrobia; order FEN-1173; family FEN-1173; genus CAZAEL01. The sequence goes on from CAZAEL010000003.1 coordinate 9,318, forward strand.
GACCGGCAAGCGGTGGCCGATCTGTTGCGTTTCCAAATGGCCAAGATCATCGCTCATCGGGGCGGCCAGGCCCCGGATGCGGGTTTCTCGTCCGCTTTGGGGCAGGTGGGCCATCGGCCCGTTGAGAGAGCTGTGGAATCGCAGCAACGGCACGCGGCGAGTCCCCGGGTTCCGGGCCTTTTGGAAGCCGTCAGCGGGAACGCGGAGGCGCGGGAACGGCTGATCGAGGCGGCCCAGCCCGCCATGGATTACCTCTCTCAAGGGGACCTTTTCCCCGGCCAGACGGGGACCGATGTGGGCGCCTTTGTGGTCATGGGCAACCCGGACCTGGAAGCTCTGGTCCTTTTTGCCCAGGATTGGGTCCGTGGGGATCAGAAACCGCCCATCGTGCTGGTGGGCGGCCGCGGACGGGGGACGCCGGTCCTGGCGAAGAAGGCCCTCCTGCGGTACGGCGGACGGCTCTCTGCTCGGGAGCGCGCGGTTCTGTCGAACACGGATGCGACGGAGACCGAGATCATGCGGATCGTCTTTGAAAAAGAAGGGGTGCCCGCCGGTTCCCTCCATCCGGAGGCCGTGCCGTCAGGCAACACCCGAACCAACCTGCAGAACGCCCGGAGCGTCCTGGAGAGCCTGGGGATTCCGTCGAGCGTGAACGTGGCGCTGGTGACCTCTCCGCGCCTGTTGCGCCGGGCCCAGGCCACGGCCCGCACAGAGTGGAAAGAAAATGGGTGGAACGCGCTTCGGTTCCGATCCTACCACCCGGATTTGACCCAACTTTCTGACGCCGAGCTGGTGGAGATGCTGAGCTATGTGGTGGGGGTCCCCGCTTCCGTCTTGCAGAGGTTCCCCGGCGCAGACCTCAACACGGGCAATGAGTTCCGGGGAATCGCGGACATGGAAGGAAGGAAGGACAGGCCGTTAAGAAAAGACGAGGCCGCTCTTTTGAATCAAACCTTGGACGCTTTTGAGCAGTTCCTCCGGGATCTTCCCGTGGCCGCGGATTCCGACAGGCGGACCCTGGCCCTGGCCGATGCGCCTTCCGAGGGGGTGGCGGAGTTGGTCGCGCCGGTGCGGAGGATGTTGCGGCGCCTGGATCTGCCGCGGGACGTCTCCTCCGCCCTGACCGATGAGGACATGGACCGGCTTCTGCGGGAACTGCGGCTGTGGTCCCTCTTCTTCGGCCCGGAGCAGGCGGCCTTGACGGAGCCCTCCGTGATGCAAGAGCAGTTGTTGCGCGGCCTGCCCTATGCGGCGGACGCGGAACTGCCGGTGATCGCGGACCGCCTGGCGGCCCTGAACCTGTCGGGTCGTACGGATGAATTGGGCCGCATGGAGAAATTCGCCGAAGCCGTGGAAAAGGACGAGAAGGTCCTGGAGGCCTTCGCGCCTTTTCTGGTCAAGGCCCTCCTGGAGGAGGGGCGGCGACAGGGACAGTTGGGCGGATCTCTTGAGACAAGCCAAAGGACCCATTTCCAGCCTTTGGCCGAGACCCTTTTGGCCCTGGGCGCCCGGGCGGGCTTGAGGGCGGACGAAGGTTACGAAAATTTCGTCGAATGGCTCAGGGCCGTTTATGTGGACGGTTTCAAGCAAGGACAGGAACGGTTGGCCCTTTTGACACAGGACGTGGTGGGCAAAGGCAAGCCCGCCACCACCGCCGATCCCGCCCGGATGAACGTGAGCGTTTTCCACGTGACGGGGGTGGATTCGGCGGCGGAGATCGACCATCTGGCCGATATCTACGCCCAAAAGTTCGAGAACGCGGACCGACAGCAGCTGGACAAGTTCGGCGCCGTGATCTTCGCCCACCCCGGCGTGGATGCGGAAAAGCTCAAGGGGCGGTTCCTGCAGAAGCTCCGGGACAAGGGCCTTGATCTGGGGGTGGTCGGAAAAAACACCGTGGTGCTTCCGGCCGTGGGCAGCCTGGTGGGAGAACGGATCGACATGGACCGCATGTTCCAGGCCATCCAGGAGAGCTTCAAGGCCCAGAACGCCACCGTGGGCCAGATGCAGATCTTCAGCGCCCAGCCCACCCTTTTCATCGAATCCTGGCGCCAGGACATCGCCTGGGTGCTTTACCAGGTCCTGCCGGACGGCAAGCTCCTGCAGGCTTCCCGCAGCGTGGAGGAGAGCCTCAGGGCCATCCTCTACATCCAGCAACAGGCCTAATCCAACAGACATTTCAGGTCTTTTTTCAACGGGCTCGGGGCTTCCCGCCGGGGAGGGGACTTTTTGTCCGGCCGGTTTGACAAGCCATCCCCGTTAAAATACAATCGAAAAAATCAATCTTTTCATCTATACTTCAAGGGAGAAGGAAACAACCCGAATGACAACCCACAACGTGACTCTCATCCCCGGGGACGGCACAGGCCCCGACATCTCCGCCCAGGTGCAGAAAGTGGTGGAGGCCGCGGGCGTCAAGGTCGCCTGGGAAACCGTGGAGGCCGGCGCCGACGTCATCGACAAGTACGGCACCCCCCTGCCGGACGCCGTCCTCGCTTCCATCCGCAAGACCAAAGTGGCCCTGAAGGGCCCCCTCACCACGCCCATCGGCACCGGGTTCCGGTCCGTGAACGTGGCGCTCCGCAAGGAGCTGGATTTGTACGCCTGCCTCAGGCCCTGCAAGTCCTACAAGGGCGTGCGGTCCCGCTACGAAAACATCGACCTGGTGGTGGTGCGGGAAAACACCGAGGACCTGTACGCGGGCGTGGAGTACGCGGCCGGGTCCAAGGAGGCCAAGGACATCATCTCCTGGGCCAAGGGCAAGATCTTCCCGGACGCGGCCATCTCCATCAAGCCCATCTCCAAGACCGGCACGGAGCGCATCGTGCGCTTCGCCTTCGATTACGCGGTCAAGCACAAGCGCCGCAAGGTCACGGCCGTGACCAAGGCCAACATCATGAAGTACACGGACGGGCTGTTCTTCGAGGTGGCGCGGGAGGTGGCCAAGGCCTACGAGGGGCGCGTGGAGTATGAGGAGCGCCTGATCGACAACATGTGCATGCAGCTGGTGCAGAAGCCCGAGCTCTACGACGTCATCTGCCTGCCGAACCTGTACGGGGACATCCTCTCGGACCTTTGCGCGGGGCTCATCGGCGGCCTGGGCATCGCGCCGGGGGCCAACCTGGGCAAGGACATCGCCCTCTTCGAGGCGGTGCACGGCTCCGCGCCCAAGTACAAGGGCATGAACAAGGTGAACCCCACGGCCCTCATCCTGTCGGCGGTCCTGATGCTGGAGCACCTGGGGGAGGTCAAGGCGGCCCGGAAGCTGGAGGCGGCTGTGTCCGCGGTCATCGCCGAGGGGAAGCACGTGACCTACGACATGAAGCCCCGCCCCGACGACCCCACCGCCGTGGGCACCAAAGAAATGGGCGACGCCATCGCCAGGAAGATCAAGGAGCTGGCATGACGAAAACCCGGGAACAGGCGCCGGCCCCCGAGGGCGCGGCGTCCTTGAACGAGGAGATCACCTGCGTCATCGTCAAACCGGACGGCGTGGGCAAGCGGGTGGTGGGGAAGATCATCGACCGGTTTGAGAGCGAGGGGTTCCAGCTCCTGGCCATGAAAACGGTGCGTCCCACGCCCGCCTTGATGGAGGAGTTCTACGCGGAGCACAAGGGCAAGCCCTTTTTCCCGCCGTTCCTGCGTTTCGTGACCTCCGGTCCCTTGGTGGTCACGGCCTGGCGCGGGGCCGGCGCGGTGGCCCGCGTGCGGCAGATCATCGGCGCCACCAACTCCCCGGAGGCCGCCCCCGGGACCCTGCGCAGGACCTGGGGCACGGACAACCGCCGCAACCTGGTGCACGCCTCGGATTCCTCCAAGAGCGCGGCGCGGGAGGTGGCTTTCTTTTTCTCGCCGGAGGACGCGGCCCCCTACGACGGGGACGCCTGGCAGAAAGCGGGGTAAGAGCGGATGGCGGGCGGCAGTTCGGACAAACGCATCGTCCTGATCGCGGACGACGAGCCCGATTCCCTGGAGATGCTGAAGATCCTGGTGGAGCGTCACGGCCACGAGGTGGTGACCGCGGCCAACGGCCGGGAGGCCATCGACCGGGTGGTGGACCTGCAGCCGGACCTGGTGCTCCTGGACGTCATGATGCCCGGGGTGGACGGCGCCACGGTCTGCCAGCACATCAAGAGCAACGACATGCTCAAGCGGATCAAGGTGATCCTGTACACCGCCAAAGAGAAGGTGCAGGGGCGGGAGGCCGCCAAGAAAGCCGGGGCCGACGCCTTCCTGGCCAAACCCTTTGAGCCGGAGGAGCTCTGGGAGGTCATGACCCGCCTTCTGGCCCAACAGGACAAAGAGAGCCCCAAGCTCGTCAAAAAGCTGGGGTTGTAGAAACCGTCGGACGGGATTGACCGGACCAAACCAAGGCCCCCGTTCCGGCGCCGCGACACCCCCTCCGGGGAGCGTTGGCGCGCCGGAACAAGGGCGGGCGGCCTAAAACTTCCGAACACGAAAAAATGATTCTTGAGGCCACCCATTTCCCATGAATCACCAAAGTAAAGCGGTTGAGCTGAACCTCTGGGTCATGCCCAACGCCGGATTCGGAACCCGTCGCATATTGGAGGGCCTCCTGCGGCGGTTCCATCAGGCCAACCCCCGCATCCGGGTCCGCACCTGGACCTTCCCCTTTTCCATCGTTTGGGACCGCCTCATGACCGGTCTGAAGCGTCCCCATTGGCCCATTTACCCGGACGTGCTCCAGATCGGCAGCACCTGGACCTGCACCCTGGCGTTTTTGGGGGGTCTCAGGGAGCTCACCCCCCGGTTGGATGAGCTGGACCGGGACAACTTCATCCCCACGGTCCTGGAATCCTGCTATCTGCCCCACACCCGCCGGCTCTTCGCGGTCCCCTGGTTCATGGACCTGCGTCTCCTCTATTACCGCCGCGACATCCTGAAGTCCTTGGGGATCAAGCCGGGGGACCTGGACACCTGGGAGTCCTTTCGCCGCGTCTGCCATCGGATCACCCGGGCCCGGGGGCGGCACCGGAACCTCTATACCCTGGCCATGTCCGGGCAAAAGGGGGAGGTTTTGATCCATGACCTGGCGCCCTGGATCTGGGGGGGCGGGGGGGAGTTCTTCACCGCGGACGACCGCCACACGGCTTTTGACCGGCCGGAAGCCATGGAGGGGCTGAAGTTTTTTTTCTCCCTCATGGTGGACGGCTGCATCCCGCTCCTGGGGCGGGACCGGTTCGCTTCCGGAAACTTTTTCAGCGGGCATTCGGTCCTGCAGTTTTCAGGCACATGGCCCCTCAACAGCTATTTCCGGCCCGGACACAAGCTTTACCGGCCCGAGGTGGCGGGCAATTTCGGCACGGCGCCCTTTCCCCTGGGGCCGGCGGGCCGTTTCACCTTCCTGGGCGGAAGCCACCTGGCCATCTCCGCCATGACGCGGTACCCCGACGAAAGCTGGGCCCTCCTGCGTTTTTTGAGTTCGCCCCAGGCCCAGTTGGAGCACGCCAAGGCCATCGGCATGCTCCCCTGCCGCCAGTCGGAGCTGCCGGGCCTGTTCTCCGGCCGGAAGGAGTCGGGCCTGTTCGCCGGGCACGAGGAGGCCGGGCGGGTCTTCCTGGAATCCCTGACCTACGCCCGCCTCCTGCCCCAGGTGCCCACCCTGGGGACCCTGGAGCGCATGTTCGTCCGCTGCACCTCGGACATCGTCAAGATGATCGTGAAGAAGGAGTACACCGTCCAGAAGCTGCAGGAATGCGTGCGCGAGTCGGCCCAGGAAAGCAATTACATCCTGTCCCTCTATGGCTAGCGCCTTCCCGGGAAAAATGCGGCCCGCGTCCCTGGGCCTGGAAGACAGCGACCTGGGCGTGCTGCGCATCCGCCAGTGGCGGGAGGTGGTGGCGGAATTGCACGGCGTGGTGGAGAAGGCGTTTCATCTCATCCACCGGGCCGTCGGTTTCGACATGGGGGCCTTTTTCCTCCTGGACCCGGACGCCCAGGTGTTCCGGGCCATCAAGGTCATGAGCCAGGGGGAGCTCCTGGACGGCGAGGAAGAGATGCCCCTGCCGCCCCATTCCCCCCTGCGGCGGCTCCTGGAGGGGCGCAAGGATTTCCTCGTGTTTGGGCCGCCCGAGAACGCGGTTTTCATCCCTCTGATCGCCTTCGCCAAGGTGCTGGGCGTCCTGCGCCTGGACCGCTGGCGGCAGCGGCGTTCTTTCACCTCCCGGGAAAAGGACTTTCTGCGGCAGGTGGCCCGGTCCCTGGGGTTGGCCGTCTGGCGCATCCATTTGATGGTTCAGGAGCGGGCCTGGGACAACCAGCTGCGCACCTTCAACGAGGTCAGCATGCTCATCCACCAGTCCCTGCGCCTCAAAAAGCTGCTGGAGGACGTGGCCAAGCGGATCGTGAAGAACCTGGGGTTCGACCGGGTGAAGGTCTATCTGGTGGACCCCAAAAAGAAGACCCTGCGGGGGGAACTGGGGTACACCATCTTCGAGGGGGCCATGGACATCTCGGAGGAGATCCACCCCATCCGGCCCGGGGTCAACCCCCTGGTGGACGCGCTCCTGGGGGACGGCCGCCCCTCGGGGGGGGAGGTGTACCGGGAAACCATCCGGTACATCCCGCTGCGCGCCCGCACCGACGTGACCGGCATCCTGATGGTGGACAACGTGCTCAGCCAGCAGGAAATCTCGGAGGACGAGATCCGGATCCTGGAGATCCTGGCCGGCCAGCTGGGTCTGGCCATCAAGAACGCGGAGCTGTATGAGGGCGTGGAGGAGCTGTCCATCACGGACGAACTCACCCGGCTCTACCTGCCCCGGCACTTCCGGGAGCGGCTGGAGCAGGAATGCCAGCGCGCGGCCCGGGCCAACGGCCGCTTCGCCCTCTGCATGCTGGACGTGGACCTTTTCAAAAGGATCAACGACACCTACGGGCACCCCGTCGGGGACCGCGTCCTGCAGGGGCTGGCCCGCCAGCTCCGCGCCGTGTCCCGCAAGATCGACGTGCTCTGCCGCTACGGCGGGGACGAGTTCATGATCCTGCTCCCGGACACCAGCGCGGAACAGGCCCTGCAGTTCGCCGAGCGCCTCCGGGAATCCATCGAGCGCCTGCCCTTCCCCCTGCCGCACGAGCAGGCCCTGCACGTGAGCGTGAGCGTGGGCGTGGCCGTGTACCCCGAAAACGGCGCCCTGGCCGAGGACCTGATCCGGACGGCGGACGCGGCGCTCCTCTGGGGCAAGAGCCGGGGGCGCAACGCGGTCCATCTCTATTCCCCGGAGGCGGAGCGGGCCCGCCTTCCCCGCCCGGCGGCCGACGTCCCGGAGACCGGCCCACAAAAATCTTGACAGGCGTCCTTTTTTTGGTATAATAAACCCCGAAGCACCCGCCTTCACCCGTCAGAATCTCTGATCGCCGAGCGGAATTTCCAAAAAGTTTTTTGAAACCCGGTCACATTTTTCAAACCCGCGGCATTTTCGCGTTTTTGAGATTTTTCAACTCCCTGGCAGCTTAAAATCCCAAAACACCATCCTCCGGAGGTTTCCCAGATGGAGCCACAGCAGACAGCCACCCCCACAGCCCCTCAGCGCCAGCTGAACGCGGCCACGCTCAGCAAAGCCACCATGGCCGAGCTCATCAAGGTGTCCGAGGAATTGAAAGCCGGTCCCGTCTCCGGCCTGCGCAAGCAGGAGCTCATCGCCAAGATCCTGGAGGCCCAGGCCCGCAACTCCGGCGTCATCACGGACCAGGGGGTTCTGGAGGTGCTGCAGGACGGCTTCGGGTTCCTCCGCAGCCCGGACTACAACTATCTGCCGGGGCCGGACGACATCTACATCTCCCCTTCCCAGATCAAGAAGTTCAGCCTGCGCAAGGGGGACACGGTGTCGGGCCAGGTGCGCCCGCCCAAGGACCAGGAGCGTTTCTTCGCCCTCCTGCAGGTGCACGCCATCAACGGGGTCAGCGTGGAGAACATCCAGAACCGCCCCCTGTTCGACAACCTGACGCCGCTGTACCCGCAAAAGCGGATCGTGCTGGAGACCAAGAAGGACGAGATCAACACCCGCGTCCTGGACCTGGTGGCGCCCATCGGCAAGGGCCAGCGCGGCCTGATCGTGGCCGCGCCCCGTACGGGCAAGACCATTTTTCTCCAGAAGATCGCCAACGCCATCACCACCAACCACCCCGAGGTTTACCTCATCGTCCTGCTCATCGACGAACGCCCCGAAGAGGTCACGGACATGCAGCGGAGCGTCAAGGGCGAGGTCATCTCCTCCACCTTCGACGAGCCCGCGGACCGGCACGTGCAGGTGGCCGAGATGGTGATCGAGAAGGCCAAGCGCCAGGTGGAGCACGGCACGGACGTGGTGATCCTGCTGGACTCCATCACCCGCCTGGCCCGCGCGTACAACACCGTCACCCCGTCCTCGGGACGGGTGCTCTCCGGCGGTCTGGATTCCAACGCGCTCCAGCGGCCCAAGCGGTTCTTCGGCGCGGCCCGGAACATCGAGGAGGGGGGGAGCCTCACCATCATCGCCACCGCCCTGGTCGAAACCGGCAGCCGCATGGACGACGTCATCTTCGAGGAGTTCAAGGGCACGGGCAACAGCGAGGTGTACCTGGACCGGAAACTGGCCGACCGCCGCATCTTCCCCGCCATCGACATCACCCGGTCCGGCACCCGCAAGGAGGAGCTCCTGCTCTCCGCGGACGAGTTGAACAAGGCCTGGATCCTGCGCAAGGTCCTGGCGCCCCTCTCGCCCACGGACGCCATGGAACTTCTCATCGAGAAGCTTTCCGCCACCAAATCCAACAAGGACTTCCTCAAGTCCATGGAGCTTTCCAGCATGGAGAAGTGACCGGCCGCCCCGCGGCTGGGCGCTTCTGAGCGGCGTTGGCCGCTGAAGGGTCTTCCGCCCTCCTTTCCGGCGCCTTTTCCAGGCGCCTCCCCGATGTTTTTTGGTCCTCGGATACGGACGGGTCGTCCGCCGTTCGCGGCGCCCCTGCGGGTCCGGGGCTCGGGCCGACCCTCGCCCGGGCTTGCGACAAACCTGGGCGCATTCGCGCCCGTCGCATACGGCTGCCGCTGGCGGCCGCGACCCGATTCGCCGCGACCGCGCCCTCTGGAAAAACCCGGTTTTCCGACGTAAACTTAAAAAGATGAAGAGATCCCATCATCCCATCGACGCCCTGCTCCTGGGGGTGCTTCTGGCCGTGCTGGGGGTCGTCCTGTTCCCGGGCGGGAAGGCCTCTTTCGCCCTCCAGGCCGCCCAGCCCTTTCCCAACCCCTACCTGGCGACCGCGCAGGCCGGCCCCCTGGAGCCTTCCCCGGAGGTGTACCAGCGCCTGGGGAGGATGGGCCGGATCGTGGTGGGCCAGTACGTGACCCGGCCCGGCGACACCCTGGCCTCCGTGGCCAAGACCTTCGGGACCACGCCCACCTCCCTGCGGAGCACCAACCGCCTTGAGTCCCCGGCCCTGACGCCGGGCAAGACCCTGCTGGTCCATCCCGGCGAAGGGATGATCCACCAGGTGCAGGAGGTCAAGGGGGCGGCCGAGGACCTGTCGCGCATCGCGGAGCGGTACAACCAGGCCCCGGAGCGCATCGCCCGCGCCAACCGTCTGCCCGGCGTGGCGCTCCTCTCCTCCCGGTGGCTTCAGGCCGGCGACCTGCTTTTCATCCCCCGGGCGCGGCTGCGGTTTTCCGAGTATGACTTCCCCGTCTCCTGGGTCCGCGGCAAGCGGTTCATTTCCTCGGGCTTCGGCGTGCGCCGCCACCCCATCTACCGCCACAGGAGCTTCCACAAGGGGTGGGACATGCCCCGGCCCTACGGATTCCCCGTGAAAGCGTCCCGGGACGGCCGGGTCGTCTTCGCCGGCTGGCGCACGGGGTACGGCCGCCTCGTCATCCTGAAGCATTCGGGCGGCGTCCGGACCTGGTACGGCCATTTGTCCAAGGTGACGGTCACGCCGGGGCAGACGGTCAAGAAGGGGCAGGTGGTGGGGAAGGTGGGCAGCACGGGCATCGCCACCGGCCCCCACCTGCACTTCGAGGTGCGGGACAGGTACGGAAACTCTTTAAATCCGAAGAAATTTTTGTTTTAATATAGGTTCCGCCAGCCAGTCGTGAACGAACGGCCAAAGCCCTTGCGGGGGGTTTGGTTTTTTTATTTGGCCGGCGCAAAGGTTCCCAAGGAAAGGACGTTATCATGAAAGAAGGCATTCATCCCCGTTACGCGGAGGCGGTCGTGGAGTGCGCCTGCGGCAACCGCTTCGTCACGCGTTCCACGCTCCCCAAGATCCGTCTGGAGATCTGCTCCAACTGCCATCCCTTTTACACGGGCAAGCAGAAATTGATGGACACGGCCGGCCGCGTCGAGCGGTTCGAGAAGCGCTTCGCCAAGACGGGCGGAAAGACCGTGGTGCGCAAGCCCACCGCCACCAAGGCCGCCCCCAAGGTCTCCAAGTCCACCAAGAAAGTCCTCCGGAACACGCCGCGGGCCATGCCCCCGGCCGACAAGCGGGGTTCGGCCGAAAAACGGCCGGCCAAGCCCGCCGCCAAACCGGCCACGCCCGCGCGTTAGGGGTTTTTCTCGATGGATCGCGTCTCCGCCCGGAAGGGGGAGGCGCGATCTTTTTTTGCCCCGTCCCCGGACGGTTTTAGGTGACCCCCATGGACCCGCGCTACGCCCAGGTGGAAGAGGAATACCATGCGCTGCAGAAGCGCCTGGCCGATCCCGCTTTGTCCCACGGGTCCGAGGCGTACCAGCGGGCGGCCCGCGAATTCAAGCGGCTGGAGCCCATCGTCCAAAAGATTGAAACCCGCCGCCGGCTGGCCGACGAACTCAAAAACCTTCAATCCTTGAAAGAGAGCCCGGAACGGGAGATGCGCGAGCTGGCCCTGTCCGAGGGAGAGGCCCTCCTGGCGCGCCTGGCCGAAACGGACCGGGAGCTGGACGAGGCGCTCACCCCCCGGGACCCGGAGGACGGCCGGGACGTGATCATGGAGATCCGCGCCGGCACGGGCGGGGACGAGGCCGCCCTCTTCGCCGGGGACCTGTTCCGCATGTACGGCCGGTACGCCGCGGAGAAGGGCTTCGCGGTGGAGCTCTATTCCAGCCACCCCACGGGCCGGGGGGGATTCAAGGAAGTGGTTTTCGGCGTGAAGGGGCAGGACGTGTTCCGCCACTTCAAGTTCGAGCGGGGGGTGCACCGGGTGCAGAGGATCCCCGTGACCGAGGCCTCGGGCCGCATCCATACGTCCACCGCCACGGTGGCGGTGCTGCCGGAGATGGACGAGGTGGAGGTGGAGATCAACCCCGCGGACCTGCGCATCGACACCTACCGCGCCAGCGGCGCCGGGGGCCAGCACGTCAATCGGACGGACTCGGCCGTGCGCATCACCCACCTGCCCACGGGCGTGGTGGTGGCCTGCCAGGACGAGCGGAGCCAGATCAAGAACCGGGCCAAGGCCATGAGCCTGCTGCGGGCCAGGCTCTACCAGCAACGGTTGGAGCAGGCGGCCACGGAGCGGCGGGACCTGCGGCGTTCCCAGGTGGGCACGGGCGAGCGCAGTGAAAAGATCCGCACGTACAATTTTCCCCAGGACAGGATCACGGACCACCGCATCAACCAGAATTTCCACAGCCTGCCGGCCGTCATGGAAGGCCAGATGGACGCCATCGTGAAGGCCTGTTGGGCGTGGGAGCGGGACCAGAAGGCCGCGGAAAGCGGCAAGGCGGGGGTTCCCCGATGAGCGGTCGGCCGACCCTTTCCGCCGAGCAACGAAGCCTGGAAGAGGTCTTGCGGCAGGTCGTCCTGCGGCTTCGGGAGGCCCGCATCCCCAACGCCGAGGGCGAGGCGAGGGAGCTTTTGGCCGCGGCCCTGGGGTGCGCGCCCTTGTCTTTGTTTCTGAAGGGCCGGGAGCCTCTGCCGGAAACGGCGACGGAAAGAGTCGGGGCGTTGTTGGAAGAACGCCTGAGGCGGCGGCCCCTGGCCTACGTTCTGGGAGAGTGGAGTTTCCTGGATTTGCGTTTGCGCGTGACCGAGGACGTCCTGATCCCCAGGCCGGAGACGGAAGAGCTCCTGGAATGGGCCGCCCAAACGCTGGCGCGGGAGTCCTCCGCGGGGCGGTCTTTGGGGCTGGCGGACGTGGGCACGGGCGCGGGGGGGCTGGCCCTGGCCCTGGCCCGGCGCTTTCCGGAGGCCTTGTTGTGGGCCACGGATGTTTCGACCAAGGCCCTGGCCGTGGCCCGGGAAAACGCGGCGCGGCACGGTTTGTCCGGACGGGTGCGATTTCTGGAAGGCGACCTGTTGTCCCCGCTCCTGTCGCGGGGGCAGGCTTTCCTGGACGGCGTCCTGGCCAACCTGCCGTACGTGGCGTCCGACGACATGCCCCGGCTTGAGCCGGAGGTGCTCTGGGAGCCGCGGCTGGCCCTGGACGGCGGCGCCGGCGGTCTGGAGATCGTTCGGAGGTTCCTGCCCCAGGCCCTGCGGGCCCTGCGGCCCGGCGGGACGGTTTTCCTGGAGGCGGGGTTGGGGCAGGCGTCGGTTCTGGCCCGGGACATGGCCGGCGCGGGGTTTCAGGACGTGAGGACGGAGAAAGACATGAACGGCATCCTTCGCTTTTTGCAGGGGACGAAACCGCGATGATCCGCCTCGACTCCTTTTTGATCCGGGGGGGCTATAAGCTCAAAGGCGCGGTGCGCGTTTCGGGCTCCAAGAACGCCGCCCTGCCCTGCCTCTTCGCCACGCTCCTGACGGACGAGGAGTGCCTCATCGAGAACGTGCCGGACCTGCAGGACATCCGCACCGCGGTGTCGCTCCTGGAACAACTGGGCAAGCGCGTGGTGCGGTCCCCGTCCCGCGTGCGGGTCCTGCCCCGCCGGAAGCTGACGCACCTGGCCTCCTACGACCTGGTGCGGCGCATGCGCGCCAGCGTGGTGGTCATGGGGCCGCTCCTGGCCCGTCTGGGCCGGGCCCGGGTGTCCCTGCCGGGCGGCTGTTCCATCGGCGCCCGCCCGGTCAACTATCACATCCAGGCCCTGGAGCGGCTGGGCGCCTCCCTCCGCGTGGAGGAAGGCTACGTCACGGCCAGCGCGCCGCGCCTGCGCGGGGCCGCCATCCGCCTGCCCTTCCCCAGCGTGGGCGCCACCGAGAACGTGATGATGGCCGCGGTCCTGTCTCCGGGCCGCACCGTCATCCGCAACGCGGCCCGGGAGCCGGAGATCCAAGATTTGGCCGCCTGCCTCCGGTCCATGGGGGCCCGCGTCCGCGGGGAGGGGACCTCCGTCATCCGCATCGAGGGCGTTCCCCGGCTGCACGGGGCCCGGCACCGGGTCATCCCGGACCGCATCGAGGCCGGCACCTTTTTGGTGGCCGCGGCCATGACCAAGGGGCGGGTGCGCCTCCGGGACGCGGCCCCGGAACACCTGACCAGCGTGCTGCAGGCCTTGAAGCGCGCGGGCCTCGGAATTCGGGTGCGGGGCGCGGAGATCGAGGCCGCCTGGACCCGGCCCCTGCGGCCCCTGTCCGTCCGGACCCGGGTGTACCCCGGTTTTCCCACGGACATGCAGGCCCAGTGGATGGCGCTCATGTGCCTGGCCAAGGGACGCAGCCGCATCACCGAATCCATTTTCGAGAACCGTTTCCTGCACGCCCAGGAGCTGACGCGCATGGGCGCGCGCATCGAGATCCGGGGAAACACCGCCCTCATCGAAGGGGGGAACCGGCTGTCCGGCTGTCCGCTCATGGTGTCGGATCTGCGGGCCGGCGCGGCCCTGGTTCTGGCCGGGCTGGCGGCCCAGGGCCGGACCACCGTTTTGAGGGTGTACCACCTGGACCGGGGCTATGAACGCATGGAGCGGAAGCTCCGGGCCCTGGGCGCGCGGATCCGGCGCGTACCCCGGTAGAATTGATATAATTTGGGGCCAATTTGCGAGACAAAGTCGAAAAAATTCTGGATCAGGTAAAGAGGGGCGGAGACCGGGCCCTGTCCGCGCTTTTGCGGCGGTTCGACGGGGTTTCCCTGCCGCCCCGGCGGTTCCGCGTGCCCCTGGACCGCGCCCGGCGGGCCCTCCGGGACCTGCCCGCGGACCGGCGCCGGGCCCTGTCCGAGGCGGCCGCCCGCATCCGGCGGTTCCATGAGGCGGAACGCCGGCGTTTGCCCCTGTCCTGGAAGGAAACCGCCGGCGGCCTCACCGTGGGGCAGCGCTGGACCCCGGTGGACTCGGCCGGCGTGTACGTGCCGGGCGGACGGTTCGCGTACCCCTCCACGGTCTTGATGACCGCGATCCCGGCCAAGGCGGCGGGCGTGAGGCGGGTGGTGATGACCACCCCGCCCCGGCACCTCACGCAGGAGGTCCTGGCCGCGGCGGCCCTGGCCGGCGTGGACGAGATTTTCCAGCTGGGCGGGGCCGCCGGCGTGGCGGCCCTGGCCTTCGGCACCCGCACGGTGCGGCCCGTGGACCTGATCGCTGGGCCGGGCGGCGCCTGGGTCACGGAGGCCAAGCGTCAGGCCTTCGGTTACGTGGGCATCGACGCCCTGGCCGGGCCCAGCGAGATCGTGCTCCTGGCGGACGCCTCCGCGCCCGCGGCCTGGGCCGCGGCCGACATGATGGCCCAGGCGGAGCACGACCCCCTGGCCCGGGCCACCCTGATTTCGCCGGACGCCCGCGTTTTGGCCAAGGTCAGGAAGGCGGTCCAGGCCCGGTTCCGCGGCCAGTGCCGGTTCCTCAAGGCGCGGAGCTGGAAGGAAGCCGTGAAAAAAGCCGATGAACTGGCGCCGGAACACCTGTCCCTGATGGTCAGGCGGCCGGAAAGCCTTTTGCCCGGCATCCGGCACGCGGGCGCGATTTTCCTGGGCCCCTCGTCGCCCGTGGCCGCGGGGGACTATTGGGCCGGGCCGTCCCACGTCCTGCCCACGGGCCGGGCCGCCCGGTTTTCCTCCGGGCTTTCGGTCCTGACGTTTTTGAAACGTTCCAGCCTCATCCGGCTGTCCCCGGCGCTGTTGCGCCGCAAGGCCGGGGCCGTGGCCCGTCTGGCCCGGCTGGAGGGGCTGGAACAACACGCCGCCTCCGTTGAGGCGCGCCTGAACGCCAGATAAGGAGTCTCCCATGCCCGCACGGAACCGCTCCGCCTCCCGCGCACGCGAAACCACGGAAACCTCCGTCCGGATGGAGCTGGACCTGGACGGCCGGGGCCGGTACGGGGTGAAGACCACCTTGCCGTTCCTGGACCACATGCTGGAGCTTTTCGCCAAGCACGGCAACTTCGACCTGGCGGTGAAGGCCAAGGGCGACACGCACATCGACGACCACCACCTGGTGGAGGACATCGGCATCGTGCTGGGGGAGGTCCTGGCCGAGGCCCTGGGCGACAAGCGGGGCGTGGTCCGGTACGGCCAGGCCCTGCGGCCGGAACGGGACAGGCCGCCCCGGCAGGGCCGCGCGCTGACGCCCATGGACGAGACCCTTTCCTACGTGGCGCTGGACCTGTCGGGCCGCCCCTATTTCGACTTCAAGGTGCGGTTCCGGCCCCAGAGCAAGGCGCCCTTTTCCTTCGAGCTGCTGGAGGATTTTTTCCAGGCCGTGGCCTTCAGCGCCAAGATGAACCTGCACATGAAGCTTTTGCAGGGCCGCAACAACCACCACATCGCGGAGTCCCTGTTCAAGGGGTTCGGCCGGGCCCTGGCCCAGGCCGTGGCCCTGGACCCGCGCCGCGCCGCCGCGGTCCCTTCCACCAAAGGACGCCTGTGACGTGAGCCGGCGGGCTCCGGCCCCGCGCCGCCGTGTCGGCGTGGTGGACTACGGCATGGGGAACCTGCGCTCCGTGGCCAAATCCCTGGAGGCGGTGGGGGCGCGGGTCGCCGTGTCCGATGATCGCCGCGTCCTGGAGCGGTGCGACCTGCTGGTCCTGCCGGGGCAGGGAAAGTTCGACACGGCCATGTCCGTGCTGCGGTCCCGGGGTCTGGTGGATTTCGTGAAGTCCTGGGTCCGCGAGGGCCGGCCCTATCTGGGGATCTGCCTGGGACTGCAGCTCCTGTTCGAGGGCAGCGAGGAGTCGCCCGGCCGGAAAGGGTTGTGCCTTTTCCCGGGCCGGGTCCGGCGGTTTCGGCCCTCCTCTTCCCGACTGAAGGTCCCGCACATGGGGTGGAACCGGGCGGTCCCGGTCGGCGGCGCGAGCCGGCTTTTGTCCGCCCCGGACCATTTTTATTTCGTCCATTCCTATTTCGTGGATCCGGAAGAAAAGTCCGCGGTCTGGCTGGAGACCGATTACGGCCGGCGTTTTTGTTCCGCCGTGGCCCGGGGCGGCCTGGTGGCCACCCAGTTCCACCCGGAAAAAAGCGGCGGGAGCGGGCTCCGCCTCCTGAAGAACGTGCTGGCCGGGACGGGACCGTGCTGATCATCCCCGCGGTGGACATCCGGGGGGGGCGGTGCGTGCGCCTGGTCCACGGGGACCCGGCCAATGAGACCGTGTACTCCGAGGACCCGGCGGAGGAGGCCAAGGCCTGGGCGGCCCAGGGCGCCAAGCGCGTCCACGTGGTGGACCTGGACGCGGCCATGGGCAAGGGCTCCAACCTGGATTTGATCCTCCGCATCCGGCGCGCCGTGTCCTGCGAGGTGCAGGTGGGCGGCGGGGTGCGGGGCCCGGAGGTCCTGGACCGCCTCCTGACGGGCGGGGTGGACCGGGTGGTCCTGGGCACGGCGATCTTCAAGGACCCGGACTGGACGCGGGCGGCGCTCAAGAAATACCCCGGCCGCCTCATGGCCGGCCTGGACGCGCGCGAGGGAGAGGTCCGGGTGGAGGGCTGGCGGGAAGGCAGCGGCCGTCCCGTGGCCGAGGCCGTCCGGCACGTCGCGGCCCTGGGGTTCGAAGAGGTGATTTTCACGGACATCGGACGGGACGGCGCCCTCCAAGGCGTCAACGTGGAGGCGACCCGGGCCGCGCTGGCCGCGGCGCGGGTGGGCGTTTACGCCTCCGGCGGCGTGACCTCGGCGGCGGACATCCGCGCCCTCAAGGCCCTGGAACCCCTGGGGCTCAGGGGCTGCGTGGTGGGCAAGGCGCTGTACGACGGGCGGCTGTCCTTCGCCGAGGCCCTGGCCGCGGCGCGCTGATGCTGACCCGACGCATCATCCCCTGCCTGGACGTGGACGCCGGGCGCGTGGTCAAGGGCACCCGGTTCCTGAACCTGCGGGACGCGGGCGACCCGGTGGAGGTGGCCAAGCGGTACGACCGGGAAGGCGCGGACGAGCTGGTGTTCCTGGACATCACGGCCTCGGCCCAGAAGCGGCCCATCCTCCTGGACGTGGTGCGCCGCACCGCGGAGCGGGTCTTCATCCCTTTGACCGTGGGCGGCGGCGTGCGGACCGTGGAAGACGTCCGCACCCTGCTCAACGCCGGCGCGGACAAGGTGTCCATGAACACCGCCGCGGTGGAAGACCCGGGCCTGATCCGGCGCGCGGCCGCGCATTTCGGGGCCCAGTGCATCGTGGTGGCGATCGACGCCAAGCGGCGGGGGCGCGGGGGCTGGGAGGTGTACACCCACGGCGGGCGCACGCCCACGGGTTTGGACGCGGTCCAATGGGCGCGCCGGGCCGCGCGTTTGGGCGCGGGAGAAATCCTTTTGACCAGCATGGATTGCGACGGCACCAAGGCGGGGTACGACGAGGCCCTGCTCCGGGCCGTGTGCCGGGCCGTGTCCGTGCCCGTGATCGCCTCCGGCGGGGCCGGGGCCATGGCCCATTTCGACCGCGCCTTCCGGGCCGGGGCGGACGCGGCCCTGGCCGCCTCGCTGTTCCATTTCCGCGAATTGTCCATTAAGGGTTTGAAGAAGTACTTATCCGGACGAAAGGTGGCCATGAGAACCGTATGAGCGCGTATCCGTGGGTTGATTCCGTGAAGTTCGATGACAAGGGGCTTGTCCCGGCGGTGGTGCAGGACGCGGACGACGGCGTCCTGCTGATGGTGGCGTACATGAACCGGGAGGCTTTGCTGGAAACTCTGAAGACCGGGCGCGGCGTTTTTTTCAGCCGGTCCCGCAACAAGCTGTGGCGGAAGGGCGAGGAGTCCGGCAACGTTCAGCAGGTGAAGTCCGTGGCGCTGGACTGCGACAAGGACTGCGTCCTCCTCCGCGTCAAACAGGTGGGGGGCGCGGCCTGCCACACGGGGCGGCGGTCCTGTTTTTTCCACCACGTGGAGGCCGATGGCGGCCTGGCCGTGCGGGGGGAACAGCTCTTCGATCCGGACAAGGTGTATAAAAAGGGCTGAAGGGCGGGACCGCGCGCCTTGCCATGCGCCGCTGGCTCTTTCTTTTGACGTTGGGCGCCCTGGGCGCCTGGCTGCTTCGGACGTTCTTTTTTGAAGGCATCGTGATCGTCACCGGTTCCATGGAGCCGACCCTGCCGGTGGGGCGCCACGCCTTCGTGAACAAATGGGCGTACCGTTTCCGGCCTCCGGAACGGGGCGACATCGTGGTCTTTCCGTCGCCCGTGGGGGACAAGGAGATGGTCAAGCGGGTGATCGCGGTGGCGGGAGACGAGGTGGCCCTGCGGGACAAAAAGGTCATCCTGAACGGCCGTCCCCTGGAGGAGCCTTACGTGCAGTACACCCGTCCCGGCGAAATCCTCAAGGGGGACAACCTGGAGCCGACGCGGGTCCCGCGGGACCATGTGTTCCTTTTGGGGGACAACCGGGACCAGTCCGGCGACAGCCGGGACTGGGTGAGGCCCGACACCGGGGAACACGTCTATTTTGTTCATGTGAGCCGACTGAAAGGGAAGTTGATGGGAGCGAAATGATCCAGCCCAGCCTTGCGGAATTCAAACGCCTGGCCAGACGGTATCCGGTGGTGCCGGTGTACCTGGAGTGCCTGGCCGATGAACTGACGCCCATGGCCCTGTTCCACGCGCGGCAGGCGGCCAGCCGGTCCTGCTTCCTCCTGGAGAGCGTGGAGGGGGGCGAGCGCCTGGGGCGCTATTCCTTCGCCGCTTTTGAGCCGGCCCAGGTGGTGCGGATCAGGGGCGGCCGGGTTTTTTGCCGGAACGGCCGGGGCGAGCGCGCTTGGGACGCCCGGGATCCGCTGGAAGACCTCCGCCGCATGCTCCGGGAGAGGCGGGCCCCGGAGGTGCCGGGGCTGCCGCGGTTTTTCGGCGGCGCGGTGGGTTACGTGGCGTACGACGTGGCGCGGTCTTTCGAAAAGCTGCCGGACCGCCTGCCGGACGACCTGGGCCTGCCGGAGATGTTTTTCTTCTTCACGGACGAGATGTTCGTTTTCGATCATGTGGCCCACAGGCTGAAGATCGCGCGCTGCGTGCCGGTGGGCGGCAAGGACCCGGCCCGCGCGTACCGCGCGGCGGAAAAGGACCTCTGGCGGGCGGCCCGCGCCCTCCGCCCGGCCGCTTACGCGCCCGCGGTCCTTCCGCCGCCTCCGGGGAGCGCCCCCGCGGCGGACCCGGGCGACAAGAAGGCGTTCGTGGAAGCGGTGAGGAAGGCCAAGGCGTACATCGCGGCCGGGGACGTGATCCAGACCGTGCTCTCCCGGCGGATCTCCCTGCCGACCTCGGCCGAGCCTTTGGACGTGTACCGCGCCCTCCGGCGCATCAACCCGTCGCCGTACATGTATTTCCTGCGGGACAACGACACGCACCTTATCGGATCGAGCCCCGAGATGCTGGTGCGCCTGGAGGGCCGGCGCGCCGAGACCCATCCCATCGCCGGCACCCGGCCCCGCGGCGCGGACCCGGCCGCGGACCAGCGGATGGCCGAGGACCTCTTGAAGGACAAGAAGGAGCGGGCCGAACATTTGATGCTGGTGGACCTGGGCCGCAACGACCTGGGCCGCGTGTGCCGGCCCGGCACCGTGAAGGTGCCGGAGTTCATGAAGGTGGAGGCGTACAGCCACGTCCTGCACCTGGTGTCCACGGTGACGGGGGAGCTGGAGAAGGGGCGGGACGCCTTCGACCTGTTCCGGGCCTGCTTCCCGGCGGGGACCCTGACGGGCGCCCCCAAGATCCGCGCCATGGAGATCATCGAGGAGCTGGAGCGGACCCGGCGGGGCCCGTACGGCGGCGCCGTGGGGTACGTGTCCTACACGGGGAACATGGACATGGCCATCACCATCCGCACCGTGGTCCTCCGGAAGGGACGCGCCCACATCCAGGCCGGTGCCGGCATCGTGGCCGATTCGGTGCCGGAGAAGGAGTTCTTGGAGACGCAGAACAAGGCCGCGGCCGTGGTGGCGGCTCTGCGGACGGCGGAAAAGGGGAACGGGCGCCGGGCATGATCCTCGTCATCGACAACTACGATTCCTTCACCTACAACCTGGTCCAGTACCTGGGCGAGCTGAAGCGGAGGGTACGCGTGGCGCGGAACGACGAAATCTCCCTGGCGGACATCCGCGCCCTCGGGCCCAGCCACATCCTCGTGTCGCCGGGGCCCTGCACCCCCAAGGAAGCGGGGATCTCGGTGCCGGTGTTCCGGGAATTCGCGGGCCGCGTCCCGATCCTGGGCGTCTGCCTGGGACACCAGTCCCTCGGTTACGCCTTCGGCGGCAAGGTCGTCCGGGCCAGGCGCCTCATGCACGGCAAGACCTCCCGCATCCGGCACGACCGCAAGGGCGTTTTTCTGGGTCTGCCCAACCCCTTCACGGCCACGCGGTACCATTCCCTGGTGGTGGAGCGGAAGAGCCTGCCCCGGGAGCTGGAGGTCACGGCGACCGCGGAGGACGGGGAGATCATGGGCTTGCGCCACCGGCGGCTGCCCTGCGTGGAGGGGGTCCAGTTCCACCCCGAGTCCATTTTGACGGAACACGGCCGGGACCTGCTGCGGAATTTTCTCCGGGCCAAGATCGGGTAGGGAGGGCGTCGGGATGATCCAGGGGGCCATCGCCAAGCTGGCGGAAAGAAAGAACCTGACGGCGGAGGAAGCGCGGGAGGTGACGGGGGAAATCCTGGGCGGGCGGGCCACGCCCTCCCAGATCGCGGGTTTCCTGGTGGCGTTGCGCATGAAGGGCGAGACCGTGGAGGAAATCGCGGGCTGCGCCCAGGCCATGCGGGACGCGGCCGCCCGCATCACGCTCGACGCGCCGGTGGTGGTGGACACCTGCGGCACCGGCGGCGACAAGAAGGGCAGCTTCAACATTTCCACGGCGGCCGCCTTCGTGGCGGCCGGCGCCGGCTTCACGGTGGCCAAGCACGGGAACCGTTCCGTCTCCTCGCAGTGCGGCAGCGCGGACGTCCTGGAGGTCCTGGGCGTCAAGGTGGACCCGCCGACCGCGGTGGTGGAGCGGTGCCTGAAGGAGATCGGCATCGCCTTCCTTTTCGCGCCCGCTTTCCATCCGGCCATGCGCCACGCCATGCCCACGCGGCGGGAGCTGGGCCTGCGGACGGTGTTCAACATCCTGGGGCCCCTCTGCAACCCGGCCGGGGCCAACGCCCAGGTGATCGGGGTTTATTCCGCCGCCCTGCTGGAGACCGTGGCCCGGGTGCTGTCGCGACTGGGCGCCGCGCAGGCCATGGTGGTGCACAGCCGGGGGCACGACGAGGTCACGCTGTACGGCCCCACCTCGGTGGTCGAGATCGTTGACGGAAAGCTGAGGAAGCGGACACTCTCCCCCAAGGACTTCGGCTTCAAGAAGCAGAAGGGCGACGTGTTGCGCGGGGGGACCCGGGAAGAAAACGCCAAGGTGATCCAGCGCGTCCTGGGCGGAGAGAAGGGCCATGCGCGGGACGTGGTGGTGGCGACCGCGGCCCTGGCCATCCTGGTGGCCTCGCGCGCCGGCGGGCGCGGCGCCAAAAATCTCAAGGAGGCCCGCGCGGCCGCGGAACGGTCCATTGATTCGGGGGCCGCCTTGGAGAAGTTGCAAAAGCTGGCGGCTTTGAGTCATCAACAGCCGTGACAAGGCGTTGCGTGTCACGTGAAACGTGCCCAAAAAGGGCACGGATCGGCATGAATTTGTATTTCACGGATCACGTCACACGTGACACGGTTTTTAGAAAACGATGAAAGCCGGCCTGGCCCGCATCGTCCAGCGCAAGCAGATGGACCTCTTGCGCCTGAAGGTCAAGTGCCCTTTGTCTCGGCTGGAAGCCCGGATCCGGCGCGTCCCTCCGGCCCGGCCCTTTCTGAAAGCCATCGCGGACGGGGGGGCCGTGGCCTTGATCGCGGAGCTGAAGAGGTTCAGCCCCTCGGCGGGGCGCCTGCGCGCGCCCTACGACGTGCCCTTGGGCGCCAGGGCCTACGCCCGCGGGGGGGCCCGGGCCCTGTCCGTCCTGACGGAGCGGCATTTCTTCGGGGGCCGGCTCGAGCACATCGCCCTGGCCAAAAGGGCCGTGACCCTGCCGGTGTTGCGCAAGGATTTCCTTTTCGACCCGTACCAGGTGTACGAGTCCCGCGCCGCGGGCGCGGACGCCGTGCTTTTGATCGCGGCCCTGCTGAGGCCGTGGGAGCTGAAAAGCCTGGCCGGGTTGGCGCTGTCCTTGGGCATGACGCCCCTGGTGGAGGTCCATGACCCGTCTGAGCTGGGGCCGGCCCTGGACAGCGGCGCGCCGGCCATCGGCGTCAACAGCCGGAATTTGAGCGACCTGTCCATGGACCCCGCGGCTTTCCGAAAGATCGTCCCGAAAATCCCCCGGGACCGGGCGGTGGTGGCGGAGAGCGGCATCAAAGGCCCGGATGAGATCCGGGTTTTGAAAAAACTGGGGGTCAACGCGGTCCTGGTGGGGGAGTCCCTGCTCCGCCAAAAGGACCTGGAAGCCGCGGCCCGGCAACTGGCCGAAGCGGGAGGTTGAGCATGGCGGTCAAAGTCAAAATCTGCGGCGTCACCAACGAGGAGGACGCCACCTGGGCGGTCAACCTGGGGGCGCATTTCATCGGGCTGAATTTCCATTCCGGGAGCCCGCGCAAGGTCTCGCCGGAGCTGGCGGCCCGCATCGCGAAAAAGGTGCCCTCCTTCGTGCCCTGCGTGGGCGTGTTCGTGGAGCAGGGCGTGGACGAGATCGTGAAGATCGCGCAGAAGACGGGGCTCATGGGCGTCCAGCTCCACGGGGACCAGACCCCGGAGGATTGCCGCGTCCTCTCCGAGAGGCTGGAGACCTTCATCATCAAGGCCTTCCGCGTGGCGCAGGAGAGCGACCTGGAGGCCCTGGCGCCCTACCAGTACGTCTGCAAATATTTCTTGCTCGACGCCCGCGTGGAGGGCGAGACGGGCGGCACGGGGCAGACCTTTCCCTGGGAGCTGGCCCAGCGGGCCGGGGCCTTCAAGGTGCCCCTCTTCGTGGCCGGCGGCCTGACGCCGGAGAACGTGCGCGAAGCCGTGAAACAGACCCAGCCCTTCGCCGTGGACGTGGCCTCGGGCGTGGAAAAGTCGCCCAAACGCAAGGACTACGACAAACTCAAGGCTTTCATCGAACAGGCCCAGCGGGGATAAAAAGGCGCAAAAAGTGAGAGGTGGGAAGTGAGAAGTCAAAAGATCGGGAAGAGAAAAGAGCTCGGGAGAATGGTTTTTCACTTCTCACTTGTCACTTCCCAGGCCGTTGGTTATGCTGCCTGACCGTCGCGGTTACTTCGGCCCGTACGGCGGACGCTTCGTCCCGGAAACCCTGGTGGCGCCCCTGGAGGAGCTGGAAGCCTCCTTCCGGCGGGCCCGGGCCGACGCGTCCTTCCGGCGGGAGCTCGGGGACCTGCTCCGCCGGTTCGCGGGACGGCCCACGCCGCTCCTCTTCGCCCGGAACCTGACGGCCCGCCTGAAGGGGCCGCGCGTCTATTTGAAGCGCGAAGACCTTTGCCACACCGGCGCCCACAAGATCAACAACACCCTGGGCCAATGCCTCCTGGCCAAGCGCCTGGGCAAGGGACGCGTCATCGCGGAGACCGGCGCGGGGCAACACGGCGTGGCCACGGCCACGGCCTGCGCGCTCCTGGGTCTGCGATGCGAGGTGTACATGGGCGCGGAGGACATGGAGCGCCAGGCCCTGAACGTGTTCCGCATGCGCAGCATGGGCGCGCGCGTCCTGGCCGTGAACACCGGCTCCCGCACGCTCAAGGACGCCATCAACGAGGCCATGCGGGACTGGGTGACCAACGTGCGCAGCACGTTTTACTGCCTGGGCTCCGTGGTGGGGCCCCATCCGTACCCCTGGATGGTGCGGGAGTTCCAGAGCGTGATCGGGCGGGAGGTGGCGCGGCAGATCAGGGATTTCCAGCGCCGCGACCCGGACGCCCTGGTGGCCTGCGTGGGCGGGGGCTCCAACGCCATCGGGTTGTTCGCGCCCTTCTACGCCCGTAAATCGGTCAAAATGTACGGCGTGGAGGCGGGCGGCCGGGGCCTGGGCACGGGGAAACACGCCGCCACCCTGTGCGCGGGTTCTCCGGGCATTCTGCACGGCGCGTACACCTACGTGATGCAGGACCGGCACGGCCAGGTGTTGCCGACCCATTCGGTGTCCGCGGGGCTGGATTATCCGGCCGTGGGGCCGGAGCACGCTTTTTACAAGGATTCGGGCCGGGCCGCTTACGTCTCGGCCACGGACCGGGAAGCCCTGGAAGGTTTTAAACTGTTGAACGCCACGGAGGGCCTCTCCGCCGCCTTGGAGTCGGCCCATGCCGTGGGTTTTTTGCCGAAACTGGCCCGTCGGATGTCCCGGTCCCAAAGCGTGGTGGTGTGCCTGTCCGGACGCGGAGACAAGGACATGGGGCAATTGCAGGAGCTTCTGGGGGCCGGCCGATGAACCGGCTGGTCCGGCGGTTTCAGGAACTCCGGCGGGAGGGACGCAAGGCGTTCATCGCCTATTTGACGGCCGGGTACCCTTCTTTGGAGAAGACGCTCCTTTGCGCCCGGGAACTGGAACGGGCCGGCGCGGACGCGCTGGAGCTGGGCGTGCCCTTTTCCGACCCGGTGGCGGACGGGCCCACCATCCAGTTCTCCTCCCAAAAGGCGCTGGAAAAAGGAGCCACGTTGGAGAAAATCCTGCGCCTGGTGGAACGGCTCCGCCGGACCAGCCGGATGCCCGTGGTGCTCATGAGCTATTTGAATCCCATCCACCGCCGGGGGTACCGAACCTTCGCCCGGGACGCCCGCAGGGCGGGGGTGGACGGCCTCA
This sequence comes from uncultured Elusimicrobia bacterium, assembly GCA_964484135.1. GTDB lineage: Bacteria > Elusimicrobiota > Elusimicrobia > FEN-1173 > FEN-1173 > CAZAEL01. The sequence goes on from CAZAEL010000003.1 coordinate 34,376, forward strand.
TCGTGCCGGACCTGATCCCGGAGGAGGCCGGCGCCTTGCGGCGGGCGCTGGAGGCCGAGGGGTTGGCGCTGATTTTCCTGGCCGCCCCCACGACGCCGCCGCGCCGGCGCCGGATGATCGCCGGGCGCACCCGGGGGTTCTTGTACGCGGTGTCCTTGACGGGCGTGACCGGGGCGCGCCGGGCCATGCCGCAAGACACCGTCCGTTTTTTGAGGGAGTTGCGGAACGTTTCCAAGTCGCCGGTGGCCGTGGGGTTCGGCATTTCCCGGCCCGAGCAGGCCCGGCGGTTCGGGGCCCTGGCCGACGGGGTCATCGTGGGGTCGGCTTTCATCGAAAAGCTGCGGCGGGGGCGGTCTTTGACGCCTCTGGCCCGTTCCCTGCGACGGGCTCTCGACGCCGTTTGATTTTTTCAGTTTGACATTTCTGGGGGGAGGAAACAGTCATGCCTGTTGACCAATCGGGACAGAAAAAGCGGGTGCCGGAAGGCCTTTGGACCAAATGCCCCAAATGCGAGCAGATCATCTACAACAAGGAGCTGGAGGCCAAGCAGAAGGTCTGCCCCAAATGCGGCCACGCCCTGCGCATGAGCGCCCGCGAGCGGGTGGCCCTGCTCCTGGAAAAAGGGTCCTTCAAGGAAATCGCCAAGGACCTTTCGCCCAAGGACCCCTTGGGCTTCTCGGACACCCAGCCGTACAAGGAACGCCTGAAGGAAAACCAGAAAAAGACCGGGGCGAAAGAAGCGGCCGTCGCGGGAGAGGGCCTGCTGGGGCCCGTCCGCGTGGCTTTCGTGGCCCTGGACTTCGACTTCATGGGCGGCAGCATGGGCAGCGTGGTGGGGGAAAAGGTCACCCTGGGCATCGAGCACGCGCTGGCCAATGAACTGCCCCTCCTGATCGTGTCCTCCTCCGGCGGCGCCCGCATGCAGGAGGGCATCCTGTCCCTGCTGCAGATGGCCAAGACCAGCGCGGCCCTGGCCCGTCTGCGGAAGGCGCGGCTGCCGTTCATTTCGCTCCTGTCCGATCCCACCACGGGCGGGGTGACCGCCTCCTTCGCCATGCTGGGGGACGTGATCGTGGCGGAGCCCAAGGCCCTGGTGGCCTTCGCCGGGCCGCGGGTCATCGAGCAGACCATACGCCAGACCCTGCCGCAGGGGTTCCAGCAGGCCGAGTTCCTCTTGAAGCACGGCATGGTGGACATGGTGGTGGACCGGGCCCAGGTGAAGCAGACGCTCGTCAAGCTCTTCGGCTTTTTCCTCAAGGCGCGGGAAAAGCGCAAGGTTGCGCAAGGCTAAGTCTTCTCCGCCCGGCATCCGTCTGGGGCTGGACCGGGTGCGCCGGGCCCTGGAGCTTTTGGGCCACCCGGAGGACGATTTCGCCGCGGTCCTGGTGGCCGGCACCAACGGCAAGGGGTCCGTGTCGGCCATGACCGAGTCCGTCCTCCACTGCGCGGGGTACCGCACGGGGCTGTTCACCTCTCCCCACCTGGTGGATGTGCGCGAGCGGGTGCGGGTGGACGGCCGGGAGATTTCCGCTCCGGACTGGGCCCGCCTGCTGCGGCGGGTCCGCGGCGCGGCGCGGCGCGGCCGGGTCGGTTTGACGGAGTTTGAAACCGAGGCCTTGGTGGCCTTCCTCCATTTCCGGGAAAAGAAAGTGGAAATCGCGGTGGTGGAGGTGGGTCTGGGCGGGCGGCTGGACGCCACCAACGCCCTGCCGGCGCCGGAGGCCACGGCCATCACCTCCATCGGCCACGACCACCTGGAATGGCTGGGTCCGACGCTGAAGGACGTTTTCCGCGAGAAGGCGGCGATCTCGCGGCCGGGGATCCCCTGCTTTCAGTCCCTGTCGGGGGCGCTTCGCGGGATGGGCCGCCGTTTCTGCCGGGAGCGCTTGGTCCCCGGCCGCTGGCTGCCGGAACATGCGGCGCCTTCTTTCCGTCGCAGGGATTGGAAGCGCTTGCGGCAGGTTTTCGACGTGCGGTTGCCGGGGGCGACGTACCGGGGGTTGGAAATTCCTCTTTTGGGTCCCCACCAGCTGAACAACGCGGCCCTGGCCGTGGGCCTGTGCGACGCGCTTCGGCGACGGGGTTGGCGGTTGTCCGAAACGCACGTCCGGCGGGGGTTGGCGTCGGTCCGGTGGCCGGGCCGGTTCCAGGTGGTGAAAGGGCGGGGCCCCCTGTTGATCCTGGACGGCGCCCATAACCCGGAAGGTGTGGAATCCCTGGTGGAGTCGTACCGATCCTCTCCCTGGGGGGACCGCACCGCCACCCTGATCTTCGGCTGTTTGCGGGACAAGGACGCGCGGGGGATGATCCGGCGGCTCCGCCCCTGGGTCCATCGCGTCCTGGCGGTGCCGCTTCCGTCGCCCCGCGGCCGGAGCGTTGAGGAGCTTTGTTCGCTTTGGCGGACCGGAACGCCGGTCCGGCCCTGCGGGAGTTTTGCCGAGGCCTGGAAGGAGGCCCGGAAGGAGCCGGGGGGGCCCGTGCTCGCGGTGGGATCCCTTTATTTGGTGGGGGAAGCGCTCAGGGCCCTTCGTTGTCCGGTTTTCAGCGAAAGACATCCCGGGAGAGAGTGAGGTCCTCATGAAACGCGGTTTGCGGCTGGGCATTGATCTGGGGGGGACGCAGGTGAAGCTGGCCCTGGTGGATGGGGGCGGACGGGTGGTCTCCCTGAAGAAGGTGGATACCCCGCCGGTGCCGCGGGCCATGGTGTCGGCCATCAAGAAAACGTTGGCGCCCTGGTTCGATCGTTCCTTGCTGGGCACGGGCGTGGGCGTGGCCGGGGACGTGGATTCGCACAGGGGCGTGGTCCGCATTTCTCCGAACCTGGGATGGAAGAACGTTCCGCTCAAGAAAATGTTTTCGGAAGCCGGGCTGCCGCGCCCCTTGTACGTGGAGAACGACGCCACGGCCGCGGCCTGGGGGGCCTACCACGTGGAGCTCAAGCGCCGGTCCCGCAACCTGATCGTCCTGACCCTGGGGACGGGCGTGGGCGGCGGTTTGGTCCTGGAGGACCGCCTTTATCGCGGGGCATCGGGTTCCGCCGGGGAACTGGGCCACATGGTCATAGACCCGAAGGGACCGGCCTGTCCCTGCGGCACCCGGGGGTGCCTGGAAAGTTTCGTGGGGGGCGTCCAGCTGGTGCGGTACGCGCGGCGGTCTTTCCGCCGGGAGGGCAAGCCCGTGCCCGCGGAGCTGACCCCCCACGTCCTGTACCGGGCCGCGCGCCGGGGGGAGAAAGCGGCCAAACGCGTGTGGGAACGGGTGGGGCGGGCGCTGGGGACCGGCCTGTCCAACCTGATCAACATCCTGAACCCGGACACGGTCCTGCTCTGCGGCGGGGTGGCCGGCGCGGCCCCGCTTTTCCTGCCCCATGCCCGGGCGGAGATGGAACGCAGCGGTTTCGCGGCGGCCCGCCGGGCCGTGCGCCTTCGCGTCTCCACCCAAAACCAGCATCTGGGCGTGGTGGGCGCCGCCCTGTTGGTCCCCTGAGACACATCCCGGTTCCGCGGCCGTCCCGCCCCTTTCCGGGGCTTTTGTGGCTGTTGTCCGGGGCGGCGGCGTTCTTGCTGTCCTCCGTCCCTCTTTCCGCGGAAGAAAGCGCCGTCCGCCTCAGCAGCGGAACCCTCACCTGCGACTACCTTGAGTTTCGTTCCACGTCCAACGTGATCCTGGCGCGGGAGGACGTGGTCCTCGTGTCCAGCGGCACGCGCCTGCGGGCGGACGAGATGACCGTTTTCCTGGACAGCCACACCGCTTTCGCGGTCGGGCGCGTCAACCTGCAGGAGGGGGAAAGGCTGCTCCTGTCGGAAAGCGCGGAATACGACTGGGAACGGTCCACCGGCGTCGTCCAGCGGGGATATTTGGAGGAGCCGCCGTGGCGTTTGTGGGGACGGGAGATGCGGCGCGACGGGCCCGACCGGTTCCGCATGGAGCGCGTGGCCGTGACCAACTGCGACCTGGACCCGCCCCATTACCATTTCCGGGGAAGCCGCGGGCGGTACGTGCCCAAGAAGCGGGCCACGGTCTTCAGCGGCGCCCTGGCGCTGGAGGACACGCCCGCGTTCTACCTCCCTTTCTGGACGCGCTCCCTCAGGCCGCGGCGCTGGTCCCTGCGGATCGATCCGGGCCGGGACAACCGCAACGGATACTTCGCCAAATCGGTCTTCGGATATCCGCTCACGGAAAACACGTACGGCCGGCTCTATTGGGACCATTTCGAGAAGACGGGCAACGGCTGGGGGGCGGAGTACAACTATTTCCGCCCGGACATCAAGGGATCGTTATACGGGTACCGCATCAAGGACCGCAAGTCACAAACCGAACGCTGGAACGCGCGTTTGGGCCATTGGCAGCAGCTCCGCCCCCGCTGGTCTTTGCACGCCAACGCCGTGTTCCAGAGCGACTCGGATTTCAACAACCGGTATTTCCGCAGCGACTATGAGCGCGTCCGCCGCACCGCCGCCTCCGACGCCGGGCTTACTTATCAGAGCGGGTATTACGGCGGCAGCCTCTCCGTCCAGGAGGACCAGGTTTTCGATCCGGCCAAGAACCGTTTTGTCCGGCAGAAGACCGTGCTGCCCAGGCTGAACCTCCAGTCCTCGCCGCTGCAGTTGGGCAAGTCGGGGATCTACACGACTCTGGGCGGAAGCTTCCGGAACGAGTACGCCCGCCCGCCGGACCCCATTCTCCCGGACAAGGACATGTTCCGGCAGTTCGGGAACGCCTCCTGGTCCCTGTCGCGGCAGACGCGGGTGACCCGCAAGATCACCTTCACGCCGTCCGTCGGAGCGTCGGCGGATTGGCAGTCCTGGCAGGACGCGGGCGCCGGCGTCGACCGCCGCGACCTGTACCAGGGCCGCGCCTTCACCGGGGCCAACCTGCGCCAGCGCGTGACCCGGCGGCTGGACTACGACCTGACCCACACGTACCGCGTCCGCATGGCGCCCAACCGTCTGAGGAGGGACCACGCCGGCGCCCCGGACCGGGGGATCGAGGCGAACAGCCTGGGGCTTTTCCTTTCCTATCGGCGGGGCGGCCTCCTGTGGGTCCGCGCCAATTCGGGGTACGACCTGCGCACCGTGGACGGCCGGCCCATCCGCAGCGTGCGCGAGAAAATCACCCCGCCGATGGCGGAGGTGAGCCTGACGCCGGCCCGCCGGCTCTCCTTCTTCTACCGGCAGAGCCAGCTCCTCTTCCCGGCGCGGCGTCCCGAGACCAGCCAGTTTTCCATGACCATGGGCAGACGGGACAGGACCCACTTCCTCTCCGGCTGGAGCTACAACGTGGGCACGCCCCACCAGCTCCAGGTGCGGCACGGGGCCTCCTTTTTCCTCACGCGCGGCTGGTGGCTGGACGGCGGCGTCCAGTACAACGCCAAGGGGCCCCGGCGGACGCGCTACGATTCGGTCCAGATCATCGAAAAATACCTCATCCTCAAGCGGAGCCTCCACTGCTGGCAGGTGCGCGTGGAGACGCGGGAGCGCCTGGACACCAAGGAGATCTTTTTCCGGGTGGACCTGAAGACCGATCTGGAGGTCCGCCGGGCCCTGGCCGCGGAGGACGAGGAGCAGTTCTATCCCGCGCGCGAGCGGGAGAGCGTCATCCCTTGACCGCGCCTCCCTTGCCCGGAGGCTCTTTTTGAACTATGATGTGGCGTCATTTTTCGTCGGTGCGGGATCACGGTCGAACGCCGCGCCATAGAAGAGAAAGGAAATAAAAGATGAGACATTGGCTTGTGACCGGCGGCGCCGGTTTCATCGGGTCCCACGTGTCCGCGCGGCTGCGGGAACGGGGGGAATTCGTCACGGTCCTGGACAACCTGGAGACCGGCACGCGGGACAACCTGCGCTTCGCCCGTCCGAACCGCTTCGTGCGCGGCGACATCCGGAACCCCGCCGCGGTGCGGCGCGCCCTCTCCGGCGTCAGCGTCGTGGCGCACCAGGCCGCGCTCCGGTCCGTGCCCCGGTCCCTGGACGACCCCCTGTCCTCCAACGACGTGAACGTGCGGGGCACCCTCACCCTTCTTCTGGAGTCCAGCCGCGCCCGCGTCAAGCGGTTCGTGTCCGCCTCCTCCTCCTCCGTGTACGGCAACGGCCGGGTCTTCCCCCAGAAGGAGACCCTGCCGGTGGCGCCCATTTCGCCCTACGCCGTGACCAAGGCCGCGGGGGAGGAATACTGCCGCATGTTCTGGCGCACCTACGGTCTGGAGACGGTGTCCTTGAGATACTTCAACGTGTTCGGGCCCCGCCAGGACCCCAAGTCCAAATACGCGGCCGTGATCCCCAAGTTCATCCTGGCGGCGCTCAGGGACGAACCCCTCGAAATCCACGGCGACGGCAAGCAGTCGCGGGACTTCACGTACGTGGACAACGTCGTCCGGGCCAATTTCCTGGCGGGCACGCGGCCCCTGAAGGAGCCCAAGGCCTACAACGTGGCCGTGGCCGAGAGCCATTCCCTGCTGGACATCGTGGCCGTGATCGAGGATGTCCTGGGGAAGAAGGTCAAGAAGCGGTTCACGCCGCCCCGACGGGGCGACGTGCGCAGGACCTTCGCCAGCATCGCCTCCATCCGCCGGGACCTGGGATACAGGCCGGCCTGGAGTTTCGACGCCGGCCTGCGGGAAACCATCGCCTATTTCCGGTCCCGCGCATGAGGATCCTGGTCACCGGCGGCGCCGGTTTCATCGGGTCCCATTTCGTCAAGCATTGGCTGGGCAAACACCGCGAGGGGGCCGTCGTCAACCTGGACAAGCTGACCTACGCCGGCAACCTGGAGAATTTGAGAGAGGTCATGGGGTCGCCCCGGCACCGTTTCATCCGCGGCGACATCCGGAACGCGGCCATGCTGAAGAAGGCCCTGCGCGGCGTGGACGGCGTGGTCCATCTGGCGGCCGAGACGCACGTGGACCGCTCCATCCTGGACGCCGGCGCCTTCATCCAGACCAACGTCCAAGGCACGTACAACCTGGTGAACGCGGCCCGCGAGGCGGGGATCCGGCGGTTCTTGCACGTGTCCACGGACGAGGTGTACGGCTCCGTCCCGCGGGGAAAGACCGACGAAGACCACCCCTTGAATCCTTCCAGTCCTTACGCCGCCTCCAAGGCGGCTTCGGACCACATGGCCCTGTCCCAGTTCTGGACCCACGGGTATCCCGTCATGGTCACCCGCTGCACCAACAATTACGGTCCCTATCAATACCCGGAAAAGTTCCTCCCGCTTTTCATCACCAACGCCCTGGAGGACCGCCCCCTGCCCCTGTACGGCCGGGGCCTGAACGTGCGGAACTGGGTTCACGTGCTGGACCATTGCGAGGCCCTGGACTTGGTTCTGCGGAAAGGGCGCGGCGGGGAAATCTACAACGTGGCGGCGGAGGAGGAGCGGCGGAACATCGACGTGGCCCGGGACATCCTGCGGGCCCTGGGCAAGCCCCTTTCCCTCATCCGGTTCGTCAAGGACAGGCCCGGCCATGACTTGCGGTACGCCCCGGACCCCGGAAAAATCCGGCGGGCCCTGGGCTGGCGGGCGCGCCGCTCCTTCCGGGAGGGGCTGCGGGAAACCATTGACTGGTACCGCCGAAACGAGAAATGGTGGCGGGCGTTGAAGGCGGACAGGGAGCGTTACAAAAAATATTACGCCCGCCAATACGCGGTGCGGCTGGGAAAGGGCGTGGAGAAATGAAAAAGCACGTGGCCGTCATCGGCACGGGGTACGTGGGCCTGGTGACGGGCGTCTGCCTGGCGGAGCTGGGCCATTCGGTGGTCTGCGTGGACAAGGACCGGGCCAAGGTCCGGGTCCTGCGGCAAGGGGGCGTCCCCATTTACGAGCCGGGGCTGGGGGCGCTTTTGAAGCGGAACCGCAAGGCGGGCCGGATTTCCTTCACGGATCAGATCCGGGAGGGGCTGAAACGGGCCGAGATCGTTTTCATCGCGGTCAACACCCCGCCCCTGCCCAACGGGGAGGCGGACCTGTCCTTCGTGGAGGCGGTGGCCCGCGAAGTGTCCCGGAACCTGCGGCGGTACACCGTGGTGGTGGAGAAGTCCACGGTGCCCGTGGAGACCGGGGAGAAGATCCGGCAGACCATGCGGCTCTACGGGGCGGGACGGGGGGAATTCGACGTGGCCTCCAACCCCGAATTCCTGCGCGAAGGCACCGCGGTCCAGGATTTCCTCAAGCCGGACCGCATCGTCATCGGCGTGGAGTCGAAGAGGGCCGAGACCCTCCTGCGGGAGCTTTACGCCCCGCTCAAGGCGCCGCTCCTCGTCACGGACATCAAGAGCGCGGAGCTCATCAAGCACTCCTGCAACTCCTTTTTGGCCCTCAAAATCTCCTTCATCAACGCCGTGGCCAACATCTGCGAGCGGGTGGGCGCGGACGTGACCAAGGTGGCCGAGGGCATGGGCCACGACGTGCGCATCGGCCGGGACTTCCTCAAGGCCGGGGTGGGTTTCGGCGGGTCCTGCTTCCCCAAGGACCTGAACGCCTTCGTCAAGATGGCGGAACGGGCGGGATACAATTTCGAGCTCCTCAAGGCCGTGCAAAAGATCAACGGTCAGCAGCGCCTGTGGGTCCTGGACCGCCTCAAAAAGGCGTTGTGGACCCTGCGCGGCAAGACCGTCGGCGTCTGGGGGCTGGCCTTCAAGCCCGACACGGACGACCTGCGGAACGCCCCCGCCCTGGACATCATCCAGCGGCTTCAGGAGGAAGGCTGCCGCGTCCGGGCCTACGACCCCGTGGCCATGCCCAAGGCCCGTCCCCTCCTCAAGAAGGTCGTTTTCTGCAGGGACCCCTACGAGGCGGCCCGCGGCGCGGACGCCGTGGTCCTGGTGACGGATTGGAAGGAATTCAAGGCTTTGGACCTCCGGCGGGTGCGGTCCCTGGTGCGGACCCCGGTGCTGCTGGACGGCCGCAACCTGTACGACCCCGGCGCGGCGGTCCACTGGGGATTCGATTACCACAGCGTGGGACGTCCGACCCCCTCCGTCCCCGCCTAAGACCCCTCCGTCCCTCCGCCCCGGCCCCTGTCCGGGACGCGGGCCCCTCCCATGAACGACACCCCCCTGCTTTCCTTCGTTGACCGGCTCTACGTCCGGCTGACCGGGGAGCCCTCCTCGGAACGGGTCCGCGCCTTCGTTTCCCATCTGGGGTGGGTGTCCCTGGGTTTCGCCGTGGCCAAGGCCCTGACCGTGGCGGTCAACGTGCTGGCGGGCCGCTGGCTGGGACCGGCGGAGTACGGCCGGTACAACCTGGCCCTGTCCGTGGGGGCCTTCTCCTCGCCGCTCATGTTCGGGGGCCTGTACCTCTCCGTGGTCCGCGCTGCGTCCCCCGCCGCTCCGCGGGACAGGGGCCGGTTTTACGGGACCACCCTCACCCTGGCCGCCGGCATGGGCCTCCTCTGGGGCGCGGCGTTTTGGGCGCTCCGGGGCCCTTTGGGCCGGTGGCTGGGGACGCCGCCTTTCCTGTACGGAGAAGGGATCGCGTACGGGGCCGCGTACGGGATCTTCCTCCTGATGACCTCTTTCTTGCAGGCGGAGTCCGATTTTCGTCTGCGGGCTTTCTCCGAGATGGTCTTCGCCGCCGTGTTTCTGGCGGCGTTCCTGGCGTGGGGCCGGCTGGACGAAACCCATGTGTCCGCGGTGGGGGCGCTCATCGCGGGGTACGCGGCCGGGGGCCTTTATCTTCTGACGCGGGAAGGCAGGCTTTTCCGCTTCGGTTTTTCGCGGGACGCCGCCGCGGCCCTGATCTCCTACGGCGCGTGGGCCATGGTTTCCGCGCTCTGCCAGTCGTTCCAGATGTTCTTCCTGCGTTTCGTGGTGAACCGGCACCTTTCCGCGGCGGACGTGGGGCTGTTGAGCGCGTACACCCTGTCCTCTCTGTTCCTGGGGTTTTACCTGGCCTGGATCTTCACCCTCGTCCTGTTCCCGGCCGCCGCCGCCCATCCGGACCGGGCCGCGTTGTGGCGAAAAATGCAAAAAGGCGGGGTGAGGCTGGCCCTGCCCCTGGCGGTTTTCTTCGGGCTGTCCCAGGCCGGGGCCCTGTGGGTTTTGGGCGACGATTACCTTTTCCGGTGGGACTTGCTGGCCCCCCTGTCCCTGACGGCGGTGGCGGCGGTGGGGCAGTCGGTCCTGAGCGGGTTGGCGGCGTCGGAGGGCGCAAGGGGGTTGCGGTGGACGGTGGGCGTGAACGCGGCCACGGCCCTGCTCACGGTCCTGATGGGGCTTTTCCTGATCCCGCGGTGGGGGTTGCGGGGGGCGGTGGCGACTTACCTGATCACGTACGCGGCGGGGCTTCTGCTTTTGATCCCCGCCCGAAAAATTTTGGAGCGCGCCCGCCCGGCCTTTTAGGCCTTTTTGATCACCAGGCGGTTGCCCAGGACCAGGGCGTCCATGCCGCTTTTCGCGAAGGTGTTGAAGGCGTTTTCCGGCGTGGCGACGATGGGCTCTCCCTTGAGGTTGAAGGAGGTGTTTAAGAGCACGGGCACGCCGGAAGCTTGGCCGAACGTTTCGATGAGCCGGTGATAGCGGGGGTTCGTCTCCTTAAACACCGTCTGGAGGCGGCCCGTGCCGTCCACGTGGGTGACCGCCGGGATTTTGTCCCGCATCGCCGGTTTCACGGGCGACACCATGAGCATGAAGCGGGGGGGATGGCGGCGCGCCGGGTCCGGCATGTCGAAATAATCCGCGGCCCGCTCCGCCAAGACGGACGGGGCGAAGGGGCGGAACGGCTCGCGGAACTTGATCTTGACGTTCACGACGTCCTTCATGTCCGCCCGCCGGGGGTCCGCCAGGATGGACCGGTTGCCCAGGGCCCGGGGGCCCCATTCGAAAGCGCCCTGGTGCCATCCCACCACTTTCCCCGCCGTCAGCAGGTCCACCGCGCGGTCCAGCAGCCTGTCCTCTCCGTCGAAGGCTTCATGGGGGATGCCTTCTTTCCGCAGGAAGGCGTCCGCTTCTCCGTCGCCGTAGTCCTCTCCCCAATAGGCGTGGTCCATGACGAACCGCCGGGGCCGGCCCAGGGCCGCGTGGTAAACGTACAACGCCGCGCCCAGGGCGCCGCCGGAGTCCCCGGCCGCGGGCTGGATGTAGATGTCCTCGAAGGGCGTCTCCTTCAACAGCCGGTAATTGGCCACGGAGTTGAGCGCCACCCCGCCCGCCAGGCAGAGCTTCTTGAGCCCCGTGCGTCGGTGCAGGTGGCGGGCCATGCGGATCACCACGTCCTCCGTCACCTTTTGGATGCTGGCGGCCACGTCCGCGTAATACTGGTTGCGTTCCCGCTCCTCCCGGGTGGAGGGGATCGGGTCGTCGTACAGGCTGGTTTGGGCGGTCACGAAGCGGGCCCGGGGCGAACGGGGTTCCCCGAAAAGGTCCATGAATTTCCGGCGGAAGGTTTTCTCCCGGTGGTAGTAGAAACTGAAGTAGGACATGTCCAGGTCGAAGCTGCCGTCCTCGTACAATTTCAACAGCTTGAGGACCTTGTCTTCGTATTTGGGGGAACCGTAGGGCGCCATGCCCATGACCTTGTATTCCCCTTCGTTGACCTCAAAACCGAGAAACGCGGTGAAGGCCGAATAGAGCAGGCCCAGGGAATGGGGGAAACGCAGTTCCGCGAAAAGGTCGATGCGGTTCTCGCCTTTCCCGTCCCATTGGGCCGTGCCCCGGCCCAGGGTGGCGGTGCTCCATTCGCCCACCCCGTCCACCGTCATGACGGCGGCTTCCTCAAAAGGGGAAGAGTACAGGGCGCTGGCCGCGTGGGACAGGTGGTGCTCCATGAAGAGGATTTTTTCGGCCGGGACCCCCAGTTGTTCCTGGATGAGGTTTTTGACCCACAGCTTGTCGCCCAGCCAGGCGATCATGGAGTCGCGGAACACGGCGCCGGATCGGGGATATCCCGCCAGGACGCTCATGAGCAGCCGCTCGAATTTCCGGAAAGGTTTTTCATAGAACACGACGTGATCCAGGTCGCCGGCGGCGATCCCGCCTTTTTTCAGGCAAAATCGGATGGCGTTGAGGGGGAAGTCATGGTCGTGCTTCTTGCGGCTGAACCGTTCCTCCTCCGCGGCGGCGACCAGGAGGCCGTCTTTGAGCAGGGCGGCGGCCGCGTCGTGGTAGAAACAGCTGAGGCCGAGGATATTCATGGGTTCAGGACTGTTTCTTGAGGTCTTCGAGGGATCGGTCCCGTGTTTCCCGGGGGACCCAGCCGGAGGCCCTGTCCCGGGTCTTGAGGCGCAGGGGATCCATGAACACCTTGACCAGGAGGCCGAAAGGGAGGAGGAGGGTGTCATAGAGCAGGATCAAAACCAGGCGGGTCTGGAAAACCCCGATGGCGTGGGCGATCTTTTTCCAGCCGGCCCAGAGGCGTTTGAGAGAGTCGGCCATCAAAGGCCCCGGGTGGCCCCGCCGTCCACCACCAGCGTGGCGCCGGTGATGTAGGAGGCCCGTTCCGAGCACAGGAAGACCACGGCGTCCGCGAACTCCTCCGGGCGGCCCGCGCGGCCCAAGGGGATGCCGGCCGTCAGGGATTCCAGGGCTTGTTCCCGGGTCCGTCCGGTTTTCCGGGCGCCGGCTTCGAGGAGCGAGGCCAGGCGGTCCGTGAGGAAGCTGCCCGGGGCCGCGTTGTTCACGAGGATGCCGTCCTTGGCCGTTTCCTCGGCCAGGGACTTGGCCATGGCCGTGACCCCGGAACGAAGGGCGTTGCTCAGCACCATGTGGACGGCGGGTTGTCTGACCGTGACGCTGGTCAGGTTGACGATCCGTCCCCAGCGGTTTTTCTTCATGGCGGGAAGGGCGGCGCGGATGAGCCTGACCGCGCTCATGAGGGTCAAGTCCACGGCGGCGCGCCATTGGTCCTCCGTGATTTCCCGAAAGGCGCCGGGAGGCGGACCGCCCGCGTTGGTCACCAGGATGTCCAGCCGCCCGAAGCGCGCCACGGTTTTTTCGACCAAAAGACCGGCCGTGTCCGGCAGGGACAGGTCCCCGGCCAGGGGAAGAATTTCGGCCTTCGTCTCGGCCTCTATTTGCCGGGCCGTTTGTCGGAGCGCCGCGCCGTCGCGGCCGTTGACGGCCACCGCAGCGCCTTCCCGCGCCAGGGCCGTTGCCACGGCCCGGCCCAGCCCCTTTGAACCGGCCGCCACCAGCGCGACCCTGCCTTTCAGTCCCAGGTCCATTTTTTCTGGCCCCTCCCGAACCTATTAGATACAATTTGAAACGTCTTTATTCAATGAGAGAGATGACCGCCCAAGACAATCTTCGCCGACATCTGGCGCTCTTCCGGAGGGCTTCCCTGGGCCTGACGGCCCTCTGCCTCCCCTTGTCCATCGCGGCCGCCAACATCGCCTGCGGCCTGGCTTTGCTGGCGCTCATGGCGGAGACGGCCGTCCCCGCGTGCCGCCGCCCCTATCGTCGGACCGGGCTGGAACTTCCCTGGCTGGGCCTGATGGCGGCGTCCGCGGCCGGCGTCCTCTTTTCCGCGGATCCCGGCCACGCCCTCAAAAAATCGGGCGATGAAATCCTGATCCTTTTTTTTCTGGCCGCGTCCCAGGGCCAGGACGAAGAAGACGCCAAGCGGAACATGGACCTGTTTTTGATGTCCTCCGCGGCCGCGGCGTTGTGGAGCCTCTTCCAGGCGTCCCTGGGCATCCTGCGGGGGCCGGACGGCGCCCTGGACCATGTGCCCGGGTGGGCCCATTCTCTGCCCGCCGTCGTGTTGAGGGAGCTGGCCACGCCCGCGGGCCGGGGCCTGGGCTTCTACAGCCATCCGCTGACGTTCGCCGGCGTCATGACCCTGGGGTTCTTTTTGGCGCTGGGGCGATGGGCGGAAGGGCGGCCTCCCCGTTCCGGGCTCGCGTGGGCGGCGGCCGGCGTTCTGTGGCTCGGCCTCATGGCCAGCGGGGGGCGGACCGCATTGGCCGCGTCCGCCGCGTTCGGCGTCGGGTATCTTTTTTGGAAACGGTCCCGATGGGCCTGGGCCGCTCTGGCGGTCTTTCTGGCGGCCGCAGGGCTCTGGATGTCTTCTCCGGCGAAGCGGGAACGGATGTCCCTGTCCCATCCGTCCGCCCAGTTGCGCCTGGGGCTGTGGCGCGCCTCCTGGGCGGAATTCAAAAAGGACCCTTTGACCGGCCGGGGGCCGGGCCAATTCCACGTGTCCACCAAGGAACTGTCCGGGGAGGTGGACTATCCCGAGATGGTCTGGTCCGAGTCCCACAACATCGCGCTTCAGGCGCTGGTGGAAAAGGGGCTGCTGGGCTTTGCGGCGCTGTCATGGTTTATGGTCGCCCTGGGCCGGATATTCGTCCGCGGTGCTTCTCAAGACGGGCGGGGAGGGCTTTTTTGGGGGTTCCTCGCGCTCCTGACAACAGGCGCCACGGAGTCCTGGACCCAGGATTCGGAAGTGATCATGGCGTTGTATTTTCTGGCGGGCACGGTTTCCGCGGGTTTACACAAAAATCCCCGGTTTTTGCAACGGGAACAATCGGGTTAAATCAATCGAAATTCATTGACAGGATGCGGTGAATATGGTGTAATGATCTTGCCCATCCGAACAATGGGCTTTTTTTGTTTCTTTTTCGTTCAAACATTGAACAAAATGGACGAATCCTCCTTAAACGACAAGACTTACCGGGTCATGGAAGTCCTCTCCCACGGACGGGAATTGTCCCAACGGGAAGTGGCGGCGCAGGCCGGACTTTCCCTCGGGATGGTCAACCTCATTTTGAAACGCCTCCTCCAGACGGGTTACATCAAGGCCGCCAACCTCGACCGAAAAAAAATGGAATACATCCTGACGCCCAAGGGCATTGCGGAGCGCATGGGCCGTTCCTATCAGTATTTGATCCGCGCGTACCGCACTTTTCACGAATCCCAAAAGCGGGTGGAGGCGCTCATCCATCCGTTGCTGGCCAAAGGGCACCGAAAGTTCGTGGTCCTGGGCGCCGGCGAGATCGCCCAGCTGGTTCAGATGACGCTGATCAGCCAGGGCGGATCGGAGGTGCGGGTGACCATGCGGGCCGACAACGGGGTCCGGCCCGGGCCGGAGGAGGTCGTGCTGGACTGCCGCCTGGGCCAGGAGGGGGGATCCGTGGGGGTTTCCGTCCTGGAGGAGATTTTGAACACAATGCCGCCGGTTGAACCGACCGGGACGGCCATGCTTGAGAGGAGAGTGGGATGAAAAAGGCGCTGATCACCGGCATCACGGGGCAGGACGGTTCTTACCTGGCCGAGTTTTTGCTCGAAAAGGGCTACCAGGTCCACGGCATGGTGCGCCGTTCGAGCGTGGAGAACTACGGCCGCGTGGAACATATCCGGGACAGACTCCATTTCGTCCAGGGCGACCTGACGGACCAATCCTCCCTGGACGAAGCCGTCAAGCAGGTCCATCCGGACGAGGTCTACAATCTGGGCGCGCAGTCCTTCGTGCCGACCTCCTTCAACCAGCCCGCGGCCACGGCCGACATCACGGGCCTGGGCGTGACGCGCATGCTGGAGGCCATCCGCAAACACAAGCCCGACGCCAAGTTCTACCAGGCGTCCTCCTCGGAGATGTTCGGCAAGGTCCAGGAAGTCCCCCAGACGGAAAAGACCCCGTTCTACCCGCGGAGCCCCTACGGCGTGGCCAAGGTGTACGGCCACTGGATCACGGTGAATTACCGGGAGAGCTATAAAATATTCGGCTGCTCGGGCATCCTCTTCAACCATGAATCCCCGCGCCGCGGCCTGGAGTTCGTGACGCGCAAGGTCACCAACACCGTGGCCAAGATCAAGCTGGGCCTGGCCAAGGAACTCCGCATGGGGAACATGGACGCCAAGCGCGACTGGGGCTTCGCCGGCGACTACGTCGAAGCCATGTGGCTCATGCTCCAGCAGGAGCGGCCCGACGACTATGTCATCGCCACCGGCCAGGCCCATTCCGTCCAGGAGCTCGTGGACGCGGCCTTCGGCGCCGTCGACCTGGACCCCAAGAAATACGTGGTGATCGACCCCAAGTTCCTCCGGCCCGCCGAGGTGGACCACCTGATCGGCAATCCGGAGAAGGCGCGCCGGATGCTCAAGTGGCAGCCCCGCGTCAGTTTCCAGCAGCTCGTGCGCATGATGGTGGAAGCGGACATGAATCTGTTGAGCGGGAAACAGGCGGAGGTGGCGGCGAAGTGACCGTTTCGGCAGCCGGCCAGGCCATCGAGGCCGCGCGCTTTCGGTTTCTCTCATCCCTTCAGCGGGGGGGCGAGGAGGTCAAACGCTACCTCTTCGCAGGCTGGGCCATGTACATCCAGGACCTCAAGTACCGCTACAGCATGGCCCTGCTCGGCTGGTTCTGGTTTTTCATCGGGCCACTCCTGGCGGTCCTGCCCTATATCGCGCTGGGGAAACATTTTGAGATGGGCGCCAAGGGTTCGAACGTGCGTTATGAAGTCTACGCCCTGGTGGGGGCCATGCTTTGGCAGGTTTTCTGGAGCGCGGTCAACCTGCCGCAGATGATGCTCCGGCGGTTCAAACGCTACCTGCGCGAGATCAACATCCCGCCCGGGCTTATCCTCATGGTCTGCGCCTTCGGCATCCTGACCAATTCGGTCGTCCAGATCGCCGTTCTGATCGGGACGATCCTCGTTTCCATGTCGATCACCCCCTCGTTCCTTCTGGGGATGCTCACCATCCCGGTCCTCATGCTGTGCGGGTTCTCCATCGGGATCTTCATCGCGCCGGTGGGCATCATCTACCGCGATTTCCGTTACGGGATGACCTACCTCTCCACGCTTTTCCTCATGACCTCCCCGATCTTTTACGCCATCCCGGAGCACGGTTTCCTGCGCGCGATCAACCTATGCAACCCGGTGACCTACCTTATCGGCGTCCCGCGGGACTGGTTCATCGGAGAGTTCCACTGGAACGATCTCTTTTTCCTTCCATCCGTGCTGGTGTTCGTGGCTTTGTTGTCATT
This sequence comes from uncultured Elusimicrobia bacterium, assembly GCA_964484135.1. GTDB lineage: Bacteria > Elusimicrobiota > Elusimicrobia > FEN-1173 > FEN-1173 > CAZAEL01. The sequence continues at coordinate 51,296 of CAZAEL010000003.1, forward strand.
CGGGTTCAAATTCTACCGGCGGGCCATCGCCGTGGCCCTGGAGAACATGTGACGCCCGACGCCGCTGTCTTGCCGGAGGCCCCCGCGGCCCCGCCGTCGTCCGTCGGCCCGGTGGATCCCGTCATGGTGTTCGACCATGTCGGGCAGATTTTTTGCAGCAAGTTCGATTTCCGGCGGAAGTACGCCATCCGATACATGTTCTATTGGGAGAGGAAGCGCAAGCGGCCCCTCAGGCCCGGCGAGTTCTACGCCGTCGACGACGTTTCGTTCGCCGTCAACCGCGGCGACGTCTTTTGGGTCGTGGGTACGCCGGGCTCCGGGAAGACGTCCCTCGCCAAGCTGATGATCGGGTCCCTGTGCCCGGACGTCGGGCGCGTCCGGAGCCGGGGCGTCGTGCGCCTCGTCAGTTCCAAGTTCCGCTGGAACGGCATGATGACCGTCCGCGAAAACCTTGAGTTCCTCGGCATGCTCCATGGCCTGCCGAAGGCGAGGTTGCGGGGTTTCGCCGACGAGATCCTGGCATTCTGCGGGGCGGCGGATCAGGCGGACATCACGGCGGGGAACTTCACGAAGAAGGCGTTCGATAACATGACGCTCGCCGCCTTCCTCTTCGCGCCGGCGGATATCTATATCTTCGACTCGAAGGTCACGTTGGGCGACGGCGAAATGGGAAAAAAGTTCGCGGATTGGGCGCGCCTGCATCTGGCGGGGAAGACCCTCATCGTCATCACCACCGGCACGCGCTTTCCGCTGGAGTTCGCCCCCAACCGTGGTCTCCTCCTCCATGAGGGAAAGGCCGAATGGCAGGGGCCGGCGTCCGGCCTGGTGCCGGCGTACCGGGCCCTCGAAGCCCGCCTTGCCGCCGAGAAGGCCAAGGAGGTCGAGCGGCCGACCGGCCTGGAAGACGAGGACGATCTCGAAGAGGAGGAGCTACGCGCCATATGATCCGCCGGCTGTTCTCCGCTTTCGATCGCGCTTCGCCGCCAGGGCCGGCCGCTCCGCCGCCCGCCGGAGGGAAGAAGGCGAACCGGAAACAGGAATTCTACGACGAAATGCGCGCTCTCGCCGCGGGGCGGGAGCCCTTGGTGTTTGGTCCCTTCTTCACGGAAATCGGTTTTGAGACGCTCTATTGGATTCCGTTCCTGAATTGGTTCAGGCGGGAATTCGGGATCCCCGCCGGACGTATCACGGTCATATCGCGCGGCGGGACGCGCTCTTGGTACCGCCATATCACGGACCGCTATGTCGACCTTTTCGACCTTTATTCCCTCGATGAGTTCAAGGCCAAGAACGAGGCGCGGATCGAGGAGAACCGGAAGAACAACCTGCAGAACCCGGTGAAACACCGGGTGGCGGCGGAGCTCGACCGCGAAATCGTGGCCGAGGCCTGCCGGAAACAGGGGATTTCCGGACACAAGCTCCTGCATCCGTCCCTCATGTTCCGTTACATAGACATCCTTCGGGGGGCGGCCGACCTGAAGCTGACGCGGTTCGAGCATTTCCAGCCGGACCTCGCGCATGGGGCGCTGAAGGACCTGCCGGGGGAATACATCGCGGTGAAATTCTGGTTCGGCGGCCAGTTCAGGGAAACCGACGTCAACAAGCGCTTCGCCCAGGACGTGATCACGGCCGCGGCGCGCGTTGCGGACGTGGTGCTCCTCAACACCGGGCTCGAGGTGGAGAGGACGGATGGATTCGACCGCTGGTTCAACGAATTGACGTCCTGCGGGGCGCGGGTCCACTGCCTGCGCGGACGGGTGGGGCTGCGGGACAATTTGGACGTCCAGACGGCCGTCATCGCCAAGTCGCGCCTTTTCCTCGGGACCTACGGCGGATTCGCGTACATCGCGCCGTTCGTCGGCGTTCCGGCCATGACGTTTTATTCCGACGAGGGGGGGTACGTGTACGACCACCTGGAAATGCTGAACCGCGCGCTCAGGAACCTGCGCGTCTCCTCGGGGCGCCGCGCGGACTTCACGCCCCTGGACGTCGCCTCTTTCACCGCGGGCCCCGGGGTGCTGTTCGGTCTTGAATCGGCCGGCCTCCCTTCCGCGGCCGTCCGATGATGCGCGGGGAAAAGTGGGGGCTGGGCGCCCTGCGGGACCGGCTCCGAGGCCTGTTGCGTCCCGGCCCTCGGGCCGGGCGCACGTACCGCCAGCTGAAGGATATCGCGGCGGGCGATCGGCCGATCCTCTGCGGACCCTTTTTCACCGAGATCGGTTTCGAGGTACTCTATTGGATCCCGTTCGTCAACTGGTTCAGGCAAGAGTTCGGGATCGCCCCTGGGCGGCTTGTCGTCGTTTCCCGCGGCGGGGCCCAGTCCTGGTACCGCCACGTCACCGCGGACTATGAAGATGTGTTCGATTATTTTACACTGGACGAATTCAAGCGGCGGAACGAGGAGCGCATCGCGGAAAATAAGCGCAACGGACAGGGCAACGCGCCCAAGCACCTGACCGTTTCGTTTTTGGATCGGGAAATCATCAAAAAGGTGGTCCGAAAACGGGGTTTTTCCGACTTCAATCTGTTGCATCCGTCTCACATGTTCCGATTCATGGGCGCGATGCGGAACTCGCCCGACATGGAGTTCACCCGATACGAGCTCTTCCGCGCGGATGAGCGGACGCCCTTGCCGGAAGGACTGCCGGACGACTACGTCGCCGTGAAGTTTTGGTTCGGCGGACAGTTCCCGGACACGGAAACGAACCGGCGCTTCATCCGGAACCTGGTGAACGCTTTGGCGCGCTCCGGGCCGGTGGTCCTGCTCAATTCCGGCCTTGGGGTGGAGCGGACCCCGGCGTTCGACGCTTGGTTCGACGGGCAGGAGTTCGACGGGGGGAATGTCCATGGCCTCCGGGGCCGGGTGCCGTTGCGCCAGAACCTGGACGTGCAGACGGCGGTGATCCGCCGATCCAGGCTCTTCGTGGGGACTTACGGGGGCTTCGCTTATGCGGCCCCATTCGCCGGCGTCCCGGCCGTCACGTTCTACTCCAACGAGGGGGGGTTCGTGTACGAACACTTGGACATGCTCCAGCGGGCGCTGCGTCGGCTCCGGCTGGAGACGGGCCGACCAGCGGACTTCGCGCCCTGGGACGTCCGGTTGTTCAGCCATTGCGCCGGACGGGTGTTCGACGCCGATTTTTTGAGAGACAGTCCTGTGGTGGGGAGGATTTGAGAATGGGATCGATGGGTTCGGAAGGACGGGGAAAGGCCGGGCCCCGAAAGGCCCTGGTCACGGGCGGGGCGGGTTTCATCGGCAGCCACCTTGTGGAACGGCTTCTTGCCGATGGACATGACGTGGCCGTGCTCGACAATTTGTCCACGGGCCGCCTGGAGAACCTCAAGCACCTGAAGAGCGAGCGGCTCGTCGTGCATCACGCGGACGTCGCGGAGCCGGACAAGATCCGGCCGCATTTCGCGGGCGTCGAGTGGGTGTTCCATCTGGCCGCGCTTGCGGACATCGTCCCATCCATCCAGCAGCCGCTCAACTATCACCGTTCCAACGTGGACGGCACCGTCAACGTGCTGGAGGCGGCGCGGGCGGCCGGCGTCAAACGGTTTCTCTATGCGGCCTCGTCCTCCTGCTATGGCCTCCCGGACGCCTTCCCGACGCCGGAGACGGCGGCCATCCGGCCCATGTACCCCTACGCGCTCACCAAGTGGCTGGGCGAACAATACGTCATGCACTGGGCGCAGGTGTACAAGATGCCGTGCGTGTCGCTGAGGCTTTTCAACGTGTACGGGCCGCGCTCGCGCACTTCCGGCACCTACGGAGCGGTGTTCGGCGTGTTCCTGGCCCAGAAGCTGGCCGGGAAACCGTTTACCGTGGTCGGCGACGGAAAGCAGACCCGCGATTTTACGTTCGTGAGCGACGTGGCCGACGCCTTCATCGCTGCGGCCGCTTCCGATGTGTCCGGGGAGATGTTCAACGTGGGGTCCGGCAACACCTACAGCGTGAACCGGCTGGTGGAACTGCTGGGCGGGACGGTGACGTACATCCCGAAGCGTCCGGGCGAGCCGGACTGCACCTTCGCGGACACGCGCAAGATCGCGTCTCGGTTGGGCTGGAAGCCGCGCGTGACTTTCGAACAAGGCGTCCAGGCCATGCTGGACAACATCGACTACTGGCGGAGCGCTCCTGTATGGGACAGCGCTTCCATCGCTGTCGCCACGAAGGAATGGTTTGAGTATCTCGGACGCTGATCCGATACGGGGAGCTTTTATGACGACCGGGACCAACGGCAGGAACAAGACGCATGGCAAGATCGTGGAGCTGGAGGCGCTCGCCGGCATCCTGGACGGCCTCCGCGCGAAGGAGAAGCGCATCGTGCACTGCCACGGCGTGTTCGATCTCCTCCACGTGGGACACATCCGACATTTTCAGGAGGCCAAGGGGCTCGGCGACGTCCTCGTCGTCACCCTGACGCAGGACCAATACGTCAACAAGGGTCCGCACCGGCCGGCTTTCAAGCAGGACCTCCGGGCCGAGGTCATCGCCGCTCTTGACTGCGTGGATTATGTCGCCATCAATCGATGGCCCCAGGCCGCCGAAACCATAAAGCTCCTCCGGCCGCACGTCTACGCCAAGGGGCCCGATTACAAGGATGCCGCCAAGGACGTGACGGGCGGCATCACCCAGGAGGAGGACGCGGTTCGGTCCGTGGGCGGGAAGATCGTTTTCACCGAGGACATCACCTTCAGCGCCTCCAATCTGCTGAACAAGTTCTTCCCGGCTTTCCCCAAGGAAGTCACGGATTACATCGACCACTTCAAAACCCGCTACCCGACGGACAGGGTGCTGGACTATCTCGAGAAGGCGCGGCCACTCAAGGTGCTCGTCATCGGAGAAACCATCATCGACGAGTATCAATTTTGTACCGCCATCGGAAAGTCCTCCAAGGAGCCCATTATCGCCCTTCGGCACAATGCCACGGAACGGTTCGCCGGCGGCGTTCTGGCGGTCGGCAACCACATCGCGAACTTCTGCGAAGAGGTGGGGCTGGTTTCTTACTTGGGCAAGGACAGCCCGCACGAACGGTTCGTCCGCGGCAGTTTGAACGAAAAGATCGTGTCCCACTTTCTTTATAAACAGGACTGCCCGACCATCCTGAAACGGCGCTTCATCGAAAGTTATTTTTTCAGCAAACTCCTCGAAGTGTACGAGATGAACGACCGGGAGTTGAACGAGAAGGAGAACGCCGAGTTCTGCGCCGTGCTCGACCGGGAGGTGCCGAAATACGACGTCGTGATCGTCTTTGACTTCGGACACGGTATGATGAGCCGGAAGGCCATCGACATCATTTGCCAGAAGGCGGCCTTCCTGGCCGTCAACGTGCAGTCCAATGCCGGAAACACCGGCTACCAGACGGTGCTCAAGTACCCGCGCGCGGATTACGTATGCATGGCGGAAAACGAGGTCCGCATGGACCTGCGCGACCGCTACAGCGAGCTCCGGGACGTCACCCGGGGGCTTTATGACAAGTTGGATTGTCAAAAAGTGGTGGTGACCCGCGGTAAAAACGGATGCCTCTGCTACAGCGCAGAAGAGGGGTTCATCCAGGTGCCGGCCCTGGCGGGGCAAGTGGTGGACCGCATGGGCACGGGGGACGCTTTTCTCTCCCTGACCGCCCTCTGCGTCAAACAAAAGGCCCCGCTGGAGGTCGTCGGTTTCATCGGAAACGCGGTGGGCGCTCAGGCGGTGGCCACCGTGGGGCACCGCCGGTTCATTGAAAAGGCTCCCCTGCTCAAGCACATCCAAACCCTGATGAAATGAGGACGATGGAGACCCTTCCATGCTGAAAGACACAGTTTCGAAGCTCGGCGCAACGGCTTATCTTCAGGACCTCACGCGGATTCTGCTCGGTACGTCGGTCACGGACGCCCGCGGCGCGGAACTTCTCCTGGACGCCGCCATCGACCGCGCCAGCGACCTGGTGTGGTCCCGCCGAACCGGTTCTGCCAAGGTGATGTTGGTGGGAAACGGCGGCAGCGCCGCCATCGTGAGCCACGCCCAAAACGACCTCTGTAAGATGATCGGCGCCCGGGCCATGGTGTTCCATGAGACCTCCTACCTCACGGCCCTGGCCAACGACGACGGTTATGAGACCGCTTTCGAAACGAATGTCCGCCTTTGGGCGGCCCGAGGAGACATGCTGGTGGCCGTAAGCAGTTCGGGGCGGTCGGAGAACATCCTTCGGGCCGTCCGCGCGGCGCGCGACGCTGGCTGCGAGGTGGCGACTTTTTCCGGGTTCAAACCCGACAACCCGCTTCGCGGCATGGGGGACCTCAATTTTTACGTCAAATCCGGCGAATATGGTTTCGTCGAGGTCTCGCACATGGCGTTGCTCCACCTGCTGACGGACCTGACCGCGCGACGTCTTAAGAAGGGAGATCGCTGATGCCTGCCAATCGTTTCAAGGAGGTCCTGGTCACCGGAGGGGCCGGCTACGTCGGTGCCATCTTGGTGCCGAAGCTGTTGAAGAAAGGGTATCGCGTCCGGGTACTCGACCTGTATATGTACGGGGACAACGTCCTTGACGCGGTCAAGGACCATGTGGGCCTGCGGCAGATCAAAGGCGACATGCGGGACGTGAGGCTCCTCAAGGACGCGATCCTCGGTTGCGATGCCGTCATACATCTGGCCTGTATCTCCAATGATCCCAGTTTCGAGCTCAACCCGGAACTGGGCAAGTCCATCAACTACGATGCCTTCCTGCCCTTGGTCCGGCACTCCAAGGAGTTCGGCGTGAAACGGTTCGTCTATGCCTCCTCTTCAAGCGTCTACGGGGTGAAAGAGGAGGACAACGTCACCGAGGATCTCCCTCTGGAGCCACTCACGGACTACTCCAAATATAAGGCCATGTGTGAAGAGATTCTGCAAAAGGAGCGCGCGCCGGGTTTCGTCGCGCTGACTCTTCGCCCGGCCACGGTCTGTGGCTACTCGCCGCGCCTCCGTCTGGACCTCTCCGTCAACATCCTCACCAACCACGCGGTGAACAACAGGAAGATTCGCGTGTTCGGCGGCGCGCAGCAGCGCCCCAATATCCACATCGACGACGTCTCGGACCTCTACGTGCAATCGCTCGAGTGGCCGGACGAAAAGATCGATGGCCAAGTGTTCAACGCCGGATACGAGAATCAATCCCTGAACGACCTGGCCGCGACCGTGAAGAAGGTCGTGGGAGAGGACGTGGCCATCGTCACCGAGCCCACCAACGACAATCGTTCCTACCGTATTTCTTCGGAGCGGATCAAGAAGGCGTTGGGCTTCGTGCCGCGCCATACCATCGAGGACGCCGTGGTCGACCTGGTGAAAGCCTTTCGTGAAGGGAAGATTCCCAACGCCATGACGGACGACCGTTATTACAACATCAAAACCATGCAGCGCCTGAAGCTCAAATAGGCATGGGCCGCCTGGACCCTCAAACGGGCCTCGCTCTCTATGAACGGATGCTCCGCATCCGGCTCGTGGAGGAGCGTATCGTCGAGTTGTATCCCGAGCAACAGATGCGCTGCCCCGTGCACCTTTGTATCGGACAGGAGGCCGTGTCGGCGGGCGTTTGCGCCCGGCTCCGCAACACGGATCGGGTCTACAGCACCCACCGTTCCCACGGGCATTACGTGGGCAAGGGGGGCGATCTGAAGGCGATGTTGGCGGAAATCTACGGCAAAGCGACGGGCTGTTGCCGGGGGAAAGGCGGTTCCATGCACCTCTTGGATCTGTCCGTGGGATACATGGGTTCGGCGCCCATCGTCGGCGCCACCATCCCCGTGGCGGTGGGCTCCGCTTTGGCCTCACGGACCAGCCGGACGGACGAGGTGACGGTGACGTTTTTCGGAGAAGGCGCGACCGAGGAGGGCGTGTTCCACGAGGCCGTCAATTTCGCTGTACTGAAGAAACTCCCCGTGGTCTTCGTCTGCGAGAACAACCTCTATTCGGTCTACTCGCCCATGTCCGTGCGCCAGCCTGAGGGACGCGAAGTCTACGCCCTGGCGGCGGGGCACGGCTTGCCGAGCTTCAAGGCGGACGGGAACGACGTCGCGGAAGTCTATCGCTTGGCGGGGGAAGCCGTTGAGCGCGCGCGGACAGGGAAAGGCCCCTCGTTTCTTGAGTTCTCCACCTACCGCTGGCGGGAGCATTGCGGACCCAATTTCGACAATGACATCGGCTACCGCACGGAAGCCGAATACCGGGCCTGGCGGAAGCTTTGCCCGCTTGAGCGCGCCGAACGGGAATTGAGAGGGGCGGGCACCCTCGACGAACGCCGTCGCGCTGCCCTGGAATCGTCCATCCGGGCCGAGATAGACGAAGCCGTCCGTTTCGCCAAGGAGAGCCCTTTCCCTCCGGCGGAACAGATGGAGGAGCATGTCTATGCCTGAACATCCCGCGGCCCGCGAAATCCGTTTCTCCCAGGCCCTGAACGAGGCCGTGGACCAATGCATGTCCCGCGACCCGCGGGTCGTGTTGATGGGGCTCGGCGTGCCGGACCCGAAAGGGATCTTCGGCAGCACGAGCGGCCTCCAGAAGAAACACGGACCGAATCGGGTGATGGACATGCCCTGTTCGGAGAACGGGATGACGGGGGTATGCGTGGGGGCGGCCGTCTCGGGCCTGCGTCCGGTGCTGACGCACCAGCGCATCGATTTCGCCCTTCTCTCCATGGACCAGATCGTGAACCAGGCCGCCAAGTGGCACTACATGTTCGGAGGGAAAATGAAGGTGCCCCTGGTCATCCGCATGATCATCGGCCGCGGCTGGGGCCAGGGGCCTCAGCATTCCCAGAGCCTGCAGGCCTGGTTCGCCCACGTCCCGGGATTGAAGGTCGTGATGCCAGCCACGCCCTATGACGCCAAGGGGTTGCTTGTGTCCGCCATTGAGGACGACAACCCCGTGGTGTTCCTTGAGCATCGCTGGCTTTACAACATCAAAGGGCCCGTGCCGGAAGAGGTCTACCGCGTTCCCCTCGGGAAGGCCCGCCTGGCGAGGGAGGGGGCCAACGTGACCATCGTGGCCACGTCTTACATGACTTTGGAGGCGTTGAGGGCCGCCGATGAGTTGAAAAAAACGGGCATCAGCGCCGAAGTCGTCGACGTCCGCACGCTGCGGCCCCTGGACTCGAAGACGATCCTTGACTCGGTGCGCAAAACCGGCCGCCTTGTGGTGGCGGACACGGGATGGAAAGCGGTGGGGTTCGCGGCGGAGGTGGTGGCCCAGGCGTCGGAGCAGGCCCTGGGTGATCTGAAGGCGCCGCCCGTGCGCATCACGCTCCCCGACTGCCCCGCCCCGACCAGCCCGGCGCTGGCGGACGGGTACTATCCGCGCGCGGTGCACATCGCCGCGGCCGTGCGGAAGATGCTGAAGCAGGACGTCGGTGAACTGCTGGACAGTCACCCCGCCGGCCAGCCACTGGACGTGCCCGACATGAGTTTCACCGGGCCTTTTTAATTAAGGAGAAAACATGAACACGCGCGTCGCGGTCATCGGGAGCAATTCATTCTCGGGAAGCGATTTCGTCGACCTCCTCCTGGAAGAGGGGCATTACGAGGTCGTCGGCATCAGTCGTTCCCCGGAGAAGAGCGAGGTCTTCCTGCCGTACAAGCGGCATATGAACGGAGCCGGAAGCCGATTCCGGTTCCATCAACTGGACCTCAACCACGAGATTCCGAAGATGCTGCAGGTTCTTGAGGACTTCAGGCCCGAGGCCATCGTCAACTTCGCCGCCCAGAGCGAGGTGGCGCCGAGCTGGGAGAACCCGGACCATTGGTTCCTCACCAACGCGGTGGCTCTCACGCGGCTGGTGAACGGCTTGAAGGACAAGAAATGGCTGAAGAGATACGTCCACATCTCTTCGCCGGAGGTATACGGCACCTGCGAGGGCTTCATCACCGAGTCCGCTCCGGTCAACCCCAGCACGCCCTACGCCGCCTCCAAGGCCGCGGGCGACCTATCGCTCTTCACCTACCACAAGAACTTCGCCTTCCCCATCGTCACGATCCGCGCCACGAACGTCTACGGGGCCTACCAGCAGCTCTTCAAGATTATCCCGCGCTCCGTCATCAACCTGAAGTTGGGTAAGACCATCCAGCTCCATGGGGGCGGCGTGGCGGTGAAGTCCTACATCCACATCCGCGACGTCTCTCGCGGTGAGCTGGCCGCGATGGAGAAGGGGCGGCCGGGCGAGATCTACCACCTCTCGCCCGACCGCGGCTACGCCGTAAAGGAGGTGGTGGAGACCATCTGCCGGCGGATGGGCAAGGATTTCGCGAAATGCACCGAGGCCGTGGCCGAGCGCCTGGGACAGGACAAGGCCTACACCATCGATTCCTCCAAGGCCCGGAAGGAATTCGGCTGGAAGCCGGCCGTGTCGCTCGACGAAGGCATCGGGCAGGTCATCTCCTGGGTGGACCGCTACTGGGACCAGATTCAGAGACAGCCCCTCAATTACGCGCATAAGCCATGAAGACCTTTTCGAAATCCAGAAGGAAATCTCGAGCGCCCATCGCGCGGAAGGCCGAAAGCCACATCCGCCGGCGTAAGACGGCATGTTCGGCCTGCGGGGAGGAGAGATTGGTCAGGTTGCTTGATCTGCCCAATCTGCCGCTCACCGGGATTTACCTCAAAGAGAAGGTCCGCGGACGGTTCGAGCCGTCGGACCAGGGGTTGTCCCTCTGCCGCGTCTGCGGTCACGCCCAGCTGTTGAACGTCCTTGACCCGAACTACGTTTATGACGACACCTACACGCACCGCAGCTCCCAGAGTCCCATCGCGACGGGCGGGAACGACTTCTTCCACGTTTTCATCGCCAAATTGAGCGGGGGGCGGAAATTTCGCCGCATCGTGGACGTGGGTTGCAACGACATGGTGCTGCTCCGCAAGCTTCAGCCCATGGGGGAACGGCTTCTGGGCGTGGACCCCATCTGGCGGGGCAACGAGCCGCCCGATGAGGGAAACATCCGCGTGCTGGGTAAGTTCATCGAGGAGGTGGATTTGGCCAAAGAGCTGGGCGGCCGGCCGGATTTGGTCGTTTCCACGCACACCTTCGAGCACATTGACGAGCCCAAGGTTGAAATCAAGCGGCTATTGGACGCCGCGGATCCAGACGCACTTTTCGTGGTGGAAGTCCCGAGTTTCGACACGCTTTTGGAGCTTTCGCGTTTCGATCAGGTGTTTCATCAGCACATCCAGTATTTCAGCCTGGCTTCCTTTTCGCGGATGGTTCGTGACCTCGGTTGCCGGGTGACGGCGCACGCATTCAATTACTATTATTGGGGTGGCACGATGTTGGTGGCGTTCCGTCGCGCCAGAGGCGGTTCGGGAGAAGACGGCTTTCAGATGCCGACCGAAGAGGCCGCCTCCGGGAGTTTTTCCCGTTTCAAAGCGCAGCTGACATCCACGATGAAGACCGTTGAATCCCTGCGCGGTACGGCGATACATGGTTTTGGCGCGGCCCAGATGCTGCCGACGCTCGCTTACCACATGGGGACGGACCTTTCGTTTTTGGATTCCATTCTGGACGACGATCCTCGCAGGGACGGGTTGGTGTACCCCGATTTGGCCCCCCGAATTGAACGGCCGGGAGAGGATTTTACGCTCGAAGGTAAAAATGTGTTGTTGACGGCCCTCGACAGCGCGCGGCCCATCCTGCGCCGGCTCATCGCGTTGAGGCCCAAACGGTTGCTTTTGCCGCTCAGCCTGCTCTGACCAAAAAGCCATGAAAAACTCGTCTTCGTCCAATCGGAAATTGCGGGTCGCCATCATCGGGAGCGGGAACATCGGCGCCGACCTCTTGGTGAAGGTGTCTCGTTCCCCGGTTCTGGAGTGCTCGTTGTTCATTGGGCGGAGCCTGGAATCCAAGGGCATGCAGGTGGCCCGCGGTCTTGGCGTGCCGGTTTCTGACCGGAGTATCGACGCGATTTCGGACGATCCTGACCGCTGTGAGCTGGTATTCGACGCAACGTCCGCAAAGGACCACATGCGCCATTCCAAAATCCTGGCGGATCTGGGCAAGATGGTGGTGGATATGACGCCGTCCCGCGTGGGCCGCATGGTCGTCCCCGCGGTCGATGGAGACAAGGCGGCCGATTTTCAGAACGTGAATATGGTGAGCTGTGGGGGTCAAGCTTCAATCCCGTTGGCCTACGCGCTGGCGCAGGCGCACGATCGCGTGGATTATATCGAGGTCGTTTCCAGCATCGCTTCCAAAAGCGCGGGGCCGGCGACGCGGATCAACCTTGATGAGTATATTGAGACCACCGAGGCCGCGATACAGAGTTATTCCAAGTGCCGGAAGGCCAAGACGATTCTCATCCTGAACCCCGCCGAACCCTGCATCGATATGCAGACGACGGTCTCTGCGGTGGTCGAACAGCCGAACCTGGAGAAGCTCGAAGGGGTGCTTCGGGGCGTGCTTGAAAATGTCACCTCTTATGTACCTGGATACGAACTGGTCGTCAGGCCGGTATTCCAGAGCGGCCGTATCTTCATGATGGCGCGCGTCCGCGGCCGGGGAGACTATCTGCCGCGTTACGCAGGCAACCTGGACATCATCAACTGCGCCGCCATCGCCACCGCGGAGCGGTACGCGCGCAAGGTCCTTGCCAAAGAGCCGTTTAGAGAGGAGACCAAGATATGAAACGGAAGATCCTCATCAGCGATCCGACTCTGCGGGACGGCAACCATGCGGTACAGCACCAGTTGAACGCCGAGCAGGTCGCGGCCTATTGTGAGGCCGCGGACGCGGCCGGGGTCCCCATTGTGGAGGTGGGACACGGCAACGGCATCGGGGCTTCTTCCCTCCAGGTGGGGGAGAGTCTTCTCGGCGATGCCGAGATGCTGTCCGTGGCGCGCAAGCACCTGAAACGATCCAAATTGGGCATCCACTGCATGCCGAGCTTTGCCACCATCAACAAGGACCTGCAGCCGGCCATCGATTTGGGCGTGGATGTCATTCGTATCGGCGCGCATTGCACGGAAGCGGACACCACCCAACGGCAGATCGGTTACGCGCGTTCCAAAGGGAAAGAGGTGTTCGGCGCCCTCATGATGATCCATATGGCGACCAAGGAGCAGCTGGCCGAAGAATGCCGTAAAATGGAATCTTACGGCGCCCAGGCCGTCATCTTGTTGGATTCCGTCGGCGGCTATCTGCCGGACGACGTGCGGGAACTGGTTTCCTATGTGGTCTCAAAAGTCAACATTCCTATCGGGTTCCATGCCCACAACAACCTGGGGATGGCCATTGCCAATCCCGTCGCAGCGGTCGAAGCGGGGGCCTCCATTGCGGATGGGACCGCCCGGGGCTTCGGGGCCGGGGCGGGCAACACCCAACTCGAGGTGCTGGTGGCCGTGCTTCACAAGCTCGGTTATGAAACGGGCATCGATCTATACAAAATGCTTGACGCTTCGGACTTGGCGGCGAAAGAACTGATGAAGGTCGTGCCTTCGATCAGGCCCTCCAGCATCGTGAGCGGACTGTCGGGTGTATTCTCCGGTTTCGCCAAGCATGTGGAGCGGGTGGCGACGCAATACGGCGTGGATCCCCGGGACGTATTTTTTGAACTCGGAAAGCGAAAAGTGGTCGCAGGACAAGAGGATTGCATCATCGAAGTGGCCATGGACTTGGTCAAAAAAAAGGAGGCCGCCGCGGCGCGTTGACCATGTTGAAAACCAATTTTCTCAAACAGAAGCTCGCGTCCCAGCGTTTCGTCCTGGGGACTTGGTGCAACCTGCCTTCATCCTTCGTGGCCGATGTTATTGCGTCTTCAGGGCTGGATTTCCTCGTGATTGACCGGGAACACGGCGCGGTGGGCCACGGTACGGCCGCGGCCATGGCAATGGCTTGCGAATCGAACGGCGTTTCGCCCGTGCTTCGCGTTCCGGGGATCGAGGAGGCCGAGATATTGAAAGCGCTGGATATCGGCATACACGCCCTCCAGGTGCCGAACGTTTCAGGGACGGCGGATGTGGAGCGTATCGTTTCCTTCGCCAAATATCCTCCGCTTGGTCGCCGCGGCTTTTCACCATTCACTCGGGCCGGAGCCTATTCGCACCTCAACGCCCCGCGCCTTTTCCGTGAAGCAAACGCCAACGTGCTCCTTGTGGTGCACGTGGAAGGCCCGGAAGCCGTGGAGGCCTCCGGGCGTATCGCCGAGATGGACGCCATAGACGTTGTGTTTGTCGGCCTATACGATCTGTCCAAGGCCGTGGGCATGGCGGGTGAGGTGAATCATCCCAAGGTATGGGGCCAGTTGGAAACCGTGGTCAAGCGGATCGGAGGGGCCGGCAAGGCCGTCGGCACCATCGCCACCGACGTCGAGCAGGTCCGGCGCTATGTGGATATGGGCGTTCGTTATATCACGTACTCGGTGGATTGTGAAGTGTTGGGACGGGGCTATCGTGATGCCGTCGGGGCATTGGCCGACATTCGAAAAAAGAATACATCGCTCAAAACCACCGTAAAGGAGAGACAGAGAGCATGAATCTAAACCTGACGGGCAAAAAGGCGCTGGTTACGGGGGGCGCTTCCGGCATCGGACGCGCGATCGTACGCGAGCTTGCGAAGGAAGGCGTGAAGGTGGCTTTTACCTCCCGCAACGAGGAACGTTCGCGTGAAACGATGGAAATGATCGGCGGCACGAAAGCCGGCCACCTCTTCGTCAAAAGCGCCATCGCGGAAGAGGGGGAGCCTCGCCGCGTGGCGGAAACGGTCTGGAAAGGCTTGGGAGAACTGGACATCGTGGTCAACAACGTCGGCGATACGCTCAACATCGTCGACCCGCTCTGCCCGCTTTCAGACTGGAAGCGGCTTTACCGCTTGAACCTGGAGGTCCACGTTGAGGTCAACAATCTTTTCATACCGCACATGAAGGAGCAGAAGTGGGGGCGCATCGTGAACATTACGGCCGGGGCGGCTTTCGAAAACAGCGGCCCCGTGCCCTATTGCACCATGAAGGCGGCGTACACGGCGTACACGCGCAGCATGGCGCGGGTATTGGCTCCGGAGGGGATCGTGATGTCGGCCGTCTTGCCGGGCGTTGTGCTGACGGAGGAGGGGCACTGGCAGAGGGTCCTGAAGGAACGTCCGGAACACGCCGAGAAATACCTCGCGGAGCGCACCAGCCTGAAACGGTTCGGCCGTACGGACGAAATTAGTCCCATGGTGGCGCTCCTTTGTTCGGATTTGGCGAGTTTTTGCGTCGGCTCCATCGTGCCGGTGGAAGGCGGACAGGCGCGCCATTTCTTTGCCGGCAACCAATATTCCATCATCTAGCCGAGGGGCCGGACAAGCGTGAAATTGACCGATTACGTCGTCAAGCTCCTGAAGGACAACGGCGTTAACCATGTGTTCGGATTAACGGGCGGAGCGGCCGTGCACCTGTTCGACTCGGCGGATCGGCTGTCGGGCATGACGCCGGTCTTCAACCACCATGAACAGGCCGGGGCCATGGCCGCGGAAGCCTACGCCAAAGTCCGAAACGGTCTGGGCGCGTGTTTCGTCACAACGGGCCCGGGGGTGACGAACGCCCTTACCGGGCTCTGCATCGCCTGGCAGGATTCCGTGCCCTGCGTGTTTATCTCCGGACAGACGCGCGTTGAACACACCTCACGCGGAAAGCCCGTACGACAGGTCGGGACCCAGCACCTGGAAGTCGTGCCCATCGTGCAGAGCATGACCAAATACGCGGTCATGGTGCCTGACGCCGGCAGTATCCGCTATCACTTGGAAAAGGCGGTTCACCTGGCGCGCACGGGCCGCCCGGGGCCGGTCTGGATCGACCTCCCCTTGAACCTGCAGTGGGCGAACGTCGAGCCGGACGCTTTGCGAAGATTTGATCCCGCTGAACTCCCTCCTGCACCCGAAGACCCGACCCTTGGACAAAAAGTTGAGCAATGTCTTGCCCTCTTAAACGTGGCCAAGAGACCGCTGGTTCTTGTAGGTTACGGCGTTCGTTTGGCTCATGCGGAAGCCGAATTCCTTCAATTCCTGGACGCCTATCAGGTCCCCTTCCTCACGACGTGGGGCGCGGCGGACCTGTGTGATACAGACGATCCACTCTATGTGGGACGTCCCGGCATCGCCGGCCAGCGAGGCGCCAACCTCGCCATCCAGAACTGCGACCTGCTGATCGCCATTGGGTCTCATCTCAGCATTCCGATCACGGGGACGCTCTTTCAGGCGTTTGCCCGGGAGGCGAAGCGGGTGGTCGTGAACATCGATCAGCAGCAGCTCGATTTCGAGACGGTGCGCGTGGATTTGCCGATCCGTTGCGATGCCGGGAGGTTCTTGGTCGAGATGGTTAAGCGCGCGCCGTCCCGTCATTCCCAGGATATTCCTACCTGGCGCGGCAAATGCCAGCGTTACGCGGGGTATAACCAAGTTCCCGCCGACTGGTACTCCCAGAAAGTTTCTGTCAACCAGTACGTTTTCGTAGACGAGCTCTCCAAATCCCTTGAGACGGATGACGTCGTGGTCGTAGACGGCGGGGGGACAAACGTGTACATCTCGTTCCAAGCGCTGCGTTTGAAAAAAGGCCAACGTGTCATCATGCCCACCGCGACCGCTCCCATGGGATCGGGTCTGCCCGAAGCCATCGGCGCTTGCTTCGCAAAGGGCGGCGGGCGGACAATCTGTCTCTGCGGGGACGGGAGCTTCCAGCTCAACGTGCAGGAGCTTCAGACGGTCTTCCACCACAAACTACCGATTAAGCTGTTCATTTTCAACAACGATGGTTACGTGTCCATCCGCGGGACCCAAGCCGAATTTTTGGAAGGGAACTTCGCGGGTTCGACGGCCAAGGGCGGCATGAGCCTTCCAGATGTGTGCGCCGTGGCGGCGGCATATAAGTTGCCCACCTATCGTATCGAACGTCATGATCAGATAGGAGAAACGCTGAAAACGATCCTCAAGTCCTCCGGGCCGGCGGTCTGCGAGGTGATGATATCGCCGGATCAGAAGGTGGTGCCGACCCAGGGTTTCTATCGTTTGCCGGACGGCACGTTCCGCCCTCGACCCCTTGAAGACATGGCGCCGTTGCTGGACCGCAAGGAGTTTGCGGAAAACATGCTGGTGCCCGAATGGACCGCCTCCTGAGGAGACCATGACCGAGATCAACCTGATGGACCATTACCCTCGTTCCAAACGACCCATCGAGGAGCGGGGTGCCCGCAAGCTGGCGGGGTGGGGTCGTATTTCCATCAACACGGAAGAACGGACCACACAGGAAATTTACATGGAACAACTCCTGCTCCGTGCGGTTCGCAAATTCGACCGCGAGTACTTCGATGGCGACCGTCTCTATGGGTACGGCGGCTACCATTACGATCCCCGGTTCTGGACCGGAACCGTGAAGCGGCTGAAAAATTATTACCGTCTGGCTGATGGGGCGTCCGTTCTGGACGTTGGCTGCGCCAAAGGATTCATGCTCCACGATTTCAAACAGATGATGCCGGGTCTTCGCATCGCGGGTCTCGATATCTCCCAATATGCGTATGACAACGCGTTGAGTGACGTGAAACCTTTCATCACCATCGGCAACGCAAAGAAGCTCCCCTATCCGGACAAGTCCTTCGATCTCGTGATCTCTATCAACACCGTGGACCATTTGCCGCTGGAAGACTGCAAGAAGGCCATCCAGGAGATCCAGCGTGTGACCAAAAAAAACGCCTTCCTTACGGTAAACGCCTGGAAAACGGCGAGGCAGAAGGAGCAGCTCTTGAAGTGGAACCATACCGCCCTGACCGCCCTGAGCACTGCCGCTTGGAAGCGTCTCTTCAGAGAGACCGGCTACAAGGGCGACTACTACTGGTTCTTCGCGGAATGAGACTTGCGCCGGAGAAGGATAACCGGCTTTGAATCCTCCCACACCCCTCGGGACGACTGTCTCGGAACAATCCGTCGCTGCACCCACCTCCGCAGATCCACTCGGACAGTTTTGGTCGGACCTTCTCCGGGCCGCAACGATCCGCGACCTCGCGGGGTTGAAAAAATTGCCGAGGCTCGGCCGCGATCGGTGGCGAGACGCCGTCATTGAAGCGGCCATCCGGACCCTCCAGGCGGGCACCAACGATGCAGGATCGGACAGTGGGCTGATTCGGCGTTTCTGGCGGGTCGTCAAGGCGGTATATCTCGTGCGGCGCGCCACGGGCGCCCGCGGTTGGCGGTTGGTGGAAGACACGCTACGGACGGCGGCACAGCGGCTCGGAGAGACGCCCCGGGCCATCTCCCCGTCCGGGTACGCTTCAGTGTCAAAAAACGAGGCGCCGGTGATCCGGCTGGCCCTTCTATTCTGTCTCATGGGGCGCTGGGCGGCCGCGGTGGACATCCTCGTGCGACGTGTGCGCTCATCCCATCCTTCCGCCGAATCGCGCTACTGGCTCATGAAGCTCTTCGTCCCCTATCTCGTGAAGAAGCCGGAAAAGTTGGCCGGTCTACTACCCCCGGCAGAGCTACTGACGCGCCCGTCCGTCCCCTTGGCAGGGCGCCGACGGCACACGACGAGGAGGCTTCGGTACGGCGTTGTGGTCATCACGATGTTTGACTCAGATGTCTTCCGCGGCTCGCTCCGCAGTCTGCTCGACAGCGACTTTGACGGCCGTATTGTGGTCGTAGAAGATGGAAACGAGCCTGGCCGTGTCTGTGAGGCCTTTTGCGTCAAAGCTGGCGTACCTTACATCAAGAATGGAGAGTGGAGCGGGCCTTCCGGCGTTTTCATTAAAGGCATCGATTGCCTGATGGGGGACGTGGACGTCGTTGTCCTGGCCCACAATGACGTTCTGTGGCCACCGGACTGGTTTTCGAGTCTGGACCGAGCTTGGGAGGATGTATACGACTCGGGGAGGGTTTCTCTCCTCAACCTCGGTTACCTACAGATCAAGCGTCGTACCCATGCTGCCCTCTGCGAGCTTTTCCTCTGTAACCGCTACGACGATTTGAACTGGTTGCTCGACGCGATGTCCACGACGCGGGAGACGATGCATCTGGTCCAGGATGCTCGCGTGGACAAGGGTGTACGACGATTCGGGCTCGCCCGTGACGTTTGGTCAGACTCGGTTGCGGACGGCCGCCTACGAGTCGGTACATTTTCGCCTGTCGCGTCATTCCCCGCTCGTCTGGTGAAAGAGATTGGTGGTTTCGACCGGGAGATTCCGTTTGGCCTTGATCTGGAGATTTACCACCACAGCGTGATGAATCGGAAGTGGATGCTCTGGACCAATGGTCGGCCGGTCATCCACATGAACACGACCGACACTCACCTCCTGGGGCCCGAGAAGAAGGAAGCCTACCAGCAGAAGTACACCCGGACCTACGAGCTCTTCGAGAAGAAGTTCGGCCACCACATTGAGCACTTTCTGAACATGTATTTTGCCACCACCGCCGTCCTGTACAGGGACGAGATCGTGCGCGCCGCCGACCGTCTGGCGTTCGACGAGATCGAGCATGTTTTCGACGACGTCCAACAGCGCCTCAAGACGGCCACGCTCAAGACCTGCGGCCTGGAGTGGTGCCGCGTGCGGGAGAACTGCCGCTACAACTGAGGAGGCCCCGTGGGACAAGAAATCAACCTTCTAAACTCTCAGCCGAAGACTATCCGCGACTACGACAAGAGGGCGCGGGAGAAGACGCCGGAACTCGTGGCCATCGCGAAGCGGTTCGACAAGGAGTTCTTCGACGGTCCTCGCGATCGGGGTTACGGTGGTTACAAATACGACGGACGCTGGAAGGACGTCGCCAGGCGCATGCGCGACCATTACAAATTATCGGAAACCGCCGCCATTCTGGACGTGGGGTGCGCGAAGGGCTTTCTGCTTCACGATTTCAAGGGGCTTATGCCGAAGTGCACGGTGGCGGGCGTGGACGTGAGCGAATACGCCATAGAAAACGCCATGTCGTCCGTGAAGCCCTTCCTGAAGATTGCCAGCGGGGAAAGCCTGCCCTACCCGGAAAAGAGCTTCGACCTGGTGATCTCCATCAACTCCATCCACAACCTCCCGCCCGAGCGGCTCAAGACCGCTCTGCGCGAAATCGAGCGCGTGAGCCGGGGACACAGCTACATCACCATCGATGCTTGGCGGAATGAACAGGAGCGCGTGCAACTCTACAAATGGATCCTCACGGCCGAGTCCATGTTTCATGTGGACGACTGGAGGAAGCTGTTTGCTGAAGTCGGTTATACCGGAGACTACTACTGGTTCATTGCGGACTAAACGTTCCGTGGAAGGTGACGCATGACCAGTGGCACGCTGAATCTTGGTTGCATCAGAATCCTTTTTTTTAGGCTCAAAGGCGAGGCTTACGGTAACGACTTGAAGGCCGTGCTCTGGGCCTTTGCCACGGCGAAAGAAGAAAGGGCGGCCGTGTTCTTCGTCGCGCCTCCGGAGTCATGGAACCGGACCATCTTCCATCTGCGTTGCGACGGGGTCAGGAACCTGACCGACACGTATTGGGCTCCCCTGTTGTCGGCGCTCTGGCGCGCGGCTGAGACGGTTGACTCCTGTCGAGCCAAGGTCGCCGACGTGTGGAACGCCATGCGCCGAGCCATGGCCGTATTCCAAAGGAATGCCGCCGCGGGTGCGGAACCGGCACCGACGTCGCGGGTGAAGGGGAAGGCCTACGCGCCCTTTTACTGCCAGGTTTTGGCGGAGGACCGGGTCCGTCTTTCCATGCCAGCGGCGCTCGAGGCGGAGGCCATTGCCGCCGCGAGGGGCGTGGGCCTAGACCCGGGACGATCCATCGTCACCGTCCATGTCCGCGAATCGGGCTACCGACGCCCGAAGCAGGTTGAAGAGCGTTCGAAGGACACGGTGCGGAACGCGGACATCCGCACGTACCTGAAGGCAATCCGTCGGCTCGTCGCGCTGGGTTACCAAGTCGTACGACTTGGAGACCCCGACATGACGCCCGTTTCGGAGCCCGGCGTCCTCGATCTGGCGAACCATCCGGGCCGGACGGGCTTGCTGGACACATGGACGATACTTCGCAGCTCCCTCTTCATCGGTTGCGATTCCGGTCCGACCCTGGCTGGCTGGGTGATGAACGCCCCATGCCTGACGGTGAACGTGACGAACCTAGTCAACTGCTATCCGCCACGGGCGCGCGACCGCTACATGCCGAAACATCTCATCGAGGTGGGCACGGGACGGGAGTTGTCCCTGAGCGAGCGCCTGCGCCTGCTGTGGGACAAAAAGAAGATCCCGCTCCGCTACGTGGACAATTCGCCCGATGAAATCGATGCCGCGGTGGTGGAGATGCTGGACGTCATCGCGGGGGGCTCGGCCGAGACGCCGGCTCAGCGGGCGTATCGGGTGTTGTTCGATCGGGAACTCGCGGCCACCCAGATCAAGGAGGGGTACGAGCGGGACCCCGAAGCACCGTTCTCCATGGGGGAAGGCCGTATTGTGGGATTTTTCGCCGAACGCTATCTTTATCCATCCCGGCAAGCCATTGCTTAGTGCTTTGCTATGATTCGATGCGCCCATGCGGTCCTGTTGTTGAAGGGAGATTACGTTCTCCAGTTACGCGATGATAAACCGGGAATCGCGGCGCGTGGCATGTGGTCCTATTTTGGTGGGCGTGTCCGGCCGGGAGAAAGCGCTGCCAGGGCCGTGAGACGCGAAGTGCGGGAGGAGCTCGGCATCGAGCCGCGAAATTTCCGGTTCCTCTGGCGGCAGCGGGCCTACGGTGAGTTTGAGCGGCGGACGGTCTCTCTCGCACTCTACGAGGCGCGGGTGGATGGGTGCTGGGGCGGACATCGCCTGACCGAGGGCCAGCGCGTGGGGACCTTTTCATACCGACGGGCCGTGAGGCTCGACATGCCGGACGTGATGCGGCGAGTCCTCGATCGTCACCATCAGATGCGGGCCCGCGCCGCTCGGTCGGAGAGGTGATCCCTTTATGTTGAGCATCATGGTGCCGGCGCTCAACGAGGAGCGGAATCTCCGCAAGACCGTGCACGACATTGTCGCGGCGGCCCGGAAGTGCGGCGGATTGCCTCTGGACCTTATCATCGTCAACGATGGCAGTACGGACGGCACCGCGCGGGTCATTGCGGAACTGCAAAAGGAGTTTCGGTTCGTACAGGCCATTCACAATGAGACCAATATCGGCGTGGGGCGTGGCCTCAAAAAAGCCATCCAGGTCGCAAAATATGGCCGGTTCCTCATCATAGCGGGCGATAACGACATGCCCCAAAAGCTGATGATCAAGCTTTTCAAAAGCTGCGACAAGGCTGACATGGTGATGTCCTACTTCTTGAACAAGGAGAACCGGGGCTGGTTCCGGAACCTCCTCTCCACGATCTTCGGGTTCATCTACATGACCGTTTTTCGTATACACGTGCAATACGTGAGCGGTCCCGTGATCTATCCAACCGCGAAGATTCGGGAGTTGGACCTTAAGTCGAAACGTTTTAGCATTGCTCCCGAGATCACGACCAAACTGCTCCTGCGCGGTTGCACTTTCTGCGAGATCGCCGGTTACATGCAGACCGGACAGGAGGGGAGCAGCGCGCTCCGGATGAAGAATCTCGCGGAGGTCGTTAAGACCTTCCTAAACTTGGTCCTGGAGATCAAGGTGCTCAAGAGAAATTTTTATTCTCGTCGGCCCCGGCGGGTCCGGCTGTGAGCCCGTTCGAGGCGTTCGCCGCGATGTCCCTGTCGGCCGCCGTGGCCCACCTCGCCCTCTTGCGCGGCACGGAGCCTCTCGCGCGAAACCCCATCCGGACGCTGCTGGCCCTGTTCACGGCGGTGTTCGTCATCGGCGCCGTCCTCTGGCTGAAAGCGCACCGGCCGTTCTGGCCGCTGGCCCTCGCGGCCCAGGCCTACTTCGCGTGCGCGCTGGTCTACATCCTCACCTACCTGGGTCTGCTGGAGGACAGTCCTTCCGTCACACTCGTGAGGTTCGTGGACCTCGCGGGCGCCGCCGGCCGCCGTGAAGAGGAACTCCTGGGCCTTCTGCGGGACGAGGATATCCTCCAGCCACGCTTGCGCTCGATGTCCGATCAGGGCCTCATCGTCCTTCGGGGCGGTCGTTGGTTCGCGACGGACAAGGGCCGCCGCTTCGAGGCCTGTTTCGGCCTTTGGGCGCGGCTCTTCCGCGTGGGCCGGGGAGGGTGACCGTGGCGACAGGCGACGTCTTCGCCGCGCTGGCGCCGGTCGGGGCCCTGGCCCTCAACGTGGGTACGCATTTGTTCCTCTCTCGCCGGGGCGACCCGGCGCGGCAATGGCGGCATCTGTTCGTCGCGTCCTGCGCCGGGGCGGTGGGACTCGCGGTCTGGCTCGTCGCGGAGCGCCCGGATGCGGCCCAATCCCTCATGGTGGCGCTGACCTATGTCGGGGTGTCCTACTGTTACTTCCATTTCGTGAACATCAACATCGCCTCGGTGCGGCTCCGCCTCCTGCGCGAGGTCACGGTCTCCCCGCGGGGGCTCACCCCGGCCGAAGTCGAGGACCGCTACGGGGTCCGCCGCGCCGTGCTCAGCCGGCTTGAACGGTTGAAGACCAGCGGCAATCTGGACTTCCGCGACGGCCGCTATTTCCTCGGCGAGCGGCGCTTCTTCCTTCGGCTCTTCTGGGTCTTCGAGTTCCTGAAGATGCTCCTCCTCGGTCAGGGCAACCGCCACTTGCCGGCGCCCGAGGGCGGCGCGGGGAATCGTCTGCTCCTGCGCCTTCGCGCCCTCCCCTGGCCCGTCATCGCCTTCTTCCTGTTCGCATGGGTGTACGTGTTCCTGAACCTCACGCTCGGAGGGGACGACATCGCCCCCATCGTGTACGGCCGGCAGGTCTTGGCGGGGGAACTCCCGTCGCGCGGTTTCGTGGACCACGGCATCCCGCTGACGATCATCTCGTCGGCCCTGGCCCAGCTCTTGTTCGGGCCCGGGCTCCTGGGCGAGGTGCTTCTGGACGGCACGTTCATCGCCGGGAGCGCGGCGGTGGTCTTCCTTCTGTCCTCCGCGGTCACGGGGTCCGGCTGGATCGGCTTCTTGGCGGGCGTGATGACGCTGGCGAGCGAACCGCGGGGGTACGTGTACCCGAAGGTGTTCTTCTACGTCTTCGCCGTGTGGATGTGCTGGCGCTACATCGAAGCGCCGGGAAAACGGCGGCTGGCGGCGCTCGCGGTCACGGCCGCCGTAGCGGCGCTGTTCCGGCACGACCACGGAGTCTATATCGCCTCCGCCGCGGGCGGGGCGGTGCTCCTGGCCCATCTTCAGGACGGCATCGCGACGATGCTGAAGAAAGCCGTGACGTTGGCGGCGATCACGGCGGCCTTGGTGGCGCCCTATGTCCTGTATGTTCAGCTGAACATGGGCGTCGGGGATTACCTCCGCTTGGGGTTCGGACGCGGGGCCGCCGGCTTGGCGTCTTCGGGCCGCCTCCGGGCGGGGTGGGACAAGCTGTCGAGTTTCGCGATGAGCCGCAGCTTGCGCGGCGTTTATCCCTCGGTGAAAGTGCGGTGGGGGGAACGGGTGGACGATGCGGCCCGGACGGCGGCGGAACGCGAGCTGGGGTTGGTGGAAGGCGAGCAGGACCGAGGGAGCGGCCGCACCTACACCTACGTCCTCACCGATTTCTCGACCGACAACATCAAGCGGATCGTCACCCACGGATCCGTGGAGGATACCGACGGGATCGACCGGCATGACTGCGCCCTGATGAACCCACCGTCGCTCCCCTGGCGATTCAAACTCCTCGAGATCTGCCGTCCCATCAGTGGTTTCGTGAGCCCGCTGGCGTGGACGTCGCTGTTCCTGGTGGCCCTCCCCTTCGTGGGGGCGCTGGTGTTCTTGGGGGGCCTGCTGGGCGGCCGGCTGCCGGCGCCGGAGGCGAAGAAGGTCGCCGTCCTCCTCTGGGTCTGCGCGGTGGTCACCTATTTCCTGTTCTACGCCCGCATCGGATCGAGTCCGGAGGAACGGGTGGCGGAGATCATGCCGTGTCCGGCCGTCCTGGGCGCCTGGCTCCTCCGTCGGGGTTTGGGAACAGCGCGCGGGGACGCGGCCCGGAGTCGTGCTCGGCGCGTGGCGGGGACGGTGTTCCGGTTCTTCAGGACTTCGTTCGCGGTCGTCCTCGCCGCGTTGACCGTCTACGAACTCTGCGCGCTCAAGGAGTTCCGACCCGGCGCGCTGCTCGGCCCGTTCAAGCGGTTCCCGCTCAACGTCGTCTCCACCGTGAAGGCTCTGAACACCCCGCCCTGGGAGACGGAGTGGCTCCGAAGCCCGGAACCGATCCCGCGCTTCACCCGCTACGTCCGGGAATGCACGAAGCCGGAGGACCGCTTCTTCATCGACTCCTATGCGCCTGCCATGAACTTCTATTCGGATCGGCCCTTCGGCGGATATACGTTCTGCCTTTACGCGGGGAGGAAGCTCTACGCGTTGGACCCCCTGGCCCAAGCGCGCACCGTAGAAAAGCTGCGTCGCCTGTCAGTGCCGATCATCCTGCTGGCGCGCACGTACCCGGAGGAGTTCAAGACGATCTATGAGGACATCGACCGGCGCTACGCCCGCGTGGAAGGCTCGGACGACGGAGGTCTCTTCGTCATGGCCGACCGTTCGCGCGCGCCTTCCCGGACGTACCCGATGACGATGTCGGACGGCCGGACGACGGGACTGCCGTGCTACGACTGAAGAGACGGGAGGCTTGAAGCGATGACTCGGACCATGAAGGCGGCGGTGCTCCACGCGAAGGACGACCTGCGGGTGGAGGACGGGATCGAGGTTCCCGCGCCGGCGGCGGGCCAGGTGCTGGTCAAACTGGCGTACAGCGGGATCTGCCGCAGTCAGCTGATGGAACTCCGCGGAGGGCGCGGGGAGGACCGCTACCTCCCGCACCTCCTGGGCCACGAGGGGTCCGGAGTCGTGGTGGAAGCGGGGACGGGCGTGACCAAGGTGAAGGCCGGGGACGAGGTCGTCCTGACCTGGATCAAGGGGGAAGGGCTCGAGGCCGGCGGCGTCCGATATCGCAAGGGCGACATGACGGTCAACGCCGGAGCCGTGACGACGTTGAACGAATACGCCGTGGTCTCAGAGAACCGTTGCGTGAAGATGCCCGCGGGCCTGCCGATGGACGTGGCCGTTCTCTTCGGTTGCGCCCTGCCAACGGGGGCTGGCATCGTGATGAACGAGGTCCGGCCGGAGAAAGGCCGGAGCATCGCGGTTTTCGGATTGGGAGGCATCGGCGTCAGCGCCCTGATCGCTTGCCGGCTGTACGAGTTGGACAAGGTCATCGCGGTGGACGTGGAGGCGGCCAAGCTGGACTTGGCCAGGGAGTTCGGCGCCACGCACGAGATCGACGCGTCGAAGGAGGATCCCGTGGCGGCCGTGCGGCGGATCACCGACGGGAAGGGCGTGGATTATGCCGTCGAGGCCGCGGGGACGACCACCACCATCGAACAGGCCTTCGACATGCTTGCCCATAAGTCGGGGCTCCTGGTCTTCGCCTCGCATCCACCGTCTGGCGAAAAGATCCGCCTGGACCCCCATTCCCTCATTTCCGGCCGACGGATCCAAGGTAGCTGGGGTGGCGCGACCCGGCCGGACCGCGACGTGTCCCGCTTGGCCACGCTTTACACCGAGCGCCGGTTCCCCTTCGACAAGCTGGCCTCCCATTCCTATCCATTGGTGGACGTGAATCGGGCCTTCGACGACCTGGAAGCCCGACGGGTCGTTCGCGCGCTGATCGTCATCGACCCCTCGCTCGGCTCGCCGGGCGGGAAACGCTAGCCGGGCATCGCCCCGCCGTCCGGACCGATATGAAGGACTGGCTCCGCCGTCATGGCTGGGATCTGCTGGCCGCCCTTCTTCTGGCGGCGGTTCTGGTGCCGCTTTTTTACCCCTGGTTCCGCTTCCTGCTCACCCATCCGGATCGTATCCTGTGCGGCAAGGACATCCATTACGACCACATGTTCGAGCAGTACACGCGCGATTCGCTGCGCGGCGGTGTCATTCCCTTCTGGAACCCCTACGATTACTGCGGCCTGCCTTTCTTCGCGAACAACAACGCCCTCGTCTTTTACCCGGTCTCGATGCTTCTGCGGGCGTTCCCGGTGCAGACGGCGATGGCGCTGTTCCTGCCTCTGCATATTTGGATCGCGGGGTTCGGCCTCTACCGGCTTTGTCGACGACTGGAGGCCGCGAGGGCGGCGTCGGTGCTGGCAGCCGTGGGTTTCATGCTCGGTGGCGCGTTCGCGCCCAAGATCTATGCGGGCCACATCACGATGCTGGCCAGCGCGGCGTGGATCCCGTGGGTCATGGATTTTGCCGTGGCGTCGGTCCGACGGCCCTCATGGCTGCCGCATCCCGGCCTCGTCATTGCGCTCGTTCTGCAATACCTGGCCGGATTCACACAGACGGTTATCTACACCATCGTGGCGCTTTCCACCTACATGCTCGCGCACACGGCCTGGCGCGTCGTGCGCCGGGGATTGCGCCAAGAGGTGGTCCTCCCCTTGGCACAGCTGACGCTGTGCGGTCTGTTTTTTCTGTTCCTAAGCGCCTTTCAGTTCCTGCCCATGAAGCGGATGTATGACGAGGCGGGTCGCACGGGCGGCCTCGACTACGGAGATACCACCAAAGGGTCGTTGTCGGTCCGTCACCTGAAGACCTTCTTCTGGCCGCTCTCCTATGCCTCCTCCGCGAACGATTACAACGACCCCTACTCCAGCGGCGGCCTGTGGGAGAAGTGCCCCTACGCGGGGAAGCTCGTCCTGCTTTTCCTGCCGTTCTCGTTCTGGCGCTCACGCTCGCGACGGGAGGCGCTGTTCTTCGTGGGGCTCGGCGTCGTCGCCGCGCTGTTCGCTCTCGGAGAGGCCTTGCCGCTCTATCGCCTCCACTACGCCGTGTTCCCCATGTTGCGGATTCCCGGGCGTCTGCTCCCTTTCTGGGGAATGGGGGCCGCCCTCGGCGGGGCGCTCGGTTTGAGCGCCGTGGTGGAGGGCGGCGGGGAACGCTCCCATGGCGCGCGGCTGGCCGCGGTGGCCCTGGCGATGGGCACGTTCGCCGTGCTCGCGGCGCCGTGTCTCGCGGAGGCGACGCGGACGGGGAGGAATTGGAGAGTTGCGGAATACCTGGGAGATTCCTGCCGCCCTATCGTCTGGCTGGCGGCGGGTTTAGCGGCTCTTGTCTCCTGCGTCGTCGCCGAGCGCTGGCTCCATGCGTACCGAACTCGCACCGCCGCCTGGCTGGCTGCCGCGGCGCTCCTCTTGGCCGGTTCTTCCGGAGAGATGCAGGCCTTCGCTCGACGATTCATCGTCGCTTCACCGGCCGCTCAGGTCGACCCGGCGCTCGTGGAGGGCCTCCGCTCGGTCGACATTGGGCGGTTCTTCCCGCTCACGGAATGCTCCGGTTTCGAGTCCCGCGTGCCGAACATCGATGGAAAGACACCTCTCTACTTGGCGCATTACGCAGATTTCGGCGATGTGCTTATGAACGGCGCCCAGGCGACGGGCTCCACGGGGGGGGCCTCCCTCGGCTCCCTCGGGGGGCGTATCCCGGAGGCGCCGGGTCTCCTGCGCCTGATGGGCGTGACGCACATTCTGGCACCGTCGGGTCTCGGCCGGGGAGCGGGCCCGCTCCGGACGGTATGGGAGGGGGAGGGACGGACGGTGATCGAGTCCGACTTGCCGGCGCCGCGGGCTTTCTGGACGGACGTGGTGGAAACCCGCGATCGCTTGGACGCCATCCGGCGGCTGATCGAAGCTTTTCGGGCCGACACCCGTTTGAGCGGGGCCTCGCTCGCTCCACAAGAAGAGAGGCGGCCCTCCGGAGCGCCGATCCAGATCCGGTTCACGCCCGGCGTGGGGGAGGCGAGGATGCGCGAGTTGGAGAGGAAGCATGGTCTCATCCGCGGTGAAAAAGCGGCCGAGAGAACGTGGAACTACCTCCTCACCGATGTTGGGAACGTTAACGTCCGCGGCTTGATCAGTGATCCTCGCGTTCAGGACACGCAGAATATTGACAGACACAATGCGCAAGTGACCAGCGAATATGTGAGCTACGTACGCGCCCGTTCGGATGATCCGTCCACCTGGCCGGAGGTGAAGGTGCGCTACCCTGAGGGCCTTGGGGCCGAGGCCCGTGCTCAAGCTGAAATGGCCTACGGCCTCGCCGATGGAAGCCCTTGGGGGGAGCGCACCTGGCGTTATCGACTGAAGGACACGTCGGTCCGCAACATCAACGGCCTGATTTCAGATCGCCGGATCGAGGACACGGACGGTATCGACCGACACGCCAACGCCGTGATTCTGCGCCGACAGCCACAGCTTTCGCCAGCCTCGGCGGAACCTCCGCGGCAGGTGCGGCGCGCCGGTCCGGACATCATCGCGCTTCCGCCCGTCGATGGAGAGACGGCGTCTGTTCGCGTCCTACAACGCGATACCCCCGACGGACGGTTGACCGTGGAGGTGGAAGCGCCCCGCGATGGATACCTTTTCACGAGCGAGGTTTATTATCCGGAGAGGAGCGTCCGGGTGGACGGCCGGAAGGCGGAAATGCTTCGGATGAACATCGCTTTCACTGGGGTGGCCGTGCCGCAAGGACGGCACACCGTGGAGCTGCGCTACGACCCCTCCACCTTCTACGGCGGTCTCGCACTCGGAGCGTTGGCCATCGTTCTTTGGGTTTGTCTTGCGGTGTGGGAACAGTGGCGGATGACGGTCCGCACATCTGTCACCAGTGATAATTGACAAATTTATGTCAAAGCACCGAAGGAGTTGAAACATCAGGTCGATGTATTGGAGGCATTGCATTTGAGCGGGTCGAAAATAACCAATGAATATTTCTGTCACATGAACAAGGGTTATAACTAAGGTTAAATTCTCATAACGAGAGGTTTTGAACCTCTCCGATTTAAGGATAGCGTGGATAATTAAATCGTCCAACTACTGAAGGGCGACATTTTGTGGCAGGAAGAAGGAGCTGTTTGGAGTAGAAAAAATCAAGCTGGAAGGGCTGAATCTGCGTAATGTCGAGGGGGAAGAATTCTTCAAAACCGTCAAATTCATGCGATTTTTTAAGTGTAATTTGGTATAATCACTCAACCGCTCCTCAGAGGCGGTTTTTTGTTGGGCCGCATGTTCAAGAATTGAACGTCACAGGAAAGGACGGGGAAAAACCGCGGGCGAAGCCGCACATCAGCGGGGCTGCATTCCTCCCCGAGCCGAGCTCGAACGGACGGGGCCATCCGACCGTTCACAGACACCTCAGCGGGACATTTCGAACGCCACCCATGGGTCCGCCTCGGTCGTTTTCCGACGCGCCGGGCGGTCCAGGGAACCACGGGATGACACCAACTCGATGAACTATTCTGTTTTCCGCTTTTTCCATTGGAAGGTCGTGGTGCTGGAACCCCACACGACCGCCTACGGCCACTTGGTCCTGGAAGTGCTGATGGCCCTGCACATCAGCCGTTCCGAGGGGGCAGCGCTCGTCCTTCTCAAGCCGAAGCACCCGATCAACGAGGCCATCTTCCACCTGCGCAGTCCGGAAGTCCGAATCATCAACGAGAACGTGGCTTGGGACCTGTTTTTCCGGACTTTGTGGACCCTGCGCAACGCGGCTCGGAAGGGTCGGGACGTTTACCATGTCGTCCAGAGCCATGTCCGTCAGTTCTGGGCCGCGCGGATCAAGATCTATACGCGACGGAAGTGGGTTCCGGCATCGATCCGCGGCTGGATACAACGCCGTTTGGACTTCTGGGCTGCCGAAGGACGAGAGCGCGAGCTTCGGCATGCCCTCCGGTCTCACCACCTCTGGCTTAAGTTCCAGCGGCCATGTTCGAAAACGCTCATTCCCGTCGTATTTTCTCCGCGTATTGAAGCGGAAGCCGTCGCGCAGGCAGACCGGCTGGGGATCGGCCCAGGCAGTCGCTTGGTCACCCTGCATGTCCGCGAGTCCACTTTCAAGACGGGGGGGACCGGTTCCGAGGACCCTCGCGACGCGGCCCGAAACGCCCGGATCCAGGATTTCTTGCCGGCGATCGACTATCTGGTTGGCCTGGGATACACCGTGGTACGGACGGGCGACCCGACCGTGGAGCCCCTGACGCACCCGGGCGTCATTGACCTCGCAACGTCTCCGGCGAGAACCGACCTGCTGGAAGTCTGGTGCATTATGCGGAGCGATTTCTTCATCGGATGCGATTCGGGAGCGACGTGCGTGAGCTGGCTGGTGAACACGCCGTCTCTGATTGTCGACATCGTGAATCCCTTGGGCGTGTACCCCCTCCGCAGCAACGAACTCCATCTCCTGAAGCGCGTTGTCGAGCGCCGCACGGGCCGAGTCCTCTCTCTGGCCGAGATGCTGGACGAGCTGAACATCTTCCGCACGAGGGATTCGGCGGAATACGACCACTTGGACAACACGGGAGAAGACATCCTCCTCGCGGTCCAGGAGATGCTTCGGACCTTGCGGGAGGGTCCTCGCGAGACGGCGACCCAGCGTGAATACCGTGAAGTGATGGAGCGGACTCTGGGCAGCGAGTCCGTGCTCGCCGCTTACCGAAAGAAAGGGTACCTTGAGAAGCCGTACGTCGGGCGCGGACGCATCTCCGACGCTTTCGCGGCGCGCTACCTGCATGACGGTGCCGCGACCACCGCGCCCAGACTCCAGAGGGCCTGACTCATGTACGCGCGGGTCTTCGGCATCGGACGATGGAAGGTGCTCGTCTCCCAGCCGCACGAATGGGCCTTCGGACACGTCGGACTGGACATCCTCCACACCCTCCACGCGGCGAGGGCGATCGGCGCGCGCGCGTACTTCCTCCCGCCTTCCCGCATGGTGAACCGCGCCCTCTACGAGATCGAGAGCCCGATCGTGCCCGTTGTGCGGCAGAACAGCCTGTGGGTGCCGCTGCTGCGGCTGTCGTGGAGGCTCCAGCTTCTGGCGGAGGACACGGCCGAGGCTGTCCGGACATTCGCCTTCGTGTCGCAGAAAAGCTTCCTGAAGTGGCTGAAGCGCTGCCGCAAACGTTTCGAGCGACAGATGCTCTTGGCGGCCCAACGCTACATGGAGGCGAACGATTTCCCCAAACATGTCCGGGTCGAGGTGAAGGAGCGCATCGAGGCGCTCCGACGCCGGGAGGCGGGACCCGAACTGGAGGGGACGCAAGAGGACGTCAAACTTTCGCTTTACCAACGCTCTACCATCCGGCATCCGCTGGAAGTTCGGTTCTCGGCCGAAAACGCCCGACGCGCCGAGACGATGGCGCGCGCCGCAGGTATTGAGTCCACCGAGAGACTGGTGACGGTGCACATCCGCGAATCCGGTTTCAAGCACATGGGGGGCCACGAAGAGGCGCCGTTCGACGTCGCGCGTAACGGCAGCTTCGAGAACTACGACACGGCCTTCGCGCTTCTGCGCGAGCAGGGCTACGCCATCGTGCGGATCGGCGATCCGATGATGACCCCCTTGCAACGGGATGGGATCGTGGATCTGGCCACGTCCCCTCACCGGAACGATCTGCTGGAGTTGTGGTTGCTGTACCGGAGCGCGTTCCATTTGGGTTGCGATTCTGGTCCCGGCGCGGTCTGCCTCCTGCTCAATACGCCCACCGTCCTCGTGAACACGACGAACCCGATCAACACCTACCCGGTACGCGCCGGGTCGATCTACATCCTCAAGCACGTCATCGACCGGGAGACGGGCCGCGAACTTTCCCTGGAGGACCTCCTGACCGAGGAGTACCTCGCGCACTGGCGTACCACCCGACGCTACCGCTACGTGGACAACTCCAGCGAGGAGATCCGTTCGGCGGTGGCCGAGATGCTCGAGAACTTGGCCCGGCCGCCGGTCGAATCCGAGGCCCAACGGCGCTATCACGAGGGCGTTTACCGCGCGATCCAGGAGTTGAAGGGGCGCGTGAGCTATATCCGGAAGTGGGGGACCGACGACGAGTTTCTCGGCGATGGAAGGATCGCGCGCTTCTACGCGGACCGGCACTGGCGCGGATCGGGCGTGCCGGCCGCCGTCGCGGCGGGAGGGGTCCGGTGAGGATACTCTTCTTCATGCCCGGCCCCGGGTACCTGAGACACTACGCGTCCACGTTGCGGCTCCTGGCCGGAAGGGGCCATCGCGTGCACCTCGCCTTCGACGGCAACGAGCCGGACGTGGACACGGGGCAGGCCCTTCTCGACGACCTCGCGCGCGAGTTCCCGGGGATCACCTGGGGAGCCGTCGTCACGCCGGAGCCCTCCGTTTGGCCGACGCTCTCCCGGGCCGTCCGGCTGTTCCTCGATTACCTGCGCTATTTCGATCCAGCCTACGAGAAGGCGACAATCCTGCGGGACCGGATGCACGGCAAGACTCCCGAGAACCTCCTCCGGGCCTTCGATTTCGTCGTCAAGTCGTGCCGCGTGCCGCCGGCCCTCCTGCGCCCCGTGCTGCGGGCGCTGGACTACGCGGTCCCAGTCGAGCCGGCGCTTCTCGACTGGATCCGGACCCGCGAATCGGACCTTATCCTCGTCACCCCGCTGGTCTACTTCGGATCGGGCCAGGTCGATTACGTCAAGGCCGCGCGCCGGCTCGGAATCACGAGCGCGCTGTGCGTCGCGAGCTGGGACAACCTGACGAACAAGGGGCTGATCCGCCTCTCACCGGACCGCGTCTTTGTCTGGAACGAACACCAGCGCACGGAGGCCGCCGAACTCCACGGCATCCCCCCGGAGCGGGTGACGACCACGGGCGCCCAGACCTTCGACGATTGGTTCGTCTACCGTCCGGCCCGCGCGCGCGAAGAGTTCCTGCGGACCGTGGGGTTGCCTGCGGACCGTCCATTCTTGCTCTACCTGTGCTCTTCGAAATCCATCGCCCCCAACGAGGTCGTGTTCATCGAGAAATGGGTCAAGGCGTTGCGCTCGTCGGGTTCGGAGACACTGCGCCGGGCCGGCGTCCTCGTGCGGCCGCACCCGAAAAACCTCGAACAATGGGCGTATCCGGACGTCCTGCGGCACGACGGGGTCGTGGTTTGGCCGCGGGACATCCACGACTGGGTGATCGATGACGAATCGAAGTCCGCCTATTTCGACACGCTGTATCATTGCGCCGCGGTGGTCGGCATCAACACCAGCGCCCTCATCGAGGCGGCGATCGTGGGGCGTGCCGTCTATTCGGTCCTGGCGCCCGAATTCGTGCGCACCCAGCAGGGTACGCTGCATTTCCGCTACCTGGAGGGCGGGCTCCTGCGGGTGGCCCAGGGCTTTGACCAACACCTGCGGCAACTCGACGACGTGCTCTCCGGCCGGACGGATGACCGCGAGCGGTGCCGGGCCTTCACGGAGGGGTTCGTCCGTCCGCATGGTCTCGATACCCCGGCCGCCCAGCGACTGGCGGCGGGGATCGAATCGCTGGGGGGGACTGGGATGTCCCGGCCGTGGTGGGCGCTCGGGGTCGTCTGGAGGCTTCGCTTTGCGCTCTACCCGCTCGCATGGCTGACCCGGGCCCTTTCCGCGAAGCCGGGACGTCGCTGGAAGAACGGACTCGTCGACGTCCTCCTCCCCGAACCGGACAGGTTCCCGATGTCGGCGATCATCGGCATCGCGGCGCGCATCCGCCTGTATGCGGTCTTCTACGAACTGGTTTGGGGTCCGAGACAGCGCGCTTGGTGGGAACAGAAAAGGGCCGATTGGGTGGCGTTCTGGTCTTCCGTGCGGCATGTCTGGGACGAAACTTGGCTAGGACTCGGCGAGCGCGTCATCGATGTCCTCGCGCGCGTGTTGACGAACCGCCGCCCGGCCGTCCGCCGGCTCGGCCGCGGGTGGGCGGCTGGAGCGTATTCCGCGCTGCAGAAAGGAAGCATGGGCTACCGGCTCGGCCCACGGAAGGGCGGGGACCGACTGATGGTCGCCGGACCGTGGCTCGGCGACCTCTGGACCGAACTGTTCGTCTGGATACCCTTCTTGGAATGGGTGAAGCGTTCCCTCGCCCTATCGGACGAGGAGTTCCTGGCCGTTTCTCGCGGAGGCATGGGATCTTGGTATCGCTCCGTCTGCCGGCGTTACATCGATGTATTCGAACTCCTCGAGCCGTCGCCTCTCGGTCGGGAAATTGAGCGGCTGCGGCGAAGCGGGGGCGCATACTGGCAGGCCTGGAAGTCGCCCATCGAGGGCGAGATCGCGGCGCGTCTCAAGCAGGCGCATAAGTCCCGCCCGTTGGAGTTCCTGCCGCCCCGCGCCATGTTTCGCACCTTCAGAACCCTGCTCGAAAACGAGAAGTCCCGCCCGCTCGCGCCGTTGCTGCTCCGCTCCATGGCGGAGAGGAGAGATGTCCGTCGTCCGCCGACCCCTGACGTGCCTGCGGGACTCCCATCCGTTTACGTGGCCGTGAGGCTCTCCTTTTGCGATATCTTTCCCGATACGCCGGAGAACCGAAGGATTGCCGCCGAGGTGGTACGTTCGGTCGCGTCAAGGACGGACGTCGTCCTTCTCGAGTCGACCGAGGAGGGGGAGGGCACGAACAACGTCGGAGAAGACGTCGTGGGGCGCGTGCATCGGCTGGATCCGGATCCAGCCACGGCGCTGGGGCGTCGGGCGGCGGTGGTGGCGGGCGCGGCGGCCTTCGTCGGGACGTACGGAGGATTCGCCCATCTCGCGACGCTTCACGGCGTGCCTTCGATCGGGCTCTATTCGGAGCGCGGCCGCCTGAGCGCATGCGACGCCGAGTTCCGGCAGAGTGTCGCCGCTGAACGCGGTCTGGCACCCGTCATGCTGGCGGACGCGACGCGCGGCGATCGCTCCTGGCTCGAGTCACTGGGCCGGGCCAGGACATCTGCCGAGAGGGTGGTCGCGTGAAGATACTCTTCTCGATGACGCATTTCGGGTACATCCGCAACTACGAGTCCACGCTGCGGCTCCTGGCGGCGCGGGGACATCGGGTGCACTTGTGCTTCACCAACGCGGAGAAGCTGGGGGAAGGAGTTCTCGCGGAGCGGCTGGCCAAGGACTGCCCGAACATCACCTACAGCGCCCCCTTCAAGCGCCCGGCGGACCTGTGGCTGGACCTGACGCGTTTGGTCCGCATGCTGACGGACTACCTGCGTTACTTGCACCCGCGCTTCCGGGATGCGGTCAAGCTCCGAGAACGGGTGGCGGAACGTCTGCCCCGGAAGCTCACGGGACTCTTCCGACTGCCGGGGCTGCGGAGCCCCGCCTTCGTGCGCTTCGCGGAGCGATTTCTGCGCGAGGTGGAAACGGTCCTCCCGCTCAGCCCGGAGATCATGGAAAAAGTCCGTTCCCAAGACCCCACCGTCCTGCTCGTGACACCGCTCGTGGAGCTCGCCTCCGAGCAGACGGACTACCTCAAGTGCGCCCGCGCCCTGGGCGTGAAGACGGGCCTCTGCGTGTACAGCTGGGACAACCTCACCAACAAGGGCGTCGTGAAGATACTGCCCGACATGATCACCGTCTGGAACGAGGCTCAGCGGACGGAGGCGGTGGAACTGCACGGCGCGGACCCCACCCGGGTGGTGGTGACGGGGGCGCCCTCGTACGAGCATTGGTTCCAGTGGAAGCCGTCCACGACGAAGGAGGAATTCTGCCGCCGCGTCGGTCTCCGGGCGGATGCGCCGTTCATCCTGTACGTCTGCTCCTCCCCGTTCATCGCGCCGGCGGAGACCGGCTTCGTCCGGCGCTGGATCGAGGGTCTGCGCGCCTCCCCGGACCCGCTCCTGCGGGAGTGCGGCGTGCTCGTCCGGCCCCATCCCCAGAACGCCCTGCAGTGGGAGGGGGTGACGCTGGAGGATCTCGGGAACGTCGCGGTGTGGCCGCGGACGGGGATCAACCCGGTGGACGCCGCCACGCGCTCCAACTACTACGATTCCATCCACCACTGCTCCGCCGTGATGGGCGTGAACACCAGCGCCCTGATCGAGTCCGGCATCGTGGGCCGGCCCGTATATACGATGATGTCGGAGGATTTCGCCGGCACCCAGACGGGCACGCTCCACTTCCACCACTTGGTGAACGTGGAAGGCGGCCTCCTGCACGTGGCCCGCGACCCGGAGGAAAACCGGGCCCAGATCGCGGCGGCGCTGGGGGATGGCGCGGGGGGGAAGATGCGTCCCTTTATCGAGGCTTTCGTCCGTCCTCACGGCGGGGGAAAGCCGGCCAGCGAACACTTGGTGGATGCCATCGAGCGATTGGGCGTGGAACCAACCGCCACGCGGGTCCGGATGCCCTGGTGGACTTCGCCGTTCCGGGGACTGCTCTCCTTCGCCGCTCTGTCGCTTCTCCTCCTGAGCCTGCTCAAGGACCGGCGCCGGGAGAATTGGCGGAAAAAAGCGCGCATGGTCTCGATCTGGTTCTCGGCGACCTTCCTCCGGCCCTTCAAAGCGGCCGTGAACGCGTTCCTCGGCGCGATCACGAGGATCGGCTACGTACGGTGGTTCGTCAATACGCAGATCCTGACGCGTACCCCACCCCAGACGTCCGCCTGGACCGAGGTGTGGGCCGTGCGGGAGATCAAGACGCGCGTCCTGCCGCTGCAGGGCATCAAGACGCCCATCATCGTGGGGCCGTGGTTCAGCGAGGTCGGTTTTGAGGTGCTGTACTGGATCCCTTTCGTGCGCTGGCTGAAGGCGAACTTCCTCACCAAGGAAAACGAACTGATCGTGGTCTCCCGCGGAGGCGCGCGGCAATGGTACGAGGACATCTCGGATAAGTACGTGGATATCCTGGACTGTTTCTCGCCCGATGAATTCCGGCGCAAGAACGAGGCCCGGATGCGGAACGGGAAGCAGAAGCAGCGCAGCATCACCGAGCTCGATAACGAGATCATCGACTATGTGAAGCGCACCATGTGGCTCGGGGACGTCCGCGCCATCCACCCGTCGCTCATGTACAAGATGTTCAACCCCTACTGGAAGGGATTCGTCCCGCCCACCTTCATCCAGGCCCTGACCACCTACCAGCCGATGACGGGTGTGGAGGATGAGCGGGTTCTGGCGCGCCTGCCGGAGGACTATGTGGCCGTGAAGTTCTATTTCAGCTACGCCTTCCCGGACACGCCGGAGAACCGGGCCTTCATCGCCAGTGTGGTGGAGAGGCTGTCGCGCAAGACGGACGTGGTGATGCTGAACACCGACTTTACCCTGGACGACCATTCCGACTTCTCCGCCGTCCGTCGGGCCCGCGTGCATACCCTGGCCGATCTCATGACGCCTAGCGACAACCTGCGCGTGCAAACCCTCGCGGTGAGCCGCGCCAAAGCGTTCGTGGGGACCTACGGCGGGTTTTCCTACATCGCCCCGTTCTGCGGGGTGAACGCGCTTTCGTTCTTTTCCGATCCCACCCAGTTCAACTCGCACCACCACGAACTGGCCCAGCGCATCTACTCCCGGAACGGCTTCGGTTCGCTCACGCTCTTGCACGTGCGAGACGCCGGCTTGGTGGACCTGGTGTTCGGCCCCGATGTCACGGCCCGGACTCTCTCCGCAAAGGGACCGGTGGCCTGACGTGCGCTTCCTTTTCGTGATGCACTATCCGGGCTATCTGCGGTACTACGACTCCACCGTTCGGGAGCTGGCGGCGCGCGGGCACGAGGTGCTGATCGCGTTCGATTCGCCGGGCAAGCAGGCCGAGGGACTCGAGGCCCTGAAGGACGGCCCGAGAAACGTCCGCGTTCTGGGGCCGACCCCGCGCCGGCGCGACGTGTGGACGGCGCTCGCCGCGTCCCTCCGGACCGCGGTGGATTTCGCCCGCTACCTCCACCCGCGCTACGCCCGGGCCGACTACCTGCGCGACCGCATGGAGAGCCAGCTCTCCCCGTTGTTCCGGCCGTTCGGATGGGTGCGCTCGGTGTCCGTTCCGGCCTTGAACCGCCTCGTCCGCCTCTTCGCGTTCCTGGAGGAGGCGGTGCCCGTGGCGCCCGTCCTCGATGCCTTCCTGGCCGAGCACAGGCCGGACGCGCTCTTGGTGACGCCGCTGGTGACCGACGGCTCCACCCAGGTGGACTTGATCAAGGCCGCGAAGTCCCGGGGGGTCCCTTCCGGGCTTTGCGTGGCGAGCTGGGATCACTTGACGACGAAAGGGCTCATCCGTCTTGTGCCGGACCGCATCTTCGTCTGGAACGAGCGGCAGAAAGAGGAGGCGGTTGAATTCCATGGGGTTGCTCCGGAACGTGTCATCGTCACCGGCGCGCAACCATTCGACAAGTGGTTCGGACGCGCTCCCTCCCGCGACCGCGAGGCCTTCTGTCGCCGCGTGGGGCTCGACCCGGCCAAACCCTTCCTGCTCTTCGTGGGCTCCACGGCCTCGATCTCCGAACCGCAGGCGGAGATCGGTTTCGTGCGCCGCTGGGTGCGGGCGCTCCGGGCGTGCCCGGACGCCGCCGTGAACGGACTGGGCGTCCTCCTCCGGCCACACCCCTACAACCCCGGTTTCTGGGCGAAGGCCGACTTCTCCGGTTTCGCCAACGTCACGGTGTGGCCGCGGGGCGGGGCGAATCCCGTGGACGAGGGGGACCGCGCGGACTACTTCGATTCGCTTTTCCACGCACAGGCGGTCGTCGGCATCAACACCAGCGCCATGATCGAGGCGGCGATCGTGGGCCGGCCGGTGTTCACCCTCCTCCCGGAGGAGTTCGATGACACGCAGACAGGCACCCTGCACTTCCAGTACCTCCTGCCGGAGAACGGCGGGTTCCTGGAAGTGGCCCGGACGCTGGAGGAGCACGTGGCGCAGTTGGCCCACACCGCGGCCGAGCCCGGGCCCGTCCGGGAGCGTATCCGCGCGTTCGTGGCGAGCTTCATCCGTCCCCACGGATTGGACCGTGCCTGCACGCCCCTCCTCGCCGACGCCCTCGAGCGGCTGGCCCGGACGAAGGTTGCGCCGGTCCGCGCCCAGGCCGCGGCGGTGGCGATCCGGCCCGCGCTCTGGCTGGCCGGGGCGGTGCAGACGGCGCTCCGTAAGGCTTTGAAGCCTCCGAAGAAGAAGGACGCCCCCAAGGCGAAGCCGTCCGCCGTCGCGAAGACGGCCTATCCCGTCCCCCTGGAAAAGAGCCGTGTCCAATAACGAGACAACCGTCCGAGAGCAGCCGACCCCAGGGTCCGTGAGCGAAGACATCCGCGCCAAGACCGCGTCCCTGCGTGAGAGCCACGCGTTTCAGACCTACCTCCGCGTGCGCGAGCGCGTATTTGCCATGCTGGACGCCGCCCAACGGGACGGTCTCTACAAGCCCAGCGCCTACTGGCAGGAGGAACTGGAGAACTTCGACTACCTGTTTGACGCCTCGCCCCGCGTCGTGGAGAAACTGCGCCACCACACCTACCACATCACGGGCCTGCGCGTATACGATTATCGCACCAACAAAGCCCAGGGGCCGTTTGAGGCCAAGCTACGGGAGCTTATCTCGCTGGGTGGTGCGGACCTGCTCGTGCCCGAGTCTCCCGCGCTGGGCGGCTTCGGTTTCCGGGTGGACGGAAAGCTCTACAACATCGACACGCTCAAGTTCTACGAAGCCCTCGTGGCTCTGCACCGGGGGGAAGTCCTGCGGGAGTTCCGCAAGAACGCGGAACGGAAGGCCGTGTGGGAGGTGGGGACGGGCTGGGGAGGGTTCCCTTACCAGTTTAAGACCCTTTGTCCCAATTCGACCTATTTCCTGACGGATTTCCCTGAGCTCTTCCTTTTTTCCGCCACGTATCTATTGACCCTATTCCCGCAAGCGAGGGCGGCCTTTTACGGCGAACGGCCGCTCGCGGAGATACTGGATCGGTGGCAGGAGTACGACTTCGTGTTCATGCCGAACACCTCGCTGGACGAATTCCGGCCGCGGCGCCTCGACCTCGCCGTCAACATGGTGTCTTTCCAGGAGATGCGCTCGGACCAGGTGGACGCCTACGCCCGAAAGGCCTTCGAGTCGGGGTGCCGCTACCTCTATAGCCTCAACCGGGACCGCTCGTCGTACAACAGCGAGCTCTCGAACGTGCGGGAGATCGTGTCGAAGTACTACTGGCTGCACGACGTCTACGTGCTGCCCGTCAGCTACACCAAGATGATGGATGCGGCCAAGCCGGGCAAGGACAAGAAGATGGCCAAGAACCAGATGGACTATTTGCACGTCGTCGGCTGGAGGCGGGTGCAGACGGCCTCCGGAGTTGAGGTGTCGGGGGGAGGCTCGATCGTCCAGAGTTGAGAACCCGGAGTCGGGGTTTAAGGCCTCGGACTCCCGGATCGCGAGACTCTTGACTGAGGGAACGACCATGGAAACATCGCATCGCGTCGGCATCGGACTCCCGCTGTACAACCACGCCTCCCAGTTGCCGGAGGCGCTGGAGTCCATCCTGTCGCAGTCCTTCCGCGATTTCGGCGTCGTTCTCGTGGACGACGGTTCCGACGGCTCGGGGGAGATCGCCCGCCGGTACGAGGCGATCGACCCGCGGGTCCGCTATCTGCGGAACGACGCCCGTCTGGGGATGATCCTCAACTGGCGCAAGGCCTACCGAGCGACCCGTGAGGCCTTCCCGGGAATCGAGTACTTCGCCTGGGCCAGCGACCACGACGTCTGGCATCCCCGCTGGCTGGAGGAGATGGTCCGCGCCATGGACGGGGACCGGCGCATCGTGCTCAGCTATCCCATGAACATTCGGATCTCGGGGAACGGCGAGGTTTTCCGTACGGCGCCCTGGAGGTTCGATACGCGGCACAGGACCCGTCCGCTGGGACGGCTCTTCCGCGCTTGCCGGGGGATGTCGGCGGGAAACATGGTGTACGGGCTCTACCGCGCGGAGACGCTGGAGCGGGCCGGGGTGTTCCGCGAGTTGACCCTGCCGGACCGGATGCTCCTGGCGGAACTCTCCCTTTACGGTGAATTCAAGCAAGTGCCGCAGTTGTTGTGGTACCGCCGGTACGTGGGGCTCGTCACGATGAGCCGTCAGCGGGCGTCGTTTTTCCCGGGCGGCGTGCCGATCTACGCCTACCTCCCCTGGTGGGCGGCGCACGCCGCCTCGTTGGCCTGGAACGTCGGCGTGAAGGGCGCGGGCCGGCCGGAAGTCGGGCCCGTCGCCTCCTTGCTGGGGGCCGCGCTCTACGCCGCGCACGGCGCGGCCTTCGAATGCTTCCGCCCGCTCAAATGGCTCTGGAAGAACACGCGCATTTACCTCCTGCGGCCCTGTAAGAAGCTCTCCCTCGGGTTCAGGGCGCGGGCGTACGGAATCGCGCGCCGTCTGCGCGAACGGCCCGGCCCGGCGGCGGAGACGGCGTCGTGAGCCGGCCGTTGTCCGCCCTTCGCAACGTCGTCGCGAGAGCTGTTCCGCGGCCGGTCAAGGAAGTGCTCCGCGCCGCCCGCACGGAATGGAGCGCCGCCCGAGTGCGGGCCGAGCTCGGGCGCATCGCCCGAGGCCGCCGTCCCGTGGTCCTCGGTCCCTGGGTTTCGGAGATGGGTTTCGAGGTGCTCTACTGGATCCCGTTCCTGCGTTGGGCGTTCGAGGCTTATGGCATCCGCCCGGAACGCGCCGTCGTCCTGTCTCGAGGAGGAACCGCGTCCTGGTACGGTTCCCTGGCCGGCCGCTACCTGGAGGTGTTCGACCTGGTGGATCCTCAGGAGTTCAAGCGGCACAACCAGGCCCGACTGCTCGCCCAAGGGGTGCAGAAGCACAAGGCCGTGTCGGATTTCGACCGCGTGCTGGTGGAGCGCGCCCGCGCGGCCCTGGGTGCGGAGGAGGCGGACTGCCTGCACCCGAGCCTGATGTACAACCTGTTCGAGCCCTTCTGGGACGGCAGCCGTCCGTGGCGGTTCCTGGAGCGGTTCACCCGTTATCGGCCGCTCGAACGCGGCCCTCAAGAAGCGGTTCAAGGTCTTCCGGAGCGTTACGTCGTGGCCAAGTTTTATTTCAGCGAGGCCTTCCCGGATACACCGGCAAACCGACAGGCGGTGAACCGTATCATCGATGGCTTGGCGGCCAGGACCGAGGTCGTGCTGTTGCATACGGACCTCGAGGTCGACGACCATTTCGACCTCCGGGTGGACTCCCGGGCCCGCGTGCACTTGCCGCCTCGGCCGTTGGCCCCGAGAGAAAACTTGGCCCTGCAGTCGGCCATCATGGCCGGCGCGGACTGGTTTATCGGCACGTACGGCGGGTTTTCATACCTCCCGCTTTTGTACGGTATCCCGACGGTCGCTTTGCACTCGAGTGCGGGGCGCTACCTGACTTGCCACCTGGAGGCCGCGCAACGGGCTGCGGATTGCCTGCGGGGGCAAGGCGGGGCCGGTCATAGGTTTTCGCATCTGGAGATAGAAGACGTGGGAAAGGTTTCAAGCTTGATCGAACTTGGCGAGAGGTCTTATGCGGCTCGGTGAAGAGGAATTGGGCCGTTTTCGGGGAAAGGTGGCCATGGTGGATGGGGGGTTCGATCCGCTGCATGTGGGGCACTTGACTTATTTTGAGGAAGCGGCAAAGCTGGGGCTGCCGGTGCTCTGTAACGTTCGAGGCGACGACTACCTGCGGGAGACGAAGAAGCGCCCGCCGCTCCTGCCCGAAGACCAAAGAGTCCGTCTTATCGACGCGTTGAAACCCATCGCGTACGTCCACCTGTGCCGGACATCCACCCTTGACACGTTGAGGGCGCTGCGTCCAGCGAAGTACGTCAAGGGAGGTGATTGGAAGGCGCGCGGGCTTCCCGCCGAGGAAACGGCCGCCTGCCGTGAGCTTGGCATCGAGATCGTCTATTTGGACACGGTCCTCGACAGTTCCACGAAGATATATCAAAGGTATACCCAGGGGGTAAAACAGCATGGCGTCCGGTGATGTCAGCGTCAAAGAGTTCGAGCAGTTCCTGTTCTCGCAGAAAGAGGTCAAGGCCGATGCCTACGACCACCAGTATTTTCAGGGGGAATGGCGCACAGGCGACAATGTTTATTCCATTGAAAAGCGCCGTGAAATCGAGGCCAAAAATCCGTTCAACATCCGCGACGTTTTTCGTCCCAAGACCGTGCTCGACGTGGGGTGCGGCCCCGGAGCGCTGATGCTTTTCATGCACGAGCTGGGGATGGACGTTTGGGGCATCGACATCAGCGAGGACGCCAG
>CAZAEL010000004.1:0-18971 GCA_964484135.1 uncultured Elusimicrobia bacterium
GCCACCAGCGGGTCCGATGAAAAGTCCAGGTGGGCCCGCTCGTCGTGCAGCGTGAGCGCGGTCTGAGTGGTGGCGCTGGTGTTCTCCATGCCGCCGTAGATGAAGTCCACCGCCGCCACCTGGGCGTACTTGGGGTACGCGTACGGCACGCCGATCTTGGACGAGAAAAATTCCATCATCTTCGGGGTCTTTCCGAAGGCGCGGCGCGCGTCCGCCTCCCGGCCCGGCGGGCAGTAGTACAGCACCGGCACCTTGCGCCACTTGTCCCGGAGCTCCGTGAACCGGCCCACGGCCAGGGTCACCAGGTACGTGGCGTGGGGGATGTCCTGCCGCCAGTGGAAGAGGGTCTTGCCCCCCCGCGCGGCCTTGCGGACCAGCCGGCCGTTGGAAACGGCGGTGAACCCCCGGGGCACGCGGACGATCAGCTCCGTGGTGGTGCGGTCCTGGGGCGCGTCATGGCAGGGGAACCAGTAACGGGCGTACTCGTCCTCGCCCTGGGTCCAGGCCTGCGAAGGCTTGTGCGGGTAATTTTTGTCCGGGCCCACGAAGTGCAGGCCCAGCCTGGGCTT
Organism: uncultured Elusimicrobia bacterium; assembly: GCA_964484135.1. GTDB lineage: Bacteria > Elusimicrobiota > Elusimicrobia > FEN-1173 > FEN-1173 > CAZAEL01. Next base: position 570 of record CAZAEL010000004.1, read on the forward strand.
CACCACGCTGTACGCGATCCGGATTTCGAGCCGGGTCCCGGCCTTCACGGGCTTGGGGAGGCGCACGGTCAGGCGGCCGTCCTTATACGTGTGCTTCAGGGAACGCCCGCCCAGGCGCACGGACCCCAGGCGGAAGTTCACCGCGTCGAAGACCATGGCGTCGGCGCCGTCCGCCAGGGCCCGCAGACGGGTGTCGCAGACGCCGCGCAGGGTCTTCCGGTTCAAGTCCAGGTCCAGGTCCAAACGGATGTGCTCCGTGTCGAAGGTGCGGTCCGGCGCGTAATGGGCCTCGGACCCGGCCAGGGTGAAGCGGGAATCCAGGGCGCCGCCGCCCCACCTCTTGCACTCGAAAAGTTCTTCCAAGATCATGGTGCGTCCTCCTTGGTTGTTTAAGGTGCGTGCCGTTCCGCGGCCGGGACCGGGGCGGATGGATCGAACAAGGCCTCGTCCACATATTCGTTCAGGGAGAGGTTTTCCATTTGGAAAGACGCGGTTTGTTCCGAGGCGTCGTTCTGCAGGAACCACTGGACCGGCACGGTCAGCACCGGGGTGGCGCGGTACGCGCCGAAGAAGAGGGTTTGGGGGCCGCCCCCGTCCGGAGAGAAAACGGCCCCGGCCGCGCGGAAGGTGGCGGTGTCCAGATAAAGCGTGAAGGAATCCGCGGGCGCGGACAGGGGCGCGGCCCCTTCGATCTTGAGGCGGCCGGCGATCTTGCCTTCCAGAAAACCCAGGCCCAGGTACGAAGCGGAACAGTCCGTCTCCGCCAGGTTGTGGGGCAGGAACAGCCAGAACATCTTCTGCCTGAGGTCCGCCGCGACCCGGGCCAGGGCCTGGGGATCGGTCACGGGCCGGCCGTCCTCCCACCGCCAAGCGCCGGACGAGGTGAGGAGGGTGACGGTCTTGTCCGGGGAGAGGACCTCTTCCCGTACCCGCAAACCGCCGGCGTCATGGAGCTTGATCCAATGACGCCCGCGCCGGACCCGGGGCCCGGACCCGGCCTGCCGGGTCTCCAGGAAGTCGTAGGACAGGGTCTCCAGGCGCTGGTACTTGGCGGTCCCGCCCAGGGACGCGACGGACTTTTGCAAAAGGCCGTTGTCCGGAGGAGACGCGGGCTTGGCGGCCCAGGCCGGGCCCACGAACAACGCCGCCGAAAGGACGGCTTCCAGGCGAAATTTCATAAGGCAGTATTTTATTACATTTCCGGGACGCTTTCAGCGCCATAAAACGAAACGGGCGGGCCCCTTTCGGCGGAAAGGGGTCCGCCCGTTTTTCACGGCGCGCCGGAAGGGCTACCGGGACAGGCTCTCGGCCCGCTGGAAAACCAGCTCCCCGTCCGTCCCCAGGTCCGCCTCCAGCGCGTCGCCCTCCTTGAACTCCCCGGCCAGGATCTTCCCGGCCAGGGGGTCCGCCACCCGCCGCTGGATCAGGCGCTTCAGGGGCCGCGCGCCGTAGTCCGGGTCGTACCCCTCCTTGGCCAGGCGCGCGCGGGCCCGCTCCGTGAGCCGGAGCGTGATTTTCTTTTCCGCCAGGCGCCGCCGCAGGGCCTCCAGCTGGATGTCCACGATCCGGGCGATGTGCTGTTCCGTGAGCCGGTGGAAGATCAGGGTCTCGTCAATGCGGTTGAGAAATTCCGGCCGGAAGCGGGCCTTGAGCGCCTCCATGACCTGGTGGCGCGCCGCCTCCTTGGTGGCGGCCTCCAGGATCCACTGGCCGCCCACGTTGGAGGTCATGACGATGACCGCGTTCTTGAAGTCCACCGCGCGGCCCTGGCCGTCGGTGAGCCGGCCGTCGTCCAGGATCTGCAGCAAGGCGTTGTCCACGTCCGGGTGGGCCTTTTCGATCTCGTCCAGCAGGATCACGCTGTAGGGCCGGCGCCGCACCGCCTCGGTGAGCTGGCCCCCCTCCTCATACCCCACGTAACCCGGCGGCGCGCCGATGAGCCGCGACACCGCGTGCTTTTCCATGTACTCGGACATGTCCAACCGCACCATGGCCCTCTCGTCGTCGAAGAGGAACCCGGCCAGGGCCCGGGCCAGCTCGGTCTTGCCCACGCCCGTGGGGCCCAGGAACAGGAAGGAGCCCAGGGGCCGGTTGGGGTCCGCCAGGCCGGAGCGGCTGCGGCGGATGGCGTCGGCCACGGCCCGCACCGCCTCCTCCTGCCCGACCACGCGCCGGTGCAGGTTTTCCTCCATCTTCAAGAGCTTGGCGGTCTCGCCCTCCAGCATGCGGGACACGGGGATGCCGGTCCAGGTGGAGACCACCCGGGCCACGTCCTCCTCGTCCACCTCCTCCTTGAGCATGCGGCGGGTCTCCTGCAGGCGGGCCAGACGTTCCTGCGCCGTCTCCATTTCTTTTTTCAGCGCCGGCAGGCGGCCGTACCGCACCTCCGCGGCCCGGCCCAGGTCGCCGGAGCGTTCCGCCCGCTCCCCCTCGCCCTTCAGGGTCTCCATGCGCTCCTTGATGTCCCGGATGCGGGACAGCGCCGCCTTTTCCGCCTCCCAATGTTTTTTCAGTTCGTCGGACTTTTCTTTCAGCTCCGCCAGCTCGTCCTCCAGTTTTTTGAGGCGCTCCCGGGAGGCGGGGTCTTCCTCTTTTTTCAGGGCCTGGCGCTCGATCTCCAGCTGCCGGAGCCGCCGCTCCAGGTCGTCCAGCTCCACGGGCATGGAGTCGATCTCCATGCGGAGCCGGCTGGCGGCCTCGTCCACCAGGTCGATGGCCTTGTCCGGCAGGAAGCGGTCCGCGATGTACCGGTGCGACAGCGCGGCCGCGGCCACGAGCGCGGAGTCCGTGATGCGCACGCCGTGGTGCACCTCGTAGCGCTCCTTCAAGCCGCGCAGGATGGCGATGGTCTGCTCCACCGTGGGCTGGCCCACGAGCACGGGCTGGAACCGCCGCTCCAGGGCCGCGTCCTTTTCCACGTGCTTGCGGTACTCGTCCAAAGTGGTGGCGCCCACGCAGCGCAGCTCCCCCCGGGCCAGCATGGGTTTCAACAAATTGGCCGCGTCCACCGCGCCCTCGGCCGCGCCCGCGCCCACCAGGGTGTGGAGTTCGTCGATGAAGAGGATGATCCCGCCCTGGGCGTCCGCGATCTCCTTCAGCACCGCCTTCAAGCGGTCTTCGAACTCGCCGCGGTACTTGGCGCCGGCGATGAGCGCCCCCAGGTCCAGCGCCACCACGCGCTTGGACTTCAGGCCCTCGGGCACGTCGCCGGACACGATGCGCTGGGCCAGGCCCTCCGCGATGGCGGTCTTGCCCACGCCGGGCTCGCCGATCAGGACCGGGTTGTTCTTGGTGCGGCGGGACAGCACCTGGATGGCGCGGCGGATCTCCTCGTCCCGGCCGATCACGGGGTCCAGCTTGCCCCGCCGGGCCAGGTCCGTCAGGTCCCGGCCGTACTTTTCCAGGGCGCGGTATTTGTTTTCAGGCGAAGGGTCCGTGACGCGGTGGGAGCCGCGCAGTTCCGCCATGGCCCGCAGGAACCGCTCCCGGGTCACGCCCAAACTTTTGGCCAGGCCCTCTTCCACGGCGAGCGCCGCCAGGAACAGGTGCTCCGCCGACACATACTCGTCCCCCAGGGCCTTGGCCTCCTCCTCGGCGCGTATCAAAGCTTCCTGGAATTGGGGCGTGGCGGACATCTGCGCGTGGCCGTGCACGGCCGGCTGTTTGTCCAGCTCTTTTTGGACCGCGGCCCTGGCCCTGGCCAAGGACACCCCGCTCTTTTCCAGGATCTCCGGCACCAACTGCTCCGGCACCTCCAAACAGGCGGCCAGCAAATGGGCGTCGTCCACCCGCTGGTGGTGGTTCCGCACCGCCAGCTTCTGGGCCTCCTGCAAAATCTCTTGGGCTTTCAGGGTGAATTTTTCCAGGGACATGGGACCTCCGTCCGGCTGTTATGGAACATTAGCACTCTTATTCATTGAGTGATAACAAAAAATCCCAAAAAAAGTTCCTCCCCACCGGGCCTGGGAGGAACCTTGTACCTTCTATTATAACGCCAGCGGGAAAAAAGTCAATGGAAATCGGAAACGCATCGTTAAATGAATGCGTTTTACGCTGATTTCGCGATCTCCTGCAGGGCCTTGAGCATGTTGTCCAGGCCTTCCAGTTGGGGCGCGATGGCCACGCCCTGGATGAGCCAGATGATCCTTTCCACCACCAGGGCCCGGTCCAGCCCCGCCAGGTCGAAGTCCACCGGCGAGGCGTGGTGGGTCTGGGCCGTGATCCGGCCCGCCTGGCCCAGGCCCAGGTCCCGGAGCAGGGGCGCCAGCCTGAGGGACAGGAGCCCTTCGGCCGCGGGGTCCCACAGGGTTTGCCGGCCCGTTGAAAGGTCTCCGGTGACGGGGCCGTTCTCCGTGAAGATACGGGCCGAGGGGTCGCGGTTTTGAGAGATCAAGGCGATGAGCCGCCGCAGCGCCGGAGAAACGGGGTCGTCAAAAGCCGCCTGGTCCATGACCACGGCCAGGCCCCGCCGTTCCGCCGCCGGACGTTCAAAGTACGCCTCCGCGTTGGCCAGCACGTCCTGCCAGAACCGGTCGTCTTGCGACGCCTGCTCCCCCACGCCCACGAACAGGGCCACGCCCGCGTCCGGCAAGACCCGGGAATCCACGGGCCGCGCGGTTTCTCCGGCCGCGGCCAGGGCCCGCAGGCTTTGGACCACGGCCGGCCGGTCCGGGAAAGCGGCCCGGGCCGCGGCCTCGGTTTCCCGCAACAGGGCGTCGTACGCCTGCCGGGCCTTGGCGTCCGTGGTCAAATTTTTCTCCAGGCCCAGGGCCAGGGGCAGGAAAACCCAGGTCCCGAAGGCTTGTTGGGCCTGATCCGGGTCCATATCAGAAAGGCGGCGGCCCTGTTCCGCCACGGCGTCATAGAGCCGGGCCGGCAGAGCCCCGTCCTCCGCCCGGGCCAGGGCCAGGAAAGGATCGCGCACCGAGGCTTGGCCCAGATGTCCCAGCATCAGGGAATCTCCGAACGCGGCGCGCCAGCGCGCCGCGGCTTCGTCGTCCAAGGCCTCCTCCCACCATTTGCGCGCCTCCGGGATCAGGGGGTACGCCAGCCCGCCCACGGAAGCGGCCCGCCGGCGTTGGATCTCCCTCCACCGGGCCTCGTCCCGCCAGGCCACCAGGAGTTCCTCCACCCACCAGGGGCCCCGCGCCAGCCAGGGATGGTTCAAGCGAAACCGGATGTGCCGCAGTTCGTGGTCGAAAATCAGTTCCTGCCGGTCGGCGTCCAGGAGCCCCAGCAGGCTCGGGTCCATTTGGATTTCCTCCGTGCCCACGGCCCGGGCCGCGGTGCCCGCGGGCAGCGACGCGGGCGTCAAAGCCACGGCATGCGGCCGCCCGTGACGGTCGACCACCTCCACGGTCCGGGCCCGCCAGGCCCGCGGGAGCGGGCCGGGTTCTTGACCGGCCGTGTTTTGGACGGCGGCTTCCAACACCTGCGCCTCTTCCCGATGGAACCGGCTCCAGCGGCGGCCCGCCAAGAGGCCCGCCCCGCCGCCGACCAGGATCAGCGGCCAGAAGAGGGCCCCCAACCCCGCGACCAAGAGCGCGGCCGCGGCAAGCCCCGCCGCCGTCGAAACCGCGGCCCGTCCCAGGGCCGCGGCCCGGGCCGTGGCCACGGACTTGGCGGCCGCGGCCTCCGCAGCCGCCCGCCGCGGATAGACGTACACCACGCCGGCCACGGGCGAGTCCGGCCGCGCGGGGCCCATAATCACGGCTCCCACCTCGGCGCCGTTGCCCAGATGGAACCCGGCCGTGGGGTCCACATGCCGCCCCTCCGCGTCCACGTAATTCAGGTGGAACCGGATCAGCCGTTCGTCATCGTCCCGCTCAATGCCGTTCTCGGCTTTGAAGGCCTCCAGCGCCGTCAAATAGGCCGGGTCCCGCACCTGGCCGAAGTTCGTGGGGCTCAGGGTGAAAAAGTGGTCCGTGCCTTCCTCCCGCGCCATGAACGTCCGGGCTTCCCGGATCAACTGGGCGCCCAGGCTCCTTTCGCCCCGGGCCTTAAGTCTGTCGTTGATGTCCCGGGTGAGGCCGTCGCGCGGAACGCCCACGGCGTAGAAGACGCGGGTGTCCGGCGCGTCTCCCTTGGGCGCGGGGTCCGTCACCTGGTCCCAGGTCCAATCCCCCACGCGCTCCGGATCCCCGCCGGTCCGCGCGCGGGCGCTCAACAACACACCCACGATCCTCCCTCCCTGCTCCGCCACCGTCACGCCCAGCGGGTCCTGGACCAGGAAAGCCCTCAGCGACTCAATGTCCGGGAAAAGGCCCGCCACCGGGTTCCCCTCCCAAGCCTCTTGGTGGACCCGCAGCACCGCCTCCAGGCGCTCCGACGGCCATTGGGCGGATGCCTGGACAAAAACCGGTTTTTCGGAACGGGGCAGCAGGACCGGCGAGGCGGCAGCCTCCTTTTCTTCGGTCGCGCGGGCCGCGCCGGAGGTTCCCGCCATCTCCCGGGCCTTGATGGCGATGGCGCGAATGCCCTTTTCAATGTCCTGGATGTCCACCGTGGAGTAGCAGAGGCGGATGCCGTGCCGCTCCGCCCCCGGTTCCCCGTCCACGAAATAGGCCAGGGGCGTGACGGTCACGTACACCCGCTCGCCGTCCACCTCCACGCCGTTGTCGATCAGCTCGTCCGCCAGCTTTTTCCCGTCCACCCCTTCGGGCAGGTACGCGGCGATGAACAGACCGCCCTGGGGATCGGTGAAGCGGGCCTCGGGCAGATGTTCGCGCAGGGCCCGGACCATCTCCTCCTTCTTTTGCCTGTAGAAGGGGATCAACACCTCGCGGATGTGCCGGTCCACGGACCCGGACTCGATGAACTTGTACGCCAGCACCTGGCCGAACCCGCTGGACCCGGCGGAGACCGCCTCCTTGGCCGCGGCCCATTGGGCCACGATCTCCGCGTCGCCCACGGTCCAGCCCACCCGCGTGCCCGGCACGAAAATCTTGGAGAACGTCTGCAGGAGGACCACCCCTTTTCCCCCGGCGATTTCCAAAATGGACTTGTCCCCGGCCCGGCCGGCTTCCTGGAAGTTCAGCTCCCCGTACGGGTCGTCCACCACCAGGATGATGGGCGCCTGGTCCGCGGGCAGCAGGGCGTTGAGCCGGTCCCGCAGGCCCACCAGCCATTCCCGCTGGGCCTGGCTCATGGTGTCGCCCGTGGGGTTGGCGAACCGCTCCTGCACGTAGATGAGGGCCGGCACCCGGCCGTAGTCCCCGGTCCGCCTCGCCTGCTCCACCAGTTTGACGAATTCTTCTTCGATGGCCCGGCGGTTGGCCTCGCTTTCATCGTTGAGGTCCCGGAACAGGGTGGGAACGCCGAAGGGCTTGGTGGCGCCGATCTGCCCCACGTAGCTGGGACGCTGCGCCAGGATGCTGCGGCCGCGGGCCTGGTACCCCATGATGTCCAGGGCCTGCTGGGAGCCGTCCGTGACCAAAACGTTTTCCTCCGCGAGGGAAAGCGTTCCCCCCATTTGGGCCGCCACCCGCTCCGCCAGGATTTTCCGGAGGCGCGGCAGGCCGGCCGCGGGCGAGGCGCCCAGCGCCTCACGCCAGTCGTTCCGGTCGAATTCCTTGAGCATGCGGGGGATCTCGCCGACGGGGAAGGTGCGCGGGTCCGGCGCGCCCGCGCCCAGCTTGACCGCGTTGGGCCGCTGTTTGAGGCGCTTGAGCATCTCCCGGATGGGGCCCAGCACGTACCGCCCGCCCTGCCCGGAAAAGACCCGGGACCGCGCCATCCAGGACGGGCCCGCGACGGCGGGGGGCTCCGGCAGGGGCGCGGACAGCGCCGCCCGCTCTTCCTCGGCCAGGGGGTGCCTGTCCCGCAAGGCGCGGATCAACAGCGCCTGGGCGAAGGAGCTGGCGTGCAGAGTGGTCACGCCCTTCACCGCCTCCATCTTGGACATGAGCTCCGGCGGCCCGGCCGCCAGGGCCACGGAAAGCCCCGGCCCCAGGAACCCGGAAAAGTCGCGCACCTGGATCACGTGGCCGTCGTTTCCGCTGCTGTCCTTCTCTTTGAGACAGGAACGGGTCCTGCCTTTGGCCGACGGCTGGAAATCGCCCATCTCCAGGATGAAAAAGTCATGGTCCCGCGCCAGCTTGAGCAGGCGCTCCTGCTCCGCCTCGGTCAGGAGGGGCCGGCCGTCTTCGTCCTCCAGCGGCAGGGCCACGCACTTGACCCTTGGCCACCCCAGGCGCTGTTTCAGGCGGCTCATCCAGCGGTACCGCGGCAGGCTTTTTTCCAGGGCGGCCAGGCCCGGCGCTTCCGCCAGGGAAGCTCCGTACCGTTCAAAGGGTTGCAGGCTGGCGCGGTCCAGCCCGCCGAGGGCCAGGACCCGGTCCCCCGGGTTCGCCAGCAGGCGGGCCGCGCTGTCCACCGCCTCGTTCAAGCTGTCCAGGACCACCATCTCGGTCCCGGGATGGACGCGGGTCCCCTCCCGCGCCAGGTACAGGGACAGGAGGTTCATCAGGTCCGGGTTGCCCTGGCTCAGGCCGTACTGCAGGGCCCCGACCGCCCCTTCGCCGCCGAAGAGGTCGTCCGTGGCGTCCAGGACCGTCTCCAGCGCGTCCTCCACGGGCGGCGGCGCGACGTGCAGCGGTTTCCGCCCGGACGGCCTGGAAGGTTCTTCTTTTTCAGGACCCCACGGCCATTGCCGCCCACCCCCTGCCCAGAGGGACATGCCCAGGATGAACACATACGGAAGAAAAGCCCCCACTTGCTGAGCGGCGGAAAAGAGGGGGATCCCCAGGGAGGCGCAGATCCACGCCCCCAGCCCCAGATAGACGACCAGGAGGGCCAGGAACACGGCGACGGTCCCGCCCACGGAGTCCAGCTTCTTGACGAAATCCCTCAGCGGCGGCAAGGCCGCGATGGTCGTGAAACTGCCGACCGCGGATGCGAAGAACAACAGAGGAAAAACCCCCGCGGGCTCCGCGGCCGGCGCCGGTGCCAGGGCCTCGGGCGGAAGGGAGAAGACCTCCACCCCCAGCGAGCTGGCGACCCAGGTGAAAAGGAGCAGGTAGGGGGCCATGATCAGGAGGAAAAGGAGGACCCGGCCCCCGATGGAATCCACTTTTTCCATCAACGTCCTGACCGGAGGCGCGGCCAGGATGGTCACGAAGCTGGCGGCCGCGGACAGCCCCAGGAAAAGCCAGAAGGGGCTTCCGTTGTCCGTCACGGGCGCGGCCGCGGCCTGGGACAGCGCCGAAAAAACGGGGACGCCCAGGAGCGCGCTGATCCCCAGGAGCAGGGCCAGATAGAGGATGAAGAAGAGCGCGTAGATCCCGACGATGGCGCCCAGGGAATCGCTCTTCGACACCCACTTCCTGACCTGGGGCACGGCCAGGATGGTCAGGAAGCTGCCGAAGGCGGCCAAAACGGCCAGCAACCCCAGGGGGCTCCCCCCGCCCTCGGATGCGAATCCGGCCAGTCCGACAACCATGAACTGTCCCCTGCCCAGCCACCGGGCAAAAGCCTTCAGGCGGTCCAGAAAGCGTTCGCCCAGGGTCGCGCCCCGCAAGCGGACGAAAACCATGACGTACCGGCCGTCGCCGTGGGAATCCTGAACCCCTTCATACCGCCATCCTTGCAAACGGCTTTCCAGCGCGGCCTTCTGTCCGTCCAGGGCCGCCAGGCAGGCCACCTGGGATTCCGGGATGGGGACTTCCACCACTTGGCCGGCGGCCTCCGCCTCGGCCAGGGCCGCGGAGACCCTTTCCAGGATCAGGTCCAAAGACGCGTCCCCGGTGGCGATGCCGGGATCGGGCGCGCCGCCGGCCTGAAAGTTGCGCCAGTACGCCAGGTTCAGCCTTTCCCCCAGCAGCATCCTTTCCAGGGGGATCCGGCCCGCGGTGAACACGTCCAGGTATTTCGTCCCCTCCGGCGCGGCCTCGAACTTGGGGGAAAAGGTCAGGACGGACAGGCCTTTCTCCCGCAAAATTCTTTGGAGGCCCGGCGTGTGGTATCCGCCGGCCACCAGCGCCACCACAGGAGGTTCCGAGTTCCGAATGCCGGTCTCCGCTTCCCCGTCTTTTGTGTCGAACCTGGAACCCGGGACTTGGAACCGTTTCAACAGGTTTTCCACCATGGCCTGGTTGCGGTCCTCCGCGGCCCGGTAAAAATTTTCAAAGGGGGCCAGCAAAGGCCCCCAGTCCTCCGCGGGCGGGGGAGCCGCGACCCCGGCCCCCTCGGCCAAACCGCGCACGCGCTCCGGCAGCGCCGCGATCCGCTCCCGTTGCTCCGCGTACTTCGCCCATTCGCCCGGGCCGAACTCATGGTTCCGCAGCCGCCGCAGGAGCCGGAGGTCGCCGCAGACCTCCATGGCCCGCTTCTCCGACGGGGTCCGGGCCAGACGGCGGACCGCCTCTTCCTTCAAGGATTCCACTTCCTCAAAAAGCCGGTGCCGGTCTATTTTTTCGGAAAGCAGGACGTAACGGACGTACCGGTCGAAGGCGGGAAAGCGTTCCAGAGGGACGCCGCAGGACCGGGCCAAGGCCGACAAATACCCGTGGAAATCGCCGTAGCTGACGCGGCCCAGGCGGTACGCCACGCCGCGCTCCAGAAGGCTCCTTTGGGACGATGGGTCCAGGTTTTCGGACAGGGCCTGCACCAGCCGCCGCCGTTCCGTTTCCACCCTGGAAAAGTCCAGGGACCTTTCCACGTCCAGGACCTCCAGGAACCGCCGCACCTGGGCGAAGCCGGGCCCCGACGGCACTTGGCCGGCGAAGGAGGAAATGAACGCCAGGGGGGACAGGCGCCCTTCCTGATATTGGGTGAGTCGGCGGTCCAGGTCCCGCAACTCCGGCCCCAGGACCCTCTCCCGGACCGGCTCCAGGGATTTTTCCAGCGCGGCGAGACGCAGGTCCAACTCTTTCCCGCGCGCCGCGGCCTGCCGGTACGCCCGGACGTTGTCCATGTACAGGGCCGGGTCCTCCACCCCCCAGAACAGGGGCTCCTCCGGCGCCAGGAGGCCGAAATATTCCGGCCCGCCGATGAACTTTCGCTCCAAAAAGTACCCGGCGATGAAAGCCCGATGCTTGGGGTCCCCGCGCCGCCGTCGTTCCAGCTCAAAGGGGCCGGCCGCGCCCTCCAGCCCCACCAGGAGCCGCGCCTTCTGTTCCCGGGCGACGCCCGTTTGCAGATGGCTCAGGATGTGGGAGATGTTCCGTTGGGCCGAAGGGACGTTGTGGACGTCCTGGAGGATCACCACCGCCGGGCCGCCGCGGCCCGGAGAAGCCGGCGACACCTGTTGGACGTCCCCGTATTCGGAAGGCAAGGTGAACAGCCACGCGGGCAGGCCCGCGCCGGAACGCGGCGCCGGAACGGCGGAGGCCGGGGAAACGGCGGAGAAAAGCGCTTTTTCGACGGGGAAGGCGGAGACCGCGGCCGCGAAATCCCGGGGAAGGGGGGCCTGGGCGGGGGGAGAAGACGTCCCGGAAGAGAGAGCGCCGGACCCTCGGATCTCGCCGCGGGCCTTGCGACGCTCCTTCCACAGGTTGGCCTCGGCGAGGGGGGCGGCGACGGAGGAAAAAAGAAAAACCAAGGCCGTGGCGCCGGCCACAACCTTTTTTATTCCCCCCTGCCTGTCCTTGGCTTCCCCCATCTTCCGGCTCTCCATGGTTGATCGGCGGCGAACCTCCGTTGGGAGGAGAACGCCCGCCTACAGACCTGAATTTTACCGGAACATTCTGACGCAGGACTTAATGAATTGAAACAATATTGTAAATAGTCCGCGCCGAGGAAAATCGGGTGTTCAGGGAGGCGGCGCGAAAGACCCTTAGTTTTTCCGCACGTAGATGTTCTTGGCCACGCTTTCTTCCAAAGCCAGCTGGCTCTCCCCCACCTGCAGGACAAAGGTGGGAAAGGTCTGGTGCAGGTGGACCTGGGCGCCCGGGATGACGCCCAGGGACAGGAGCTTGTGCAGCTCCGGGTGCTCCTGCAGCCGGACGTACGCGATGCGGCCGTCCTCCCCCGCGGCCATCTTGTCGAGGCTCACCACGATGGGCTCCAGATGGTCTTCCGCCCGGCGGCAGCAGTCCCCCGGCGGGATGCGGGAGCCGTGAGGGCATTCCACCGGATGCCCCAGGAGCGTGCAGATGGACTGGGTGACCTCCGGGGAGATGATGTGCTCCCACTGGCAGGCGTTGGGGTCCACCGCGGACCGGTCCAGGCTCAGGACGTCGGTGAGGAGCCGTTCCGCCAGCCGGTGCCGGCGGATGATGTCCTTGGCCAGGGCCTCTCCCTGCGCGGTCAAGTCCACTTGATCGCCCGCTTCCCGGATGAAACCCCGCCGCTGAAGGTTTTCGTACGTGCCGCCGCCGATGGATTCCTCCAGCGCCGGCGCCACGGCCGCCTTCGCGCGGACGCCGGTCTCGAACTTGTGCCAGATCAGGCCCAGCGCCTCCTCCAAATCCTCCTGCTCCGCGCTGGGGATGGGAAATTTTTTCTCTTCGGTCATGACGCGAAACCCCCTTTCAGATCAACCACGGGAAAAGCCCCAGCAGGCCGTTGACGGCGCCGGCCACGGCCAGGGCCGCGACCAGCACCACGGCCGTGATCGCGGCGGCCCCCTTCCAGCCCCGCTCCTTGATCACCATCATCCACTGGGCCACGCAGGGCATGAAGAGGGTGATGAGGATCAGGCTCACCACCACCTGCCGCAGGTCCATGAGGCCTTCCTTCTGCATCTGGTACAGGCCGGCCGCGCCGTAGTCCCGCCGCAGGAACCCGATGATGAAGGCCTCCGTGGCCCGGGCCGGCAGCCCCAAAAAGCCCTGCACCACCGGGGCGCAGAGCCTCTCCAGGGCCTTCAGCCAGCCCAGCTTGTCCAGGGAAAAGAGGGCCAGCGTCCCCCACACGAACAGCGGCACCACCTCCTTCAAGTACCATTTCAGCCGCGCCTTCATCTTCAAATAGATGTTGCGGAGGAGGGGCCGCCGGATGGGCGGGATCTCCATCACGAAGGTGGAGCGGGAGCCGGGCAGGAGCCGGGAGGCGGCCCAGCCCGTCAGGAGCGTGGTGCCCGCCACCACCGAGAACCACAGCGCCAGCACCTTCCAGGACATGCCCGCGGTCATGGCCAGGATCACGGCCAGCTGGGCCGAGCAGGGGATGGTCAGGGACAGCAGGATGGTCACGATGAGGCGCTCCTTCTTGGTGTCCAGGATGCGCGTGGTCATGGTGGCCATGGTGTCGCACCCCAGCCCCAGGACCATGGGCAGCACGGCCCGGCCGTTCAGCCCCATGAGACGGAAGACCCGGTCCAGCATCACGGACAGGCGCGGCAGGTACCCCGAATCCTCCAGGAGCCCGAAGGCCAGGAAAAACGTCGTGACGATGGGCAGGATCAAGGCGAAGGCGTACGTGAAGGCCATGCTGACGACGCCGTAGGGCCCCACCAGCAGTTCCTGCAGGAAGCGCGAGGGAAGGAACGTCTCGATCAGCTTGGCGGCCGCGGGCGTGAGGTACTGGCCGAACACCGTGTTCTCCAAAAAATCCACGGCCGTGCCCGCGCCGAACACCCCCACGAACTCGTACATCAGGAACAGCGCCGCGGCCGCGATGAGGTACCCCGGCCAGGGCCGCATGCACCAATGTCCGAGACGCGCCGCCCAGGTGGGCGAAATCCGTCCGTCCTGGGACACCGCCTCGGCCAGGGCCTCCAGGACCCAGGCTTCCCGGGCCTCGAAAACCAGCAAACGGGGCGACCGGGCGAAGGCCGCGCGTTGGCGCGCGGCCGCCTCCTGAAGGCCTTTCTCCGCGGCGCTCCCGGCCAGGCCGTTGTGGACCCAGGTGAGCACCGACTCGTCGCCGGACAACAGGGCCAGGGCCGCGGCCTCCCGGGAGGCGTAATCCGCTTTCCAAAACCCCGCGATCGCCTCCATGGCCCGCGAAATCTCCGCCGGAAAAGGGACCGCCACGCGGGGGGCCCGGGCCCGGGCCACGGCCCGCTTCAGCTCGGACAGCCCCTCGCCGGTCGTGGCCACCGTCTCCAGCACCGGCACCCCGCCCAGGAGCCGGCCGAGGCGCTCCACGTCCACGGAAATGCCCCGGTCCAGGGCCTCGTCCGTCATGTTCAGGACCAGGACCAGGGGCCGGCCGAAGGCCGCCAGCTCCAGGGTCAGCATCAGCGCGCGGCGGAGGTTCTTGGCGTCCGCCACCTGCACCACCACGTCGGGCTGCTCCCGCAGGAGCACGTCCCGCGTGACCCGCTCGTCCTCCGAATGGGGGATCAGGGAGTTCACGCCCGGCGTGTCCACCACCTGGAACTGCCCTCCCGCGAACCAGCCCATGCCGCGGGCCATGTCCACGGTGGTGCCCGGGTAGTTGGACACGGCCACGTACTTGCCCGTGAGCCGGTTGAAGATGACGGACTTCCCCACGTTGGGGTTGCCCACCAGCGCCAGGGTCTTCGTGGTGATGATCTTGTCCGCGACCGCGGTCGTCATTGCTCGAAGGTCTCCTTCCACTTTCGGGAAGCGGCGGCCCCGAGGCCCTTCCCCTCTTCCTCAAAAACGAACCGCGCGGCCACGCCTTCTTGGTCCGCCCACGCAAGGCCCTCCCGGGGCCCCATCACGAAGAGCGCGGTGGACAGGGCGTCCGCGGCCTCGGCCGCGGGGGCCCACACGGTCACGCTCTCGCAGGCGGAAGCCGGATAACCGGTCCGCGGATCCAGGATGTGCCCATAGCGGCGCGGCCGGCCGCCGCGTCCGTCCTTGGGGCCGGCGGCCGTGAAAAAATGTTCCGAGGCGGCGGAGGTCGCCAGCGACCCGCTGCCCTTGACGTCAAAGGACGGAACCGCGCCGGGCGCGCGCAGGGCCGCCGGCCAGACGCGCGGACGGGCCGACCAAAACAGAAGCTGTCCCCCGAAATCCATGACAACCTGATCCGCTCCGCCCGCGGACGAGACCTTCTCCAGCGCCCGGTCCAGGGCCCAACCCTTGCCGATGGCGCCGAAGTTCAGGGCCATGCCTCTCAGCGGCAGTTGAACGGACAGGGCGGAGGCGTTCCATCGCACTTTTTCATGCCCCACGCGACTCAATGCTGCTTTAACGTCAGCCGGTTCCGGCACGCGCGGGGTCGGCGTTTCAAAACCCCAGGCCCGGATCAACGCCCCGGCCGTGGGGTCGAAGGCGCCGCCCGTCCTGCGGGCCCACTCCAGGGCGCTCCGCAAAGCCCTCAGCGTGTCGGAAGACACCGCCGCGCCTTCCGGCGCGGCCGCGTTGATCCGGCTCACCTCGCTGTCCGGCTTGTACGTGGACAGCAGCCGGTCCCACCGCCCCACCTCATCGAACACCGCGTCCGCCGTCCGGTCCAACGCGGCCTTGTCCCGCCCGGTCAAGGACACGCGAAGCAGGGTGCCCATCACGTACTGGGCCCGGGTCAGCTCCTCGGCCGCAAGGCCCGCCGGCCCGGCCAGGCAGACCAGCGTCAGGAGGATTTTATGCGCCAAAGCACGATCCCGGTGACGATCAAAACCAAAAGCGCCGCGGCCGCCGCGTCATAGACCTTCACGAACCATTGGCCGAAGAAATGCCCGCTGTGGAGGCTGCGCGCGATGCGCATCCAATTCTTCCGCTGAAGATCGAAATCCAGCGGCTCCCAGGGGCCGCCCGCGGCGGGTTTCTTCAAAAGACCGGCGGAGGTCTCCAAAAACAAGTCCCCCCCGGCGGAAACCGAAAGGCCCACCAGTTCCACGTCCGCGCCTTGGGGATCAAAGGGCAGGTCCACGGGTTCCCAGACCGTGCCGCCGTCCCGGGACGCCAAAGGCCCCTGCCACCGTTGAAGGACATAGAGAACCTTGGGGTCGCCCGGATGAAAGGCGATGTCCACCGTTTCCAGCGGCGGGAAGGCCATGGGGACCTCTTCCCAGGTTTTGCCGTTGTCCTCGGAACGCTCCAAAGCGGAGCGGGTGCCGCGGTACAGCCTTCCCGGACGGGACGGGTCCGCGGCCAGGGACAGACGCTCCTCCATGGCGCCCTTGATGAGACCGGCCGGATGGTTCAGGACCACGCCCGTGGCCGCCAGCGCCAGAACGAACAGCGCGCTGGACAGGCCCACGGCGTTGTGCAGGCCCTTGAACAGGAGGCGGGGGTTAACGCTCTTCGGACCCATAGACCTCTTCCAGGACGAGCAGCGCCCGTTTCACGCCCGCGGCCATGGCCCGCACCGAAAGCGTGGCGCCGGTGACGTTGATGACGTCCCGGTTGATCCGCAAGGGGCTCCGGCCCGTCTTTCCCTTGAACTGCCTCAGGAACCTGGCTTTGCGCACCTCTCCGCCGCGGGGTTCCCGGTACACCAGAACCTCCACCGCCTCCGCGCGGA
Source organism: uncultured Elusimicrobia bacterium (assembly GCA_964484135.1). Taxonomy (GTDB): domain Bacteria; phylum Elusimicrobiota; class Elusimicrobia; order FEN-1173; family FEN-1173; genus CAZAEL01. The sequence continues at coordinate 16,890 of CAZAEL010000004.1, forward strand.
AGTCCGGCGCGGCCTTCACGATGAAGGTGATGGGCTTGTACTTGCCGACCTCCTCCGTGACGAGGGCGTACCCGTCGAGCCGGCCCCCGGAAAAACCCCGGTGGACGGTGTATTCCTCCGCCTCCAGGCGCCAGCCCAGCCGGCGCTCCACGCGCTGTTTCTGCGCGGGGGTGAGGCGGACCGTCTCCTTCTCCAAACGGTCGGCCCGGGGAAACACCTTGGCCAGGGCCTGCTCCGGGGTGAGGTACACCTCCTCCACGAAGTCCGGGTACTCCTCCCCTCCTCGTGCGGGGAGAGACACAGGACCCAAGACCAAAGACAAGAGACCGAAGACGACGCACGCCTTCGTTGTGCGGCTTGGCCTCCGATCTCGCGTCTCAGGTCCCATGTCTCATGTCCGCCGCTAGAAGTAGCTGGCGAAGGACAGGGACAGGGTGTTGTTGTCCGTCCTGGGGCTCTCGTGGTTCACCGCGTAATCGATCACGAACACCGCGTCCTCCACGGGCCGGAAGTTCAGGCCGTAGGTCTCCCGCGTCGTCCGCCGGGACAGGTCCGTGTCGTACTCGTCGTACCGGAACACCGCGGTGAAGGTGGACCCCGGCCTCAACTTGTCCTGCAGGAAGTGGAAGTTGGCCTGGCCGTAATAGCCGTTCAGACGGCCCGGCACCGCGGTCTGGGAAATGCCCGCGCCCCGGTCCACCTTGGCCTGGGCCGCCTCGCCCAGGATCTCCAGCGGGCCGAACTGGGCGGCCGCGTCCACCGCCGTGATGGTCAGGTCGTTGTCCCCCGCGTCGTCGTACGCGCCCGAATGGCCGGACACGCCGAGCTCGTAGCCCAGCCGCGGGCTGTAACCGATCCGTCCGACCAGGGCCTTGTTGTTGTTGTTGTCAGACTTCTGCAAACCGCGGGCGTTGCGCAGGCCCCCCGCGGCGGTGATGTTGCCCCCCTGGGTCTTGGAGGTGGTGGTCGTGACCGCGCCCGTGGTCAGGTTGGCGGTTTGGGCCGTGTTGGTCCTGGTGCCGTTGAAGCCGTTCACCACGTACACCTCATAATCCACCTTCTGCAGCTCGGTCGGATAAACGGTGCCGAAGAACCCAAAGCCGGCCTCGGTCAGCGTCGTGGGGATCACGAACTGGCTCACGAGCGGCCGGTTGGTCAGGTCCTGCAGAGGCGTGTCGTGCGCCAGGTTTAGTTTGCCGAGGGGCGTCAGGACAAGCCCGCCGCGGGCCGCCAGCTTTTCCGAGAAGATGTCGTAGTCCAGCACCGCGAACTCCACTTTCAGCTCGCCCTCCTTCTGGGGGTTGTGGGGGCCGCCGTATTCGATCTCGATCTCCGTGGCGAACCGGATGCCCTCGGCGATGTCCGAGTAAATGAACGGGATCAACCGGTGGTTGCGCATGAACCCGTTGGCCTTCTGGGTCTTGGCGTACTCGAAGTCCATGTACCCCCCGATGTGCGTGCCCCGGCCCATGCGCCGCCAGAAGGGCTTGGAATAGAGCCCCTTGCCGATGGAGCCGGACACCTCGCCCCGGCTGTCCGCCGCCTTGCTCCCGGCCTCCTCGGCCATGGCCGGAAGGACCGCCAAACAAATCACCGATACCGCCGCCGTCAACCAACGTTTCATGTCGTTCCTCTCTATGTCAGGGGAATCAATTCCCCGCGTTGTGGGGCTCTGGACGCGCGGTCTCTGGCCGCCTGGGAGGAGGACTCCGCCTCCCGCCAGGAAAAATCGTCGAGCCCGAGCCGCCACACCCGCTTGCAGCGGCGGCACTTCAGCTCGATCCCTTCTTGGGTGCGGCGGGCCAGGAGCGCCCCGCAGTCGCAGCGACACTCCGTCATGCGGCCCCCGCCGTCCCCGTTGTGAAATTGAAATTCAATCTCATTATAGGCCCAAAAAAAATTTACCGCCGGGGCGCGGCGGGGGCGTTCTCGCAACGCCGGCACCGGCCGAAGATCTCGTGCCGGTGCCACAGGATCTTAAAATCGTTCTTCCTCGCCACCCGCTCCTGGATGCGCTCCACCGCCGGGCTGGAAAACTCCAGCGTGTCCCCGCACTGGACGCAGATCATGTGGTCGTGGTGG
>CAZAEL010000004.1:18981-89858 GCA_964484135.1 uncultured Elusimicrobia bacterium
ACCGCGTGCGCCCCTGGGCGTCGGTGACGTGGGAGGCCAGGCCGCATTCCTCCAAAAGTTTGAGCGTGCGGAAGACCGTGGCCCGGCCCAGGCGCGGGTCCCGCCGGCGCAGGGCCTGGTAGATGTCCTCCGGGGAGAGGTGCCGGTCCGCCTTCAGGAGGAAGGCCAGGATCTCCTCCCTTTGGGGGGTGTGTTTCAGCCCGTTCTTGCGGACGTATTCGCGGAAAATGGCGAGTTCGTTGTTCATCGAAATTGATATTCAATCTCAATTATAGAACGCTCCCGCCGGCTTGTCAAGCCCCGCGAAGTCGCCCCGGGCCGTCCGGTCAAAGGCGGAACGCCGCGCCGGCCAGGAGGGTCCTGTCCGTTTCCGGCCCGTTCAGGCCGACCTTCACGCCCACATCCACGTCCACGTCCGCGGTGAGCCCGAGGATCATCCCTCCCAGGAGGAACGCGGGGCCGGCGCGGCCCCGGGACAGGGTTTCCCTCTCCAGGCCCGCGTTGGCCACCCACGCAAGCCGGGGAGACGCCCGCACCTCCGCCGCCACGCAACCGTGCCAATGGCGGGGACGGCCCCCCTGCCATTCCCGCGCCAGGTTCCCGTGCAGGGCGCCCCAGCGGGCCTCCCGGCTGAGGATGAGGGTCCCGGCGTACGCGGGCCGGTCGTCGCCCAGCCCCTTGCTTTCTTCGCCCGTGGGCAGGGTGACGCCCGGTTTGAGGGCCAGGCTCCAGCGGCCCCTGCGCGCCGCGCGCCACTTCACCTCAAGAGAAGCGTCGGCCAGGCCCTGCCCGGCAAAGCGCCCCTCCGGCCCCCGGCTCAGGAACCGTTCCAGCGGCGCGCCGAGAACGACGTCCAGCGACTCCAGTCCTCCATAGGAAAAGACGGACGCGAAGGTGGTCCGCGTGTCCGTGGAATCCGCCTCGTGGTCGCGCCCGTGCTCGGCGTTGACCTCCCACTGGCCGCGGCCGCGCCCCAGCACGCCCGCGTCGTCCGAGACGAGCGGATGGGCGGCGAAGGCCGGCCGAGACCCGATCAAACAAAGGATCAGCAGACCCCGGCGCGCCCGGCTCCGCGGCTTTCGCTCCATGGCCCGGGACTACTTAAGGTCGAACCGCGGGCGCCCGTCGTCGAAACGCACCGAATAGCGGGCTCCTCCGCCTTCGTCCAGGAGAGGGTGCTCGGCGGCCTCCTGGAGCATGCGGCAAAGCTCCCGGAACGCCTCCCGGGGCAGCCGCAGGGCCGCGTTCCCGACGGACAGGTGCACGTCTTCGCAGCCCCGGCACAGGACCGCCTGTCCCAGCCCGGGCCTTTCAGCCAATTTTTGATACATGGGGTCACCTCGCGTTTCGTCGTGAAACCGGGCGGCGGGGAAGGGGGCCCCCGCCGCCAAACCTTTTTGGGCCGGCGCCGCCCCTCTTCCGGGGAGTCCGCCCCCTTAATGATATTGAGTCTCAATTTCAATTATAGGGAAAGCCGGTTTTTTTGTCAAGCGAAAAATATGGTAGGCTTGGCGCTGCCATGGACAAGGACCCTTCCCCCCCGCTGGCGCGCGGCCTCGGCCTCCTCGACGCGGGGGCCCTGGTGGTGGGCTGCGTGATCGGGGCCGGCATCTTCCGCCTCTCCGATTCGGTGGCGCAGCAGTCCCCCTCGGCCTTCATGTTCCTCCTGGCCTGGGTCCTGGGCGGCGTCCTGTCCCTCGCCGGCGCGCTCTGTTTCGCGGAGCTCAGCACCCTGTACCCGAAAACGGGCGGCGACTACGTGTTCCTGACCGAGGGGTACGGCCCGGCGTGGGGCTTCCTCTTCGGCTGGACCAAGCTGTTCGTTCAGCGCACCGGCACCACGGCCATCATTTCCTACATTTTCGCGGAGCACACCTGCCGCGCCTTCGGCTGCCCCCCCTCCTTCGCCAAATGGCTCGCCACCGCCGCCATCCTGTTCGTGACCGGCGCCAACATCGCGGGGCTGCGGTTCGGCAAAAGCATCCAGAACGTCTTCACCGGCCTGAAGGTGCTGGCCATCCTGTTGATCATCCTGGCCGGGGCCGCGTTCCAAAAGGGTTCCGTGCAGAATTTCACCCCCTTTTGGCCGGAGTGGTCCCCCCGGCTGATCTCGCAGACGGGCCTGGCGTTGATCTTCGTGCTGTGGACGTACGGCGGGTGGGAGGGGGCGGCGCACGTGGCCGAGGAGGTGAAGGAGCCGGAAAAAAACGTGCCGCGGGCCCTGGTGGGCGGCCTGCTGGCCGTCATGGGCCTCTACATCCTGATCAACCTGGTATACCTCTATTATATGCCCTTGGGGGAGATGCGGGGGACGGACCTGGTGGCGGCGGGGACCATGGACAAGATCTGGCCGGGGCTCGGGGGGCGGGTCGTGGCCGGGATGGTGATGGCGTCCACGCTGGGGGCGCTGAACGGCTTCGTGCTGGCCACGTCCCGCGTGCTCTACGCCCTGGGCAAGGACCACGCGCTGTTCCGGTGGCTGGGGCGGGTCCATCCCGCCACACAGACGCCGGTCCGGGCGCTGGCGTCCTTCGCCGCGGTGTCCCTGCTCCTGGTTTGGACCGGCACGCTGGACAAGATCGTGACCTACACCGAGGTGATCATCTACATCTTCTTCGCCATGACCGGCGTCACGCTGTACGTGTTCCGGCGGCGCATGCCGGACGCGCCCCGGGCCTACAAAGTCTGGGGCTATCCCTGGGTGCCGGCCCTCTTCGTGCTGATGTGCTTGGCCTTCGCGGCCAACGCCATCCGGGAGCAGCCCAGGGAGGCGCTCCTGGGCGTTTTCGTGGCCGGCCTGGGCCTGCCGCTGTATTGGCTCTCGAACGGACTTTCCCGCCGCGGGGCTAGCGCTTCTTCCTGACCTTTCCCTCCGGGCCCGCCGCGGTCCGGAACCGCCCCGCGTACTCCCGCAACCCGCGCAGCATCGCCTCCGCGCAATCGCACTGAAACGCCTCGGTCTTGAGCAGCGCCTCCTCCGCGGGCACGATCATGTACGCGGATTCCGTGAGCACGGCCGGCATCTGGGGCGTGCGGGCCAGGGCCAGGTTGCCGTAGTGCAGGCCGTCGTCCCGCAGGCCCTTCTCCCGGCCCCCGTCGCGCCCCACGATCCGCCCGTACGCCCGGTGGACGGCCTGGGCCAGGGCGAAGCTGTGGGGGTGGAAATAGTACACGCCGTACCCGTTTTTCTCCAGCGGGTTCCCCCCTTCGGGCAGGGCGTTGTTGTGGATGCTGATCAGCATGTCCGCCTTGGATTCCCAGGCCAGCTTGGGCCGATCGTACAGCCCCACGTGCTCGTCCCCGCCGCGCAGCATGTACGCGGTGGCCCCCTCGGCGAGGAGCTTTTTTTGCAGGCACAGGGCGATGGCCAGGTTGGCGTCCTTTTCCAAAAACCCGGTGGGGCCCACGGCGCCGTTGTCCGAGGAGTGCCCCGCGTCCACGGCGATGGTGAGCCCCTCCAGCGGGGATCGGGCGTAAAGCGCGGACGGCGGGCGGCGGAGTTCCAGCACGAAGGTGGTCCCCTCATACCGTCCATCGTAACCCCACCAGGACCCCGGCGCGGTGTACACGGTGAGGCGATAGGTCTGGGCCTCGTCCTGGCGCCATTCCAGGAGGCCCACCGGTCCCTCGGAAGAGTCGTGGTGCATCCAATCCGTGTTGGACACCGCCCCGAAAAAAACCACGTCCAGGCGTCCGCCGTCCGCCGCGGCCCGAATCTCGAAAGGCAGCTTGGCCCCCACCGGGACCCTCACCGCGGCGTGCCGGTCCCGCGACGACACGGAGGGGCTGCCGACCACGCCCGCCGGCACGGGCGTGCCTTCCGGAAGGAGCCGCACCTCGTCCACGCCGATCCAGGCGGAACGGGACGGCGACAGCTGGACCTTGAATTCCTGCCCCCGGCGGCCCGTCACCCGCAGACGGACGCCCGGCGGCGGGAAAAGCATGTATCCCCCCTTGTCGCCCGGTCCCAGCGCCGGCCCCGACCGCAGCACCGCGATGGAGGTGGACACCTCCACCACCCGCGGGACCCTTTCGTTGAGCAGGGAAAGGCGGCCCGGCGCCTCCTTGGAAATCTTCCCCCCCCGCTTGCGGTCCATCAGCGTCACGCGGACGGCGGAGCCCTCCAGGACGTCGCGGGGATGGACGATGTACGCGCCCTGATAGATCCCGCCGCCGTTTTCCACCATGGGAAATTTCCCCTTGACGTTCTCGATCTGGAAATGGGCCTCCAGGCCGGGGCTGCCCTTCGCCGTCACAACGATTTCCTCCCCGGGCAGGACCTCCCGCTCCGTGTCGGGCTTCACGTATTCAACGGTCAGGGGAGACGCCGGGGAGGGCTGGGGCGGCGGGGCCACATAAATCTGCCGCGTCAACAGCACCGTGCCCGTGGACAGGCGAAGCTCGGCCCGGACGGTGAAGCTGCCCGTGGACAGGGGGACCATGGCCAGGAAACCGCCGCCGGGGTGGATGGGGACGGGTTGGCCGTTGAGCGTGAGCTCGCCCCGGGGATCGGCGGAGCCGTACATGAAGGTGGACCGGACGAAGCCCAACCGGGCCCCTTCGGCCGGGTGCACCAGGCGGAGGGGACCGCCTTCCGCGGGAAGCGAGACCAGGGCGGGGAGGTTTTCTATGGACACGGCCGGGGCGGCCGCGTCGCCCGGAGGGGCCGCGATGGAAACGGCCGGGGCATCGTCGGCCCGGGCAGCGATGGGACATGAGAAGTGGGAAGTGAAAAGCAAAAAGACAAAAAAAGCGGGGAGGCCCCCTTTTGGGCTTCGCATTTTCCACTTTCGTTCACTTGCCACTTGCCACCTCTCACGCTCCATTTTTACGGACCCACCCACCGGCAGGCCTGCGCCGTCAAAAATCCGATGTACGTCCCGGCCACGTTCCCCAGCACCGCCAGGAGCAGCCCCAGGGCGGCGAAGGCCGGACGGTACACCGCCGCCACCAGCGGCGCGGAGACGGTGCCGCCCACGCAGGCCTGGCTGGCCGTGGCCAGCAGGAACAGGGGCGCCTTCATCCACCGCCCGGCCAGGAACAACACGGCGCCGTGGACGGCCAACAGGAGCCCCCCGGCGGCCAGGAACAGGGGCGCCTCCACGATGGCGGACAGCCGCACCCGGGCCCCCAGGGAAGCCAACAAAATATACAAAATCGCCGTGCCCCACCGCTCACAGAAGTTCCGTGTCGCAGGTTTCATGTTCCGCGTGAAAGCCCAAGCGCAAGCCAAGCTCAAGGTGGTCGCCAAAAAAACGGTCCAGGTGGCGTGCGATACGGCCGAGCCCACGGCAGGCAACGCGTCTCCCGCGAACAGGGAAAAAGCCGCCAACACCGAACAGACGGCAAATGCCGAGAACTCGGCTGTTCCGAAAAGCCGTTTCTCCCCGGCCGTTCGGCCTGTGTCCTCGTTTTCAATTCGGAGCCCGGAACCCGGAGCAGGCGGTTCCGCCCTGTTCCATCGGTCGAACCTCTCCTGATGCCCCGCCAGGAAGACCAGGAGCGCCATCCAGGCGTACGCGAAAAAGGTGTCCACCACCACGGCCGGGGCGAACACGGGGTCCGGAACGGCCAGGGCCTCCTTCAGGGCCAGCATGTTGGCGCTCCCGCCGGTCCAACTGGCGGACAGCGCCCCCACCGCCTTCCAGGACTCCGCCGGCAGAAAGGGCCGGAACAGGGAATAGGACGCCACCGCCCCCAGGGAAATCCCCGCCATCCCCGCGATCATGGCCGCCAAGGCGGGCCGGCCCAGGGCGGCCAGGGACCGGACGTCCACGGGCAGGAGCAGGAGCGCCAGGCACAGGGGCAGGGCGTACCGGGACAGGAAAGGATAGAGCGGCGACTCCAGGGGAAAGACGCCCAGCGTGGAACCCGCCATGGGGAGGAAGTAACACCAAAAGGGCACGGGAAGGAAACGGAACGCTTTTTGAACCGGGCCGCGGCCCTTGGCCCATTGGACCAGGACCACAAGCCCCGCCAAACAGGCCAGGAGCGCAAGAGGGTTCCGGATCATTTCGTCCCGCCCCTTCGGGCCCCCCAGTCCACGCCGAGCCCCGGACGGGGACGTTCGGGGAGGGACACCTCCGGCCCCCGGCGCACGTACCCGCCCGCGGGCCCGTCCACGAACAGGTCCGAGTCCAGGTCCGCGTGGTCGAAAATCCCCTTCCCGCAGGCGTAGTGGACGCTGGCGGTCAGTCCCAGGGCCGACTCCGCCATGCAGCCGATCATGAAAACAGGGGCTGGGCGCCGGGGACCCGGGACCCGGGAAAACACAGAAACGATGTCTTGGCTCCGCGACAACCCGCTTTTCGCCAGTTTGATGTTGACCCCCTGGGCCAGGCGGCCCGTCCTGACACGGCGCGCGTCCGCCGGCGTCTGCACGGATTCGTCCAGCAGGATCGGGACGGGAACCCGGCCGCGGAACGACGCCAACGTTTTCCAGTCCTTCTTGGGAAAAGGCTCCTCCACCAGCTCCAGGTCCACGCCGTCGCGTCGGGTCTGATCCAGCAATGCCTCCAGCGGGTCCGGTCCGTAACTTTGGTTCGCGTCCGCCAGGAGGCGGGCCCGGGGCGCGGCCCGGCGGGCCTGACGGATCCGCTCCCGGTCCAGGCAGGGGGCCTCGCGGCCGTTCAACTTGAGCTTGAAAGCGCGGAAGCCCTGCCGCGTCCCTTTCCGCACCAGGGAAAAAACATCCGCCGGCGGCACCGCGGACACGCTCATGAGGGTTTCCAGACGGCGGCGCGCCCCGCCCCAGAGACGGAAAAAGGGGATGCCCAGGGCGCGGGCCAGCGCGTCCCACAGCGCGGTCTCGAAAGCGGCCACGGCCGTGGGGAAGCCGGGCTCCCGCCGCCAGGCGCCGCGCACGAGGCTCTCCATGTCCCGCGCGTCCGCCCCCTCATTCTCCCGGAAAAGGCGCCGGAGCGCGGCCGCCATCTTGGGCGCGGTCTGAAAAGCCATGGCCAGGGAGGAGGACGCCTCCCCGTACCCGGCCGCGCCGCCGGACAGCCGGACGCGGACCACCAGGTTGTCCGTGTGGGACTTGGCGCCCAGGGAAGTGACGAAAACCCGCCGGAGGGGCCAGCGGACCGGGAAAACGTCCAGGGAGGAAAGGCGGAATTTATTGGCCAGAGGCGGGGGCTTGCGGCTGAAACAGCTCGGCCGGCTTTTCCGTCTCGGGAACAAGCCGGCCCAGGTACACGTATCGGTTCTGCACCGCCTCCAGGGGGGCGATGTCCTTGAGGGGCTTGCCCAGCTTGTTCTTCACGGTGGTTTCGCGGACCACGTTGAACTCATGGACCGCCTCCAGAACCCGGTCCCCTTCCACGAACAACATCACGTGCACCACCCGGTTGGGATCGTCCAGGGGCGCCAGGAAAATCAGGTCCGCGGGCTTCATGTCGGACAAGAACACCGGGCGGGATTTCAGATACTGTTCGTGGGCGTCCCGCGGCACGTCCAGGCCGTTGACGCGGTAAGACAGGTTCACCAAGCCGGAGCAGTCCACGCCCGTGGGCGCGTCGGCGGCGTCCTTGCGGTGGGGACAGCGGCCGCCCCAATAGTAGGGGTCCTTTAAGAAGAGGCGGGCCGCGCGCAGGATGGACTGGCGGAGCGCCCCCTCCTCCCGGGGCAGGTCCGCGAGACGCGCCACGTCCTTCTCCGCGACCCACCCCTCCGTGCCGTCGGGACGAAGCACCCGGGCCCAGGGGCCCTCAGGCGGCTCCGCCGCGAGCCGGGCCCCCAAAGGGACCTCCAGGAAGGGGCCCTTCTTGGGACCCTGCGCGTACAGCCGGGCGTACCGCACACAGACCACGGCCGTGGGCTTGAAATCCGCGGGCTTGGGACGGAGGAAATGCCTGAGCACCCATCCCGGATAGCCCTCCCATTTTTGGGCGTGGGAAAATTCCGGCTGCTCCAGGGCCTCGATCCGGGCCCAGGCGCCCTGCTCCTCCAGGACCCGGACCTCCTCCCCGAACAGGACCTGCGTTTCCTGAAAGGGGTCCAGGTCATAGGGGCTTTTCAGGGCCGCGGTGTCCGCCGCCGGACGCGGCTCCCGTCGCACATCCAAGAGAGGCGCGGCCACCAGATGGGAAGGGGCGGGCGGGGAGGGGAGGGGCTCCAAGACGTCAATGGAAACCGGGGAAACCGTGGGGGAAAGGGAATCCGGGTCTTCCGCGGCCAAAGGACCGACGGCGAGGAAACATCCCCAAAAGAGAAGGCCCGCCGGGATGGCGCGGCCGGCAAAACAAAACCATCCCGTCTCCCGCCCGCGGCGGAGGCGGCTCTCGGCCATCATCCCTCCCGTACGTCTTCTCATCTTTTCATGGACGGACCCCGCGACCGCCTGGCGTCCCGTCATATCCCCCATTCAACCAACCGCTCCACCCACGGTTCAAAGGCCAGCAGGGTCCAGCCCGTCAAACGGGAGAACCCGCCGGTGGCGAGGAGGATCCCCATCAAGACGAGAAAGGCCCCCGCGGCCTTTTCCGTCCATCCCAGAAAACCCCGCGCTTTCCGGAAGAGGGACAGGAACCGGTCGAGGAACAGGGCGCCCGCCACAAAGGGGACGGCCAGCCCCGCGGCATAAACGGACAGCAGCAAAACCCCCTGCCCGAGGGACTCCAGACCGCTGGCCAGCAGGAGGATGGAACCCAGGATGGGACCCACGCAGGGGGTCCAGCCGAACCCGAAGGCGCATCCCACGGCAAAGGACCCCGCCCACCCCCCGGGCTTCCGACGGAGATGCACGCGGAAGTCTCTTTGAAGGACATCCACGCGCAGGACGCCGGCCAGCAAAAGCCCCAGGAAAATGGTCAAAACCCCTCCCGCCCGCGCGAACCACTCCTGATGGGCGAACAAGGCGCGCCCCAGGGCCGTGGCGCTGGCGCCCAAAACCACAAACACCGCCGAAAAGCCGGACACAAAGGCCAAGACATGCAGCAGATAGGGCGTGGACAGGACCGCCCGGCGCGAACCGTTCACCTCGCCCCCGGCCGGAACATCCAAGGAAACGCCCGTGACATAGGCGATGAAAACGGGGGCCAGAGGAAGCACACAGGGGCTCAAAAAACTCAACAGACCGGCCAGAAAGGCCGCCCCCCATCCGACCGCCGCGACGTCCTCCATGGGACCTTGGCGCCCGCCCGCTAGCGGGCGGGCGCGGACAGCTCCATGAGCTTCAGGGAACGGCGCACCGCGGTCAGGAGCCGGGCGTTCTCCTCCTCCGCGCCCTTGGGCGGCGACACCCCCTGGAGGGTGGCGTGGGTCCTGCCCCGGAATTGTTCCACATAGTCCCGCTTGGCCAGGCGCTGGTCGCCCCGCACGCGCAAAGGCCACACCCCCTGCAGCACAAAATCCGTGTTCACCCCCACCAGGAAAACGGTCAGGCCTTCTTTGTCTCCAAAATAGGCGTACCCGGCGTATCCGGCCAAGGGTTTTTCTCCCGGCGCGCTTTCCGGGGGAGAGGCCCGGGCGGAGGGTCTTGGGATGTCCGGGGTCCCGCCCCCCGCGGCCTTCCGGACCAGGAAGAGGGTGGGAGAGAGGTCCTCGTCCCGCAGTTTCTTGTCCAGGAACCGTTCGGCCTTCTCCACCTGCGCGGACGAAAGCCGCCCCTCCGTCGTCTCATAGACGACCCCCGGTCCGAAAATTTTGTGGAACGCGGGGGAAAAGTCGGGCGGGGCGGGGGGGGTGGAAAGCCAGTCCCCGGGATGGTCCGGGGTGGAACGGGGATCGCCGGGGTTGGAGCGCGACTCCCTTTCGATCTTGGACGAGAAACCGTCCCGGTCGGGGTCCATGACCTCCAGCGCGTTCACCGCGTCGGCGTCGCGGCCCAAACGCAGGAATTCCCGGGCATAGGGGGTCAGCCGCCTGGCCCCGGGTTTGTGGCACAGGGTGCAATTGGGCGCGTATCCCGCCCGGGATTCGTACAAACGCCGAAACGCGGGAAGGGCGCTCACGGGCCCGGCCGTCCCCAAAAGACACAACGTCAGGAAAACCCGCCTCCTGAAATTCATCGGCCGCGTTCCCGGCCGGCTTGGCCGCCGAAACCGGTTCTAGACCACAAGGCTCTCTTCCCACAGGACCCGGAGGATCTCAGCCACGCTCCAGGCCTGGGCCGGGCACCCCTGGGCCGCGTGGGGGGCGTCCCCCTCCAGGAATTCGGAGACGCTGCCCAGCCCCGCCTCGGCCATGTGGTCCACGAAAGGCTGGAGGAAATCCTGGAGCCGGGCCTTGGTTTCCTCCGAAGATCCGTACGCCTTGACGAAGGAGGTCAGGAAGGCGCCCAGGAGCCAGGGCCACACCGTGCCTTGATGGTACGCGCCGTCCCGAACGGACGGCGGCCCGCCGTACCGCCCCTGGTACGCCGGGTCCTGCGCGGAGAGGGTCCTGAGTCCGTAGCTGGTGTACAGTTCCCTCCAGGCCGTGTCCACCACGGGCCTGAAGTTCTTGCCCTCCAGGATCTCGTACGGCAGGCTGATGGCGAAAAGGGCGTTGGGGCGGATGGCGGGGTCCCGGTCCCGGCCCTCCAGTCGGTCGAAGAGGTACCGGGCGGGCTCGTTCCAAAACTTGTCGTTGAAGCTGCGGCGGGCGATGGACGCCAGCTTCTCGTAGCCCCGGGACGGCTCGTTGAACTTCAGCTCCAGCTCCGCCAGGAACTGGAGGGCGTTGTACCACAGGGCCTGGACCTCCACCGGTTTTCCCGTGCGGGGCGTCACGGCCGCGCCGTCCACGCGGGCGTCCATCCAGGTCAGGGCCTGGGGCGGATCGGCGGCCACGATGAGGCCGTCCTGGTCCATATGGATGCCCCGCAGGGTCCCGTGTTGGAAAGAGTCCACGATGTCCCGCAGGGCCGGCAGCCAGCGGCGCACCTGGTCCTGGTCCTGGGTGGCCTTCAAATAGTTCTGGACCGCCCACACGAACCAAAGGGGCGCGTCCACCGCGTTGTACTCCAGGGCGGGGCTGGCGTCAGGGAACCGGACGGGCAACAGCCCCTTGTGCAGATGTCGGGAGAAGGTCTCCAAAATTTCCCGCGCCTCCTGGGCGCGGCCCGTGGCCAGGCAAAGCCCCGGCAGGGAGATCATGGCGTCGCGGCTCCAGTCCTCGAACCAGGGATACCCCGCCATCACGCTGGAACCGCCTTCCCGCGCCACGATGAACTGGTCCGCGGCCCGCACCAGGCCGTCGGCCAGGGGCCCGCGCACGATGGAGCGCTCCACCAACTGGCGGCGGAGGAGCCCCTCCTGCCGGCTCCATTCCAGCGCCTCGCTCGAATTCCTCTCCTGGGTCGAAAAGACCAAGGCCGCGGTCTGGCCCGGCCGAAGGTCGAAACGGAACACGCCGGGGCTGAAGGCGTCCTCCCGGGAGTCCAGGCCGCGCTTCGCCTCCCAGGCGTAGTCCTGGTTGAGGTACCAAAAACTGTCCTGGGTGAACACGCCCTCCTGCGAGCAGAGGAACAGCGCCGCGCCGCCGGCCAGGACCGCCTTGACCCGGTGGGGCGAGGTTTCCAACTGGTCCAGGAAACGCTTGTCCTCTTTGGAAAGGCCGTGATGGCTCCGGCACGTGAGGAGGGGCCGGCTCTCCAGCACCACCTCCGGCCCGGACAAATGGCGGTACATCACGACCGCGGTGTCCTCCCCGTACCGGAGGAAGAAGGACTTTTCCACGCGCACGTCCGAGACGGCGTAGGTCCAGACGGGAAAAGGGTCCAGACGGAACCGTTCCAAATTCTTGAAGCCCGGCGGATGGACCGTGCCCGGATAGGCCTGGCAGGAAATGCCGTGACGCGCGCCGTTGACGAAGAGGGACTCCTCCAGGCGGTTCACCCACTGGAACCGCTCCACGGGCGGGCGCAAAGGCAGGGTCAGGAGGGAGTGGTACCGGCGCGTGTTCCCGCCCGCCACCGTGCCCATGGCGTACCCGCCCCGGCCGTTGGTCTCCAGCCACTCCCGGGCGCTGGCCTCCGCGTAATTGCCGCAAATTCCACGACCGAAGGAGATCATGGAATCGGTGGCAGGTGACAGGTGTCAGGTGTCAGGCCAAAACAGTTTAAATGGTTCATTTTATCGCTTGCCACTTGCCACCTGTCGCTTGCAACGCCTTGCTGATGACATCGCCCATGTCCGCGGGGGAGTCCACCACGACCACCCCGGCCGCCTCCAGGGCGGCCCGTTTCTCGTCCGCGGTGCCGTGGGACGCGGACCGGACCGCGCCGGCCCCGTCCCGGCCCGACGGCGGCGGGGCGTCCACGATGGCGCCCGCGTGCCCCATGCGCCGCCCCGGCGGGGCGGTACGGCCCGCCACGAAAGCGAAGAGGGGCTTGCTCATCTTGGCCTTGAAGAACCGGGCGGCCTCCTCCTCGGCCGTGCCGCCGATCTCCCCGATCATGAGCACCGCCTCGGTGGCCGGGTCCTTTTGAAAAAGCTCCAGAACGTCCACGAAATTCATCCCCTGCACCGGGTCGCCGCCGATGCCCACCACCGTGGACTGGCCCAGCCCCCGCTGGGTCAGCTGCCACACCGCTTCGTACGTCAGGGTGCCGGACCGGGACACCACGCCGATGGGGCCCGGCTTGTGGATGTACCCCGGCATGATGCCGATCTTGCAACCGCCACCAGGCACCGGGGGGTGGGGGCTTCCCGGCGTGATGATCCCCGGGCCGTTGGGGCCGATGAGGCGCACGGCGCTCCCCTTCAGCTGGGCCTTGACCCGGGCCATGTCCAGGACCGGGATGCCCTCGGTGATGCAGACGACGAGGGAGATCCCCGCGTCCGCCGCCTCCAGGATGGCGTCGGCCGCGAAGGGCGGCGGCACGAAGATCATGCTGGCCGTGGCGCCGGTGGCGTTCACCGCCTCGCGCACGGTGTTGAAAACGGGGATGCCGTCCACGTTCCCCCCGCCCTTGCCCGGCGTGACCCCGCCCACCACCCGGGTGCCGTAGTCCCGGCACCCCTTGGCGTGGAAGGACCCCGCCGCGCCCGTGATGCCCTGCACGATGACCTTGGTGTCGTGGTCGACCAGGATGCTCATGAAAGCCCTCTCCCTCCGAACCGGAAGCTCACCGTCCGCCGCCTTCGGCCAGCTCCACCGCCTTTTTGGCGCCGTCCGTCAGGTCCGAGGCGGACACGATGTCCAGCTTGGACTCGGCCAGGATGCGCCGGCCCTCCTCCACCCGGTTCCCTTCCAGCCGCACCACCAAAGGCAGGCTCAACCCCACGGCCTTGACCGCCTGCAGGATGCCCTGGGCGATGACGTCGCACTTCATGATGCCGCCGAAGATGTTGACGAACACCACCTTCACCTTCCTGTCCGACAAAAGGATCTTGAAGGCCTCGGTCACCTGCTCCACGCTGGCCCCGCCGCCCACGTCCAAAAAGTTCGCCGGCTCCCCGCCGTGCAGCTTGATGAGGTCCATGGTGGCCATGGCCAGCCCCGCGCCGTTCACCATGCAGCCGATGTTGCCGTCCAGCCGGATGTAGGAGATGCCCACCTTCCGGGCCCGGCGCTCCGCCGCGGTCAGGTCGGACTGGTCTTCCTCCTTGAAAACATCGGCGTGCCGGAAGGCGCCGTTGTCGTCCAGCACCACCTTGGCGTCCATGGCCAGGAGGGAAAGCTTTTTTCCCCGGCGGACCACGGCCAGGGGGTTCACCTCCACCAATCCCGCGTCCAGGCTCAGGAACATCCGCGCCAAGCCCTGGAAGAACCGGACCGCCGGCCCCAGGAGTTCGCCGCCCAGCCCCGCGAAAAAGGCCGCCTCCCGGGCCTGGTATCCCTCCAGCCCCCGCAAAGGGTCCATGCCGACCCGGAAAATTTTTTCGGGCGCGGTGGCGGCCAGCGTCTCGATGTCCACCCCGCCCTCGCCGGACACCATGAGCACAGGCTGGGCCGACCGGCGGTTCAGGGTCACGGCCGCGTACAGCTCCCGTTCCGCCTTGACCGCCGGCTCCACGAGCAATCGGCGCACCAGGAGCCCCTGCGGGCCGGTCTGGTGGGTCACCAGACGCATGCCCAACATGTCCTGGGCCAGACGAACCGCCTCCGCCGGCGTCTTGGCCGGCTTGACGCCGCCGGCCTTGCCGCGGCCGCCCGTGTGGACCTGGGCCTTCAGGACCCAGGGGCCCCGGCCCAGACGGCGCAGGGCGGCCTTCACCTGGGCGGGTTTTTCCACCACCTGTCCCGCCAGAACCGGCAACCCGATCGCCGCCAAGCGGCCTTTGGCCTGATATTCGTGAAGTTTCATGCCATTCGTCCTTTATATATAGGAAGGCGTCAGAGGCTCAAAAAAGCCCGCAAAAACAAGTCCAATCTATAATTTTTCGGCGCGTAAAGAAATATCCCGCTCAGGGCCGCAGGCGATTTTCCAGAAAACCCAGGATGCAGTCCGCCGCTTTTCGATAGCCTTCTTCGTTGGGATGAATGAAATCTTCCGCCCTTTCCTCGTTGTGATAAAGACTTCCGTAATCCGCGGGCAGGCAATCCTCCAGCCGCAGGTAAGGGACTTGGTGGGCCTCCAGAGCCTTCGTGATGCCCTTGCGGCCTCTTTCTTCCTCCTCCGCGAATTCCGCCGGCGCATTGAAATAGGGAAAAAGCACGCAGAAAAGCTTCACGTTGCGCTCCCGGGTCCACCGGACGATGGACCCAAAGACCCGGTAAAAAGCCTCTTCTTCGGACAAGTCCCCTTCCCGTTCCTGCGCCCGAAGCCGGCGCCAATTTTCCTGCAGGAAAACCGTCCGGTACAGGTGGGACCAGCGGAACAAAACCGGATGAAAAACCAATTCCCTGGCCACCTCGGCGTCTTTCATCATGAGGAGCCGCCCATCCTTCTGAATGACCACCGGCACGTCCGAATAGACGTCGTTCAAGCAAAAAATGACGACGAGCGTGTCGAACTTAAAATCCCGGCATTTGAGCCTGAGGATCCGCTCATACTGGTCAATGTTATAGCCTCCCCCGGCAAAGTCCCAAATCTCCACCGGCCGGCCCCAAGCCCGGCCCAGTCGCCGTTCGGCCGCTTCCCCGAAACAAAACCGCAGCATGTCGTCCGTCAAGGAATCGCCGATGAACAAAATCCGGTGGGCCTTGTCCGAAAACCGGATGTGGGACGAGCGAAATCCGTCGGCTTTGAGGCGCTCGTCCCCCTGGGCGGTCCGCTCCCATCCCAGATCCCCAGACGGGCGGAATCTTTGCGGCGACATTTCCCAGCCGCCCAGCTCAAAAGCGGCGGTAATGCGCTCCAGCCGGAACTGGGGCCAAGACCGGCGGGCAAACCCCTCGGCGGCGAGGCAGGCCAGGCCCGCCCCCGCGATCGCCAGCAAGGAGCGGCTCAGAAATCGATCCACGCATCCTCCTTTTCCGGGGACATCCTCCCCCTTGTCGACAAGCGGCCTCGAATAAGTTATCATAAATGGAAGGGCGTTTTCGCGCCTTCCCGAACGCCCGTCCCAAAAACAATGGAACGACTGCTCAAAGAAAAAAAGATCTCGGAGGTCATCAACCCCCGCTTGATCCAGGCCCCGCCGGACATCTCGGTGGAGCGGGCCGTGGAATTCATGCGGGAGAACCAGTCCGCGTACATCGTGGTGGCCGAGGGCAAGAAGGTCGTCGGCATGTTCACGGAAACGGACGTGATCCAGAAGATCCTGGGCCAGGACGTGGACTGGAAGAGGCCCATCCGTGACTTCATGACCAAGGACCCGGCGGTGCTCAAGCCCGAGGACACGGTGGGCCGCGCCGTGGACGTCATGGCGGAGCACAACTGCTACCACATCCCCCTGGTGAACGGCCAAAAAGAGCTCACCGGGGTCTTGAGCGTCCGCACCCTGATCCGGTTTCTGGCCGAGTTCCACCCGGCCGAGGTGTACAACCTGCCGCCCAACCCCCACCAAGTGATGCGGACGCCGGAAGGGGGCTGAAAGGGACATGTCCACCCCCGCCAAGACCAAGAACAAGCTCACCGCCAGCTCCGTCACGGTCCGTTTCGCCGGCGACTCGGGCGACGGCATGCAGCTCACCGGCGACCAGTTCACGGACACCACCGCCATCATGGGCAATGACTTCGCCACCCTGCCGGAGTTCCCGGCCGAGATCCGGGCGCCGGCCGGCACCCTGCCCGGCGTGAGCAGCTTCCAGATCCAGTTTTCCGACACCGTCATCTTCACCCCCGGCGACACCGCGGACGTCCTCGTCGCCATGAACCCCGCGGCCCTCAAGGTGAACCTCAAGAACACCAAAAAGGGCGGGCTCATCATCCTGAATGAAAGCGCCTTCGACGAAGAATCCCTGCACAAGGCCGCCTGGACCGTCAACCCCCTGAAAGACGGCACGCTGACCGATTACAAGGTCGTGAGCGTGCCCCTCTCCGAGCTCACCAAGAACGCCCTGAAGGACCACCCGCTGAAAGGCTCGGAGGTGGACCGCTGCAAAAACTTTTTCGCCCTGGGCATGATGTTCTGGCTGTACGACCGCAGCCTGGACCACACCATCGACTGGATCCAGAAAAAATTCGCCAAGCGCCCGGAGATCGTGGCCGCCAACATCGCGGCGCTCAAGGCCGGGTACAACCACGCGGACATCACCGAGCTCCTGCCCACCCAGTACCAGGTGAAGAAGACCCGCCTGGAGCCGGGCACGTACCGAAAGATTTCGGGCAATGAGGCCACGTACCTGGGCCTGATCACCGCGGCCCAGCTCGCGGGCAAGACCCTCTTTTACGGCTCCTACCCCATCACCCCGGCCAGCTCCATCCTGGAAGGACTGTCCATGCACAAGGAGTTCGGCGTCAAGACCTTCCAGGCGGAGGACGAGATCGCGGCCGTGGGCGCGGCCATCGGCGCGTCTTTCGGGGGCGAGCTGGGGGTCACGGGCACGTCCGGCCCCGGCCTCTGCCTGAAGTCCGAGGCCATCAACCTGGCCGTGATGACGGAGCTGCCCCTGGTGGTCATCGACGTCCAGCGCTCCGGCCCCAGCACGGGCATGCCCACCAAGACGGAGCAGACGGACCTCCTGCAGGCCCTGTTCGGACGCAACGGCGAATCCCCCATCGCGGTGGTGGCGCCCAAGACGCCCGCGGATTGCTTCGACATGATCATCGAGGCGGTGCGCATCGCCCTCACATACATGACGCCGGTGGTCTTTTTGTCCGAGTCCCACATCGGCAACGCGGCCGAGCCCTGGAAGCTGCCGAACCTGGACGAGCTGCCCAAAATTCCGGTGACCCACCCGCAGGCCGGGGAAGGCAAGTTCCTGCCCTACGCGCGGGACCCCCAGACCCTGGCCCGCCCCTGGGCCAAGCCGGGGACCCCGGGCCTTCAGCACCGCATCGGCGGCCTCTCCAAGGCGGACCAGACCGGCGGCGTCAGCTACGACCCTCTGAACCACGAAAAGATGATCGGGCTGCGGGCCGAGAAGATCCGCCGCATCGCCAACGACATCCCGGAGCTCTCCGTGCGCGGCCCCCAGTCCGGCAAGCTCCTGGTCCTGGGCTGGGGCAGCCCCTTCGGCACCATCTACCAGGCCGTCTCCGAACTGACGGACGAGGGCAAGACCGTTTCCCAGGCCCACCTCAACCATTTGAACCCCTTCCCCAGGAACCTGGGGGACGTGCTCCGCCGCTTTGAAACCGTGCTCGTGCCGGAGCTCAACTCCGGCCACCTGCTCATGCTCCTGCGCAACCAGTTCCCGGGCGTGAAGGCCACCGGGTACAACCGGGTGCGGGGGATCCCCTTCCAGGTGGCGGAAATCAAGGAAAAGATCCGGAGCCTGCTATGACCCCCAACGACCTGGCCGCGCCCGACGCGCGCCCCCAGTACACCAAGAGCGACTTCGTCTCGGACCAGGAGGTGCGCTGGTGCCCGGGGTGCGGGGACTATTCCATCCTGGGGGCGATGCAGCAGACCCTGGCGAAGTTCGACCTGCCGCGGGAAAAATACGTGTTCGTTTCGGGCATCGGGTGCTCCAGCCGGTTTCCCTACTACATGAACACCTACGGCTTCCACACCATCCACGGCCGGGCGCCCACCATCGCCACGGGCCTGCGCTGCGTGAACCCGGACCTGTCCATCTGGGTCATCACCGGGGACGGGGACGGCCTGTCCATCGGCGGCAACCACCTGATCCACGCCATGCGCCGCAACCTGAACTTCAACATCCTGCTCGTGAACAACCAGATCTACGGGCTGACCAAGGGCCAGTATTCCCCCACCTCGCCGCTGGGCAAGGTGACCAAGTCCTCGCCCTACGGCACCATCGACCAGCCCATCAACGCCCTCTGCGTCGCCATCGCGTCGGAGGCGACCTTCATCGCCCGCACCCTGGACAACGACCCCCGCCACATGGGCAAGATCTTGGAAAGGGCCATGCGGCACAAGGGCATCTCCTTCGTGGAGATCTATCAGAACTGCATCATCTTCAACGACAAGACCTTCACGCCCATCACGGGCCGCGACACCCGCGAGGACCGGATGGTGTACCTGGAGCACGGCAAGCCCCTGGTCTTCGGCAAGAACAAAAACAAGGCCATCCGGCTCAAAGGGCTGCACCCGGAGATCGCGGACTATTCCCCCGGCGCCGACATCCCGGGGCTCCTCCTGCACGACGAAACGGACCCGCGGCCCCACCACGCGTACTTTTTGACCCAGCTGACGTACCCGGAGTTCCCCGTGCCCTTCGGCGTGTTCCGCTGCATCGAGCGGCCCTCCTATGACCAGCTCCTGGACAGGCAGATCCAGGAAGCGGTCCAGAAAAAGGGGAAGGGCACCCTCAAGGACCTCCTTTACACGGCGGACACCTGGACGGTGAAGGAATAGCCATGCGCGGCGTCATCAAGTGCTCCGCCTGCGGCTTCGACAACCCCGACACCGAGGACCGGTGCCGGCAATGCCTCCACTCCCTGATGCAGCGCGAGGCGCCCCGCCCCGATGACGACGCGACGGGCGCCCTCCTGGGCCGGCCCGTGTCCGAGCTCCTCACCGGGCTGGACCTCCTCGTCTGCAGCCCCTCCGACACCGTGGAAAAAGTTCTCGGAATTTTCCAAAAATTCAAAAAGAACTGCGTGCTGGTGTACGACAAGAAAAAACTCGTGGGGATCCTGAGCAACCGGGACATCCTCCTGCGGGTGGCGGGCCTCCACAAGGACCTGTCGAAAGTGTCCGTGGAACAGGTCATGACCAAGAACCCGGGCTATGTCCGGCCCGAAGATCCCATCGCCTTCGCCGTGAACAAGATGTCCATGGGGGGATACCGGCACGTGCCCGTGCTCAGGCGGGACGGCACGCCGGTCAGCATCCTCCTCATCAAGGACGTCCTGCGGTACCTGTCCCAGAGCAAAAAATCCTACTAACGCCCGGTCGGCGGAAGAGCCAAAAAACATGCCGACCCACATCCTGCTCATCCGCCACGGCGAAACCGCCTGGAACCGGGAACAACGCATCCAGGGACAAAAAGACGTCCCCCTCTCCGCCCTGGGGGAAGAGCAGGCCCGCCTGCTGGGGCGGCGGCTCGGGGAGGTCCCCCTGGCGGCGGCCTACGCCAGCGATTCCCTGCGGGCCCGCCGCACCGCGGAGATCGCCTTGGAGGGCCGCGGCGTCCCCCTGACCCTGTCCCCCGCGCTGCGCGAGCGGAACTTCGGAAGCTGGGAAGGGCTGCTTTGGACCGAGATCGAGCGGCTTTTCCCCGAAGAGGCCCGGCGGTTTTTTGAGGACTCCGTCCGTTTCACGGTGGCGGGCGGGGAAACCTGGAACCAAATGCAGTCGCGGGTGTTTCAGGAAGTGGAGCGGATCGCGGCGCGCCACGCGGGCCGCACCGTGGCCCTTTTCACCCACGGGGGCCCCTGCAAGGCGGCCGTCCTGGCGGCGCTGGGCCTGCCGGCCCTCCAATGGCGTCAATGGGTGGCGGCCAACGCCTCCCTGCACCGGCTGGTGCGGGAGGAAGCCGCCGACGGCCAGGGCCGCGTCCTCTGGAAGCTGGCCGGGTTCAACGACGTGGCGCACCTGGAAGAGGCCCATCAACTGGCCGACCCTTCGGCGCAGACGCTGATCGAAACGGAAAAGGCGGTGTGACCCTTTATGGAAATCCGTAACGTGCTCATCATCG
Organism: uncultured Elusimicrobia bacterium; assembly: GCA_964484135.1. Classification (GTDB taxonomy): domain Bacteria; phylum Elusimicrobiota; class Elusimicrobia; order FEN-1173; family FEN-1173; genus CAZAEL01. The sequence goes on from CAZAEL010000004.1 coordinate 39,064, forward strand.
GCTCAGGCCCCGCCGGGTACACGGCGGCGCTGTACAACGCCCGCGCCAACCTCAAACCCCTGGTGCTGGGCGGCTTCATCAAGGGCGGCCAGTCCGGCGGCCAGCTCATGACCACCACGGAGGTGGAGAACTTCCCCGGCTTCCCGGAGGGCATCCAGGGGCCGGAGCTCATGACGCGGATCCGCGAGCAGGCGGTCCGCTTCGGCGCCGAGGTCCTGGACAAGGACGTGGAACGCGTGGACTTCTCCAAAAGGCCCTTCACGGTCTGGACCGACGAGGCCGAGTACCGCGCCAAGACCGTGATCATCGCCACCGGCGCCACGGCCCGGCGGCTGAAGACCGACGCGGAGAACCGCTTCTGGAACAAGGGCGTCTCGGCCTGCGCCACCTGCGACGGCTCCCTGCCCATCTTCCGCAACAAGCCCATCGCCGTGATCGGCGGCGGGGACACGGCCATGGAGGAGTCGCTGTATCTGACGCGCTTCGGCTCCTCCGTCACGCTCATCCACCGGCGGCCGGAGTTCCGCGCCTCCAAGATCATGCTGGAGCGGGCCCGCAAGAACCCCAAGATTTCCTGGAAGACGCCCTACGTGCTCGAAGACACCGTGGGGAACGCCCTCCTGGAGGCCGTCAAGGTCAAGAACGTGCAGACCGGCCAAGTCGAGCAGATCCCGGCCAACGGTCTGTTCCTGGCCATCGGGCACGAGCCCAACACCGCCGTGTTCAAAGGACAGATCGAGCTGGAGAAGGAAGGATACGTCAAGACCGACGGCCACACCCGCACCAACGTGCCGGGCGTCTTCGCGGCCGGCGACTGCGTGGACCACGTGTACCGCCAGGCCATCACCGCCGCGGGCATGGGGTGCATGGCGGCGCTCCAGGCGGAACGCTTCCTGGCCGCCGAGGAATAGCCGTTCTTCCGCGGCGTGTCGCCCCCGGACGGGCCGCCGCCTGACATGCCCCGCCCCCGCCTGCTCCTGGTCTCCTCCGGAGCAAAACCATCCCGTTTCCCGCTGGCGTCCTTCCTCCGCGCCCTCTCGGCCCGTTGGGACCTCACCCTGGCGGCGGACGTCCCGCTGCCCCAAGAACGGCAAAAAGAATGGGCCTCCGCCGGGACCGCTTTCCTTCCCTCTTCCCCCGGAGACGGCGCCGGTTTCCCGGACCGGGTCAAATCCCTGTTCACCGTCCAGCCGCTGGAGGCGGTGCTGTTCCTGGACGCCCCGGCCATGGAGCGCCATTTCCAGCCCCTGCGGCACATCGCCGGCGCGGACCAGACCTTCCTCTGCCTCTTTCCTGATCTGGACCGGCTGCGCGGCCTTCCACGGGGCGCGGAGGGGTTGAAAGCCAAACAGCGGTGGGCCCAACTCCTGAAACAGTGCGACGGAATCTGGACCACGACCCCGGCGGACAAAGAATGGGTCCTGTCCCGCCTGGACGGCGGCCTGGCGGTGGAGGTCTTGCCCCGTTTCCGCGACCGGCCGGATTTTTTGCGCGAATGGGCCGAACAACGGCTTCGGTCGGCGGCCGAGGAAGTCCGCCGCCTTTCCTCGTACGGCGGGGCCGAAGACCTGGCCAGCCTGATCCTCCTCACCCACAACGACGGCCAATATCTGAAAAACTGCCTGGCCAGCGTCCGAAAGCACACCCCCGGTCCCCACGAAATCATCGTGGTGGACAACCACACCACGGACGGCTCCGACGCTTTTCTGGAAAAAGAGACGGGGATCAAACTGATCCGGAGCCCCAAGAACCTCTTCTTCTCGGGCGGCTGCAACCTGGGGCTCAAGGCGGCCCGCGGCCGGTACCGGGTGCTGCTCAACGCCGACACCCTGGTCACGCCCGGCTGGCTGGAGCGGCTGATCCGCCGGCTCAAACGGGATCCCACCGTGGGATTGGCGGGCCCGTACACCAACGCTGCGGCCGGGCCCCAGCGCGTGCCGGCGACCTACAAGTCCGTCAAAGGCCTGGACGCCTTCGCCGAACAATGGGCCAAACGACGGCAAGGCGGCCGCTTGGAGGTCCCCCGGCTGGACGGCTTCTGCCTGGCGACCACGCGCGAGGCCCAGGAAACCGTCGGCCTCCTGGACGAACGGTTCGGCCCCGGGGGGTACGAGGACCACGACTGGTGCCTGCGGTTCCGGCAGGCGGGGTACCGCCTGCTCCTGGTGGAGGACGTCTTCGTGCACCACCACGGCGGCAAGGGGTACGCGGGGCGCGACCACGACGCCCTGCGGGAGAAAAACCGGCGGCTCTTCGTGGAAAAATGGTGCCAGCGGTCTTTGGAATTCCTGGACGAGGTGTGGTGAGAGCGCCGGACGTCCGCCCGTCGAGGCTTTCCCGGCAAAATGCTATAATTTGAAGATATGAACCCCGTTTCCCCTCCGCTCCCACAGGAACGCCTGCCCTTCTGCGAAAGCCTCTTCGCGTACAAGCGCCGCCGGACCCGCGTGGTCATGGTGGGCGACGTGGCCGTGGGCGGCGACAACCCCTTGCGGCTCCAATCCATGACCACCACGCGGACCTCCGACACCGAGGCCACCGTGGCCCAGGCCGTCCGCCTGGTCCGGGCCGGGTGCGAGATCGTGCGCATCACCGCGCCCACGGAGCTGGACGCCAGGAACCTCAAGAACATCCGGGCGGGCCTCCTGGCCCAGGGGATCCGGGTCCCGTTGGTGGCGGACATCCATTTCCGGCCCGAGGCCGCCCTGGAGGCGGCCGAGCACGTGGAGAAAGTCCGCGTCAACCCGGGCAACTTCGCGGACGCCAAGTCCTTCAAGGTCAAGGAGTACACGGACCGGGAGTACGACGAGGAGTTGGAAAAGATCGAAGAGCGCTTCACCCCGCTCGTGCTCAAGCTGAAGCGCCTGGGACGGGCTCTCCGCATCGGCACCAACCACGGCTCCCTGTCCGACCGCATCATGAACCGGTACGGCGACACGCCGGAGGGCATGGTGGAGTCGGCCCTGGAGTTCGTGCGGATCTGCGAAAAGAACGGGTACCGCGACGTCATCCTGTCCATGAAGGCCTCCAACCCCAAGGTCATGATCGCGGCGTACCGGCTCCTGGCGGCGCGCATGGCCCGGGAGAACATGGACTATCCTTTCCATTTGGGCGTGACCGAGGCAGGCGACGGAGAGGACGGCCGCATCAAGTCCGCCATCGGCATCGGGAGCCTGCTGGAGGACGGCATCGGGGACACCATCCGGGTCTCCCTCACGGAGGAGCCGGAGTTCGAGATCCCCGTGGCGAAACGTTTGGCGGAGCGGTTCAACGCGAAGAGCGTTCCACGTTCTACGTTCCATGTTCCGAGTCAAAGTCCAAACCGGGACGGATCTAGAACTCGGGACTCGGAACTCGGAACCGCCCTTCAACACACCGAGAACTTCTACCACTACGCCCGCCGCGCGACCCGGGAAACGGCCGTCGGCCCCATCCGCCTGGGCGGGGAGCAGACGGTGCGGGTGGTCAACGACGTTTCCCGCCTGGGCCTTTCGCCGGACCGGCTCCTCGCGGTCCTGGAAAAACAGCTCAAGTCCTCCCAGAACATCCCGCCGGAAATCCTGGCGTGGGACGTGCGCGCGCCGCGGGACGGCGAGGCCTTCCGGGACTTCCGGGAAGCGCTCCGGCCCCACACCGGGCGGCTGGCGTACCTGGCCCGGGTCGCGGGGCCCTGGGACTTGCACGACGCCCTCTGGTCCTGGGCCGACGCGGTCTGCCTGACGGTCCCCGCCGGTTTCCGGAACGGCCCCCAGGCCTCCCGGGAAAACGCGCTCCGCGCCGCGGGGCAAAGATCCCGCGCCGAAAACAAAGCCCTGTGGCTGGAGGCCGAAAGCGCCGAAGCCCTTCTCGCCGCGGCGCAGGGGGCCTCCGCCGAAACGCCCCGCGTGGTGCTTTCCCTCTCCGGGAGCGACCCCTCGCGGCTGATCCACGAATGGCGGCACGTGGCGTCCCAGGCCCGGGTCAAAGACGGCGGGTTCCCCTTCCACCTCAAGCTTTCCCCGCCGTCCGACGGCGAAGCCTCCGGGGAAGACTTCCTCCTGCGCGCGTCCACCTTCCTCGGCGCCCTGCTCTGCGACGGGCTGGGAGACTCGGTCCAGGTGGGCCTGGAACGGGACCTGGAACGGGACCTGTCCCTGGCGTATAACATCCTGCAAGGGGCCGGCGTGCGCATCACCAAGACCGAGTACGTGTCCTGCCCCTCCTGCGGGCGCACGCTGTTCGACCTGCAAAGCACCACGGAACGCATCAAATCCAAGACGAACCACTTGAAAAATGTCAAAATCGCCATCATGGGCTGCATCGTGAACGGGCCGGGCGAGATGGCGGACGCGGATTTCGGGTACGTGGGCGGCGGGCCGGGAAAGATCAACCTGTACGTGGGCAAGACCTGCGTGGAAAAGGGCATCCCCACGGACCTGGCGGACGAAAAGCTCATCGCCCTCATCAAACAACACGGAAAGTGGGTGGATCCCCCTGTCAATGCCTGAGACGACCAACTTCCTGAGCGCCAACCGGCAGCTCCTGTTCCGCCTTTTCTTCTTCGGCGTCTTCCTGTATTTGCTCTATCAGTTCAGCCGGATCTTCTCGCCCTTCGTGACGCCGCTCCTGGCCGCCACCACCCTGGCGCTCATCTTCTCCCCCATCCACGCCGGCATCCAGAAAAGGCTGAAGGAGCGGGCCAACCTGGCCGCGGCCCTGAGCACGGTCCTCATCCTCGTGATCGTGATCCTGCCCGTGATCCTGCTGGCCTGGCTGCTCATCAAGGAATCCGCCGTGGTCTATCCCTGGGCCCAGCAGTGGATGCAGTCCCTCAAGGACAACCCGGAAGGGTCCCTGGGCGCCAACCTGCCGCCCTCGGCGCGGCTGGTGTGGGACAAGCTCGACCGGTTCTTCTCCGCCTGGCAGATCGACCCGCAGGAAATCTTCCTCAAGAACCTGGACCAGATCGGCAAGAAAATCTCCGCCTTCGGCACCCGGGTCGTCCGGAACACCTTCTTCCTGGTGTTCGACGTCATGGTGACGGCCTTCGCCCTGTTCTTCTTCTTCCGGGACGGCGCCAAGACCATGCGCAAGGTGATGGACCTGGTCCCCATGGAGCGTTCCCACAAAGACCTGGTCCTTGCCCGCCTCAACAAGACATTGTCCGCCGTGGTGCGGGGCGTGTTCATCACCGCGTCGGTCCAGGGCCTTTTGGCCGGGATCGGGTTCGCCGTGGCGGGCGTGCGGTTTTCCGTCCTGCTCGGTTTCGCGACCGCGTTCCTGGCCTTGATCCCCTTCGTGGGCGCCACCTCGGTCTGGCTGCCGGTCAGCCTCTACCTCTTCTTCCTGAAGGGCGCCGCGGTCAAGGGGGTCCTGCTCTTCCTCTGGGGCGCCCTGGTGGTGAGCCTGGCGGACAACTTCCTGCGGCCCATCCTGATCGGGGAACAGGCCAAGCTTCCGGTCTTCCTGCTTTTCTTCGGCATCCTGGGTGGGCTCCAGGTGTACGGCTTCATCGGCATCCTCATGGGCCCGCTCATGATCGCGTCGGTCCTCGCCTTCGCCAAGATCTACCGGGAACAGTTCCAGCAAAAGCCTCCCCCGGCGAAAAACGGCGCGCCCCCGCCGGCGCCGGTCCCCCCGCCCGTCTGAAACCCCCGGCCCCTTTCCAGACCCTTTCCTCGCGCAGGCATCCCGAGGCGCAGCGGCTGCGGGATGTCCGGGACGGACGGGACAAGTCGCGCCTTTTCATCGAAGGGCTGAAGCTGGCGGAGGAGGCCCTTTCCAGCGGAGCGGCGGTCCGGCAATTTTTCTTTGCCCGCTCCCTGGAGACGTCCGCGGCCGGAGCCGCCCTCCTGCGGAGCCTCGGCGACCTCGGCGTCCCCGGTTTCGTCCTGGACGACCAGGTCATGGGTTTCGTGTCGGACCTGGAGACCCCGCCGGGGCTGATCCTCCTGGCGGACCGGCCGGCCCGGGATTTCGCGGCCTTGCTGCGGGCGCGGCCCGATCCCCTCTTCGTGGCGTTGGACGCCCTTCAGCTCCCCAGCAACGTGGGCGCGGTGGTGCGGACCGCGGAGGCGGCGGGCGCCCACGGCGTGTTCCAGGCGCCGGGCGGCGCGGACCCCCTGGGTCCCAAGGCGCTCCGCGCCTCCGCGGGCAGCGCCTTCCGCCTGCCGGTCCTGACCGGAAAGCCCTTTGCGGAAATGGCGGAGGAGATGGCCGGAGCGGGGTTGCGGTGCGTCCTGGCGGACCCCAGGGGAGACATCCTCCACACGGAATGGGACTGGCGGCCGGGGACCGCCCTGTTCCTGGGCGCGGAAGCGCGGGGGACCTCCTCCCTGGAACAACGCCGGCCCGACCTCCCCCGCGTGCGCATCCCCCTCCTGGCGCCGGTGGAGTCCCTCAACGTGGCCGTTTGCGCGGGCGTCCTCCTCTACGAGGCGCAACGGCAGAGGGCCGTCAAAGAAAACCCGAAGGAGCCGAAACGGCGTGGTCGAAACCGGTCTTGACGTTTTCCTGGGAACCAGGGGCGGGCAGTGGCGCGGCAAGCGGCTGGGCGCCATCCTGCACCAGGCGTCGGTCACGCGCGGCCTGCGGCCCGCGCTGGAGGCGCTGACCCGCGTCCCCGGCCTCCGGCTCACGGCCCTGTTCGCGCCGGAGCACGGGCTGGCCGGGACCCTCCAGGACCAGATCCCGGTGAGGGAAACGCGCGACCCCTTCACGGGCCTGACGGTCCACAGCCTGTACGGCCCCCGCCTGTCGCCGGTGGAAACCGCGCTTCAGGACGTGGACGTCCTGCTGTTCGACCTCCAGGACATCGGGGTGCGGTACTACACCTTCATCTGGACCCTGGCCCTGGCCATGCGGGCCGCGGCCAAGGCCGGGATCCCCCTCGTGGTCCTGGACCGGCCCAACCCCCTGGGCGGGGTCCTCATGGAAGGGAACGTCTTGGACCCGGCCTTCGCCTCCTTCGTGGGCCTCCACCCCCTGCCGGTCCGCCACGGTATGACCTGCGGCGAGCTGGCCCTCTATTTCAACCGGACCTTCGGCCTGAACTGCGACGCGCGCGTGGTCAGGATGCGCGGCTGGCGCAGGGCCTTCTGGCACGACCGGACGGGCCTCCCCTGGGTCCCGCCCTCGCCCAACATGCCGGCCCCGGACACGGCCGCGGTGTACGCGGGGACCTGCCTCGTGGAGGGGACCAACCTGTCCGAAGGGCGCGGCACCACACGCCCTTTCGAGACCGTGGGGGCCCCCTTCGTCAACCCCCACGTGCTGGCCAGGGAACTCAACGCCCGGCGGCTCCCCGGCGTGGTCTTCCGCCCCTGCTCGTTCCAGCCCACCTTCCACAAATGGTCCGGCGAAAGCTGCCACGGCGTGTACATCCACGTGACGGACCGGCTCCGCTTCCGCCCCTATTTCACGGGGCTGGTCCTGCTGCAGACCGTGAGGCGCCTCCATCCCAGGGACTTCGCCTGGCGCAAGCCGCCCTATGAATACGAAACCCGCAAGATGCCCATCGACATCCTCTGCGGGACCGACGCGGTCCGGCACGCGATCGAGGACGGGGCCGACCTCGGGAAGCTGGCGGCAGGCTGGGAGCCCGCGCTCCGCTCTTTCCGGAAGGCAAGGGCCCCCTTCCTTTTGTACCGCTGACGCTTCGACCCCCCTCCCCGGTTTTGTATAATCGTTGTCCTAAGGGCTTCCCCCAAAACAAGGAGATTCCATCCCATGCCACGCGCCAAACCCGCTGACGGCTCCCTGACCCCCGCGGAGGAGCTGGACCTGCTGCACAAGATCACGGACATCATCGGGTCCACCCTGGACCTCAAGACCATCCTGCAGGAGATCGTCTCCCTGGTGAGCCGGATGACCAAGGCCGACGCCTGCTTCCTGTACCTGCACGAGCCCTCCCAGCAGAGCCTGGTGCTCTCCGCCTCCAAGACGCCTCACCCGGGGGAGATCGGCTCCCTCCGGCTGAAGCTCGGGGAAGGCATCACCGGCTGGGTGGCCCAGAACCGCAAGCCCCTGGCCGTTCCGGAACGGGCCCACGAGGACCCGCGCTTCAAGTTCTTCCAGAACCTGCCCGAGGACAGGTACGAGGCCTTCCTGTCCGTGCCCATCCTGGCGAAGGACAAAGTCATCGGCGTGATCAACGTCCAGCACCGCAAGCCCTACGCCCACAGCGAGCGGGCCGTGAAGCTCCTGACCACCATCGCCCAGCAGGTGGGCGGCGCCATCGAGAACGCGCGGCTCTACGAGGAGACCAAGCGCAAGGCCCAGGCCATCCAGACCCTTTCCGCCGTGTCCCACACCGTGGCGTCGGACCGGTATCCCCAGGAGGTCCTGCAGTTGATCGTGTCCATGACGGCGTCCCTGCTGGGGTCCAAGATCTGCTCCGTCATGCTGCTGGACGACGACGGGAAGGAACTGCACATCGCCGCCACCCAGTCCCTGTCCGAGGCGTACCGCAACAAGCCCCCCATCAAGGTGGGCCAGAGCATCTCCGGCCTGGCCGTCCAGCAGAAGGCCCCCATCACGGTCCCGGACGTGCGCAAGGACAAGCGGTTCTTCGCGCCGGACATCGCCGCGGCCGAGGGGCTGGTGTCACTCCTTTCCGTCCCCATGCTTTTCAAGGACAAGGCCGTCGGCGTGATCAACACCTACACCGCGCACGAGCACGCCTTCAGCAAGGAGGACATCGCGGTCCTCCAGGCCGTGGCCAACCAGTGCGCCTCGGCCATCGTCCACACGCGCCTGCTCTCCGAGAAGCTGGCGGCCCAGGAGGCCCTGGAAACGCGCAAGCTGGTGGAACGGGCCAAGGGCGTGCTGATGAAGACCCGCGGGCTCTCCGAGCCGGAGGCCTTCCGGGAAATCCAAAAACAGAGCATGGACCGGCGCAAGACCATGAAGGAAATCGCCGAAGCCGTGCTGCTCGCCGCGGAACTGGGTGAAAAAAAATAAAAAACCGTGCTTCTGTGCTGCAGTGCTTCCGTTGAAAGCATTGAACCGCAGGACCGCAGCACCCCCGCACGGCAGCACTTATCTATGATCCGCCTGTCCCTCGCCCAGATCAACAGCACCGTCGGCGACCTGCCCGGCAATTTGGAGAAGGTCCTGGACCACGCCCGGCGCGCCCGCGAAGAGGGGGCCGACCTGGTCCTCTTCCCGGAGCTCTGCCTGAGCGGGTACCCCCCGGAAGACCTCCTGCTGCAGCCCCGCTTCACGGCCGACAACGCCGCCGCCCTGGAAAAGGCGGCCAAAACCCTTCCGCGCGGCCTCGCCGCGCTCGTGGGCTTCGCCGAGGGCGCCCCGGGCCGGCTCTACAACGCCGCCGCCCTGGTCCTGGACGGGCGGGTGCGGGCCGTGTACCGCAAACAGCGCCTGCCCAACTACGGCGTCTTCGACGAACAACGCTACTTCGTCGCCGGGCGAAAGCCCCTGCTGTTCCGGGTCCGGGACGTCACGGCCGGCGTCACCGTCTGCGAAGACATCTGGGTCCCCCGCGGCCCGGCCCTGCAGGCGGCCCGGGCGGGCGCCCGCCTCGTCCTCAACCTGTCCGCCAGCCCGTACCACGCGGGCAAAAGCTCGGAGCGCCTGAAAACGCTGAAAGACCGCGTGCGGGAGACGGGCGCGGCCTTCGCGTACTGCAACGCGGTGGGCGGGCAGGACGAGCTGGTGTTCGACGGCGGCAGCCTGGTCCTGGACGGCCGGAACCGCCTCCTGGCGCGGGCGCCCCAGTTCGAGGAGGCCCTCCTCACCGTGGACCTGGACCTTCCGGCCGCGCGCAAGCCGCCGCGGGGGGCGCTGGCCCTTTCCCTGCCCGCCGCCCCTCCCGCGCCCCTTTCGCCTCCTTCGCGGACGTCCGCGCTCCGCGCGGAGCCGCTTCCGGAGCTGGAAGAAATATACACCGCCCTGGTCACGGGCACCCGGGACTATCTGCGCAAGAACGGATTCCAAAAAGCGGTGATCGGCCTGTCCGGCGGCATTGACTCCTCGCTGGTGGCCTGCGTGGCCGCGGACGCCCTGGGGAAAGACAACGTGACCGGGGTCACGCTCCCCTCGAAATTCAACTCCACGGAGACCCGCTCGGACGCCCGGCTCCTGGCCGAAAACCTGGGGATCGCGTTCCACAGCGTGCCCATCCAGGGGATCGTGGACGAATGCCTGAAGGCCCTGAAACCCCTCTTCGGGGACAGGCCCCCCGACATCGCCGAAGAAAACCTGCAGGCCCGCGTGCGGGGGCTGCTCCTCATGGCCCTGTCCAACAAGTTCGGCTGGATGGTGCTGACCACGGGGAACAAGTCCGAGACCTCCGTCGGGTACTGCACCCTGTACGGCGACACCGCCGGCGGGTTCGCCGTGATCAAGGACATCCCCAAGACCCTGGTGTACCGGCTCTGCGAATGGCGCAACGAAAAGGCCGCGCGGGCGCCGATCCCCCGGAGCGTCTTCGACCGTCCGCCCACGGCCGAACTCCGGCCCCACCAGACGGACCAGGACTCCCTGCCGCCCTACGACCTCCTGGACCGGATCATCGCCTTGTACGTGGAACAGGACAGGGATCTTTCGGACATCGCCAAGCGCGGCGTGCCCCCGGAGACCGCGGCCAGGACGCTGCGGCTCATCGACGCCAGCGAACACAAGCGCCGCCAGGCCCCGCCGGGCGTCAAGATCACGCCCCGGGCCTTCGGCCGCGACCGCCGCATGCCGCTCACCAATAAATACAAAGGATAGTGCTGCCGTGCTTCCGTACCGCGGTTCCGCAGTTAAAAACATGAACGCGCAAACTCTTTTGCGGCAGCACCGCAGCACCCCCGCACTGAAGCACCCCTGAGCATGCCCTCAAGACCTCTGGGTGGTAAAACCATTTTGATTACGGGCGCCTCCTCCGGCATCGGCCGGGCCGCGGCCCTGCTCCTGGCCCGGGAAGGCGCGCTCCTGGCCCTGGCGGCCCGCCGGGTGGCCCTCTTGGAAAGCCTGGCCCGCGAGATCCAAAGCCGACACGGCCAATCCCCCCTGGTCCTGCCCGCGGACGTGTCCCGCCCGTCGGACATCGCCTCCATGATCAAAAAGACCCGCGACCATTTCGGCCGGCTGGACGTGCTGATCAACAACGCGGGCGTGCTCTTCATGGAGCCTTTCCTGACCATGCCCGTGGAAACCATGCAGAAGATCATGGACACGAATTTCTGGTCCATCGTCCACGCCGTGCGCGAAGCCGCGCCGTACATGACCAGGCAGGGCGGCGGCCACGTCGTGAACGTGGGGTCCGGGGTGAGCCGGCGGGGCCTGCCGTTCATGGCCGCGTACACCGCCACGAAGTTCGCCCTGGCCGGCCTGACCGAATCCCTCCGCCTGGAGCTGGGGCCCCAGAACATCCGCTTCACCGCGGTGTACCCCGGCGGCGTGGACACGGAGATGCCCAACAACCTGGACCGCAGCAAGCTTCCCGTGGGGTACCGGGACCACTCCCGCAGCCGGATTTCGGCCGAACGGGCGGCCCGCGCCATCGTCAGGGCGGTGCGAAAACAGCCTTTGGAGGTTTACGTGCCCTGGTGGGTCCGCCAGGCGTCCTGGATCAGCGTGCTCATCCCGCGCCTGGCGGATTTTCTGATCAAAACCTTCGGCATGCCGAAGGCATTCAAATCATGACGAGAAAGGTCCTCTGATGGAAATCGGAATCGTGGGGCTGCCCAACGTGGGCAAGTCCACCCTGTTCAACGCCCTCACGGGCGCGGCCGCCGCGGCCAGCAACTTCCCCTTCACCACCATCGACCCCAACGTGGGCGTGGTGCCCCTGCCCGACCCCCGGCTCAACGTGCTGGGCAAGATGTTCAACAGCAAAAAGATCACGCCCGCCGGCATCCGGTTCGTGGACATCGCGGGCCTGGTCAAGGGCGCCAGCCAGGGCGAGGGACTGGGCAACCAGTTCTTGTCCCACATCCGGGCCGTGGACGCGGTGGCCCACGTGGTGCGGGCCTTCAAGGACGAGAACGTGGTGAACGTGCTGGGCAAGCTGGACCCCAACGAGGCCGCGGACATCATCGAAACCGAACTGCTCCTGGCGGACCTCCAGCAGGCCCAAAAGTCCTTGGACAAGCTCCAGGGCCCGGCCCGGTCCGGCGATAAAAAGGCCAAGGAACGGCTGGCCCAGATGGAGCAGATCATCAAGGACTTCCAGGCCGGCAAATCCGCCCGGCTCCAGAACCTGCCGCCCGAGGTGCTGAGCGAGTTCGAATTCCTGACGGGAAAACCCCTGCTGTACGTGGCCAACACCGATGAAAAGGGCCCTGACCCGGACATGCTCAAGGCCCTGCAGGAGCGGGCCAAAAAAGAGGGCGCTCCGGTGGTGGTGCTCTGCGCCAAGCTGGAGGCCGAGATCGTCCAGCTCCCGCCCGAGGAACGGGCCGCGTACTACGAGTCCGCGGGCATCACCTCCCCCGGCCTGGCGGAGCTGGCCCACGCGGCCAAGGACCTCATGGGCCTCATCACCTTCCTCACCGCGGGCGAGGACGAAAGCCGCGCCTGGATCATCCCGGCCGGCACCAAGGCGGTGAAGGCCGCGGGCAAGATTCACTCGGACATCGAGCGCGGCTTCATCCGCGCGGAAAAATACCGGTATGAAGATTTGGTGGCCCTGGGCTCGGAAAAGGCCCTGCGGGAAAAGGGCCTGGTCACCCAGGAAGGCAAGGACTACGTCATGCAGGACGGGGACGTGGTGTACTTCCGGTTCAACGTCTGACCATGGCCGCCCTCATCCCCAAACCCACCGTTATCACCGCCGCCGGGAACAAGCCCAAGCTCATCGAGGAGTTCATCGGGCGGGTGAACTCGAAGACGAAAGACGTGAGCGTGGCGCGCATGAAAAGCCCGGAAGGCTGGATCGAACCAGCCCAGACCCCGGAGTTCGACGAATACACCCTGGTGCTCAAGGGCACGCTGAAGGTGGATTTCGAGGGCGGCTCCCTGGAGGTGAAAGAAGGGCAGGCGGTCATCGCCCCCAAGGACGCCTGGGTGCGGTACAGCACCCCCCATCCGGGCGGCGCGGAGTACGTGGCCGTGTGCCTGCCGGCTTTCTCGCCCGACACCGTGCACCGGGAAGGCGATCCGTCCGTCGCGGCGGACGAGGCCCGCCGGCGGGAGGAAGTCCGCGCCAAGTACCGCCTCCTGGGCCGGATCTTCGTTTGGTCCGGCTGGGCCGTGGCCTTCCTTTCCATGGCCCTGGGCGCGCACCTCATCAACGGCCTGCACAAACGGATTCTGGAACTCGAAAAACAGAACCGCGAACTCCCCGGTCAGAACAGCAAACCTTAATTGAATCTTCTACCCCAACCCTCGCCCTCCCCTTACAAAGGGGAGGAAAATAGGGAGACGCTTTTAAAAATCCCCGTGCAGGCGCTATGAGACGAGGATTTTTTGGGAGCCAGCTACCTCTCCGGGAGGGTCAGCGGAGCGTCTAGGGAGAGCAGAGCCCTCTCTAGAGGAGCGCCGATGGCGACCTTTCAGGCCAAGTCGGCCTGTGCCATCGGCCATCAGGCCCAAGGCTGCCGACTGAAAGGAGGCAACGCGGGGCGCGACAGATCGGGGCGCGCACCTTATGCCGCCGGTCAGCCACCGGCGAAGTCCGGGTGAAGGGGTGGAACCCCTTCGGCGGGAGGGGTTTAAGGGGACGAAGTCCTCCCTCTCTTGACGCGGTACCGTCGGATGCGATAGAGTTTTCTCCATGCCTTTGGCCCTTGTCGCTTCCGCCGTCTGCGTCCTGTACCTGGCCGCGTACCTGGTGCACGGCCGGGTCCTGTCGCGCCTGTTCAACCTGGACAAGGCCGCGGAAACCCCGGCGCACGCGTTCCAGGACGGGGTGGATTTCGTGCCGGCCAAGTCCCCCATGCTCCTGGGCCAGCACTTTTCCGCCATCGCCGCGGCCGGGCCCATCGTGGGGCCCATCCTGGCCGGTCTGTGGTTCGGCTGGCTGCCGGCGCTTTTGTGGATCGTGTTCGGCTCCATTTTTTTCGGCGCGGTGCACGATTTTTCCAGCCTGGTGGGGTCGGTGCGGCACCGGGCCCGCTCCGTGGCCGAGATCGTGAAGGAGCACGTGGGGCACCGGGCGTACAAGTTTTTCCTGGCCTTCATCTGGATGTCCCTGGTGTACGTGATCACGGCCTTTACGGACATCACCGCCGCCTCCTTCAGCGAGCCCCAGTTCGGCGGCGGGGTGGCGTCTTCCTCCGCCCTGTACCTGGCCTTCGGCGTGCTCATGGGTTTGAGCCTGTACAAACTGCGCATGCCGCTCTGGCTGGCCACGCTGATCTTCGTGCCCCTGGTGGGGCTTTCCATCTGGTTCGGCCAGAAAATGCCCCTGGAATTGCCGGCGTTCGGCCCCCTGTCGCCGCGCATGCTGTGGAATTTTCTGCTCCTGGCCTATTGTTTCGCGGCCTCGGTCCTGCCCATGTGGCTGCTGCTTCAGCCGCGGGGCTATCTGGGCGGATTTTTCCTGTACGGCGCGCTCCTGGCCGGGGTGGTGGGCGTGTTCCTGGGCGGCGACAAGATCCAATATCCCGCGTTCCTGGGCTTCACCAGCCTCAAGGGCCTGCCCCTGTTCCCCATGCTGTTCGTGACCGTGGCCTGCGGCGCCTGCTCCGGGTTCCACGGGCTGGTGAGCTCCGGCACCACCTCCAAGCAGATTTCCCGGGAAACGGACTGCCGTCTGGTGGGGTACGGCGGCATGCTCCTGGAAGGGCTGGTGGCCGTGATCGCGCTCTCCACCGTCATGCTGCTCGCGCCGGGCGACCCGGCCGCCGCCTCCCAGCCGGACCGCATCTACGCCAACGGCCTGAGCCACTTCGTGGAGCAGTTCGGCGTGAACGTGACCTTCGCCCGGTCCTTCGCGCTCCTGGCCTTCGCCACCTTCATTTACGACACCCTGGACGTGGCCACGCGGCTGGGGCGCTACGTCCTGCAGGAGCTCACGGGCTGGCAGGGCGTCAAAGGGAGCATGGCCGCCACGTTGCTGACCCTGGCCCTGCCCGCGGCGTTCGTGAGCGTGGCCCTGAAGGACGCCAACGGCGTGGCGGTGCCGGCCTGGAAGGTGTTCTGGACCATCTTCGGCACCTCCAACCAGCTCCTGGCCGCGCTGACGCTCCTGGGCCTGACCGCCTGGCTGAAAAAGACCCGAAAACCCCTGTGGGTGACGGCCGTTCCCATGGCCTTCATGATGGCCATGACCCTCTGGTCCCTCCTCTTGACCGTGCGCCCCTGGGCGAAAAACCTGCTGGCCGGCCGCTTCGGCGTGGAGATGATCCCTTTCATCGGGCTGGTGCTCATGGCCCTGGCCCTGCTGCTCATCTGGGAGTCGGCGTCGGCGTTGCGCGCCGCGCCTCAAGGAGAGAGATAGACCCATGAACCTCAAACACACCATCCTGCTGGGCTGGCCGGTCCTCAGCGTCCTGCTCTTGTTTTCCATCGTCTCTTTGGCCATCTTCTTCCAGTGCTGGACGATGCTGGGGCAGGCCGAGGGGGCGGACCGGAAGACCGCCAAGGACCTTTTGGACGTCGTCGAGAAACGCCTGGCGCTTTTGGGCACCATCGCCAACGCCGCGCCCTTCGTGGGGCTCCTGGGCACGGTCATCGGCGTGATCCGGGCCTTCCATTCCATCTCCGCGGCGTCGGGCGCGGGCGGCGGGCTGGCGCTGGTGGCGGGCGGCATCTCCGAGGCGCTCATCAGCACCGCCGCGGGGCTGGCCGTGGCCATCCCGGCCTCCATGCTGTACAACTATTTCACCTTCCGGAGCCAGCGACTCGCCCGGGACGCGGGGCTGGAATAGGGCCTTCCCGTGCAAACCGCTTCCGTGTCGGGCCGCCGCAAGAAACTCATCACGGACATCAACATGATCCCCTTCATCGACGTGGTCCTGGTGCTGCTCATCATCTTCATGATCCTGTCCCCCTTCCTGGCCCAGTCCCAGATCCAGGTGAACCTGCCCAAGGCCGCCACGGGCCGCGCCGGCGAAGACGACGACCCGGTCAAGATCCAGATCACCCGCTCCGGGGACTTCTACCTGGGCAAGGACCGGATCCTGCGCACCCAGATCGAGGAAAAAATCCGCGCCGCCCTGGCCGGAAAACGCTCCAAGGCCGTTCTCATCGAAGCGGACCGCGACACCTCCTTCAAGACCGTGGTGCTGGCCCTGGAAGCGTCCGAAAAATCCGAGGCGGCCAAGGTCGGCGTGGCGGTGTACACGGAAGAATCCAAATAACACGCCGTCCCTGATGGCCCCCCTTAGCCGTCACCTCGCGTACTCCGCCGCCCTCCACTTCGCCCTGCTGTTCGGCCTGCTCATCGTTGCGGCCCGCTCCCGGCCCCCGCGGAAGTTCTACAGCGTGCAGTTCCTGGGAGGGGCGTCGGGCTTCGGCACGGGCAGGCTGGAGCCGGCGCCCGCGCCCGCCAAAGCGCCCGTGGCCGCGCCGCCGAAGGCCCCGCCCGCCGCGGAGAAGGTCAAGGAAAAGCCCCGCCCCGGCGCGGACAAGAACAAGATCTCGGTCTCCAAGGAAAAAGGCAAGGAGAAGAAGCCCCCGGCCAAGGCAAAGGCCGCGCCGGAAAAAGAGGCGCCTTCCTCCGCCGTCCCGCGATCCAAAGGCGTGCCCGGCGGCCGCGGGGAGTCCGCCAAGGGCCGCGGCGACAGCCTGGCCGCCAAGTACGGCCCCGTGGGCGGCGTGGGCACCGCCCTGGAAATCGGGGGCTTCGGGCCGGGCGGCCAGCCCACGCCCGACAGCCGCTTCCCCTATGCCTACTACGTCACGGAAATCTACCGGCGTCTCTGGACCAACTGGGCGTACCGGGAAGCCA
Organism: uncultured Elusimicrobia bacterium; assembly: GCA_964484135.1. Lineage (GTDB taxonomy): Bacteria > Elusimicrobiota > Elusimicrobia > FEN-1173 > FEN-1173 > CAZAEL01. The sequence goes on from CAZAEL010000004.1 coordinate 55,886, forward strand.
CCACCAAGGAATGCGTGGTGGTGTTCATGATCCGGCGGAGCGGCGAGGCCGCTGACGTCAAGATGGCGGAGTCTTCCCGCGATTCCATCTTCGACCAACTGGCCCTGCGGGCCGTGTCCAATTCCTCCCCCTTTCCCCCTTTGCCGGCGGGCTATCCGGAGCCGGACCTGCCCGTGTTCGTGCGGTTCCGGCTGGAATGACCCGGCGCCGTCGGGCTTCTTGACGAGGGCCGCTTTTTGTCCTATAGTACCTTCACAACAACGGGCTAAGGCAGTCCTCCTCAAAGTTTACGAGGAGGGCTTTTTTTTTGCCGCGCCCTCAACGCTTTCATGTTCGAAAAAATCAAAGAGCTGATCTTCGGCAGGCCCAAGAACCCCCTGGACCCCCGGGTGTTCCACAACATCTCCCTGGTGGCTTTCTTCGCCTGGGTGGGGCTGGGCGCGGACGGATTGTCCTCCTCCTGTTACGGCCCGGAGGAGGCCTTCCACGCCCTGGGCCCCTACACCCATTTGGCCATCCCCCTGGCCCTGGCCGTGGCCGCCACGGTCTTCATCCTCTCCGCCGCCTACTCCCAGATCATCGAACTGTTCCCCTCGGGCGGGGGCGGGTACCTGGTGGCCTCCAAACTGATCGGTCCCTACTCGGGGCTCATGTCCGGCTGCGCCCTGCTGGTGGATTACATCCTCACGATCGCCATCTCCGTGGCCGCGGGCGTGGACGCGGTCTTCAGCTTCCTGCCGCCGGGGCTCGTCTCCTGGAAGGTCCATGCCACCATCCTCTGCCTCCTGGTCCTCATGACCTTGAACCTGCGGGGCGTCAAGGAATCCATCCTGGTCCTTACGCCCATCTTCGTCGTGTTCCTGTTCACCCACGGAATAACGATCTTTTACGGCATTTTTTCCCACGGGACGGAGCTGCCGGCGCTCGTGACGGACACGGTGGCGCAGACCCGGTCGGGCATCTCCGAAATCGGCTTTTTTGCCATGGCCGTGATCTTCCTGCGGGCCTTCTGTCTGGGCGGCGGCACCTTCACCGGCATCGAAGCCGTCTCCAACGGCCTGCAAATCCTGCGGGAGCCCCGCGTGGAGACCGGCAAGCGGACCATGGTCTACATGGCCGTGTCCCTGGCCTTCACCGCGGGCGGCATCCTGGTGAGCTACATCCTCAACGACGTCAGCCACGTGCCGGGCCAGACGTTGAACGCCACCCTGGTGCACAGGATCTCCGACGCCTGGCCCGGCGGGCATGTCTTTTTCCTGATCACCCTCCTGTCGGAAGGCGCCCTGCTGTTCGTGGCCGCCCAGGCGGGCTTTCTGGCGGGCCCCCGGGTCATGTCCAACATGGCGGTGGACCACTGGCTGCCCCGCCGCTTCACCAACCTGTCGGACCGGCTCGTGATCAAGGACGGCGTCCTGGTCCTCGGGCTGGCCGCCCTGGCCATGATCCTCTACACCGGCGCCTCGGTGCGGATCCTGGTGGTCATGTACTCCATCAACGTGTTCCTGACGTTCACCTTTTCCCAATTCGGGGTGGCGCGCCATTGGTTCAAGTCCCGGGAACCCGGCTGGCTCAAAAAACTGACCATCATGTCCGCGGGCCTGCTGGTGACGGTGGTCATCCTCACCGCCACGATCATGATCAAATTCACGGAAGGGGGATGGGTCACGCTGTCCGTCACCGGGACCCTCATGATCTTCTGTCTCTGGGTCCATCGCCATTACGCGGACACGGCCAAGGCCCTCCGCCATTTGGACGACATCCTGACCAACATCCCCCCCCCTGCGGCCAAGCCGGAGGTTGCGGCCAAGTCCCCCTCCAAGCCCGCGGCCATCCTCATGGTCAACGGGTACAACGGCATGGGCATCCACTCTTTCCTGGCCATCCACCGTTTCTTTCCCGGCCATTTCAAAAATTTCATCTTCCTTTCGGTGGGGGTGATAGACTCGGACCGGTTCAAGGGCAAGGCCGAGATCCAGAACCTGGAGGAGTCCATCCAGAAGGACCTGGACAAATACGTGCGCCTGGCCAACAGCATGGGGCTGTACGCCGAATCCCGCATGCTGCTGGAAACGGACGTGATCGACGGGCTCGAAAAACTGTGCCAGCAGACGGCGGAGGAATGGCCCAAGAAGGTGTTTTTCACCGGACAGCTCACGTTCGAAGGAGAAACCTTCTGGACCCGGTTCCTGCACAACCAAACGTCCTTCACCCTCCAGCGCCGGCTGATCTTCGACGGCCTGGAGACCGTGATCCTGCCCATCCGGGTGAGGCTGAACCAGGCGCCCCTGCCCAAATAACCGCGTCTTGACACCCCGCGCCCCTTCTGGTAGGATGGGAAAGAAGGCACATCGTGGTGCCGTCAACGGGCCGGAGCACGACGCCCGACGGACAAGGAAGTCCTCCTCATATGTCGCGACGAGGAGGATTTTTTATGCCTTTCTGGATCCCCTGGCACACGGTTCCCGCCCTGGCGGCCTATTTTTCGGACGAGGCCGCGGAAGAGGCCCCGGACCCCTGCGACCGCCCGCCGCCGCGGGGAGCCGGAACGGACGCGGCGCCGGACTTCCGGTTCTGGAACAACTTCTTTGCGAGGAAATCCCATGAGCAGCCCCTCCGCCGATATTGTTGAGCTTTCCCCCGTCAAATACCTGCTGGGCTGCGCCGCGGCCGCCGCGGCCCTCCTCCTGATCGGGAAAATCCATCCCTTTCCGGCCTGGCTGGTGGCCGCGGAGGTCCTGGCCGCCGTCCTGGCCCTGTTCACCTTCGGCTCCATCAAGTACCGTCTGGACAAAAACGCCCTCACGTACGGCGCCGCGCTCGTCATCGTCGCGACCTTCTGGGAAAGCTGGTGGAGCGGCTCGTCCCTGAAGTCGGCCCTGGCCGCCGGGGAATACGGCGCGCTCTGGGAATTCGCCCGGCACAATTTCCTGACCCTCCACGGACTGGACCGCCTCATCCACGCGGACACCATGCTGTTCATCCTGGGGCTGACCTTCTTCGTGGCGGTCATCGCCCAGACGCGCCTCCTGGAAACCTCCAGCTTCGCGGTCCTGGACAAGCTCAAGGGCCGCGTGGTCCCGACCGTGGTCATCCTCACGGCGCTGGTGTCCGCGGCCTCCGGCGTCCTGGACGGCGTCTCCATGATCGGGCTCATGATCCGGACCCTGGTGATCATCCTGCTCCTGAGCGGGGCCGACAGGGCGGTCGTCGTTTACGCGGTCATGGTGTCAACGGTCGTGACCACGGTCTGCGGCATGTGGCTGGCGTACGGCGAGCCCCCCAACCTCATCATGAAAGCCAACCTCCACCCTTATCTGGACGACGCTTTTTTCCTGCGGTACTGCCTGCCCGCGGCCCTGGGGAGTTGGGCCATCGTGGCCTGGAACGTGGGACGGCGGCTGAAGGGCCGGAAAGTGGAGTTGTCGAAACTGGACATCCTGGACCGGCACGTGGCGGACGTGCGGTTCCTGCAGGCGTCCCGCCACGGGCAGGTGCTCACGCCCATCGGGTTCCTGGAAGGGAACAAAGAGGCGGTGGAAGGACACTACGAAGGGGTCCGAAAACGTCTCCTGGCCGGCGTGCCCCTGGGCGAGGCCCTGACCAATGAACGGGTCCCCAGGAGCGCGCGCCTGGAACTCATGGGCCGTTACCTGTCCGAGGACCTCGCCCAGACCGCGGACGATTATTACGAACACGTGTACGGAAAGAACGACGGCCAGGCGGGCGAGTCCGCGGTGCGGCTGGGCCTGGCCCTGTCCCGCGTGCGGGGGCGGCGCGTCCTGGCCCAGCGGGCGGCGGCGCTGTCCTTCGTCCCCTTCATCGGGCTCCTCGTGGCCCACGCGGTCAACCACGATGTGCCGCTCTTTTTGGCCTCCTTCGCGGGGTTCGCGGCGGCCTTCCTGGGCATCGCGACTCTGCCCAAAACGCGGGGCCTGGCCCTGCGGGAGGCGGCCCATGAGTTCAAGGAGTACCTCTTCCTTTTGCCCCTCTTCCTGTCCATCACCCTGCTGCAGAAGACCGGCTTCTTCGGCCTGATCTCGGACCTCCTGCACCTGGGCATCGAGCGGCTGGGCGCCTCCCACGTGGCGTACGGCCAGTTCTGGTTCTGCACGGTGCTCTCCGCCCTCCTGGACAACAACGTGGTGGCGGACTTCGCGGGCCGGGCCCTCCAGGGCCTGAGCGTGAGCCTCCTCCACCTCTTCGCCATGGCCCAGATCGCGGGCTACGCCCTGGGCGGCTGCTGGACCCACATCGGCTCGGCCCAGTCCGTGGTGGCGTATTCCTTCATCCAGCGGGAGATCGACGGGCGGTACACCCCCTTCCAGTGGATCAAGGCCATGACGCCGATCGTTCTGGAGATCGCCATTTGGATCAGCGTGGTCGTGTACGTGGAAGGGTGGCTCTTCCAAAAACTGCACATCCAATAAAAAAGCCGGCGGTTTTCGGCCGCCGGCGCCCTTTGCCGTTCCTCCCCTCTCCCAAAAACGGACCCCTACCCCCTGGAGGACTCCTTGCCGGTCAACAACGAACGGACCCGGTCCAGCGTCCTGTCGTTGATCAACACCCAGAGGACATCCCCCTCCTCCAAAACCGTGTTCCCCCCCGGCACGATGAAAGCCTCCCCGCGGCACACCAGCGCCACCCGGCTTTCCTCCGGAAAATCCAGCTCCATGAGCGACTTGCCGGCGATCTTGGCGCCGTAGGGCACGATGAAATCCTCCAGCCTCATGTCCACGCCTTCCAGGTCATCCATCTCCAGGGGAGACCGTCGGCGCGGCGCCAGGGGCACGTCCACGCCCAGCAGCCGCGCCACCCAGGGGATGGACGTCCCCTGGATCAGGGCCGACGTCAGGACGATGAAGAACACCAGGTCGAAGATGACGTCCGCCTCCGGGACGCCCGCCAAACGGGGGAAGGTGGCCAGCACGATGGGGACGGCGCCGCGCAGCCCCACCCAGGCCACCATCAGCTTCTCGCGGACGCTCATCCCGGAGAACGACAGGGACAGGAACACGCTGGCCGGGCGGGCCGCGACGATCAGGAAGGCCGAGGCCAGGAGCCCCGGTCCCGCCACCGCGCCGAGCCGTTTGGGAAAGACCAAAAGCCCCAGGGCCAAAAACATGGCGATCTGCATGAGCCAGGCCAGCCCGTCGTGGAACCGCCCCAGGCTGCGCCGGTGCAGGAACCGGCTGTTTCCCAGCACCAGGCCGGCCACGTACACCGCCAAAAACCCGTTGCCCCCCACGGACGAAACCGCGCCGTAGATCAAGAGGACCAGGGCCATGGTGAGCGGCGGGTACAGGCCCTCGTGCTCCAGACGCATCCGGTTGACCAGGAGGACCGCGCCTTTCCCCAGCGCCCAGCCCGCGGCCAAACCCACGGACATCTGGAGGACGAAAGAAAGGACCATCCCGCCCCAGCCGGCTTCCGGCCGCGTCATGAGCCCCAGGAAGGCGGTGGTCAGGAACACGGCCATGGGGTCGTTGCTGCCGGATTCCAGCTCCAACAGGGGCTTGAGCCGCCCCTTGAGGCTCACGTTTTTGGACCGGAGCACGGAGAAGACCGCGGCCGCGTCCGTGGAAGCCACGATGGAGCCCAAGAGGAACCCTTCCAGCCAGGAAAACCCCAGGGCGAACACGGCGAAGGCCCCCACCAGGAGCGCCGACACCAGGACTCCGCCGCTGGCCAGAGACAGCCCCTGCCAAAGGACGGGCCGCACGCTCCGCCAGTCCGTCTCCAGGCCGCCGGCGAACAGGATGTAGCACAACGCGACCACGCCCAGGAACTGGGCCTGCCAGGGGTCGTTGAAATAGATGCCTCCGGGACCGTCGGACCCCGCCAGCATCCCGATGGCCAAAAACAAGAGCAGCGCCGGCACGCCGAGGCGGCCGGAGGCCTTGCTGGCGACGACGCTCAGGGCCACCAGCGCCGCCACCGCCAGCAGGATATGCTCGATGGGCATCGTCGTCATGCCATATTTCTACACTGTTTGCCGCGCGATTGCAAACGGCGCGAAAAAATCGGGCGCGGCCCGGCATTTTTTCCTTGACATAAAAACGGAGCCGGTATATAATAGACGCGAGTACAGAGTAGTACTCCTTATCATATCAGGACGCCGACGTCCTCCTTGAGGCTCATGCCCGGGGAGGATTTTTTATTTTGTCGGCGGCCGCTGGGCCGTTCCCGAGACGAGGGCGTCTCGACTCTTAGTTTGGGGGCTAAGAAGCGAGGCGCCTCTTTTGTTTTTCGGAGAGGACGCTCCCGCCGCCCACACGGGGGGTCAAACGGGCTCAAATTCACTAAGGAGGAAATCCATGTCACGCTTCAAGAAAAGATGGCTGGGCGGGATACTGCTCTCGCTCATCGCCGTGGGGGTTCTGACCCCCGCGTTGTTCGCAGAAGAAACGGTCGCGGCCGCTGCGGAAGCCGCGGGACCGAGCCTCGCCGACCAGGTGGCTTCCCTCACCCAGCAGGTGGCGGACCGGAAAGTGGCGGCCGACACCCTCTGGGTGCTGGTCACCGCGTTCCTGGTGTTCTGGATGAACGCGGGCTTCGCCCTGGTGGAATCGGGCATGTGCCGCGCCAAGAATGCGGTCAACATCCTGTCCAAGAACTTCATCGTGTTCGCCTGCTCCTCCATCGCGTTCTACGTGCTGGGCTGGGGCCTGATGTTCGGGGACGGGAACGGCTTCGTCGGCACCCAGGGCCTTTGGTTCTTGGGCGGGGCGGACAACAGCCCGGCCACCGGCGACGCGTACCGGGGCGTGTATTCGTCCATCGCCTGGACGGGCGTGCCCCTCGGCGCCAAGTTCTTCTTCCAATTGGTGTTCGCGGGGACCGCCGCGACCATCGTGTCCGGCTGCGTGGCGGAACGCATCAAGTACATCAGCTTCATCCTGTTCTCCTTCCTGCTGGTGGGCATCACCTATCCCGTCATCGGCCACTGGATCTGGGGCGGCGGCTGGCTGGCCCAAAAGGGCTTCTGGGACTTCGCCGGCTCCACCGTGGTCCACACCGTGGGCGGCGTGGCGGGCCTGGCGGGCATCCTGCTCCTGGGTCCCCGCATCGGCAAGTACCGTCCGGACGGCACCCCCAACGCCATCCCGGGCCACAACATGACCTCGGCGACGCTGGGCTGCCTCATCCTGTGGCTGGGCTGGTTCGGGTTCAACCCCGGCTCCACCATGGCGGCCGACCCCGGCGCCATCTCCCACATCCTGAACACCACCAACCTGGCGGCCGCGGCCGGCCTGTTGACGGCCACCCTCACCGCCTGGATCGTGATGGGCAAGCCGGACCTGGGCATGACCATCAACGGCTGCCTGGCGGGCCTGGTGGCCATCACGGCCCCCTGCGCCTTCGTGAGCCTGCCGGCCTCCATCGTCATTGGCGGCATCGGCGGCGTCCTGGTGGTCTTCGCGGTGCTCTTCTGGGACAAGCTCAAGATCGACGACCCCGTGGGCGCCCTGGCCGTGCACCTGGTGAACGGCATCTGGGGCACCCTGTCCGTGGGCCTCTTCGCCAAGGACAAGATCACGGGCGTGGCCACCGGCAACGGCCTCTTCAACGGCGGCGGCTTCGGCCTGCTGACCACCCAGGTCATCGGGTCCTTGAGCGCCATCGCCTTCACCCTGGTGACCGCCGTCATCTTCTGGTCCGTCATCAAAGCCGTCCTCGGCATGCGGGTGTCCCGCGACGAGGAAATCCGCGGCCTGGACATTGACGAGCACGGCATGGAGGCCTACGCCGGCTTCCAGATCTACCTGACGGAATACGGCCTCAGCCCCGTCTCGGGCGGCAACGGCGGCTCGGCGCCCAAGCTCGAAAAAGAGCTGGCCGGGAGGAAATAACCATGAAAATGATCATCGCCATCATCCAGCCCCACAAGATCGCGGACGTCAAGAAGGCCCTGGACGACGCCCAGATCCACCTCATGACGGTCTCCAACGTCCTCGGGGCGGGGCGGCAGAAGGGGTACGAAGAGAGCTACCGCGGCGCGAAGTACGAGATCAACCTCCTCAAGAAGGTCCGTCTCGACATCGCGGTGAACGACGACTACGTGGACGCCGCCATCTCGGCCATCTCCAGATCGGCCAAGACCGGCAACATCGGGGACGGCAAGATCTTCGTCATGCCCCTCGAGGAAGTCGTCCGCATCCGCACCAACGAGCGCGGCAAGGTGGCCATCGGCTGAACAGGCCCTGACCTCCGCCGTTCATTCAAGGGCGCGGGAGAGGAATAACCTCTCCCGCGCCCTTTCGCTTGACAAGCTTTCGGGACCTATGTTATAGTCCCAGCCCGGACACAGTGTCGTGTCCGCCAAAGCAACCCTCAACCAAGAAGTCTCTTCTCAAGAAGCCTGTCCGGCCTCTCTCCGGGGTGTGAGGGGCCGGCCGTTGCTCGAGACAGAGCCGTCTCGCCTAAAACAAAGCCCGCGGGGGTCCTTCCCCGGCGGGCGCGTTCCCCATCACAGAACCGTCATAACGATGTCCGGGCCCGGCCCGGGCGTCCTTACTTCCTATAAGGGGGTCTTGGGTATTATGGGAACATATCGGAAATTTCTGCCTTTGGGATTGCTCCTGAGCGGCCTCTTCCTGACCGCCGCCGCTCCGTCCCTGCGGGCGGAGGAAGCGGTCATGGCGGAAGCCGTGTCCGCGCCGGCCGCTCCGCCCGCGGCCGTGGATTCGGGCGACACCGCCTGGGTCCTGGTCTCGGCCGCGCTGGTCCTGCTCATGACGCCGGCCCTGGCCTTCTTCTACGGCGGCCTGGTCCGCAGGAAGAACATGCTGTCCGTGCTCATGCAGTGCTTCATGCTCATGGGCCTCATCACCCTGCAATGGGTGCTGTTCGGGTACAGCCTGTCCTTCGGGCCGGACGTGAAGGGCTGGATCGGAGACCTGTCCTGGCTGGGGCTGAAGGGCGTGGGGCTGGAGCCCAACCCCGACTACGCCGCCACGATTCCCCACCAGGCCTTCATGATCTACCAGGCCATGTTCGCCATCATCACGCCGGGCCTCATCTTGGGCGCCTTCGCGGAACGGATGAAATTCTCCGCCTTCTGCCTGTTCTCCCTGCTCTGGGCCACCCTCGTCTACAACCCCGTCTGCCACTGGGTCTGGGGCGTGGGCGGCTTCCTGCGGGGAGACGGCGCGCTGGACTTCGCGGGCGGCACCGTGGTGCACGTGAACGCCGGCATCGCGGCCCTGGCCGCGGCCCTGGTCCTGGGCCGGCGCAAGGGCTTCCCCACCCACATCTCGCCCCCCCACAACCTGCCCTTCGCAGTGCTGGGCGCGGGGCTCCTGTGGTTCGGCTGGTTCGGGTTCAACGGCGGCAGCGCCCTGGGATCCGGGGGACTGGCCACCAACGCCTTCGTGGCCACCCATGTGGCGGCGGCCACGGCGGGTCTGACCTGGGCCCTCCTGGACTGGATCTTCAACTCCCACCCCACCATGCTGGGCACCATCACCGGCGCGGTGGCGGGGCTGGTGGCCATCACCCCGGCGGCGGGCTTCGTGAACCCCCTGGGCGCCGTCGGCATCGGCGTGAGCGTGGCCGTCATCTGCTACCTGTCCGTGGCCTATTTCAAGCCCAAGCTGGGGTATGACGATTCCCTGGACGCCTTCGGCGTGCACGGGGTGGGCGGGGCCTGGGGCGCCATCGCCACCGGCCTCTGGGCCACCAAGAGCGTCAACGCCGCGGGGAACGACGGGCTCTTTTACGGAAACCCGGGCCTGGTCCTGGTCCAGCTGAAGGCCGTGCTCGTCACGCTGGTCTATTCCTTCGTGGTCTCGTTCGTCCTGCTGAAGCTGGTGGACCTGATCGTGGGGCTGCGCGTCTCGGAACAGAACGAACGGATCGGCCTGGACCTCACGGAACACCGCGAGGCCGCTTACACTCTGATCGACTAGAAAAGAGGACGCCATGAAATACATCGTCGCCATCATTCAACCCGACAAGCTCGACGAGGTCCTGGAGGAGCTGGAGAAAAAGGAGATCCACCTGGTCACCGTGTCCAGCGTCATGGGGCGCGGCCGGCAGAAGGGCATCTCCCAGGTGTACCGCAGCCACAAGGAGGCGGGCAGCCTGCTGAAGAAGACCAAGCTGGAGATCGCGGTCAACGACGAGTTCGTGAAGCCCGCCATGGAAGCCATCTACAAGGGCGGCCACACCGGCAACGTGGGGGACGGCAAGATCTTCGTTCTGGACCTGAAGGAATGCCAGCGGATCAGCAACGGCGAGACCGGCGGCCCCGCCATCGGCTGAAAACATGCCTTCGGCCCTCTTCCCGACGGAAAACCGGACCACGGCCGTGCCCCCGGCGATTTTTTTCTTGACAAAAAAACCGGGGCGTGCTAAAGTATTGTCAAGCACAAGGTCGTGCGCATTCCATAATCCGGTTGTCCACGGAAGCGGGACGATGACGTCCTCCTCAAAGCTGTCTTTGGGGAGGACTTTTTGTTTTTCAGGGGGGAACGGCCGCGCGAGCGGCCTCTAAATCGGGGAGAGGCGAAAAAACTCTCTTTATCCAAACGCAAGGAGCCTCGTCATGGAAGCCATAAAGGAAAGATCGGTCGTCAAGAGCGTCGCCAGCGCCAACGGCGGGCGCGCCGCCAAGCCCAAGAACGCCAAGGAAGCCATCGAGCTGGCCCGCAAGTCCGGGGTCAAGATCGTGGACTACAAGTTCATGGACCTGGTGGGGACGCTGCAGCACATCTCCTACTCCGTGGAAAAACTGAAGGAAAGCGTTTTCGAGGAGGGCATCGGCTTCGACGGCTCCAGCATCCGGGGCTTCCAGGCCATCAACGAGTCCGACATGCTGCTCATGCCGGACCCGACCACCGCCTTCATCGACCCGGTCCTCAAGGTCCCGACCATCTCCTTCCTCTGCAACGTGAAGGACCCGGTGACCGGCAAGGGTTACAAAAAGGACCCGCGGAGCATCGCCCAGGCCGCCGAGGAATACCTGATCAAGACCGGCATCGCCACCGAGAGCTGGTGGGGCCCGGAGGCGGAGTTCTTCGTGTTCGACAACGTCCGCTTCGACGTGGGCCAGCGGTCCTCCTTCTACGAGGTGGACTCCGAGGAAGGCATCTGGAACGCCGGCAAGAACGGCGGGGAAGAGGCCAACCTGGGGTACAAGATCCGCAACAAGGAGGGGTATTTCCCCACCCCGCCCATGGACACCCTGCAGGACTTCCGCTCCGAGGCCATCCTCCGGATGATGGAGGCGGGTCTGGACATCGACCTGCACCACCACGAGGTGGCCACCGCGGGCCAGGGCGAGATCGGCGTGGGCGTCCGCACCCTCACCTCCGCCGCCGACCAGATGGCCCTCTACAAGTACATCCTGAAAAACGTGGGGCGCGAACACGGCAAGACGGTGACCTTCATGCCCAAGCCCCTGTACGGCGACAACGGCACCGGCATGCACACCCACCAGTCCCTGTGGAAGAGCGGCAAGCCCCTGTTCCACGACCCCAAGGGGTACGGCTGCGTGTCCCAATTGGCGCTGTGGTACATCGGCGGCCTCTTGAAGCACGCCCCGGCCCTCTGCGCCATCTGCAACTCCACCACGAACTCCTACCGGCGCCTGGTGCCGGGCTACGAAGCCCCCACCAACCTGGCCTATTCGGCCCGGAACCGGTCGGCCGCGGTGCGCATCCCCATGTATTCCAACGAGCCCAAGCAGAAACGCATCGAGTACCGCCCGCCGGACGCGGCCTCCAACCCGTACCTGGCCTTCGCCGCGCTGCTCATGGCCGGCTTGGACGGCATCCAGAACAAGATCGACCCGGGCAAGCCCTTCGAGGCGGACATCTTCGAGCTCCACGGCGAGGAGGCCAAGGCCATCCCGCAGGTGCCGGGCTCCCTGGAAGAGGCCCTGGACGCGCTGGAGAAGGACAACGCCTTCCTGACAAAGGGCGGCGTCTTCTCCAAGGAGTTCATCGAGACCTGGATCGACTACAAGCGGAAGAAGGAGCACGACTTCGTGCGGCTCCGGCCCCATCCGGCGGAGTTCTTCCTGTACTTCGACTGCTGATCCGCTCAGAGCCGTAACCCCGCGGAGATCCCCGCGGGCGCAGGGTCCGCACAAGGTTGTGCGGAAAAGATCCGAACGAAGGCGTTCGTCGCTTCTCATGAAGGGGACGAACGCCTTCGTTGTTTTTTAGCAAAAACAGGGGTCTTTCATGGCCCACAAAATGAAAGGGGAGGTTCACATCATGAGGTTAAACAAAATCAACGCGAAGCTGTTGAGGGCTCTGGGAGCGCTCCTGTTGCCCGCGGCCCTGGCCAGCCAGGGGTTCGCCGAGGGGCCGTCCATCGGCGGCTTCGTGGACTTCGGGTACAACTACAACTTCAACGGCATGGCCGCCAACACGCTCCGGTCGTTCGACAGCAAATCCAACAGCTTCACGCTGCAGAACGCCGAGGTCGTGGTGTCGGGCAAATCCGACAAGGACGTGGCCTATCGGGTGGACCTGGATTACGGGTTCGACGCCACCAACACGAACTACCTGAACAACAACGCCGGCGACGAGTTCGACATCCAGCAGGCCTTCATCACCGTCCCTTGCCCCTTGACGGGCGGGGCCTTTACGGCCGGAAAATTCGTCACGCTGCACGGGGCCGAAGTGATCGAGGCCAAGGACAACTTCAACACGTCCCGCGGGTTCCTGTTCAACTACGCCATCCCGCTCCACCACACGGGCGTGAAGTACGACAAGGCCTTCGGGGACTTGGCCCTGACGGGCGCCGTGGTCAACGGCTGGGACAACCTGTATGAAAACAACAAGGGCAAAACGTTCCACGGCATGGCCGCCTACACCTTCTCCCCGAAGCTGTTCGCCAGCCTGGGAGGCACCTACGGCCCGGAACAGGCTTCCCCCACGGCGGCCGGCGTCAGCACGGAAAAAAACAGCCGCGGCCTGGTGGACGCCCTGGTGAAGGCCATGCCCACGGACAAACTCACCCTGATCGCCAACTGGGACTGGGGCGTGGAGGAGGGCCTCACCCCGGCCGGGACCGACACCACCCAAAACTGGGCGGGCCTGGCGTTGCACGCCAATTACATGCTCACCGACGTCTACTCCGCGGCTCTGCGCTGGGAGACCTTTGACGACGAAGGGTCCCGCACCGCGGCCTTGACGCCGGCGGCCGTGAACGGTCAAGTGCTCCACTCTCTGACCGCCACCCTCCAGCACAAGATGAACGACGTGATCACGCGTCTGGAGTTCCGGCAGGACACGTCCTCCAAAAAAGTCTTTGTGGACGACAAGGGCATGCCGGACGACAGCCAGAGCACCGTCGGGTTGCAGTGGATCTACGCCTTCTGAACCCCTTGGAACCGGAAGAAGAGGTCTCCTAGACGACTTCTTCTTTTCCCGCCGTCATACCGTGAGCTGGGCTCCTCCCCCCTTTTGGAGCCCAGCTCACGGCCGGTTCCAAAAATTTCCCGGGTCTGACCCCCCATCATCACCCCCAGACCCGGGAAATCTTTTATAGGACGATCCCATGAACGCACGCCAGATCATCCAGGACGGGAAATTGGACGTCTTCTTCCGGCCCGTGTTCTCGGTCAAGCAAAAAAGCCTGGCCGGGCACGAGGCCTTCTGCCGCGCCCCGGGCGGACGCGAGGGCGGCGACGACCTGGGCCGAATGGCCGCCAGGGAGGGGCTGGCCCTGGAGATGGACCGCCTCCGCCGCAAGGCGTCCCTGGAAGGGTTCAAGAACGCCTGTGCCGGAACAGACCTGATCCTCTTCCTCAATTTCTCCTCGGAGATCGTGGACCAGGGCGTGGTGGGATCCAACCGCCTTTTCGACCTGGTCAGGTCCCTGGGCCTGGCGCCGCACAACATCGTGATCGGGATCAACGAGTCCGGGGCCGAGGACACCGCCTCCCTCAAAAAGTTCATCGAGACGCACAAAGGCCACGGCTTCCTCATCGCCCTGGACCGGATCGGCGCGGGCCACTCCAACCTGAACCGGATCTCCCTGGCCCGGCCCGATATTTTGAAAATGGACCCTTCCCTGGTCCGCGGCATCCACCGGGACCACTACCACAGGGAAATCCTCCGGTCCTTCACGCAACTCTCCAAAAAATTGGGGGCCCTGGTCGCGGCCGACGGGGTGACGGAAGAAGAGGAATTGCTCGCCCTCCTGGAACTGGGGGTGGACATGGCCCAGGGGCCCTATTTCGGGGAAACGCGGGAGATCGGCGAGGCCGACGAGCGTCGATGGGAAGAGAAACTGGGAGGGGTGGCCGCCAAATCCAAGAACTTCCTGGTGGAGAAGACCCGGCGGGAGAAAGCCCTTCACAACGAGCAGGACGCCCTGATGGGAGAAATCCTGCGGGAGCTGTCAAAGGCGGTTCCGGAGGAGTTCGACGCCGCTTTAAACGAGTGGGTGCGGCGGCACCCGTCCGTGGAATGCGTGTACGTGCTGGACGAGGAAGGCGCGCAGATCAGCGAAACCGTCGCCCCGCCCGGCAGGCCCTTCAAACAGAACGGCCTGTTCCGTCCGGCCCGCAAAGGGGCGGACCATTCCTTCAAGGACTACTATTACCTGCTGACCGACACCTTCGTGAACCGGTTCCGGACGGAGCCCTACATCTCCCTGGCTTCCGGGAACCTCTGCGTCACCCTCTCCGGCCTTTTCCGGGACGCGAGAAGCCGGCAACACGTTCTCTGCCTGGACGTTCCGACATCCCCCTAAAAGGGCTTTTGAAACCGGTCAGGCCGGGAGCTCGCGGGTCAGCCGGTTGAACTCCTCCAGGTCCAGGGTCTCGGCCCGGCGCTCCGGCCGGATTCCGGCCTTCTCGAGGGAAGCCAGCGCCACGGGTTTGTCCAAAGAAAGTCCGTGGGAAAGGGCGTTCAGGAGGGTCTTGCGCCTTTGGGAAAAGGCGGCGTGCACAACGTCGAAAAACCGCTTTTCGTCCTCAATCCGCGATCGGGACCGCCGCCTGAGCCGCACGACCGTGGAGAAAACCTTGGGGGCCGGGCGAAAACACCCCGGCGGCACGTCGAACAGCGCCTCCGCCTCGGCCTTGCCCTGCACCGCCAGGGTCAAAATCCCGTAATCCTTCCGGTCCGGCCTGGCCGTCATGCGGTTGGCCACTTCCTTCTGCACCATGACGACCGCGGTGGACCAGGCGGTCCAATCCAGCATCTTGCGCAAGATGGCGTTGCCCGCGGAATAGGGCAGATTTCCTATGAATTGACAGGAATTCTCCGGCCAATCCGGCAACGGCCATTTCAAAAAATCCTCCGCCGCCACATCCAGCGACGGCCAACGGGCTTTGAGCCCCGCGGCCAATCGCTCGTCCAGCTCCACCACGGTCACTTGAGACGTCTTCTCCAAAAGGAATTGGGTGAGGACCCCCCGTCCGGGGCCGACCTCCAACACGCGGGAACAGGACATGTCCAAAGAGTTGACGATGCGTCCGGCCACGGCTTTGTCAACGAGAAAATTTTGCCCCCACTTTTGACGCATGTCAACGAACGGACAGAAGCCTCAGCCGCAACGCCTCCAACGCCTCCAGCGCCGCCCTCTCCCGTATTCGCTGCCGGTCGCCGAAGAACAGATGTTCCCGGCATGAGGTCCGCCCCCGATGGGAAAGGGCGATATAGACCAGGCCCACGGGTTTTTTCTCGCCGCCGCCTCCGGGGCCCGCGATGCCCGTGACGGACACCGCCCAATCGGCGCCGGACCGCCGCCGGGCCCCACGGGCCATCTCCACGGCGCATTCCCGCGACACCGCGCCCCTCCTCGCCAGGGTGGCCGGCTTGACGCCCAGGACACGCCGTTTGCTCTCATTGGAATAGGTCACGACCCCCTGGAGAAAATAGTCGGAGCTTCCCGGCACGCGGGTGATTTTTTCCGCCAGGAGCCCGCCGGTGCAGGACTCGGCCGCGGCCAGCGTTTCCTTCCGCCGCCTGAGGAGCCGCCCCACCGCCTCCTCCAGGGTCTCCTGCCCTTCCCCGTAGACGGCCCGGCCGAAACGCCGCCGGATCTTGAGCTCGATCCGTCGAAGGCGGTTTTCCACCTCGTCAAAGGATGGGGCGGACACCGTCGCCTTGATGTCGATGATGAAAGATTGCGCCAAAATGCCCCAGACCACGCGGACCGGGTCCCGGCTTTTCTCGCTTGCCACGATGGGGCGCAGTTTTTCGTCCACCGCGGATTCGGGGATTCCGTAAATACGCCAGATTTTCGTTTGCCGGGCGACCCCCGGAAATTTCCTCCGGAGGATGGCCGAAAAATCTCCGTCAAAAAGCGGAAAAAGCTCCCTGCCGGGCCCCGGGAACAGCCCGAGGACCTTCCCGCCGGTTTCCAGCACTTGCCCGGGGGCGGTGCCGTTGGGGTTGTCCAGGACGCGGGCCCCGGAAAGAAGGTAGGCCTGGCGCCGGTTGTCCGGGGGCATGCGGAGCCCCCGGGCCCGGAACTTGGCCGCGATGCCGCGGGCCAGAGACGGCACGTAACGCAGCGGACGGCGGAGCGCCTTGGACCAGGCCTCCCGGGTGATGTCGTCGAAGGTGGGGCCGAGACCGCCGGCGCAAAGGACGGCGTCGGAGCGGCGCCAAGCCTCCCGGAACGCGCGGACCATCTCGTCCGGGTCGTCCCCCACCGTGGTTTCGCGGCGGAGGGCCAGGCCCAGCCGTTCCAGCCTGGGGGCCAGGGCGGCCGCGTGAGTGTTGACCTTCCCCATGAGCAGCTCGCTGCCCACGCAGATCAACTCCACGCGCGGCGTTTTCATGGACGGACGTTCCTGTCGCGGCGTTTTTTGGCGGCCCGGATCAGTGGTAGAACCCGACCCTGGGTTCGGCGGCGGGGCCGGGCGCGGCCTTGATGGGGCCGAAGCGGGCCTCATACCGGGCCACGTTTTCCTGCAGGGCCAGGAGAAGGCGCTTCATGTGCACGGGGCTCGTGAGCACGCGGGACCGCACCTTGGCCTTGGGCGGTTGCGGGGAATGGAAGATGAAATCCAGGACGAATTCCGTCTCTGAATGGCTGATCAAAGCCAGATTGGCGTACACGCCGCTGGCCGTGGCGTCGTCGATCTCGATGGAAAGCTCCGGAAGCGCCCCGGCCCCTTTTTCATCGCTCATGGGTTCACCTCTCTTTCAAAAAATCCGCGCGGGCCCCGTCAAACCGTTCCCGTCTCCCTCTTCACGGCGCCCGCCAAAAGGATCAGCCCGATGAGGTTGGGGAGGGCCATGAGGCCGTTCATCACGTCCGCGAAGGCCCAGACCGTGGTGAGGTGCGTCACGGAACCCACGAACACCAGCGCGCAGTAGACCAGCCGGTAGGGGAACAGCGCCCGAAACCCCAGGAGATAGAGGACCGACCTTTCCCCGTAATAGGCCCAGCCCACCAGGGTGGAGTAGGCGAAGAGCACGACCCCGACGGTGACGATCCATTTGCCCCAGGCCCCCGGCAAAGCCGCGGAAAAGGCCGCGGTGGTGAGGGGCGCGCCCGTGAGCATCCCGCCGTCCGGCCCCGCCTGTGACCAGGCCCCGGTGACCACGATGACCAAACCCGTGACCGAACAAACGACCAGCGTGTCAAGAAACGTCTGGGTCATGGACACCAGCGCCTGGACGGAAGGGTGGGAGCTCTTGGCCGCGGCCGCGGCGAACCCGCCCGTGCCGAGGCCCGATTCGTTGGAAAAGACCCCCCTCGCCACGCCGTACCGCATGGCCATCATGACCGTGGACCCCGCGAAACCGCCCGCCGCGGCGGTCCCCGTAAAGGCGTCCGTTATAATGAGAGCCAGGGCGCCGGGAATCTGGTCCGCCCTCGCGATCAGGACCGCCAGCCCTCCCAGCAGGTAGACCGCCGCCATGACCGGGACCATGATGGTCGATGCCAAAGCAATGGACCGAATGCCTCCAAGGACCACCAGAGCCGTGCCTATCATCAGCACGAGACCGGTGGTCCAGGCGGGGATTTGAAAAGCGTCGCGCAAAGCGTCGGCCACGGAGTTGGCTTGCACCATGTCCCCGATCCCGAAGGCCGCGACGGCGGCGAAGACGGCGAAAAGGACGCCCAGCCATTTTTGGCCCAAACCCCGCGACAAATAGAGCATGGGGCCGCCGGTCTTGGTGCCGTCCGGCTCCGTGACGCGGTATTTCACCCCCAGGAAGGCTTCGGCGTATTTGGTCGCCATGCCCACCAACCCCGTCACCCACATCCAGAACAGGGCGCCGGGCCCTCCGAGGGCGATGGCCGTGGCCACGCCCGCGATGTTCCCGATGCCGACGGTGGCGGCCAGGGCGGTCATGAGGGCCTGGAAATGGCTGACGTCCCCCTCCGCGCCCGGCTCGTGCCGGCGGATGAACGCCAGGTGCAGGGCATGGGGCAGAAGCCGGAACTGGATGCCTCTCAGGAGAACGGTCAAAAATATTCCGGTCCCGACCAGGAGAACCAGCATCGGCGGGCCCCAGACCCAGGAGCCCAATTTCTCCAGAACAAAAGGCAGGTTCATTCCACTTTCATGACGCCGGCGGAAACAATGAAGACCACGGCCATGGCGATGGGCGTCAGGTAGCGGACGGAGAATTTCCAGTATTTCAGCCATCGGCGCTCGTGCACGTGGATTTCCTCGGACCCGGCGGCGATCTCGTGGAAGGACTCTCGGGCGCCCCAGACCCATCCCACGAACACGCAGACCAGGAGACCGCCCAAGGGGAGGAGCACGTTGGCCGCGAAGTAGTCCAGCGTGTCGAAGAAATTGCGTCCGAAGATCTTGTACTCCGACAGGACCCCGAAAGACAGGGCGCAAGGGATCCCCAAAAGGAAGATCAGGACGCCCGCCCAGATGGCTGTTTTCTTCCGGTCGTACCCTTTTTCATCCACCAGGTAGGCCGTCACCACCTCCAGGAGGGACAGCCCCGAAGCCAGGGCCGCGATCACGAGCAGGAAGAAGAAAAGGGTGCTCCAGAGGTATGTGCCGCCCGGCATCTTGTTGAACACGGCCGGGAGCACCTTGAAGATGAGCCCCGGACCGCCGGCGGGGTCCGCCCCCATGGCGAACACCACGGGGAAGATGGCCAGGCCGGCCATCATGGAGACGGCGGTGTCCAGGAAGATGATCCACAGGGTGGCGCTCCACAGGTCCGTCTTGCGGTCCACGTAGGATCCGTACGTGATCATGGCGCCCATGCCCAGGGAGAGGGTGAAGAACCCGTGGCCGATGGCGATGAGCCAGGCCTTGGCGGAAAGCTTGGAGAAATCCGGTTTGAGGAAGAAATCCACCCCGGCGCCGGCCCCCGGCAGGGTCAGGGCGCGCAGGATCATGGCGATCAGGATGACGAAGAGGGCCGGCATGAGGACGTCGTTCACGCGCTCGATGCCCTTGCGCACGCCGCCGTACACCACGGCCACGCACAGGGCCATGAACACCGCGTGGAAAAACAGCGGCCAAAGGGGATGCCCCGTGAAAGCCAGGAAATCCTGCCAGGCCGAATCGGGCGTGGCGAACCTCGCGATTTGCCCGGACAGGCTCTTGAGGGTGTAGGCGATGGTCCATCCCCCCACCACGCTGTAGTAGGCCAGGATGATGAAGCCGGAGGCCACGCCCATGAAACCCACCAGTTTCCAAAACCGGCTGCCGCCGGAGAGCGTTGCGTAGGCCCCCACCGGGTCCCGCTGGGTCCGCCGGCCCAGGGCGAACTCGCAGAGCATGACGGGAATGCCGATGAAGGCGATGCACACGAGGTACACGATGACGAAAGCCCCGCCGCCGTATTCGCCGGTGATGTAGGGAAAGCGCCAGATGCTTCCCAGACCGATGGCGGAGCCCGCCGAGGCCAGGATGAAACCGATCTGTGAGGCCCAATGCTCGCGCTTTTTCTGGTCCGTCATGGTTTCATTCTCTCCCTTGAACCTTTATTGCGGCTGACCTATCCACGGGGCGGGGTCCACGGGGCGGAGGTCCGGCCGCAGGATCTCGAAATGGAGATGGGGGCCGGTGGCCCGCCCGGTGGCCCCCACCAACCCGATCAAATCCCCCGCCTGAAGAAGCTGGCCCGCCTGCACGTGGATGCGTCTCAAATGGGCGTAGCGCGTTTTCCAGCCGTCCGCGTGGCGCATCAAAACCGAAAGCCCGTAGGGACCGTCGCGCCCGGCGGATTCCACCACCCCTTCCCGGGCCGCGCGGACGAAACCGTCGGTCCGGTCCCGCGACCGCAGGTCAAGTCCGGTGTGGACGCGGCCCCGCCGGCGGCCGAAGCCGGACAGCACCCGCGGGTTCCGCACCGGCGTCTCGTACAGACCGGGCGCGACCGCGGCGGGCGGCTCCATCGGCTCCAAAGGCGGGGCCGGCGCGCGCCTGACCGGGCCCAGGCATCCGCCAAGACAGGCGGCCAAGGCCAGCCAAAACAGCCGGCGGCCTTTAGCGATCGAAAAAGCCGCCGCCTTTCATGCGGGCGGGGAAGGCCGGGAAGACCGAAGCTGGAAGAGCCCCGCCATGCCCAGGGCGCCGTACATCAGCAGGGCCCGCCCGTACAGGAGCCATTGCGTGTTGGGGACGACCCGCGCCCGGATCACGAAGGCGCCCAACACCATCAAAAGGCAAAGGAACGCCAGGGTGAAAACGCTCCACCCCAGCACCCGGGACCGGAGCCACCGGTTGACGAAACAGAGGGCCAGGAGGCCCGTCGGAAGGAAAACGGGATAGCGGGACCAGCCCACGTCGGACCAGCCCTGGACGACCCCCTGCGCCACGATGCCCAGCACGTGCAGCGCCAGGGCCAAGGCCAGCAGGAGGGCCTCGCCGTTCATTCTTGATCTCGCTTCGGGAGACGCGGGGGAGGAAGGGTTCAAACGGAAAGGGAGCGCCGAGATCGCCAAGCTTTTAGATTTTCAGTTCCTTCATGATCGCCTCCACCGTGGGCTTCACGGAGCGGGGGCGCGCCGCCACGGCCAGGGCCCGGTCCGGGTCCTTCAGGCCGTGGCCGGTGAGGATGCAGACCACGGCCGCGTCGGACCGGGCGAAGTCCGCGTTCCGGGCGGCGAACTTCTTCAAACCGGCCGCCCCCGCGGCGCTGGCCGGCTCGCAGTACACGCCCTCCAGCGCGGCCAGGGCCTTGTACGCCTCCAGGATCTCGTCGTCCGTCACGGCGTCGATGACGCCCCCGGATTCGTCCCGGGCCGCCGCCGCCTGCTTCCAGGAGGCCGGGTTGCCGATGCGGATGGCCGTGGCGATGGTCTTGGGGTCCTTCACGGGCTCGCCGCGGACGATGGGCGCGGCGCCCTCCGCCTGAAAACCCATCATCCTGGGACGCCGCGTCGCGCGCCGCCGCGCGTGGTATTCCCGGTAGCCGCGCCAGTACGCGGTGATGTTGCCGGCGTTGCCCACGGGCATGAATTGGTAGTCCGGGGCGTCGCCCAAATCGTCCACGATCTCAAAAGCGCCGGTCTTCTGCCCTTCGATGCGGTAGGGGTTGAGCGAGTTGACCAGGGTGATGTCGCTGGACTCGCTCACCCGGCGGACCATTTCGAGGGCGTCGTCGAAGTTCCCCTCCACGGAGAAGACGTCGGCGCCGTGGATCAGGGACTGGGACAGCTTGCCCAGGGCGATGGCGCCCTCCGGGATCAGGACCACGCAGCGCAGGCCCGCCTGGGCCGCGTACGCGGCGGCGGAGGCCGACGTGTTTCCCGTGGAGGCGGAGATGACCGCCTTGGCCCCTTCCTCCACGGCCTTGGACAGCGCCAGGGTCATGCCCCGGTCTTTGAAGGAGCCCGTGGGGTTCATGCCCTCGTACTTCAGGAAGATCCGGAGGCCGGGGGCGCCGGCCCACCGGGCCAGCCGGCGCGCCGGGATCAGAGGGGTGTTCCCTTCCCGCAGGGTGACCACGGGCGTTTTGTCCGAAACGGGCAGGTGGTCCCGGTACCGGTCTATGAGCCCTTTGTACGGCATGGCGGCCTACTTCAACTCCTCGATGCGGAGATGGACGGTGCGGCGCCGGACCGCGGACAAACGGTCGGCCTCCTGGAGGGCCGCCTGCACCGCGCCTTCGGGGGTGCGGTGGGTGACGATGACGATGGGGACGCCTCCCGCCCGGCGGGGCAGGGGGGCCGAGTCCGCGTTCTCCTGATACACCGAGGCGATGGACACCTGGTGCCTGCCCAGGATGCCGGCGATGTGGGCCAGCACGCCCGGCCGGTCCGCGGTGGTGAATCGGAGATAGTGCCGGCATTCCACGTCCTTCAAGGAGACGGGGCGCAGTTCCCGCCGGGGGTCGTGCGCCACGTAGGGGATCTCGCCCGCGGTGCCGTTGGCCACCTGGCGCGCCAGGTAGATCACGTCCGACACCACGGCGCTGGCCGCGGCCATCTGGCCCGCGCCCTTGCCGTAAAACATGACGTCCCCCACCGCGTCGCCGTGCACGAAAATGGCGTTGTACTCCATGTTCACGCTGGCGAAGGGATGCGACGCGGGGATGAGCGTGGGATGGACCCGCACGGACACGCTTTCGCCGTCCAGGGCCGCGATGCCCAAAAGTTTGGTCACCAGGCCCAGCCGCTGCTGGGCGAAACGCACGTCCCAAACGTCCAGGCCCGCGATGCCCTCCCGGCTCACGTGTTCCAGCTTCACCCAGGCGCCCGAGGCCAGGGAGGCCAGGATGGCGATCTTGTGGGCCGCGTCTATGCCCTCGATGTCGAAGGTGGGGTCCGCCTCGGCGAAGCCCGCGGCCTGGGCCTGCTCCAGGGCCGTCCCGAAATCGAGGCCTTCGCCCGTCATGCGGGTCAGGATGTAGTTGGTGGTGCCGTTCAAAATCCCGTAGATTTTTTCGATGCGGTTGGCGGCCAGACCTTCGTTCAACCCCTGGATCACGGGGATGCCCCCGCCCACCGCCGCCTCGAAGTAAACGAGGGCGTGGCTCTCGCCGGCCGCGTACTGGACCTCGCCCCAATATTTGGCCAGCAGGGCCTTGTTGGCGGTGGCCACGTGTTTGCCCGCCTTGAGCGCCGCCAGGACCATGGTGCGGGCCGGCTCATATCCGCCCACCAGCTCCACCACCACGTCCACCGCCGGGTCCGCCATGACCTGCCGCCAGTCCTGCGTGAAGCGCGGGCGGTTGGCGCCGGGCGGCAGCCGCCGCCGGATCCGGTCGCACACCCAGGTGAGGCGGATCTGGGTGCCCGCCTTTTCCTCCAGGAGCGCCGCGTTCCGCTGCATGATCTTGACCACGCCCTGGCCCACCGTGCCGCAGCCGATGAGCCCCACGTTGACGGTCTTCTTCATGGTCATGCCGTCCTCCCTTTGCCCGCCGCGGCCTCCCGCCGGGGCGCGGGCGCGGCGCCGGCCGCCTGCCGGAGGAATTTGCGGATCCTCAGGACGGCGTCGTAAAAACGGTTGTCGTGGGTCACCAGGGCCATGCGCACGTACCCCTCGCCGGCCTGGCCGAAGCCCACGCCCGGCGTCAGCACGATGCCGGTCTGCCGCACCAGGTCTTCGGCGAAGGCCAGGGACCCCTTTTTCCGGTAGGGCTCGGGCACCGGCGCCCACAGGTACATGGTGGCCTTGGGCGCGGGCACGGCCCAGCCGATCTTGTTCAGCTCCTTGACCACGTAGTCCCGCCGGCGGCGGTACACCTCCGCCATCTGCTTGACGCAGTCCTGGGGGCCCTCCAGGGCCGCCACGCCGGCCATCTGCAAAAAGGTCGGCACGCCGTAGTCCACGAAGGCCTTGAACTTCTCCAGCGGCGCCAGGAGCTCCCGCTTGCCGCAGGCCCAGCCCATGCGCCAGCCCGCCATGTTGTAGGTCTTGGAAAAGGAATGGAACTCCAGGGCCACGTCCCGCGCGCCGGGGATTTCCAGGAAGCTGGGGGCCACGTACCCGTCGAAGGTGATCTCGCAGTAGGGGTTGTCGTACGCCACCAGGATGCCGTGCTTTTTGGCGAAACGCACCGTCTCCGTCAGGAAAGCCTTGTCCTCCACCACCGCGGCGGTGGGGTTGTTGGGGTAGTTCAGGAAAAGCAGCTTGGCCCGCTGCAAAACCTTCTTGGGGATGCGGCCGTAATCCGGCAGGTAGTTGTTCTCCGGGCCCAGGGGCAGGGTGTGGATGCGGCCGTTGGCCAGGATGACGCCGTTCAAATGCACGGGGTAGGCCGGCACCGGCACCAGGGCGAAGTCCCCCGGGTTCAAATAGGCGGCGCAGAGGTGCGCGATGCCTTCCTTGGACCCCACCAGCGCCAGCACCTCCCCGTCCGGGTTCAGGGGGACGCCGAAGCGGCGCTCCATGTATTTGGCCACGGCGCGGCGGAACCGGGGCATGCCCTTGGCCTGGGGATACCGGTGGGTGCGCGGGTGGTTTTTGACCGTGTCCACCAGGCGCTCCACGATGTGCGGCGGCGTGGGCAGGTCCGGGTTCCCCATGCCCAGGTCGATCACGTCCAGCTTCTTGGCGTAGGCCTCCGCGGCCAGGGCCTTGATGCGGGTGAAGATGTAGGGCGGCAGGCGCTGCAGGTGCCGGGCGCATTCAATCATGGGATCCCTCAAAAGCGACAAAAAACATCGTTGATATGAAAAGGCGGAGACGACGACAGAGAAGGGAAGGTATTCCTTGTCAACATATCATCTATTCAACGCCTTTGGTTTTACTCGAAGTCGTCCGTGACGGGCTTCTCCACCCACTCGGGCAGCCGCCGGGCGAAGACCCGGGACGCCCAGCCCACGGCCAGGCAGGCCAGGCCGTAGGCCAGCTCAAAGCCCGCGTACCGGAGCCACTGCTCCCGCGTCACGAACTCCCAGGGCCGGGACGAAAAAGAATTGGCCTCGGGCTGGCCGCCGAAACAGTCCCACAGCCCCTTGAGGAGCACCAGGCCCCCCCAGATAAAAAAAAACCAGCCCGCCAAGCGGGCCAATCCACGAACCACCGTCTTCTGAGTCATGGGATGCCGCGGACCGGGCCTTCAGCGCCTCCCCGTGCCGCCCAAGCGCGCCGGGCCCTACCCCTTGATGAGCTTCTTGAGGGACAGGCTGGGTTTGAAGGAAATCTTGCGTCCGGCCGGGATGGCGATGACGTCTCCGGTCTTGGGGTTGCGCCCGGGGCGGGCCTTGCGGGCCTTCACCTTGAAGGTTCCCAACCCCGTGAGGGAAATCTTGTCCCCTCCCCGCACCGCCTCCCGGATGGCGCCCACCAACGCCTTCACGGCCCGGACGGACTGGGCCCGCTTGAGGTTGGCGTCTTTGCAAATCTTTTGGATCAGTTGGGATTTGTTCACAGGAACCTCCTGCCCCAGGAACGAATTCCTCCGAAAACGCAAATCACTTTCGCATCTATTTTTAGCTTAGAAACGCGCTCTTGTCAAGGGAAATAGAAAAAAGGCGGGCCGTCCCCCGACGGGGCGGTCAATAGGCGTTCAGGACGTCGATCAACTGCCGCAAACGCCCGAAATTGACCCGGTTGAACCGGAAAACCAGGCGGGGCAATTCCTTGTGGTCCTCCTCCTGGGGCAGGGCGCCGGTGGTCAGGAGGGCCCCCTCCGCGCCGATGTCCTTGAACTTCTGCCGGACCATCTCCAGGGCCGGGCGGGGGACGGGCCGCAGGAGCCGTATGGCCAGCTGGTCCTTGACGTACCGGAGCGAGTGGTAGTTGCGGTAAAACCGCATGATTTCGCGCACCGCCTCCTCCACGGAGGACGTCACCTTGAACAGGCTCATGTCCTCCGGGGAGATCTTGCCCTTGTTCAGGAGCTGGTGCACCACGTACCGCCGCCAGTCCGACCAGTACCGGCCGCCCGGCCGCTCCACGAACACCACGGGCATGGGGTCGCACTTGCCGGTCTGGATGAGGGTCAGCGTCTCCAGGGCCTCGTCGTGGGTGCCGAACCCCCCCGCGAAGAAGGCCACGGCGCTGGTCTCCTTCAGGAACATGAGCTTCCGCGTGAAGAAGAAGCGGCAGTCGATGAACCGGCTGTCCCTGGCCACGAACTCGTTGGCCTGCTGCTCGAAGGGCAGGCGGATGTTGATGCCGAAGCTGTTGCCCTTGCCGGCGCCCTCGTTGCCGGCCTTCATGATGCCCGGCCCCGCGCCCGTGATGACCATGAACCCCTCCTTGGCCATGCGGCGCGCGAACTGGCGGGCCATCTTGTAGTCGGGATCCGCCGCGGGGGTGCGGGCCGAGCCGAAGATGGTCACCTTGCGGCGGTTCCGGTACGGCTTGAAGATGCGGAACCCGTACCGCAGCTCCCGCAGGGCCCGGCTGAGGATCTTGACGTCCCCCCGGTCCAGCCCGGAGTTCTGGGTCTTGAGCGCGGTGACGATCATCTCCCGCACCAGGTCCGTGTTGTCCGGCCCCTTGCCCGGGGCGTCCGCCAGCCGGATCAGGGCGTCGATCTGGCGGGTGATGCGGGGGTCCCAGGCGTCGAAGGCCCGGGGTTTGGGCTCTTCGGGGTTTTGGAGATCGCTGGTGGTCTGGGGCTTGTCGGGGATGTCGGGCGCCATCAGGTCCTCACTTTTTGCCGCCCTTGTCCGCGCCGCGCGGCGCGAACCGGAGGGAGGCGGAATTGACGCAGTAGCGCAGGCCCGTGGGCCGGGGGCCGTCGTCGAACACGTGCCCCAGGTGGGCGCCGCAGCGCCGGCAGACCACTTCGGTCCGCCGCATGCCGAAGCTGTCGTCCCGCTCTTCGCCGACCCTGTCCGGGGACGCGGGCTGCCAAAAGCTGGGCCAGCCCGTGCCGGAATCGAACTTGGTCCGCGAATCGAACAGGTCCGCCCCGCAGGCCACGCATTGGTACATGCCGTCCTCGTGGTGGTCCCAGTACTCCCCGGTGAAGGCCCGCTCCGTGCCCTTTTGCCGGACGACGCAGAACTGTTCCGGGGTGAGCTGTTTCCGCCATTCTTCGTCTGTTTTTTCGATCTTTTCCGCCATGACCGTCCCCTTCCGTTCCGCGGAACCCTTTTTCGCCGCGCCGCCCGCCGCTTCCGGGCCGGCCGCCCCGGCGCCCGGGGACGCCAGGGAAAGAACCGCGGCCCACAAAAGAACGCGCCTTGTTTTCAACTCAAAAACCTCCCTTGCGGGCCGCCTTCATCTTACCCTTTTTAAACCCCTGAAGCCACAGAAGCAGGGCCACCAGCGAAAAACTGTCCAGCACGGCCCGGCGGGACAGGAGCCGTCGCACCTCTTGTTTCGAGAACCAGCGGCGGCCCTTGACCTCGTCCTTGTCCCAGCCCCCCTGCCGGGCGGCGGCCCGGCACCGGACCACGTGGAAACGGATGTTCGAGATCCCGTGGTTGGGGAAAAAAGCGTACAGGAGCCGGTGGCCGGCGGTGTCGTACCCGCTTTCCTCCCGGGCCTCGCGCCGGGCCCCGGCCAGGATGGACTCCCCTTTTTCCACCACGCCGGCGGGGATCTCCCACCCCACGGTCCCGGTCACGTACCGATGGGACCGGATCAGGAGCACCCGGCCTCGCCCGTCCTCCACCAGGGCGCCGGCGGAGCGGATCTTGAAATCCAGCACGTGGTGGTCGTCCACCACCCGGCCGCCGGGGAACCGGACCCGGTCCACGTACAGGTTGAACCAGGGGTGGCTGTACGCTATACGGCGGGAGAGGCGTTTCGGTTTCATGGGTCCGGGAATCCTTTCAAATATAGGGCGGAAAAAGGCCCGCCGCAAGCCTTGGGCGCGGACGGGCCCTCGGGAACGCCCCGCCGCGCCGGCGTCGGGGGACTGGACAGACCCGGAAGATTGTCGTTATAATAGGAAGCACCATGATCGACCAAAAGAAAATCCTCGTCATAGATGATGAACCGAACACGCAAGGGGCCCTGAAGGATCTCTTCGGGGGGGCCGGTTACGTCGTGTACTCGGCCCTGGACGCCAAAGAGGGCCTGCGCAAGGCCCGGGAACTCCACCCGGACCTGGCCCTCCTGGACATCATGATGCCCACGGGCGGCGGCCACGACATCTACGTCCCCCTCAAAAGGGCCTGCGGGTCCGTGCTGATCTATTCCTCCGCGCCCTCCTTCCTGATCGAAGGCAAGGTGCCGGGGCTGACCAAAGCCGACGTGGTGTCCAAGGGGACGGCGGTGCCGGAGCTCCTGTCCATCGTCCAGCAGCGCCTGACCCAGCCGCCGGCCTCCGCCTCCTAGAGCGTCCCGCCGGCGGGCCGCGGCATGCCGGACAAAAAGAAAATCCTCGTCATCGACGACGCCCCCCACATCCAGGAACCCCTCCGGGAGCTTCTGGCCGGCGAGGGGTACGAAGTTTTTTCCGCGTACGAGGCCAAGGAGGGCCTGGACATGGCGTCCCGCCTGGCGCCGGACCTGGTCATCCTGGACGTCATGCTGCCCACGGGCAGCGGGCTCAACGTGTACGACGACCTCAAACGGGCCATCCCCTCCCACGCCTGCATCCTGGTCTATTCCTCGGCGCCCACGTCCCTGGTGGAGGAAAAAGACCCCGCCCTGGACCCCTCCAACATCATCTCCAAGGGCATGGACGTGGACGAACTCCTGGCCCTGATCCGCAAGCGGCTCTCCTAGCGGGAACGTCCCACCCCCACGCGGTCGCAAAAGCCGCGGACGCGGCAGCGCCCGCAAAAAGGCGACAAAGGACGGCAGAGGTTCTGGCCGTACGCCACCAGGAGATCGTTCAACACGATCCAATGCTTTCGCGGCAGTTTTCGCCGGAGCGCCATCTCGGTCCGCTCCGGCGTCTTGGTGCGCACGTATCCCAGCCGGTTGCAGATGCGGTGCACGTGGGTGTCCACGCAGATGCCGGGCTTGCCGAACCCCAGGGTCACCACCAGGTTGGCGGTCTTGCGCCCCACGCCGGGCAGGGTCAGGAGCGCGTCCAGGTCGTCCGGGACCCGTCCCCCGTGCCTCGACAAAAGAAGCCGGCAGATTTGCAGGATGCGCCGCGCCTTGACCCGGTAAAAGCTCACCGGGTAAATGGCTTTTTGGATGGTCCGCGCGGGCAGGCGGAGCATGTCGCGGGGGGCGTCGGCCAGGGCGAAGAGCCGGGCGCTGGCCGCGTCCGTGGTCTTGTCCTGGGTGCGGAGGGACAAGAGGCAGGAGATCAGCACGCGGAAGGGCGTTTCCGCGTAATGTCCCACCGCGGGCACGCGCCATTGCCGGACCTCCTTCTTCAGGACGGCGATGACGCGGTCGATGTCACCTTCCCTCATGGGGCCGACACCGGGTTCCTAGGGCTCCAGCAGGGGTTTGACGGTTTTCGCCACCCGCTCGGCCATGACCGCGTATCCCGCGTCGTTGGGGTGCACGGCGTCGGCCATGCGGGAAGGCCGGCCGAAGACGTCCTCCAGCAAATCCGGCACCAGGGCCGCGCGGCGGGCCTTGGCGATGCGGCGGTACTCCTTCTTGGCCGCGTTGCCCAGCAGGCCGGACCGCACCCCGGCCACCACCACCATGGCGCCCCGCGCCTGGATGCGTTCCACCATGCGGTCAATGTTGGAAAAGGTCCGCTCCCAGGGGAGCCTCTGCAAGAAGTCGTTCCCGCCGAAGGCCACCACCACCAGCCGGGGGTCCTTGGACAGCACGTCCCGCTCCAGCCGACGCAGGCCGTCCTCCGAGGTCTCCCCGGCCACGCCCGCGTTGATCACCTCCCGGCCCAGGGCCCGGGCCAGGCGGCTCGGATAATCGTTCCCCGGGGTCGCGCCCACGCCCTGGGTCAGGCTGTCGCCGAAACAGATGATCGCCCGCCCGCGGGAGTCCCGGTTGGCGACGTCCGGGCCGCACCCGGCCAGGCACAACAGGGCCGCCAGGCCGGCGGCGAAACGGGCGGGTCTCACGGGCCTATTCCCCGCCCTTCTCCAAAGACACTTCCCGGCTTCCGGACAATTTCTCCCTCAACCGCTCCAGGTACGTGGCGATGAAGTGCTCTTTGATCTCCTCGGGCAGGGCCTGGTCCTGCATCTGCCGCCAAAAGGAGTCGATGACCGCCGCGTCCGCGAACCGTTCCGCCGCCACGCCGTATTCGGGGCCGTCGAAGAGCACCACCTCCGGCCCGATGTGGCGGTATTTGTCGTGCAGGCCCACGATGTCGCTGGGCGGCAAAAAGGGGACGATGTCCTTTTCCCCGGCCACGCGCAAGAGCGGCAGGTCCGCCTGCCGGGCCGCGCCCTTCTTGTCCGTGACTTTGGGCTGGCCGTAGGTCACCACCTCGGCCACGTCCCGCCCCTCGGACCTCAAATACATGGCCAGCACCGCCGCGGCCGCCCCGCCCAGGGAATGGCCGGTCAGGAAAATCCTGTACCCGTCCAAGAGGCGCGGCTTCACGTCCGCGTACACCGCGTCCGCGGTCCTGGCGAACCCCCGGTGCACCCGCACCCCGGCCCCCTGCGGCCGCTTCTGCACCAGGTCCGCGTCCAAGAGGGCGTTCCTCAGGGTGGCCGTGCCCCGCACCGCGATCACCTGGGTCTTCAGGCCGCGGCTGGTGGCCAGGAAATACCGGCTCTCCACCGCGGGGATGTCCGCGATGTGGACCTCGTCGTACGCCGCGCCGCAGACGCGCCGGACGGTTTCATCGTCCTCGTACGCGGCCTGGGACAGCTCCGCGAAATGGACCAACCGGCCGAAATCGACGGAAGCGGGCCCCGCCGACCCCCGCGGCTTGGGATGGAAACACCCGGTCAAAAGCAACAGCCCGGCCAAAACAGCCCCGCCCCCGCGCGCCCCTTGTCGCGTCATGATTTCACCCTTTCCGGGGAAAATCCCCCGCCGTGGAACGCATGTGCTCCGCGCGTCTCTCCACGGCCCTGGGCCCCGATCACCAATATCTTCATGCCCCCAAGAGTACCATTTTCCATGGACCGCCCAAAGACGCCTCAACCGCCCCGCTTCCGGCGGAGGATGTCCTTCACGGACGCGCTCCGCTTCTTCAGCATGCGCTTGTGGGCCAGGGCCGCCTTCAGATCCTTCCGCCGCGCCAGGTACGCCGCCTCCCGGGCCAATTTTCGGTAATTCTCGAAACGCCCCGGGTCCAGCCGCCCCTCCGCCAGCGCCGCCCGCACCGCGCAGCCGGCCTCCTCCCCGTGGGCGCAGTCCCTGAAACGGCATTCCTCGGCCAGGGCCTCGATGTCCGAAAAAGCCTTCTCCAACCCCTCGCCCCCCTCCCAGACGCCCAGCTCCCGCATGCCCGGCGTGTCGATCAACAGGGCCCCGCCCGGCAGTCGCAAAAGCCGCCGGACCGAGGTGGCGTGGCGCCCCCGGTCGTCGTCCTCGCGCGTCTCCCGCGTCTCCAAACGCTCCTCCCCCAACAGCCGGTTCGCCAGGGTGGACTTCCCCACGCCCGAAGAACCGGCCAAAGCCACGGTGCGTCCGGGCGACAGGTACGGCGCCAGCGCCTCCAGCCCCCGCCCGGTGCGGGCGCTCACCGCGTGCGCCGGGGCGGACGCGGCCACGGGCCCCAGCCCGGCCAAAGCCTCCTCCGGCGAAACGCACAAATCGGCCTTGTTCACCAGGATCACGGGCCTGGCCCCGCCGTCCCACGCCGCGGTCAGGTACCGCTCCAGCCGCCTTTCGTTCAAATCCCGGTTGAAGGACGTCACCACGAACAGGGTGTCCACGTTGGCCGCGATGATCTGCTCCTCCGTCTCCCGCCCCGCGGCCGGGCGCGAGATTTTGGCGCGCCGGGGCAGGAGGGACCGGATCACCGCCGTCCCCTCCGAAGGCCTGGCCAGCACGCAGGCCCAATCGCCCACCGCCGGAAAATCCTCCCGGCCCTCCGCCTCAAAGCGCAGTTTCCCCGTCACCCGGGCCCAAAGCGCCCCGCACGGCGCCGCCACCCGGTACGCCTCCTTGTGCTCCTCCACCACGCGGGCCGGCGTTTCCCCGGGCGCGGCCGCGGAGCCGAAGGCCGCCTCGAAAAACCCGTCCCAGCCCCAAAGTTCAAGCTCCTGAAAGGGTCCCATCAGGACCTCCTCTTTCCCCTGCGGCGGATCAAAGCCCATTTCTCCTTCCGCGAAAGCCGCTTCAAGGCCGCCTCCCGCTTCAAGGCCGTGGACCGGTCCCCGGCCCGCTCCCTGTAAACCAGACGCACGGGCCCCCGGCCCCGGGTGTACTTGGCGCCCCGCCCCCCTGCGCCGTTGTGTTCCCCCAAACGCCGCGCCAGGTCCCGCGCCACGCCCGTGTACAGGGTCCCGTCCCTGCACCGCACCATGTACACCTGCCAGGCCTTCCTTTTCCCGCTCATCGTCTCATATCCCATTCTAGAATTGGCTTCGGGAATTCACTCGGCGGCGAAAATTCGGCTTTTGCAGCCGAGCCGAAGCGGGCTGAGGCGAGCATACTCATCTGCGGTATGTGAGCCGAAGACCGCAAAGGCGCAGGCCAAAAGCCGAATTTGCAGCCCGAAAGGAATTCCCGAAGCCAATTCTACAAAAAAGAACCCCCTCCCCCGCCGAAGCGGAGAAGGGGGTCCTGGGTCAACGCGGTTTAGATAGCGCGGACGCCGGACGCCTGAAGCCCTTTCGGGCCCTTGGTCGTCTCGAACTCGACGGCTTGGCCGTCATTCAGGCTCTTGTAGCCTTCCGCCTGAATCGCGGAGAAATGGACGAACACATCCTCCGTGCCATCTTCCGGGGTGATGAAGCCGAACCCCTTGGAAGCGTTGAACCACTTAACGGTACCTTTCATTTGATACTCCTTTGTTGTAAGACTGAATTTGAAGCGGGTGTTCAAAACGTGCGCAGATGCTCGCATAAAAAAACCGCCCGGGTCTATGGTTCTCCCGCGCGGTCAAGCCATGCAGTTGCATTGACAACGTTAGAAACCAACCTCGATCTTACGCCCCTTATTATGACATATCCCTGAAATAATGCAAGGATTATTTTGGATATTTTGCGGGGGTCCCACCCCCTGCACCCCCGGAATTCGCCGGTGGCTGACCGGCGGCAGCCTACTTTCTTTTGTTCACCCAAAAGAAAGTAGGCAAAGAAAACGGTGCCCCGAGGGGGCCATTCGGTCGGCGTTTTTGGGGCGGCGACCCAACTCCCCTCCCTCGACTTCCCACGGGAGGGATCAGACAGGAGTCGCCTCCGTCTTCCCAAAAACGCCTCCTCTCATGACGGCCCCACGGGGAGAAAACCAAAAACTTACACGCCTGCATGGGGTTTTTTATGGTTTCGCTTAAGCCACACCCGCCTTTTCTGTTGCTCGATCAATGAGCGTCTTTAGGACCGGCTTTGGGAGGGCCGACCGCAAAAACAACCATGCGCGCTCGCTCCTGCGAGCAGAATACATCCGGGAAGAAAGCCCCAAACGTGGGGACATCACTATCCGCAAATTTTCGGCCAAGGAGTTTTCTTCAGACTTGGAAAGAGTCCGATTATGCGCCACCGCGTGAGCAATACGCTCCAAGACATTTCTGGACGACGGACGTTCTATAAGCCCCGGCCCTTCGCCGTCCGCCAAAACGCCGGGCCGCACGTCCAGGGCCCCGGCCAGGACCCGAAGGGTCCCCAGGGTCACCTCCCGCCGGCCACGCTCAATGTCCGACAGGTTGGGCCGGGGGATGCCCGCCCGCCGGGCCAGCTCCACCTGGGTCAGGCCCCGGAACAGCCGCCAAGCCAGCACCGCCTCGCCGAAGGGCACGAGCGTGCGGTCCCGGCCATAACGAACACCCTGGGCGCTCTCCACAACCATACATCAATTGTAGTATATTTACGACATTTGTCAATAGACAAAAGCCGGGCTTTTCAGGGCCCGGCCTTTGGGGGATGCAGAAACCTGTTCTTATTGCGGAGTTGCGGGGGCCTCCACGGGCGCGGGGTCCTGGGGCGCGGCACCGCGGCTCCCCACGTGCTTGCCCCAATAGAAAAGGCCGATTCCCGCGGCGATCACCAGCAAAACCATGACCGTCCGGCACAGGCAAAAGGCCAAACCGCAACGGCACTTCCCCCCGCAACAAGACTCCTCCGCGCCCCCCTGGCTCGCGTCCTTTTTCTCTTCCATGACAGCCTCCCTTCAGTGATTTCGGCCGTCCTTGCGGTCCCCTCCCCCAGC
>CAZAEL010000005.1:0-21401 GCA_964484135.1 uncultured Elusimicrobia bacterium
CTTGCGGAGCATGGCCCCGACGGCCAGGATCCCTTTTTCGCTGTCCGCCCCGATGATGTTCCGGATGAGGAAGTCTCCCCGCTGGTGCCTTTCCTTCCGGGGGTCCATCACCAGCCCCAGGAAGAGGGAATGCTGCACCAGCTCCCGGTCCCGCGGGCTCATGGTCCGCACAACGGATTTGAGGACTTCCAGGGGCGGGCGGTTACTCAGCTCCAAAAGGATGTTTTGTTCGCAGTCCGTGATCCGGAACGGGTCGCCGACCGGCTTGCAGCCCTGGGCCACGATGGTCTCCAGGGCCACGTTGCCCAGGAAGGCCGCGCCGATCAGTCCGCTCCTGAGACAGGCGTCGTTGAGATAGAGGGCGTTCTGCCCCGGTTCGCCGGCGCCGCTCGCCAGGCCGCCGACCTTGACGGATTTGGGGAAAGCGTAGTCCAGGCCCATGACCAGGTTGTCGGCCCGCAGGGAGAAAGGGTCCGCCAGGAGCAGGAAATGGGGGTTCTCCGCGGCTTTGACGCCCACCAGGTCTTCCCACGCCCGGGGCGAGGCGTCCAGGTCCGGCAGGTCGTCGTCCTGGACGGCGAAAGTCTTCAGCAGGGCGCCCGGCAGAGAGGCGCCCACCAGGCTCAGGGCCGGCCGCTGTTCCACCTCCCGGCCGCCGCCGATCACGCCGCCCGCGCTGCAGCCGAAGAAGACCCGCGCTGGCAGATGGGCCCGGATCAGCGCCCCGGCCTCTTCGTACCGCGGGGCGAAGCTCATGGACACGAACGCGGCCAGGAAATCCAGGGGCTCCCCGTCGAGCTGTTGCTTGAGGGAGGCCGCGCTCTCCCGCACGGCCCGTTCCAGGTCGGTCTGTTCGGAAAGGCTGGAGGCCCACTTCATGGCGTCGGGGGGGGGCGGGGGGTCAGGTCCCGAGGTGTTTCCGGACCTTCTGGAGCAGGCGTTCGGCGTCGAAGGGCTTGCTCAAATAGTCGTTGGCGCCGGCGTCGAAGGCCTTTTCCGCGTCCCCCATCTGTGTGAGGGAGGTCAGCATCATGATCACGGTTTTGTTGAAAGCCGCGTCCTCCCGCAGGATCTTGCAGGCGTCGTACCCGCTCAACTTGGGCATCATGATGTCCATGAGGATCAGGTCGGGGAAGAAATCGCGGGCCTTCTCCACGCCGTCCCGGCCGTTGACCGCGATGCGCGTCTCATAGCCGTTGAGGCTCAAAAGGGTTTCGATGAACTCCGCGATGGGACGCTCGTCCTCGACGATCAGGATTTTCTTCTTTTTCACGATGGAAACAATCATAACACCTTTCGGGGGCGAAAGGAAGCGGGACGGATTCGCTCCCGGGGGAGGGGCCGCCGCCCCGTTCCCGCAGGCCCGGTTTACGCGCCCGCAAAATTGACGTATCATTAAGGCATGAGCTCAACGCCTCTTTTGACGTTCTTCTCCCTCCTCCTCCTGTTCGCCATCCTTTTCTTCGGCAAGGGCGTCCGTTTTTACACGGATTGGTTGTGGTTCACGGACGTGGGGTACCTGCAGGTGTTCCTCACCGAGCTGAAGGCCCGGTTGCTCGTGGGGGGGGTGTCCGCCGGCGGGGTCTTCTTGTGGTTGTGGGGGCATTTCCGGGCGGCCCGGATGTCCCGCCACGCGTCCCGGCCCCTGCTGGCGGGCGATTGGCTGGATTTCCCCCAAAGGCACCAGGCGCTCCAGGCCGCGGACCGGATCTTTCCCTGGGCGCTCCTGTTCGTCAGCGCCTTCGCGGGCATCGGCCTCAGCGAGTGGTGGCGCGACCTCCTGCTCTCTCTCCATGCCGCGCCCTTCCAGGCCGCGGACCCCGTCTTTCAGAAGGACATCGGGTTCTACGTCTTCCGCCTGCCCTTCCTGAGGAAACTCTACGCGCTGGCCCCGGTCCTGTTCTTGGGCGCCCTGGCCGCGTCCCTGGGCGTATACGCGCTGCAAAGGGACGTGCAGGTGGGGGACGACGCCGCCCGGATCAGCCGCCCCGCCCAGGCCCATCTGGCCGTGCTGGGACTCCTCTTCTTCGTCTGGAAGGCCGTCGGGTACCACCTGGACCGGTACGACCTTCTCTATTCCTCCAAAGGCGTCGTCTTCGGCGCCCTGTACACGGATTTGCACGCCCGGCTTCCTCTGCTGGGCGTCCTGCGGGCCGTGGCCCTGGCGGCGGGCGTTTCCTTCCTGGCGCCGGTCTTGCAGGGGCGGGGGCGGGCCTGGTGGCCGCCCCTGGGGCTGGCCGGGCTTTGGGTCCTGGTGTCCGTGGCGGGCTACGGTTTTTACCCCAAGTTCATCCAAAAGTTCAAGGTCGTCCCGAACGAGATCGTCCTGGAGACGCCTTACATCGAGCGGAACATCGAGTTCACGCGCCGCGCGTACGGGCTGACGCGCGTGGTGGAAAAACCCTTCGAGGTCGCGGGAACGCTCACCGGCGCGGACCTGGCGGCCCACCGCTCCACCCTGGACAACGTCCGGCTGTGGGACCACCGGCCGCTCCTGGCCACCTTCGGCCAGCTGCAGGAAATCCGGACCTATTACAAGTTCATCAGCGTGGACAACGACCGCTACCGCATCAACGGCGACTACCGGCAGGTGATGCTCTCCGTGCGGGAACTGGACCACAAAAGCCTTCCCAGCCGGATCTGGATCAACGAGCACCTCACCTACACCCACGGGTACGGGGTGGTCATGGGGCCCGTGAATGAGGTCACCGGCGAAGGGCTGCCGCGCCTGTTCCTGCGGGACATCCCGCCCGTGTCCGAGGCGGACCTGTCCGTGGAGCGGCCCGAGATCTATTTCGGGGAAATGGCCAACGAATACGTCATCGTCAACACCCGTTCGAAGGAGCTGGACTACCCGGCCGGCGACCAGAACGTGTACACCCACTACGCCGGCGCCGGGGGCGTGCGGCTGTCCGGCCTGCTGCGCAAGGTCGCCCTGGCCCTGCGTTTCGGCACGGTCAAAATCCTGCTGTCCCGCGACATCACGCCGGAAAGCCGCATCCTCTTCCACCGCCAGGTGATGGAGCGGGTGCAGAAGATCGCGCCCTTCTTCCTGTACGACACGGACCCCTACGCCGTGGTCTCCGGGGGCCGGGTCTATTGGATCCTGGACGGGTACACCTGGAGCCGGGATTACCCCTATTCCCAGCCCGTTTCGCGGCGCCTCAACTATCTGCGCAACTCGGTCAAGGCGGTGGTGGACGCGTACGACGGTTCGGTGGCCTTCTACCTGGCGGAGGAAGACCCGGTGGTGCGCGCGTACGGCGCCATTTTCCCCGGCCTTTTGAAGCCGCTGGACGAGATGCCGGAGGGGCTGCGGGCCCACCTGCGGTACCCGCAGGACCTCTTCGAGGTCCAGGCCGCGGTGTACGGCCGGTACCACATGACCAACCCCCAGGTGTTCTACAACCAGGAAGACCTCTGGACCACGCCCAACGAGATCCTGGAGGGCAACGAGACGCCGATGCAGCCCTATTACACCATCATGCGCCTGCCCGACGGCGACCGGGACGAATACATCCTCATGCAGCCCTTCACGCCCAGCCGCAAGAGCAACCTCATCAGCTGGATGGCGGCGCGGAGCGATCCGCCCCATTACGGGGAAATTTTGGTGTACCGTTTCCCCAAGGAAAAGCTGATCTACGGCCCCATGCAGATCGAGGCCCGCATCGACCAGGACGCCCAGATTTCCCAGCAGTTCACCCTCTGGGGCCAGCGGGGGGTGCAGGTCCTGCGGGGGAACCTGATGGTGATCCCGGTGAAGGACTCCCTGCTGTACATCGAGCCCGTGTACCTCCAGGCGGAGCGGGGCAAGATCCCGGAGCTCCGGCGCGTGGTGGTGGCGTACGAGGACCGCATCGCCATGGGGGAAACGCTGGACGAGGCCCTGCGGAGCATTTTCTCCGGCTGGACCCCGCCGGCCCGGCCCGCCGCGGGCAAGTCCCCGGCGTCGCCCGCGCCGGGCGCGGATTGGGCGGGACGGGCCTGGACCGTTTATCAACGGGGCCAGGAGGCTTTGAGGCGCGGCGACTGGGCGGGGTACGGGCAGGCCATGAAGGAGCTGGAGAACGTTTTGAAAAGCGGGAGGGAACGCTGATGGTTTTGCTGGAGTTCAGCATGTTCCCTTTGGGCAAGGGCGAGAGCGTGGGAAAGTACGTGGCCCGCTCCCTGGACATCATCGACCGGAGCGGCCTGCCCTATCGCACCCACGCCATGGGCACGGTCCTGGAAGGGGAATGGGACGAGGTGTTCTCCGTGGTCAAAAAGTGTTACGACCGCATGCGCCGGGACTGCCGCCGCGTGGTGGTGACCCTCAAGGTGGACGCCCGCCGGGGACACAAGGGCCGCCTGACGGCCAAAGTGTCGAGCGTGGAAAAACGCCTGGGCCGCCGATTGAAGAGCGTGTGACCAATGGTTTACGTGGATTTTTGTGGGGGGAAATTTTTCGGAGACGTTTTTAAGAATCCCGGTGCAGGCGTCATGAGACGAGGATTTTTTGGAAGCCGAAGGCCCACCTGTTCGATCCCCGGCGTGGGAAGTCAAGCCGGGGGAGTTGGTGGGCCGGCCAAAAAATCCGAGCGAATGCCTGCCTCGGGGCGCATTTTCTTTCCCTCCCTTTCTTTTGTGCGTCCAAAAGAAAGGGGGCCGGGGGCATGGGGGTGGGAAACCCCCGAACAAGAGCGTCCATGCACTACTTCATAGACGGATACAACCTCATCCGCTCCCTGGACTGGATGGCCGGAGGCTCCCTCCGGGACCAGCGGGAAAGGCTGCTGCGGTATATCGAGGAGAAACATCCCCAGGGGGCCGGCCGCCACCGGGTCACCGTGGTCTTCGACGGCCAGGCGGACGTGACCAGTCCTCCCTGGACCGGGCCCACGCAGGTGCTCTTCTCTTCGGGCCAGGACGCGGACCACGTGCTCAAGGACCGGGTGGACCACCTGCCCAACCCCCGGGAGGCGGTGGTGGTCACCAACGACCGGGGCATCCAGCGCTGGGTGCGGGGCGTGGGCGCCCGGGTCATGTCCTGCGAGGAGTTCGCGGGCGCGGGGGCCGCGCGCACGCGCCGGCGCCGCGCCGAGGCGCTGGACCCGGAATCCGCCCGCCAAATCAACGATGAGTTCCGCGACATATGGAAGTTAAAATAATTTTGGTCACCCTCCCCGCAAAGGAGGGGAGAACGTTGGTATGGCCATGGAAGTTGAAATAAAGTTCTCGCCGCCCCTCAGGCCCGGGGTCCTGCTCCGTCGGTACAAGCGCTTCCTGGCGGACGTGCGTTGCGACGACGGCGAGGAACTCACCGCCCTCTGCCCCAACACCGGCAGCATGAAAAGCTGCTGCGAGCCGGGGCGGCCCGTGATGCTCAGCTACCATCCCGGGGACGCCAGGAAATATCCCTACACCTGGGAGATGATCCGCATGGACAAGTCCTGGGTGGGGGTCAACACCGGCTTGCCCAACAGCCTGGTGTCCATGGCGGTCCGTTACGGCATGGTCCCCGAATTGATCAGCTACACCGGGTCCCGCCGCGAAGTGGCGTACGGCCGCAACAGCCGCATCGACCTCTTGCTGGAGGGGCCGCCGGGACTCTGTTACGTGGAGGTCAAAAACGTCAGCCTGGCGGAGGGGGACGCGGCCTGCTTCCCGGACGCGGTGTCCGAGCGGGGGACCAAACACCTCGAAGAGCTGATGCGCATGATCAAGCAAGGACATCGGGCGGTCATGCTCTTTTTGGTACAGCGCGACGACGGCCAAGTGTTCCGGCCCGCGGACCACATCGACCCCGTGTACGGCGAGACCCTCCGTCGGGCCGCGGAATCCGGGGTGGAAATCCTGCCGTACCGGGCCCACGTGTCGCCGCAGGGCATACGGTGGGGGGAATTGATCCCCAAGGACCTGTCGCCTTGGAGGCCGGAGGCCGCGGCGGCCTTGTCCGTGCCGACGAAGAAAGCCCGGTGAACGATCCCGGCCCGCTTCCTTCCTCCCGCCCCGCCCCGGAGCCCCCCCTTTCCGGTCCTTCCCCGGACCCCCGCGACGTCTCCACCTGCATCATCTGCGGCGGCACGGCCCTGGCCCGCAAGTGCAAGATCGTCTGCCAAAACTGCGGGTACACCCGGGACTGTTCCGACCCGTGACTTTCTTGAAGCGGGTTCCCGTCCTGGTTTGGGTCTGGCTTCTGCCCGTGGCCCTGGGCCTGCCCTTC
Source organism: uncultured Elusimicrobia bacterium (assembly GCA_964484135.1). Lineage (GTDB taxonomy): Bacteria > Elusimicrobiota > Elusimicrobia > FEN-1173 > FEN-1173 > CAZAEL01. The sequence continues at coordinate 6,203 of CAZAEL010000005.1, forward strand.
GTCGGGCGGGCCTATTTCGTGGACGACCATTACCACGTGCTCATGGCCCAGGGCCTCCTGGAGCACCCCGCCCGGCCCTACGATTTCCGGGCGGACGACGCGGGCCCGGCCAACCTGGGGTGGGAGAAGGGGCGTCCGCCCCGCATGGTGAACCCGCCCCTCCACCATTATTTGCTGGCGGCCTTTTTGAAGCTGGGCGGCGGGCGCCTGTGGGCGGCCCGGTTGGGGTGTCTTTTTCTGTCGGGCTTCGGCGCGGTTTTCATCTACCTTTTGGCCCGCTGGCTCCTGTTTCCGCCCCTTCCCGTCACGGTCCTGTGCGTCCTGACGCCCGCTTTTTGGCTGTCCTCCCACTCCCTGCTCATCGATTCCACCCTGTTGACGTTCTTCGCGGGCGCGCTTTGGGCCTGGGTGGAGGGGCTCAAGAAAAGGTCCGTCGTCCGGCTGGGCTTGAGCGGCCTTTTCATGGGCTGCGCCCTCCTGACCAAATACACCGGCGGTTTCGTGGGCCTCCTGGCCCTGGCCTGGTGGGGAATGCAGGCCCCGGAGCGCCGGCGGTGGCGGGACCTGTGGCCCCTGCTCATCCCCGCGGCCATGCTGGCGGGTTGGAGCGCCTGGAACGCGGCCGCGTACGGCGCGGTGCACGTCATCGAGTCCTCCCGGCGCGTGGCCCACGGCGCGTACCTGCCCCAGGTCCTGACGACGCTGACCTTTTTCGCGGGCGGCCTGCTGGTGCCCCTGTGGTCCTGGGGGGGAGGGGTTTCCCGCGTCTGGCCGGCCCTGGCCGGCGGCGCGGGGCTGGCGGCGTTCCTGGCGAGCCCCTGGGGCGGGTTTTCGGTTTTTCAGGCGGGGCTCATGGCTTTCCTGGCCGCGGGGGGGCTTTTGTTCCTCTGGCGGACGGTGAGGGAGGCCAAGGCGTTCTTCGGGCCCTCGGACGGTTTTCTGGTGCTTTGGCTTTTCCTGGGCCTGGCCCAGATGGTTTTGGTGTTGGGCTGGGTGGCGGTCCGTTATTACGCGGTTTTGGTCCCGCCCGCGGTCTTTCTCTTCTACCGGCTGGCCCAGGCCCGGTGCCGTCACGCGCCTTCCGCTCTGAACAGGCTCCAGGCCGGCGCGGGCGTTGCGTTGTTCTTGGTCGGCCTGGCCCTGGGCTGGGCGGACCACGCCCAGGCCGAAACCAACCGCCGCATCGCCCGGGACCTCCTGGCCGACGGCTGGCGGGACAGGGCCCCCCGTTGTTTTTATCTGGGGGATTCTTTCACGGGCAATGATCTCAAGGCCGCGGGCTGGGAAACCGCTTTTCCGGAAACGGCCTTTGCGCCCGGCGACCTGGTCCTGCTGCGGGAGGTGGTCATGCCGCCCTGGTGGTTCCGTCCGGCCCCGGGCCGGTTCCAGGTCCTCAAAGCGTACGAATACCCTTCGCGTTTCCCCTTGCGCGTCATGGACAACCGGGGCGCGGCCGGGTTCTACGCTTCGGTCTGGGGCGCCCTCCCCTTCACCTTTTCCCGCGGCCCCCTGGAAAGGTACACGCTTTTGCGCGTGGTCGAGACCCCTTCGTGATATTTTTCCGTTCGTTTACAGGACCGTCTGAAAAAGCCCTCTTTGGGAGGCCGAAAGACCGGCATCCATTTGTTCCGTCGGGAACAATTTGGTAAAATGACGCCTTCATGAACCTCCTGCAGCCGCTCAGCACCATCCTGGTGGCGGACGACGACCGCACCGCCCAGCAGACGCTGGAAGCCCTTCTGACGGGCCAGGGATACAGGGTTGTCTTCGCCCACAACGGCGAAGAGGCGTTGATCCGCGTCCAGGAGGCCAAGCCGGACCTCTGCGTCCTGGACATCGACATGCCGCGGCTGAACGGCCTGGAGGTCTGCCGGCGGATCAAATCGGACGAAGAAACCCGCCTCCTGCCCGTCATCATGCTCACGGGTCTTTCCCCGGAGCAGGAAAAGCTCAAGGCCCTGGAATCCGGCTGCGACGATTTTCTCACCAAACCCATCCAGCACGCCGAACTCCTGGCGCGCATCCGCTCCCTGCTCAGGCTTAAGAACCTGACCGACGCCCTGGAAAACGCCGAGGTGGTGCTGTTCACCCTGGCGCGCACCATCGAGGCCAAGGACCGGTACACCCTGGGCCACGCCGACCGCGTGGCCCGTTACGCCGTCACCCTGGGACGGGCCCTGGGCATGGACGCGGAAAAAATAGAGCTTTTGCGCAAAGGGGGCATCCTTCACGACATCGGCAAGCTGGGCGTGCCGGACGCGATCTTGCAGAAAGAGGGCCCCCTGGACGTGAACGAGTGGGAGGTCATGCGCCGGCACCCCACCATCGGCTGCGAAATCTGCCAGCGGCTCAAGGGCATGAAGGACGTCATCCCGGTCATCCGGCACCACCATGAGCGGCTGGACGGCACCGGGTATCCCGACGGGCTCAAGGCCCACATGATCCCGGACATCGTCCGCGTGGTGAACATCGTGGACATCTACGACGCCCTCACCACCCGCCGTTCCTACAAGGAGGCTTTCCCCGCGGCCAAGGCCTTCCGCATCCTCTGGGAAGAGGTGGAGCGCGGCTGGTGGGACGGGGACATCCTCAAGGTCTGGGAAAACATGATCCGCAAGAACAAGGTCCCCTGATCCATACCCCCGCCGCCCCCGGTCCCTCCCCCATTTTGGTATAATGGCCGTCGACTGATGCGCATCGCCTCGGTGGTGGTCTTCCACAATCCGGAGAAACCGGCGGCCCGCCGGGAATTGCCCCGCCTGAAAGCCTGGCTTCGCAAACGCGGCGTGCGCCTCCTGCCGCCGTCCCAGGCCGCCCGCGCCCAGCTGGCCGTGGCCCTGGGGGGGGACGGCACCCTGCTTTGGGCCGCGCGCTGTCTGGCGCCCTGGGGCGTGCCGGTGCTGGGCGTGAACCTGGGGCACCTGGGTTTTTTGGCCGGCACGGACCTGAAACGTCTGTACCGGGCCCTGGACGGCCTGCGGCGGGACAAACTGACCCTGTCCGAGCGGATGATGCTGCGGGTCAGCCCGCCCCGCGGGCGGGAACAGCTGGCTTTGAACGACTGCGTCATCCGGGTGAGCGCCTCGGCCCGCGCCATCCGGTTGTCCGCCTGGGTGGACCGCCGGTACCTGGGCACGTACGTGGGCGACGGCCTCATCCTGTCCACGCCCACGGGCTCCACCGCCTACTCCCTGGCGGCGTCCGGGCCCATCGTGGAGCCGGAACTGGACGTGATCCTGCTCACGCCCATCTGCGCCCACAGCCTGTCCCAGCGGCCCGTGATCCTGTCTCCCCGCAGCGACCTGGAGATCCGCGTGGAGGGCCGCGGCCGGCGGGAGGCGGTGTCCCTGTCCCTGGACGGCCAGGTGAATTTTCCTCTGCGCGTGGGGGACCGCGTGCGCGTCCGCTCCGCGTCGGAGCGGTTCCGCGTCTTTTCCGAGGGGCGGCCCTACTTTTCCCTCTTGCGGGAAAAGCTGGGGTGGGGCGAGAATGAACAAAGGCGTGAGAGGTGAGAAGTGAAAGGTTTTCACTTTCCGCGTCCCATTTGAAACGATGTTAAATGACCTGTCCGTCAAGAATTTCGCCCTCATCGAGGACACCCACCTGGAGTTTTCGGAGGGGCTGAACGTGCTCACCGGCGAGACCGGCGCCGGCAAGACCCTGCTGGTGGAGGCCCTGGGCCTGGCCCTGGGCGACAAGGCCGGCGCCCACCAGGTCCGCAAGGGGGCCCCGCGCCTGACCGTGGTCGCGGGTTTTTCCGTCTCCTCCGCCAAGCTGAAGGTCCTTTTGCGGGAGCTGGACATGGAGGCCGATGGAGAAGAGCTCCTCCTGCGGCGGGAGGTGGACGCCTCCGGACGGTCCCGGGGCTTCGTCAACGACAGCCCGGTCAACCTGTCCACCCTGTCCCGGCTGGGGGAACGGCTGGTGTACATGCACGGCCAGCACGACCACCAGCTCCTGCTCAAGCCTTCGGAACAGCGGGACCTGTTGGACGATTTCGGCCGCCTGGCCGCCCAGCGGGAGGCGGTGTCCCAGGCGTACGTGGCCTGGCGGGATTTGTTCTCGGAACAGGAAGCGCTGTCTTTGTCCGAACAGGAGCGGGCCCAGCGCGTCGATCTTTACCGTTTCCAGGTGCAGGAGCTGCAGGCCGCCCAGCCCAAGCCCGACGAAGACGAGGCCCTGGAGCGGCTCCTGCCCCAGCTCAAGAACGGGGAACGCCTCAAGAACCTGTCCCAGGAGGCCCACGGGCTCTTGTACGGCGAAGAAGGCTCGGCCCTGGACAAGATCCGCAAGGTCCAGCGGGACCTGGAGGGTCTGCAGAACTTGGGCGCGGACTTGAACGAGACGGTCGAGATGGTGCAGGAGGCCGTGATCCGCCTGGAAGAGGCGGCCCGCGGCCTGGAGGATTTCGGCAGCAAGGTGGACGTGGACCCCCAGCGGCTGGACGAGGTCCTGGGCCGCCTGGACCTGCTGGGAAAGCTCAAAAGGAAGTACGGCCCCACCCTGGCGGACGTCCTGGCCCATCAAAAGAAGGCGGAGGAGGACCTGCGCCGCCTGGAGAACACGGAGGAGCGGACCCGCGACCTGTCCCGCAAACTGGCGGAGGCGGAGGCGCGGCTCAAAGACTGCTCCGAGGAGCTGACGCGGGCCCGGCAGTCCGCGGCGAAGAAGCTTTCCGCGGCCGTGGAAAAGGAATTCCGCGAGGTGGGCCTGCCCCACGCCCTGTTCGGCGCGGCGGTGGAGAAAAACGGCGACGGCGCGTACGGCGCGGCCGGCTGGGACCAGGTGACGTTCCTGTTCACCCCCAACCCCGGCGAAGGCCGTCAGCCCCTGGCGGAGGTGGCCTCGGGCGGGGAGCTGTCCCGGGTGATGCTGGCCCTGGCCACGGTCCTGGCCCGGACGGACGCGGTCCCCACCCTGGTGTTCGACGAGATCGACGCGGGCGTGGGCGGCACCCTGGGCGCTGCCGTGGGCAGGAAGCTGGCGCGCCTGGGCAAGAGCCACCAGGTGCTCTGCATCACGCACCTGGCCACCATCGCGGCCTGCGCGCGGAGCCATTTCCGGGTGGAGAAGGACGTCAAGAAGGACCGGACGCGGACCCTGCTCAAGCGGCTGTCCGAGGAGGAGCGGGTCACGGAGATCGCCCGCATGTTCGGCAGCGCGGACGCGGACGAGGGCTCCATCAGCGTCCGGCACGCGCGGGAACTTTTGGAATCGTCCCAAACAAGCTGATGCCGAATTCCGGATACCCGATGCCGGAAGAGGCGGGAAGAAACAGTCTCAAAGTTTTTGCCGGTATCCGGAATCGGGCATCTGGCATCACAAGGAGAGCGTGTGGATAAACGGTTCATCAAAGAAGACGGTCTGGAAGCCTTCACCGGCAACGAGCTCCTGCTCAAGGGGGCGCTGGAGGGGGGCGTGGCCCTGATCACCGGATATCCCGGCTCCCCGGTGTCCGAGGTGTTCGACGCGGTCAGCCAGGTCTCCGAACTTTTGATCGAACAGGGCATCGTGGCCCAGATGGCCAACAACGAGGCCCTGGCCGCGGCCCGGTTGAACGGCGCCCGGCTGGCGGACCTGCGGGCCATGGCCATCATGAAGTCCGTGGGCATGCACGTGGCCGCGGACGGACTGGCCATCGGCAACCTGGCCGAGTCCCGCCGGCCCAACGGCGGCGCCCTGGTGGTGGTGGGGGACGACCCCTGGAACGAGACCACCCAGATCAACTCCGATTCCCGTTTCCTCTGCCAGCACCTGAACATGCCGGTGCTGGAACCCTCCACCTTCCAGGAGCTCAAGGACTGGCTCCGGCACGGCTTCGAGCTTTCCGGCCACGCGGACCTGTACGTGGGATACGTCATCACCACCAACCAGGCCGACGGCGGGGGCGTGGTGCGCTGCCGCCCCAACCTGTATCCGGCCATCAACCGGCACCAGCGGACCGTCCTGTCCTCGGCGCAGATGCGCGTGGAGGACACGGTCATGATCCCGCCCCACACCTCCTGGCGGGAGGCCACCCTCGGCGCCCGGTTCCAGCGGTTCCTGGAGTCCGTGCGCCAGCGGGGGCTCAACCGGATCGACGACGGCGCGGAGCGGGCGTCCGTGGGGTTCGTCTCCTCCGGCCTGCCCTACTGCTACCTCACCCAGGCCCTGCGGGAGATGGGCGTGGAGGGACGGTTCCCGGTCCTGAAATGGGGCGTGACCTATCCCCTGGAGGAAGGCATCCTCTTGGACTTCGCCCGCCGGGTGGACCAGATCTACGTGGTGGAGGAAAAACGGGAGTTCCTGGAATCCCAGGTGGTGTCCCTGCTGCAGCGGGCGGTGCAGGCCGGGCGGCTCTCCAGGATGCCCGCGGTGTGGGGCAAGAAGTTTCCGGACGAGCGGGACGGCATCCCCTCGGTGCGGGGCTTGAACGTGTCGGTCCTGATCGAGCGGCTGGCGCCGCTGTTCCAGTCCCGGCTCATCCCCGCGCCCAAGGACCTGCCCGGCCAGTGGCAGGCGGCGCTCCAGACCGTGCAGGAAACGGCCGTGGTGGAGGCCAAGATCCCGGTCCGCACCCCGACCTTCTGCCCGGGCTGCCCGCACCGGGACTCCTCCGTCGTGACCAAGGAGATGAAGCGGGACCTGCTGGACACGGCGTACATGCGGGAGAAGCACGGCCGGGAACCCCTGGACGTGATCTTCCACGGCGAGTCCGGCTGCCACTCCATGCTCCAGTTCGAGCCCAACGTGGGCCTCATGCAGGACTACTCCGGCATGGGCCTGGGCGGCGGCACGGGTTCCGGCATGGACCCCTTCATCAGCAACAAGCAGGTGGTGTTCCTGGGCGACTCCACCTTTTTCCATTCCGGCATGCTGGCGGTGTCCGACTCCATCAAGAACCGGCAGGACATCACGTACATCATCCTGGAAAACAAGACCACGGCCATGACCGGCCACCAGCCCACGCCCGGCACCGAGACCGACCTGCTTTTCCAGAAGACCTTCGCCCAGGACATCGAGAACGTCATCCGCGGCATGGGCAAGGACACGGTGCCCATCTACCGGGTCAACCCCGCGTACCGCGACTCCTACCGCGCCCTGGTGGAGGAGGTGGTGCTCAAGGACGGGGTCAAGGTCATCATCGCGGACAAGGAGTGCGGCATCACGTACCAGCGCCGGGTCCGGCGGGAGAAAAAGCGGGTCATCCGCCTGCAGGGCTACCTGCCGGAGGAGCGGGTGATCAACGTCACCCCGGAGGTCTGCGAGTTCTGCCTGGAATGCACCCGGGCCACGGGCTGCCCGGGACTGACCGTGGAGGAGACGCTCCACGGCCCCAAGGTCATCACGGACAAATCTTTGTGCGTGGCGGACGGCGCCTGCTACAAGGGCAAGGTCTGCCCCTCCTTCGAGGAAGTGATCATCCGCCGGCAGCAGCCGCCGGCGTCGCGGACCGCGGAGGCCCTGCAGGACCTGCCGCCGCCCCCGCGGCGCTCGTTCGACGACACGTGGTTCTGCTACACCGCGGGCGTGGGCGGCATGGGCGCGGGCGTGGTGACCGGCATCCTGGTCCGGGCGGGCATCCTGGAAGGGTACCACGTGCTCTTCGCCGACAAAAAAGGCCTGGCCATCCGCAACGGCGGGGTGTTCGGCCACGTGGTGTTCTCCAAGAAGGAGCAGGTGCTCTCGCCCATCATCCCGTACGGACGGGCGGACGTGCTCCTGGGCATAGACATTTTGGAGGCGGCCCGCGGCCTGGACCCCAAGGTGAACCTGCGCGTGGCCACGCCCTCCCGCACCGCGGCCATCCTCAACACCCACAAGATGCCCACCATCCGCACCATCATGGGCATGGACGATTTCCGCGCGCAGGACCTGGAAGACCTGGTCCGCAAGCACACCCGCGCCGACAAGTACCTGGGGGTGGACTTCGCGCTCATCTCCGAGGACCATTTCGGCAACAAGCTCTACGCCAACGTGCTCATGCTGGGGGCGGCCCTCCAGAAGGGGCTCCTGCCCGTCTCCGCGGAGAACATGGCCAAGGCGGTGCGGTCCACGGTGCCGCCCCACGAGCTGGAGGAAAACCTCCGGGCGCTGGAGCTGGGCCGGGCCATCGCCGCCCATCCCGAACGCTTCGCCCGGTTCGTGAACCGCCTGCCGGATTATTGGAGCGTCCTCTCGGACAAGGCGGACCTGCTCGGACGGCGCTGGTGGTTCGGCAAGCGCCTGGCGCGGGAGTACCGCAAAATGGTGGAGGAGGCGGTGCGGTGGATGGACCTGGACGAGCAGACCAACGCCCGCCTCGCCCAGTTCGTGTACGACCTCATCCAGTACGACGGCCTGCCCTACGCGCGGCGGTACCTGGCGCGGCTCTGGGCCACGTACAAGAAGGACCAGAAGAACCGCGGTTTCGCCGCCAGCCGGGCGGTGCTGGAGAACCTGTACAAGGTCATGATCATCAAGGACGAGGTGTACGTGGCCCATCTGCTCACCTCGGAGGAAAAGTTCCGGCGGGACCGGGAGCGGTACGGCGCGGACGAAAGGCGGGGGGACCGTCTGGAATACGTGCACCTCAACCGGCCGCAGTTCACGCTCTTCGGCCGGGACATCGAATTCGACCTCAGGTCCCGCAACTGGCAGCTCCGGATCATGAAGCGGCTGCGGTTCCTCAGGCGGCTCCTGCCGCAATGGCACGCCCGGGAGAAGGCTTTCCGCGACTGGTACGAGAACCTGGCGGACGGCTTCAACCTCTTCGCCGACGAGGAGCACTACCGTTTGTACGTCGAGGCGCTCAAGACCCCGGCGGCGGTGAACGGGTACCGCAAGGTGCGGTACCCCAAGATGGCGGCGGCCCAGGCCGCGGCCGAGGAGCTGCTGGGCCGCCTGCGCCAGCGCCGCGCCGGCGCGCCGGCGCGCACGAACATCCGCAAAACATCCTAAAAGGCTCTTTCCCGGACGCGCCCCCGCCGAAAAGAGGACGGGGCGAAGGGGGCGGGACGGACGACGTTCGGAAAGGGAAAAACATGATCAAAATTCGACGGGCCAAAATCACCGACGTGCGGGACATCCACAAGCTCCTGAACCATTTCGCGGAGCGCAAGGAGCTCCTGCCCCGGTCCATCTCGGAGCTGTATGAAAACCTCCAGCAGTTCCACGTGGCCGACGACAGGGGCCGGGCCGTGGGGTGTTGCTCCCTGGCGGTGCAGTGGGACAACCTGGCCGAGGTCAAGGCCCTGGCCGTGGCCTCGGAGTACCAGGGGCGGGGCCTGGGCCGGAGGCTGCTGGAGGCCTGCCTGAAAGACGCGGAGAGCCTGGGCATCACCCGGATCTTCACCCTCACCATGAAGGACGACTTCTTCAAGAAGTTCGGGTTCCGGCGGGTGGTCAAGAACAACCTGCCGCACAAGGTCTGGACCGAATGCGTCCGTTGCCCCTATTTCCCCGACACCTGCGTGGAAATCGCCATGGTGCGGGACCTGGACGCCCGCGTCAAACCGCTTCCCGCCTTCAAGGCCGGGGACCTGCCCAAGGACGGCACCGTCCCGACGGAGCCCATGGTGCCGAAAGAGCCCGAGTCTGACGTCAAGCCCGGGGTTTCCGGCCGCCGCCGCTGAGGCCCTTCTCCCCCGTCCGGGGGATCATTTCGCCACCACGATCAGGCAAGACACGGTTTCGTCGTCCAGGTCCGTGAGCGTGGCCACGTAGGCCCCGGACTCCACCACCCGCCCCGCCCCGTCCCTGCCCGTCCAGACGATCGGCGACACGCCGTCCCCCCGCGCCTCGAAAACCTCCCGTCCGCCCATGTCGTAAATCAGCACCCGCACCACCTCTGGGTCGAAGACCGCCTGGTCGTTGCGCCCGTCCGCGGGCACGGGGGTGAACACGCTGGGGCTCACCTGGCCGGCCGGCCCCGGCGCGCGCTTGGCCGTGCGGAAGGTGTTGTTGTAGGACACGGATGTCTGGCCCGCCGCGTTCGTGGAGATCGCCCGATAATGGTAATAGGTCCGGCCGCTGAGGTTGGACAGGACCACGGTGTGGCTGGTCGCCAGGGTCCCGTCCTTCGGGGAAAGAGAACCATAGTCCCCCGTCCTCCCGTATTCCACCTGGGAGGTGGCGGGGACGTCCGTGGTCCACAGGACGACGGCGCCGTTGCGCGTGACGTTGACGGCCCGGACGTTGGAAATGACGGGCGGCGCCGAAGGCGGGGCCGGGGTCCGGCAGGAGACCGTCGCGCTGACGGAGGAGACGTTGCCGGCCCCGTCCCGCGCCCGCAGCCGGGCGTGGTAGAGCGTGTCCGCCGACAACCCCGTGAGCCGGGCTTCCAGGACGTTCCCCAGGGAGCGGTCGGCGTATCCGCTCGCGAAGCCGCCGAAGTTCGGGTCCTGGGACAGATCCAGGCGATAGTCCGTCACCCCGACGTTGTCGGAGGCGGCGGCCCAGGAAAGGAGAAGAGCGTCCGGGGCCTGGGCCGTCAGGACGAGGCCGGACGGCGCGGAGGGCGGCTCCGCGTCGGCGGTTTGCCCCGAGGAAAAGTCGAGGGCGAGCGCCGGCGCCAGGCTCAGGTCGGAACTGCCCAGCCCGTCGTTGTGGACCTCCACGGCCAGGACGTTCCTCCCGGCGACCAGGAGCCCCTTGCGCGCGGTCAGGTCCACGGTCACGGGCGTTCCCGCCTCGTGGGAGTTGGCGGGGGTGTCGTGGGACGGGGTCCCGGCCGGCATGTGGCCGCGGGCCACCTCCACGCCGTTGAGGTACGCCACGTACCCGTCGTCATAGTCCAGGGTGAAGACCATCCGCGAGACCGCGCCCGGGTCCGCCACGGGAAAGGCCTTGCGGGCGTACACCGTGAGGTAGCCGTTCATCATGTCCGAAAGCACGGTGGCGTCGTCCCCGTCCCCGTACCCGATCCCGGTGGGGCCTTCCGGCCAGGCGCCGTCGTCGAAGGAGGCCGCGGCCCAGCCGGCGGGCGGGGCCGAGACGCCCTTGAAAAACCGCCAGGGGTCGCCCACGGCGATGCCCGTGGAGGCGGCCGTCGTCGTGTCCGTGGAGGACGCGGGCGCGGCCGGGGTCCGGGCCGAGGCCGGCCCGCCCGGCGTGGACAGGTTGCCCGCGGCGTCGTACGCCTTGACCCGCAGGTGGTAGAGGGTGTCTTCGGCCAGCCCCGTGACCGCGGCCTGGGTGACGTTCCCCACGTTCAGTCCGTCATACCCCGGCCAGAGCGCGGCGAAGCCGGGGTCCGTGGAAACGTCCAGCCGGTACCCCGCCACGCCCACGTTGTCCGCGGACGCGGCCCATTGCGCGGTGAGCGACGCGGAGGAGGCGGCCTGGACCGCCACGTTCTGCGGCGCGGTGGGGGCTTCCGTGTCCTGCGCCGTCCCGCCCCCGTAGATGTCCTGCGGCATGGGGTTCCCCAGCATTTCCCACACGTACCGCGTCAGGGAGGAGGCGGAGCAGAGTCCGCGCGTTTCGCCCAGGTCGTCGCACAGGAAGGCCTTGACCTTGTCCTCGTTGGGCCAGGGCCACAGGGGCGCGGCGGTGGCGCCGTTGTACCCGGCGTCCCCGTGGCGGGTCCCGTCCAGGCCCGTTTTGAAGAGGACGTTGGCGCCCACGTCCGCGCCGCCGGCCGCGCCCTTGAGCGCGGAGCCCTCCTCGATGCGCACGGGGTGCTTCAGGCTCGGCGCGGGGCCGTCGTTGCGCGGGTCCGAGGCGATGTCCCCGGGCGAGACGGCGGTGGAATAGAGCCGGGAGCCGGAGAAGGAGCCGAAGACGTTGAGGTATGACGCGGACCCGCCGCGCACCACGCCGTAGGCGGCGTCGCCCACGGCCACGGAGTTGCGGGTGACGGCGTTCTGGCTGTTGTCGTAGCGGCGGAGGAGGCTGGAGGTGGTGGGCGCCCGGAAGACCACGGTGCAGTTTTCCACCACGGCCCCCTTGTCCCCGCCGAGGTTGATGCCGCCCGCGGACGAAGCCGCGGCCCGGCCCACCACCACGCAGTGGGACAGGCGGTGCGACGGCGCGACGGAACTGTCCGCCTCCATGTGGAAGCCCGTGTCCTCGGAGTTCAGGGAGAGGCAGCCGATCCACTCGTTGCCTTCCAGCGGCGTCTCCGCCCCGGCGCCGGCGTGCTGGGCCGTGGCGAAGTCCCCGTAGGGCTCGCCGCCGTCCAGCACGCTGTCCAGGATGACCATGTTCTGCACGCTGCAGTGTTTGCTGTTGTACACCGTGAACCGCACGTTGGGGTTGCCCGACCCCGCGCATTCGGCCGTGTTGCAGCCGTCCCCCCGGACGACCACCCGCCGCCAGACGTTGTTGTCGGCCCGGTAGTTGCTGGCCACGATCCGCCGGTTGCGGGCCGCGATCACGCAGTCTTCCACCAGGTTGTGGGTGTTGCCCTGGTCGTGGTCGTTGGTGCCGATGCCGAAGCCGCCGCTGAAAAAGCACTCCTTGAGCACGTTGTGGGCGGTGTTGTAGAACTGGCCGTTCCCCATGACCTTCAGGCCCCGGAAGAGGATGTAACTGTCCTTGCGGGAGGACCGGCCGACGAAGAAGTCTCCCTCCAGACGGGCGTTCCCCGGGGTCTGGGCCCGGACCACGGTGCGCTGTGCCGCGGAGAGGCCGGAGGGGATCTGGTTGGAGGACAGGGCCCCGGCGTCCCAATCGATGACGCCCGTGGTGGCGGGGGTGTAGACGCCGTCCAGCAGCACCAGCTCGTCGCCGCCCGCCATCAGGGAAAAGGCCCTGGCGAAGGAACGCAGGGGCTGGCTTTGGGTCCCCGGCGAGGCGTCGCTGCCCGACGGGGAGATGTAGAAGACGGCGGCGCGGGCCGTTCCCGCGGACAGGAGCAGCATCCCCGCGAGGACGACGGGCCGGATCGAACCGTTGCGCGGCGTTTTCAAGTTCAAGAGGATCATGGGGGCCTCCTTTTCCCGGAAGGGGTCAGCGGCCTTTGCCGAAGCGGCCCGTCAGTCCCAGGCGGTGGTCCATCTGGGGGTCGTCCGCCGAGGACCGGAACAGCCCCCAGGCGTAATCCAGGCGCAGGGGCCCGAAGGCCAGCCCCAGGCCGGAGGTGAGCCGGCCCCGCGCCGCGCCCGCGCGCAGGGCCAGGCGCGGAACCGGCGCCCATTCCAGGCCCGTGGCCAGGATGTCCTGCCGCCCGCGGGCCACGTCCGCGCCCGCGTCGCGCCGGAGGACATCGGCCAGCAGGTGGACGCGGCCCAGCCGCCAAAGGACGCCGGCGCGGGCCTCCAGGGGCACCCGGTCCCGGGCGGCCAGCCCCACGTCGGGACGGTTCAGGTGCCGCACCGAGGCGCCCAGGCTCAGGAAGGAGGCGGGGCTGTACAAAAGGCCCGCGTCCACGCCCACCGCGGCCTTGGCCCGCCCCGCGGCGAACACCGGGTCCTGCTCCAGGGAGGCGTTGCCGGACAGGTCATAGCTGTGGCGCAGATAGGAGGCGTTCAGCCCCAGGGCCAGCCGCGGCGTGACCAGACGGGTCAGGCCCACGAGGAGCTCCTGCTCTTTCATCAGGTCCCCGGCGTTGAAGGAGGACGCGCCCAGGCCCAGGGTCCAGCGGGGGCCCAGGGGCAAAGCCGCGGCCAGGAACTCCTGCCGGACGGAGACGCCCGGCACCGAGGCGAAGGGCACGGCGTGCAGGAAGGAGGCCTCGGCCTGGGGCAAGCGGGACAGCCCGGCCGGGTTGATGAGGAGGGCGCTCACATGGTCGGCCTTGGCCGTGAAACAACCGGCCATGCCCTGGGCCGGGCCGCTGAGCGCGGGGGAAGAAAAGGCGGCCTCACCCGTGGCCGTATATAGAAGGAAGAGGAAAGAAAGAAGGCAGGAAACCGTTTTCCGGCGTGGATGACCCCCCTGGGAACACCCATCCAATGGGAATAGGCCCATAATTTCTCCTTTTTGGAGAGGATTTTGGGCTTCTGGAGGGGGAAGGCCCAGGAGGGTTTATTGTAAAATAAGTTTACGATTTTATCTAAAAAAAGGCCTTTCAGGCAATGGGTCCATCGCTCACCGGCACACCTTTTTGTCCGGCGGATTTTTTTACTCGGTCAGCCCTATCCAAGAAAATCGAAAAGATCAATAAACAGATCGTTATTTAGATACATTTTATTATGAAAATAGAACCATTCTCAGCCCGGACCGCTTTAAATGATCTTTCCCGCACAATCCTGTATATCACCCGCTTTCAGAAATGTCAAGTAAAATTCCTAAACATACATATTTCATATCTAAAAATCAGTATGTTTGTCGTGGATTGTGAAGCAGGGCACGGGCGTGGTCTTGGGAGAGGATTTAAGGAAGGCGCGCGCGGCCCGGCCGGAAAATTTTTCTTGACTTTTGCGCCCCATTTGCTAGAATGGTTTCCACAGTCTTTGCATCCGCCAGCCGAGTAGACAACCTACAGGCCATGGGGAAACCCCTCATGGCTATTTTTATGTCCGGGGCGCTGGTATAACCTGATATAACCTGATCCGCATCGGTTCGGCAAGAAGGAGGGAGCGGTATGTTGAAAGGGTACACCGTTGCCAAGGTGGCGGCCAAGTTGAAGTGTCATCCGAACACCATCAAGCGCATCGAGAAACGTCTGAAGCTGGTGGTCAAGCGGGACTACCGCAACTACCGGGTGTTCTCGGAAGGCACCGTCAGCCTGATCCGCGAGTATCTGAACACGGAGCGATAGGGGCGTTTCATGCCCGGCCGCGCCGCGGCCCGGCCTCATTCATTTTCCATGTCAAGGAGAACATCCATTTTCAGAAAAGGCAGGACACTTTTTGGGCTCGGCCTGTTTTTGCTGGCGCCGTGGGCGCCCGCGCAGGCGCGGTTCGAGGACGACGCCTGGGCCGCGCGGCCCCTGTCCCTCGGGAACGCCTACACCGCGGTCCCCGAGGACGCCTCTTCCCTGTCCTGGAACCCGGCCGGCGCCGGCGAGGCGCCGGCCGCGGAAGCGAGCCTGTCCCTGGGCAAGGCGGCCCTCCGCGGCGATGATCCCCGCTCCCGGGAAGGGTCGTTTTTCTACCGCGACGGCGGCGTCTCGCCGGGCGCCTACGGATTTTGGTGGACGCACGCCTGGCGGCCGGAGGCGCGGCGCGACAACACGTACGCTTTTTCCTACGGCCGGCGGGTCCGGGAAGGCGGACGCCTGTCCGCCGGCGTCAACCTGAAATACCGGGAGCGCGCGGCGCTGTCCGTCCCCCGGGCGGAGCGCGCGGCGCTG
>CAZAEL010000005.1:21501-79294 GCA_964484135.1 uncultured Elusimicrobia bacterium
GGAGCGCGCGGCGCTGTCCGTCCCCCGGGCGGAGCGCGCGGCGCTGAGCGCCGATCTCGGCCTCTTGCACGCGCCGGCCCCCTGGTTTTCCTGGGGCCTGGCGGCGCGCGACGTCAACCGGCCGGACCTCGGGACGGGGCGGGAGGACAAGGCCCCGCTCCGGTTGTCCCTGGGGACCTCCTTCCGTCCGGGGGCGGCGACCCTTTTCACCTTTGATTGGTCCGGCGACGTGACGGACGAGGCTTCCCATTTCACCGCCGGGGCCGGGGCGGAATGGCGGCCCTGGCCGTGGCTGGCGCTGCGGGGCGGGGCGCATTCGGACTTCGCCTCCGGCGGCCTGGGGCTGGCCCTCCCCGGCCGGGGGGCGCGCCTGGACTACGCCTTCTCCTGTCCTTTCGACCTCAAAGAACAGGACAGGCGCCACCTGTTGTCCCTCAACGTTCGGTTCGGCGGCGCGGCCGCACAAAAGGGCGGCGCGGCCGCGACGGGAAGCGATTTCCATGAGGCCGCGGCGGAGCTCCCCGCGGCCGGCGGCGTGCCCGAAGACCGGAGCAAGGTCCTGTTCCTGGGCCCCGGGGACTCGCTCTACGTGGAGGTTCGCAACCATCCGGAGCTGGACACCTCGGTGAACGTGGACCCCTGGGGGTTCATCAAGCTGCCCTTCATCGGCGAGTTGGACGTGAAGGGGACGCTCCCCAACGACCTGGCCCGGAAATTGGAGGGGATCTACGCGGGGTTTTTCACGGAGGCGCCCGTCGTGGAGGTCACGGTGAAGGAATACAAAAGCCGGGTGGTGTACGTCATGGGCGCGGTGCACCGGCCGGGGCGGTATAACATGGGCGGGAACCCGCTGACCATCCGCGACCTCATGATGCTGGCCGACCTGCCCACCGACCGGGCGGCGCTGTGGCGCGCCTTCGTGATCCGGCAGGAGAACGGCAAAGTGGTCTACCATCACGTGAACCTCCACAAGATCCTCTACCGCGGACAGATGAAGAACAACATCGAGCTGCACACCGGCGACATCGTCTACGTGCCCATGGGGATCCTGGACGCCATCACCTCCTTCATCGGCCGGATCGTGGAGCCGGTGTTCGGGGTCACGCGGGGCGCCATCGCCGCCGCGTCCACGGGGGGACTCTAGGAGACGCCCATGAACCATTACATCCCTCAATCCATCTCGGAATACGTCGAGATCCTGTTCAAGCACCGGCGGCTCTTCGCCAGGCCTTTCGCCGCCGTCCTCCTGCTGGCCGCCGTCGCCTATCCTTTTCTGCCGCGCGTGTACCGGTCCAGCAGCATGATCCTGGTGGAGGACGAGAAGCTCATCAACCCCCTCATCCAGGGGCTGGCGGTGGAGGCCACCCTGGAAACGCGGCTGAGGACCCTCTCCGCGGAGATCCTGAACTGGACCAACATGAGCCAGCTGACGCGCCAGGTGGGGCTGGCGGAGAAGATCACGGACCAGAAGGAGTATGAGGCGCTCATCGAAGGGATGAAGAACCGCATCTCCATCCGCATGGTGTCGGAAAAGATCATCATGATTTCCTACGAAGACAAGGACCCCCAGCTGGCCTGGAAGGTGACCTCCTCCCTGGCGGAGAACCTGACGGAAAAGAACCGCCGGGAGAAGCAGGAGGAGGCCAAGAGCGCCATCGCCTTCATCGAGGACCAGCTGCGGGTGTACAAGGAAAAGCTGCACGGCTCCGAGAGCTCTTTTTTCCTGAGCAAGGTCAACACGGACCTGGCGGAGGCCCAGAAGCAGCGCGCCCTGATCCAGGACCAGATCGCCCAGCTGGAAAGGACCGTGGTCACGGAGGTGGTGCGCGAGCATGACCCCCAGACGCAGGAACTGCGGCGGGAGCTCGTTCAGGCGGAAAGCCTCCTGCAGCAGATGGAGGCGCGGGGGGAGAAGGACAACCCTCTGGCCGGGCCCCTGCGGGAAAAGGTGGCGAACCTGAACCGGCGGATGCGCTTCCTGGAGGACAGCAAGGCCAGGACGGAGACGTCCTCCGCCAACCCCGTATACCAGGAGGCCGTGCGCCGGCTCAAGGAGCTGGATTTGACCATCTCGAGCCTGGAGAAGCGCAAGGCCGACCTGGAGAAGGGCAAGCTGTCGTCCACCCGCGTGACCGAGGAGGAGCTCCTGGCCATGGAACGCGACAAGCGCGTGAACGAGGACATCTATCAATCGCTCCTCATGCGGCTGGAGAACGCCCACATCTCCCAGCGCCTGGACGCCCACGGCTACGGACGGACCTTCGAGATCATCGACCCCGCCAGGCTGCCGGTGCGGCCCGTCAAGCCCCAGCCCCACGTGGTGGCGGCCGTCGGCCTGTTGGCCGCGTTGGCGGCGGGCGCGGGGATGGTCTTCGTCCGCGAGTATTTCGACACCTCCCTCCGGGGCGCGTCGGACGCCAAGGCCTTTTTCACGATCCCGTTCCTGGCCGCCATCCCTTCCCTGCGGTCGCCCGCCGAGGCGGCGCCCCCGGGAGGCCTGTTCCGATGGGCTCCCCGCGCGGCCGAGGGGGAAGCCGGCGGGAAGCCGGCGGGGTTTTTGAGGAAGCGCCTGGGTCGGCTGAGCGAATTCTTCCGGCTGCCGGCGCCGTTCCCGGCGGTCCCCGCCAGGGGCGAGAAGGTGTCCCCCTACGTGGTGACCTATCACCAGCCGGATTCGGTCCCCGGCGAGCAGTACCGCCTCCTGCGGGCCAATCTGTTTTCCCTGAACGACGGCAAACCCCTGCAGACGATCCTCGTGGTCAGCGCGCTGGCGGGGGAAGGCAAGACCGTCACCTCCGGCAACCTGGCCGTTTCCATGGCGCAGGAGATGAACCAGAACATCCTGCTGATGGACTGCGATCTCCGGCGCGGCAGCCTCGCTCAGACCCTGGGGCTGCCGCAGGAAGGCGGTTTGACGGACATCCTGGACGACAAGGTTTCCCTGGATTCCGCCCTGCGCGACATCGGGGTTCCCCGCCTGAAGGTGCTCACCTCAGGCAAAACGGTCTCCAACCCTTCCCGGTACGTGGGACTGGAGAAGATGGGCGATTTGATGAAGGTCCTGCGTTCGCGGTTCAAGTTCATCGTCATGGACTCTCCGCCGTTCGTCAACTTGGCGGACGTGCCGCTTCTGGCGACCCACGCGGACGGCGTCCTGGTCGTGGTCAAGGTCGGGCACGCGCCGCGGGCCCTGGTGAAGAATTTCGTCAAGGCGGTGGAGGAAGCGGGAAAGACGCGGATCCTCGGCTATGTCCTCAACCACGCGCGACAGCATATGCCGGTCTACTTTCAGCAGTACATGGGAGGAGCGTATTCTTACTGAACGACGTCTCAAGAGATGGATGGCTTGGCCGGGGATCGCCCTGGTCCTGGCCTGCGGCCTCCCCCTCCGGGGGGCCGAGTCCCTGTCTTCCGTCAATGTCTATCCGAACCCGGCGCGCGTCTATGAGGGCCAGACCGTCGTCACCTTCGACCGGCTGACCGATCCCGCGGACATTCTGATCTTCGCCCATAACGGGGACTTGGTGCGGGAGCAGCGGGTGGAGAACGCCGGGTTCCGGTTCCAATGGGACCTGACCAACGACGCCGGCAACCGCGTGGCCACGGGCGTGTACCTGTACGTGATCCGGAACGACCGCGGGGAAAAACGGACCGGGAAGCTGGCCGTGCTGCGATGAAGACGGGGCGTCTGTCTTTCTTTTTGGCCTGCCTGCTCGGGGTCCCCGGTCCGTCCGCGTTCGCGGCCTCCGGCCGGCTGGACGCGGATGCCGGCACCCGGGGCGCCTTGTTGCTGGATGAGAGGTTCAGCGTGCGTTCCCAGGGCATGGGGCGGGCCTCCGCCGCCCTGGCCGACGGGGGGGACCTGCTGTTCGGCAATCCCGCGGCGCTGCCCGCGGCGCGGTACGTCGAACTGTCCGCGGCCCAGCGACGCATGACCGAGGAGGTCGTCCACAGCTTCACGGGGCTGGCCGTGCCCCTGGGGGACGTGACCTCGGCCAACGTCCGGGGGTTCGGCGTGGTTTCGGCGGGGTACGGCGTCCTGGATTACGGCGATTTCGCGGCCCGGGACGCGGCCGGGAACCCGGCCCCGAATTTCAAGGCGCAAGACGCCCTGTGGACCTTCGGTTACGGCAAGTCTTTTCGGGACAGATTGCTGGTCGGCGGCCGCATGAACCTTTATCGCATGAAAATTTCCGACCGCAAGGCGCGGGGAACCGCATACGACGCGGGCGTCTTGTACCGGGCGGTCCCGGGACGGTGGAACGTGGGGCTGGCGGTTTTCAACAGCGGCGGGGACCTGAGTTTCGGGAACGAGCGGGAGGAACTGCCGGTCTCTTACGCCGGCGGGGTGGCTTTTTGTCCTTCTTCCGGAAAGGCGCGCTTGGCGTTCGACGTCGTCCGACCGAGGGACGGCCTGGCCGCGTACCGGGCCGGCGGCGAATGGATGGCCACGGATCTCCTGGCGCTGCGGGCCGGGTACGACACGGGCAACGATCTGGGCAACGGGTGGACCTTCGGGGCGGGTCTGCGGATCCACAAATTTGAGGCGCTTTTCTATCCGGTACGGGACCTGAACCTGGATTATTCCTTCGTCCCGGCCAAGGGGACCGTCCGGTCCGGGTCGTCCACGGACGCCGGAACCCACAACTTCTCGTTGACGCTGCGGCTCGGGGACTGAGGACCGGCCGTCCTTTCGACGAAGAGTCCTCGCGGGACGGGAGGACGGCTTCGCGGCGGAGGGCGGGCCGCCCCCTTTCCCGCCTTTGACCCCGGACCATTCGATGCCTTCAAGGGAGAAAAAATCTTGAACACCGCGTTTTCTGTCGACGCCCCGAGGGAGCGCCGGCCTTTATGACGGCGCCGGGCGGTCTTTTTCCTCAGGCGTGGAGGGTGGAGGCGGTGGAAGACCCCCTCGCCGCGGCCTCCCTCTGGCGGAGGCTGGAGGCCGAGGTCGGGGGAGGCCGCCTGACGTCCTCCTGGGACTGGGTCGAGACCTGGGTGCGGCATTACGGCGACCGGGTCCCGCACGCGTTCCTGGTGGGCCGCAGGAACGGCGCGCCCGCCGCCGCGGCGCTCCTGACGCGGGGCGATTTTCCCCGGCGGTGGATCGGACGGACTTTCACCCGCCACCTGGGGACCGCGGGAGAGCCGGACGCGGAGAGCGTTTTCGTCGAATACAACCGGCCCCTTTGCGCGCCGGAAGATCTGCCGGGGTTCGCCGCGGCCCTCCTGTCGTTCCTCCGGGAGGATCCCGCCTGGGACGAAATCCGTCTGGATGGTTTTGACCCGGAGGCGGCGCGGCCCTTCCTGGAGGCCGCGCCGGGCTTCACGGTGCGAGAGCGGCCCTGTCCGGCGGTGGACCTGCGCCCCGCCCGTGGGTCGCCCGAGGCGGCCCTGGCCCTCCTGCGATCGGAAACCCGCGCGCGGATCCGGCGCAGCCTGCGCGGTTTCGGGACCGTCACCGCGGAATGGGCGGAGACGGCGGACCAGGCCCGGGACATCCTGGAGGAGTTGATCGTCCTACACCAGAAACGGTGGACGAAGGCCGGCCATCCGGGCGTGTTCGCGAGCCCCCGGTTCACGGCCTTTCACCGGGAACTGGTGTCCCGGCTCCTGCCCCAGGGGCGGGCCGTCCTGTTCCGGGCCCGCGCGGCCTCCGGCACCGTGGGCTGCCTCTATTCCCTGATCGACAACGGACGGCTCCTGTTTTATCAGAGCGGGCTGGCGGCCTTCGACGACAACAAGCTCAAGCCCGGGCTGGTGGTGCACGCCCTGTGCCTGCAGGAGTGCGCCAGGAGGGGACTGGAGGAATACGATTTTATGGCCGGAGACAACCGCTACAAATCCGAGCTCGCCAACGTGGAACGCCGTCTGGTGTGGGCGGCGTTGCGCCGCCCTGGTCGGGCCTTCCGGCTCCTGGGTTTTTTCCGTCGGATGCGGGGGGGGGCGTAAATGCGCGCGGAAACCGCCGCCCCGGCCGCGGCGGAAGAAGGGAGGCTTCCTTCTTCTCCGGCTGTGCCGCTCCGCGACGGCTGGAGCGCCCGGTGCTTTCGTTCCTGGGATTTCCCGCCGGAGGTCCTGGAGGCCTGGTCCTCGCTGGCGGAGGCCCGGGGCGACGCCGCCGTTTTCCTGGATCCGGCGTGGTTCGGCACTTGGTGGAAGGCCTTCGGCGCCGAGGGGGCCCTTTTCGTGGTGGCGCTGGAACGGAAAGGCCGGACGCGGGCCCTCTTCCCGCTCCTGCGCCGGGCCTCCCCGGGAGGAAAGATCGTCCTGTCTTCTCTTTCCAACGACCATTCGTTCTATTACGACTTTTTGCTCCCCGCCGGCGCGGAGGAGGAAGGGGCGCTCTCCGCTTTCGCGGAGTTCCTGAGGAGGACCGGTCCGGCCCATCGGCTGGTCTTGGAGGGGCTCTCCGGGGAGAGCGCCACGGGGGGCCTCCTGCAGGCGGCCCTGGGACGGGAGGGGTTCCCGGTCCAGCGCGAAAGCTGGCCTTTCGCCCCGCGGGTGGAAGTGGACGGGACGTGGGAGGAGTATGAGCGGGGCCTTCATCCCAAGCTCCTGAACAACCTCAAAAAAGGCCGCCGGCGCGCGGAGCGGGAAGGAACGTTGTCCTTCGAGGCGGTGCGGGATTTCCCCCGGCTGGACGCCCTCCTGGACGAGGCCTTCCGCGTGGAGGACCGGGGCTGGAAGGGCCGGCAGGGCACCTCGATCCATGCCGGAGAGAGGACGGAGTTTTTTTACCGGTCCCTGGCCGCGGAGGCGGCGCGGCGCGGCGCTTTCCGCCTCTATGTGTTGCGGTGGAACGGCCGGATCATCGCCTTCGACTATTGCCTCGCCCGGGGGAGGACGCTCTTCGCCCTCAAGACGGGCTATGACCAATCCGCCGCCTTCTTTTCGGCCGGCAACCTCATGCGCCGGGAGCTGCTCAGGACCCTGTTCACGGACCGGGAATTCGGCCGCTACGATTTCCTGGGCCCCGCGTACCCTTGGAAGATGGAATGGAACGCGGCGGGCGGGCGCTACGAGTGGTTTTACGTCTATTCCCCCGACTGGCGCGGACGGGTCGAGCACCTGTGCCGTCACGGGTGGAAAAACATGGTGAAGCGCGCCTGGCACGCGGCGAAGGGCGGCCAGGCTTCGGAGGCGGTCCGCCGTGTCGGTTGAGGCCCCCGCGCGCTCCGGCCTCCGTTGGGCCTGCGGCCGCTGCGCGGCGGATCTCGGGATCGCCGCGGAACCGCGCGTCTGCCCGCGCTGCGGGTGGGAGGTCCGATGGGAAGAGGGCCTCTGGCGCCTTCCCGCCGCCGACGGGAACCCCGTCCGCGCCGGAGAGGACGTGCCCGCGGTGGACCCGGACGAATGGCGGGGCCGCGAACCGGCGGGCCTGGGCTGGCGGCAGGTCGCGCGCGTCATGGACAGGGCCAGCGCTTTTTACAACGGGGCGTGGTTCTGCCTTCTGCCCTGGCCGGAGGCGGCGCGGGTCCTCCTGCTGGAGGCCGGCCTGGGCGGCGCCGCCCTGTCCCTGGCCCCCCGCGCGGCGGAGCTGTGGGTGTGCCACCCCGCGCCGGACCGGGCGCGCGTCGCGGCGGCCCGCGCCCGACGGGCGGGACACGGGCATGTCCGGGTCCTGGCGGGGAACTGGGGGACGCGGCTGCCTTTTGCCGACGGGTCTTTCGACGCGGTCCTGGCCCAGGATCTTCCGTCGGTCCTGGCCGGGTGCGCCGCGAGCGGGCCGGAGGCTTTGTTCGCCGAGCTGAGGCGCGTCCTGTCCCCGTCGGGCTTCCTTTACACGGAGGGCCGGGCGCGGGGGCCCCTCTCTCCCCGCCGGGAGGACAGCCTGTTGTGGGGCCGCTGGCGCGGGGCCCTGGCCGCGGCCGGCCTGGATGTGCGGGCGGAGTGGCTGTTCCGTTTGGACGGGGAGGGGCGCCCCTATGAGGTCCAGGACGCCCGGGGGAGCCTGCCGTTGGGAGAGCGGATGAAGAGGAAGGCCTTGTCCCCGATCAGGACGCTCCGGCGGGCCCTCCTGTGCGCCTCCTCCGAGGCCGCTTTCGCGCCTTCGCCGGCGGAAGGGGTCCTGCGCCGCCTGCCCGTGGCCGACGCGGCCGTGCGGAAGGCGGCGGAGACCCTTTATCTGGGAAGCTTCGACACCTGCCGGGTCCAGACCGAGCATTTGGTCGTACGCATCCCCCTCGGCCCCGCGGGAGAGGAGCGTTGCCGCCGCAACAGCGCGGCCTTGCGCGAACTGGAAGGGCTCTCCCTTCCCTTTGAGACGCCGCGGCCGGCCGGCGAAGGGGTTTGTCGAGGGTTGCCCTACTTTGCGGAAACCCGCCTGGAGGGGCGGCCGGTCCCTTATCTCGCCCTTTCCCCTTCGGATCGAGACAGGATCCGCGGGCGGGCCCAGGGGCTTCTGGAGGCTTTGTACCGGGGCACGCGGCGCCGCGTACGGCTGGACGAATCCCGCGTCAAGGAGCTGTTCGCGGACCCGCTGACGGCCATGGCTTCGGAGCTTGACGCCGAGGCCGCGGCCCTGGCGCGGGAGGCGGCGGACGGGCTCCTGCGGCGGCTGCCGGGGCAGGAATGGGACCTGGTCCGCACCCACGGTGATTTCAAGGCCAGCAACTTTTTGACGGACCCCGCGGGACGGCTGCGCGGGCTCGTGGATTGGGACCTGTCCCGTCCGTCCGGCCTGCCGGTCATGGACATGATCCTGTGCGAGGCGTTCGACCGTTCCCTGTCGCAAAGGGCGTTTTTCGGCGAGGCCGTGTTCGAGGCGGGCTTCGGCGCCCGGCCCTGCCGGGAGGGGCTCGGCCTGGAGCTGAGGCGGTACGTCGAGGACGAGGCCCGGTGGCGGCTCACGGCCCTGATGGCGCTCGTGGATTATTTCCTCAACTATCTCCACGCCCCCAGCCGGCGGGCCGGAGACAGGCGCCGGTTGTTCTCCGAATGGGTGACCGCCGCCTGCCGCCGGACGATGGAGGCCGTGGCGTGACCCCGCGCCGTTCCGCCGAACCCCGCCGTCCGGTTTTCGACGGAGGAACGGGAGAGCCCGGCCTGGTGAGCGTGATCCTCCCGACGCACAACCGGGCCTACATCCTGGACCGGGCCATTGAAAGCGTCCTGGCGCAGACCTACCGGTCCCTGGAGCTGATCGTCGTGGACGACGGCTCCACGGACGATACCCGGGCGCGCGTGGAGAGACACCGGGGAGGACCGGTTCGCTATTTGCCCCTGCCCGCGGGGGGCGTTTCCCGCGCCCGGAACGCGGGCCTGGCCGCGGCGCGCGGCGAATTCATCGCCCTCCTGGACTCGGACGACGCCTGGAAGCCCTGGAAGCTGGCCGTCCAGGTGAGCTTCCTCCGGAAGTTCCCCGAGATCGCTATGGCGTGGACGGACATGGAGGCCGTTGACGCCGCGGGCGCGACCGTGAGCCGGGCCTATCTCAGGACCTACTACGGCGCGTACCGCAAGACCCGGCTGGAAGACTGGCTTCGGCCCATGGGCTCGTTGGGGGATCTCGGGGACGGCGTGCCGGAGGCGGAGAGGAACCGCGGGATGTGGGGCGGGGATCTTTTTTCCGCCATGTTCTTCGGGAACCTGGTGCACACGCCCACCGTGCTGTTCCGCCGGCGCCTGCTGCGGGGGACCGGCGGGTTCGACGAATCTTTGCAGGGGTCCGGCGCGGATTTCGATTTTCATTGGCGGGTCTGCCGGGAGGCCCCGGCGGGTTTCCTGGACGCCTCGGCCATCTTGTACCGGATCAAGGCCCCGGACCAGCTGACCCGGCCGGACTGCTACGCCAACACCGCGCGGAACTTCCTGACCACGCTGACGCGCAGGATCGAAGAGGACGGGGCTCGGATCCGCCTGCCGGCGCCGGTGATCAGGCGCGAGCTGGCCCGGGCCCACGGATGGCTCGGGGAGGAACTGTTCCTGGACGGCGGACGGGACGGGGCGACGCGGCACCTGTTCCGGAGCCTCCTCCTGGATCCCCGCCAGGGCCGGACGGCCGCCCTCCTGGCCGCGAGCCTGCTCCCGTACGGCGTCTTCCGGGCGGCGCGGGCCCTGAAGCGGGCGGTGCGGCCGTGAGCGGGACCGGCGGGGCGGGGAGCGGCTTGGGCGGCTTCCTCAAAAATTCGACGGTGTACGCCTTCGGCAACGTGCTGAACCGGGCGGGCGCGTTCCTTCTCCTGCCGCTGTACACGCGCCTGCTGACGGTGGAGCAGTACGGGGCCCTGGAACTCTTCTACGTCACGGCCAGCGTCATTTCGTCCGTGCTGTCGGTCGGCTTGGCGCACGCCACCCTGCGTTTCTATTTCGAGTACAAGGAGACGTCGGAACGCAACAAGGTGGTGACCAGCTGTCTCCTCAGCACCGTTCTGTACGCGGTGCCGTTCGTGCTGGTCCTTTCCCGCTGGAACGGACGCCTGGCGGGCCTGGTGTTCGGCGATCCGTCGTACGCGCCGACGTTGAACGTGCTCTACGCCACCCTCATCCTGGAACTCCTGCGCCAGATCGGCCTGGCCTATTTCCGCGCCCGGGAGTATGCCAGGATGTACGTGGCGGTCTGCTTCCTGCAGCTGGTGTGCCAGGTGGCCTGCAACGTGTACACCGTCGGTTTTCAACGATGGGGCGTGCCGGGCGTCCTGTGGGGGAATTTGGCCAGCGTGGCCGCCGGCTGCGGCTTCATCCTGTTCATCGTGATCCGCGAGTGCGGGGCCTCCTACGACGTCGGCAAGATGAAGGCCATTTTCCGGTACAGTTATCCTTTCCTCTTCACCGCCATCCTGGGGGTGATCCTCCAGAACCTGGACCGGATGATCCTGCGGGCGTTTTTTTCGCTGGAGGCGGTGGGGCTCTATGCCCTGGCCTACAAGTTCGGCATCCTGGTTCAGGAGCTGCTCCTGGAGCCGTACAACCGGAGCTTCGGCGCCTATCGCTTCAAGATCATGAACGACCCCGATTCCCGGCGGATCCTTTCCCGGCTGTACGTGTACCTCGTCGCCGCCGCCGCTTTCATGGGGCTGGGAATATCGTTGTTCTCCCACGACGTGCTGCGGATCATGACCGGACCCGCTTACTGGGAGGCCCATCGGTTCATCCCCATGATCGCCCTGGCGTTCGTGATTTCCGGCGCCTCCTACACTTTTCAGACGGGTCTGCTCTACAGCAAGCAGACGCGGTATATGATCCTCATCACGGCGACGTCCGGGGCGGTCAACGTCTTCCTTTATCTTTTCCTGATCCCCCGGTTCGGCCCCATGGGGGCGGCCTGGGCCGTGGTCGGAAAGTTTCTGCTGGAGGCTTCCATGACCTACGCGATCTCCCAGAGGCTTCACCCCGTGCCCTATGACAACGGCAAGGCGGTCAAGATCCTGGCCTCGGCCGCCGCGGTGGCGGCGGCGGCGCGGTTGTTGCCGGCGCTGCCCTTGCCGGTTTCCGTCCCGACGCACGCCGCCCTCGCCGCTTTGTTCCCCGTCCTGCTGGTGGCCGCGGGCTGCCTGCGCCGGGAAGAGTTGGCGCGCGCGTGGCGCGCCGCCGGAAGCCGGCTCCGCCCGCGCTCCGCGGAGGCCTGATCGTGGCGTTCCTGGGCCTTTTGACCTATGTGTTCTGCCTGTACATCCGGCCGCAGGACTGGGTCCCCGCGGTGCTCAACAAGCCCGTGGACTACATCGTGTTCGCTTTCGTGCTTTTCTTCGGCCTGCTGTCGAAGGGCAAGGACGTGGGCAAGGTGATCCGCATGCCCCATTTCAAGCTCATGCTCCTGTGGATGCTGGCCATCGCCCTGTCCAACGCCACCAACGGACGGTTCCAGGAGGCTTGGGATTTCTTCTTCAAGTATTTCAAATTCTTCGTGATCTTTTTCTGTTTCGCCCTCTTGGTGGACGATTTCTCCAAGCTGAGGAAGCTGTTCCTCTTCATGGTCCTGCTGACGGCCGCTTTGGCCGTGCAGGGGATGTACCAGAAAGAGCACGGGGTCGGGTGGGCGGGACAACCCCTGGGTTGGCTGGGCCGGATCGTGTGGGTCGGCCTCTGGGACGGCATGAACGTTTTGTGCCTCCTGTTCGTGGTGTCCATTCCCTTCGTGCTCCAGTTCCTGCTGGGGCCTTGGCCGTTCTTTCACCGGATCTACGCCCTCGCGGCGCTTCCCGTCATCCTGTACGGGATCTACCTGACGAACTCCCGCGGGGGGTTCCTGTCCCTCATGGCCGTGGTGTTCCTGCACTTCAAGGCGCGCCTGAAGAGCGTGTGGGGGGTCCTGATCGGCGTGGTCCTGGCCGGGGCCCTCGTGACCCTGGCCCCTTCGCGTTTCGGCGATTTCAACGACGACGACAACTCCGCCGCGGGGCGGATCGAGATGTGGATGGAAGCCTTTGAGATGGTGACCTACAACCCGGTCTTCGGGATCGGCAAGGGACGGTTCGTCCAGTACACCTCCGAGCTCATCGCGCACAACTCCTTCCTGGAGGTCATGGGGGAAACGGGCATGGTCGGCCTGTTCTTCTGGCTGTCGCTCCTTTATGTCTCCATCAAGAGCCTCCTCGCGGCGCGGGCGCGGACCCAGGCCCCGCGCGACCGGTCCCTGGTGGAGGGGCTGTGGATCTGCATCCTGGGATACCTCTTCACCTCGCTTTTCATCACCACGGAGTTCGAGCTCCTGTACGTGTTGCTGGCGTTGTCCATATCCGTGGTGCGCATCACGGAAACGCCCATCGAGTTCCGTTTCGCGGACATGCGGCGGGTGGCGGGGCTCCAGGCGGCGGGGATGCTGGGGTTCTTCGCGATCACGCGGCTCTACTACAAGGTCTTCTAGGCGGGAGGCGGGCGGACATGAACATTCTCTATCACCACAGGACCCAGGGCCACGGGGCCGAAGGCGTCCACATCACCGGCATCGTGCGCGGTTTCGAGGCGCGCGGCCACCGGGTGGCCCTCCTGTCCCCGCCGGGCGTGGACCCCTTGAAGACCGCGGGCGCCTATTTGTACGGCCGGAAGGCCTCTCCCCTGGGCCGCCTCTGGAAATCCGTCAGCCGTCACAGCCCGCAGATCTTCTTCGAGCTGTTGGAACTGGGATACAACCTTTTTCACGGACGCCGCCTGGCCCGCCTCCTGGCCGCGGAGAAAGTGGATTTCATCTATGAACGTTATGCGTTCTTCCTCTGGGCCACCGCCGCCCTGGCTCGCCGGCGCGGCATCCCCCTCATCCTGGAGGTCAACGAGATTTCGGGGCTCAAGCGGGCCCGGCCTCTGGCCCTGGCGTCCCTGGCGCGTTCCATTGAGAGGCGCGTGTTCTCCGTCGCGGCCCGGGTCGTGACCGTTTCCAGCTTCCTCAAGGAGCGGATCGTGGAGCTGGGCATCCCCGCGGAGAAGGTGGTGGTCATGCCCAACGGCGTGGACCCGGACCTGTTCCGGCCCCGGGACGGGGCCCCGGTCCGGAAACGCCTGGGTTTGGACGGATGCACCGTGGCGGGGTTCGTGGGGTGGATAGATCCTTGGGACAACCTGCCCGGCTTGCTGGAGGTTTTTCGTGAATTGGCCGGGGGACGGCCGGACCTGCGCCTTCTCCTCGTCGGGGACGTGGCGGGGAAGGGCGTGGACCCGGACCTCGTCGCCAAAATGGTGGAACGGAACGGGCTCACCGGCCGCGTGACCCACCTGCGCCGCGTGCCGCGGCAGGAGATGCCGGACCACATGGCGGCCATGGACCTCTGCGTCATCCCCGACTCCAACGTTTTCGGCTCGCCCGTGGTGCTCTTCGAGTTCATGGGCATGGGAAAGCCCGTGGCCGCGCCCTCAGTGCCGCCCGTGCTGGACGTGCTGCGGGACGGCGAGAACGGCCTGGTGTTCGAGGCGCACAACGGCGCGTCCCTCGGGGCCGCCCTCCGGCGCCTCATCGAAGACGAGGGGCTGCGCCGCCGGCTGGGGGCCGCGGCCCGGGCGGAGGTGGAGAACCGGCGCAGCTGGGCCAAGAACGCGGAGGCGGTGCTGGACCTGCACGAGGCCGTCCGGCGGAACGGAGGCGGCCGGCCGTGAACACGCTCTTCTGGCTTTGCCTGGCCGCGGTCCTGTACACCTATCTGGGGCCTTTTGCGCTTGCGTTGGCGGGAAGCCTGCTCCGACGGCGGTCCGTCAGACGGGCGGATATCGAACCCACGGTCTCTCTCGTCATCGCGGCGTACAACGAGGAGCGGGTGATCCGGGAGAAGATCGAGAACAGCCTGCGTCTCGATTATCCCAGGGACAAACTGGAGATCGTGGTCGTGGCGGACGGCTCCTCGGACGGCACGGTGGCCGCGGCCCGGGAATACGCGGACCGGGGCGTCAAGGTCCTGCACGAGCCGGAACGCCGCGGAAAGACCATGGCCTTGAACCGCGCCGCGCCCCTCACGCGGGGGGAGATCCTTTTTTTCTCCGACGCCAACACCCATTACGGCCCCGAGACCGTGCGAAAGATGGTCCGCAACTTCCACGACGACACCGTGGGCGGCGTGTCCGGACGCAAGATCATCCGCCCGGAGCGCGGCCGCGTGGCCACGCGGGGGGAAAAGGGCTTCTGGAGCTACGAGACCGCGCTCAAGACGCTGCAGACGCGGAGCGGCTCCATATCCACGGCGGACGGGGAGATTTTCTGCCTGCGCCGGTCCCTTTTCGAGGACATTCCGCGGGAGGTGGTCCACGACGACATGTACCTGACGCTCCTCATCGTGCGGAAAGGATACCGGGTGGTGTACGAGCCCGAGGCGACCTCCGAGGAGGCCGCCTCCAAGTCCCTGGTGGACGAGTTCTTCCTCAAGACGCGGTACGCCTCCGCCGGTTACCCCCTCGTGGCGGCCTTCCGGAAGATGCTCCTGCCGCCGCGGTCCTATTTCGCCTGGCAGTTCCTGACGCACAAGCTGTTGCGGTGGCTGGCGCCCGTCTTTCTCATCCCTCTGTACCTGGCCAGCGCGGGCCGCGGCACACCGGTCGTCTCGTTTTTCTTCTACGCCCAGACCGCGTTCTATGCCGCGGCCGCGGCCGGCATCGTCCTGCTGCTGCGCGGTTGGCCCGCCGGGCCGCTCTACTTTCCGGCCTATTTCTGTTTCGGGAACGGCGCCGCCGTGTATGGGCTCTGGAAGTACCTGGGCCGGGGACAGAGCACCCTCTGGCGAAAGGCCGAGCGGTGAGCGTCTTCGGCGCCCTGATCGTTTTGGCCGCGGGCGGGGCCCTGGCCCTGTGGGCCCTCCTGCGGATGCGGCGCATGGACCTGTGGATCGGCGGGTACGTCCGCCGGCGCCTCCGCCGGCCCCGGCGGGAACCGCGCGACGTGTATTTCTGCTTCGCCGACCACTATGAGCCCTACTGGAACGGGGCGGACAAGGCGGAGGCCCTCCGCCGCGTGCGGGAATGGTGCGCCCGCTATCCGGCCATGGCGGACCGGCACCGCGACGCGCGGGGCCGCGTCCCCCAGCACACCTATTTTTACCCGGAGGAGGAATACGACCCCGACGCCCTGGACCTGCTGGCCGGCCTGTGCCGGCGCGGGTACGGCGACGTGGAGGTCCACCTGCACCACGACAACGACACCTCCGCGGGCGTGCGGGCCAAGCTGGCGGGCTTCGCGCGCACGCTGCACGAGCGCCACGGTTTCCTGAGGAAGAACCCGGCCACGGGGCTGATCGAGTACGGCTTCATCCACGGCAACTGGGCTTTGGACAACTCCCGCCCCGACGGCCGCTGGTGCGGGGTGAACGACGAGCTGGCCGCGCTCAAGGAGACCGGATGCTACGCGGATTTCACCATGCCGTCCGCGCCCAGCGACACCCAGACGCGGAAGGTCAACAGCCTCTATTTCGCGGCGGACGACCCCGCGCGGCCCAAGTCCCACGACACGGGGCGGGACGTGCGCTTCGGCGAATGGGACGATTCCGCCCTGCTCATGGTGCAGGGCCCCCTGGAGCTGAACTGGAGGAGCCGGAAATGGGGCGTCCTTCCGCGCATCGAGAACGGCGAAATCTCCCACGACAACCCGCCCACGGCCCACCGGACGGAGCTCTGGGGGCGGCCGGGGATCGGCGTGGCCGGGCGTCCGGAGGCCGTTTTCATCAAGGTCCACAGCCACGGGCTGCAGGACCGGAATCTGAAGGCTTTTTTCGACGGAGGATATCTGGACCGATTGTATTCCTTCCTGACGGAACGCTATTCCGAGCGGAACGGCCACAGGCTGTTCTTCGTCACCGCCCGCGAGATGTACGAGGCCGTCCGTTCCCTGGCGTCCGGACGCCCGGAAGCCGTCGCGGCGGCGGAGGCGCGTTCGTGAGCGGGCCCGTGGGCTCCCTGGGAGGGTTCCGCCCCGTGACGCTGGACGGCGTCACTTGGCGGACGGCCGTCCCGGACGACGCCGACGCCATCGTCGGGCTTCTCTCGGACGGCGACGACACGGTCTTCAGGAACAAGAAGCGGCTCTTCGACTGGCAATTTTTTCGGAACCCGTCGCGCGAGGGCGAGCCCTGTTTCCTGGTGGGCGAGGCGGAGGGGCGGGTCGTGGCGGTCAACGGCATGATGCCGGCCAGGGTCCTCCTGCGGGGGCGCAGGACCAAGGCCATTTTCAGCTGCGACAGCTTCGTGGAGCGGCGGTTCCGCCGGCGCGGCCTGGGCGGCCGGATGAAGGAAATCCTGGAGGCGCATCTGCCGTTGATCCTGTCCTACGGCATCGGCGAGGCCCAGATGCGGATCTACCGCCGGCGCGGCTGGCCCGTGGGCGTCGAGCCGCGCAAGTATTACCTGAACCTGAGGGAGCCCGGCCTGAAGGGCCGGATCAAGAACGGCGTCAGCCGGCTGTTGCGGCTGTGGGGCGCGGGACGGCGGCTGGCCTGGGGCCGGGCGCTGGTCCTGTCCCTCGGCGTCTCGGTGGAACTCCCCGCGGCCGAGGTGGACGCGTTGTGGGGCCGCTGCGCCAAGGGCTATGTGTCCGTGGTGGAGCGGACGGCGGCCCACCTGCGGTGGAAATACCAGGACCATCCCTGGCTCCCCTACCGGTTCGTCGCCGCCCGTTCGGACCGCGGACTGGAGGGCCTGCTGGTGATCCGGCACGACGCCCGGGAATCGGCCATCGTGGACTACTGCGGCCCCGCCCGGGGGATCGAGGTCAAAGCCGCCCTCGTGGGGGCGGCCCTGCGGCACCTGCTGGAGCGCGGCTGCGAGAGAGTGGTTTCCGAGACCACGGACCCGGAGTTCAAGTCGGTCTTTTGGGCCCAGGGGTTCTACCGCTATCGGGGGCGGCCGACGTTCTGCGTCCACGACAAGGAGGCGGCGCCGGGAGAGGCCGCGCGCCACTGGTTCCTCATGATGGGCGCGTCGGACACGGACCTGTTGACCGGCATCGGGGAGGAACATGGGGCTTCTTAAGGCCGTCAAACAGGCGTTGTACGCGCTGATCTTTTACTCGGGCGCGTACCGCCCCCTCACCTGGATCCACCGCCGGTTCTTCGGCGCGCGGGTGCGCATCCTGTACGGACACGGCGTGGTCAGGCGGGGGCATCCCGCGGGGGATTTCCTGCGGTTTCTGGAGTTCATGGGCCAGGACGAGTTCGAGAGGGACCTGCGGTTCCTTCGGAAAAGGTGCGTGGTCCTGTCCCTGGACGAGGCCCTGGAGTCCCTGCGGAAGGGCCGGGTGCCGGACAACGCCGTGGTTCTGACCTTCGACGACGGGTACAAGGACAACCACGACGTCATTTTGCCGCTCCTGGAGGAACACCGTTTGCCGGCCGCGATTTTTCTGTCCGCGGGGCTCCTGGACGGCGCCGGGGAGTTCTGGTTCAACCGGCTGATCGAGTGCGTGTACCACACGGACCGGCCGGAGTGGAAAGAGGGGGTCCCGGGAGAGGGATTCCCTCTCCGGACCGACCGGGAGAAAGCGTCCGCGATCCAGGCCCTGGCCGTGCGCCTGAAGGACATGCCGGAGCCGGAGAAACAGGCGGCCCTGGACCGCCTGGAGGCGGCCCTGTGCCCGCAACGGGACAAGAGCCGGCCCCTCCTCCCCATGTTGTCCTGGGAAGGGGCCCGGCGGTTGGCGGCCAGCCCCTGGGTCACGGTGGGGGCCCATTCCCTGACCCACCCCATCCTGACGCGTATTCCGCCGGAGGAGGCCGAACGGGAGATCCTGGGTTCCCTGGCCTTGATCCGGGAAAAGACGGGGACGGAGCCCCGGCATTTCGCGTATCCCAACGGACGGCGGGTGGATTACAACGACCGGATCCGGAACATCGTCTCCGGCGCGGGATTCCTCTCCAGCTGCAGCACCGAGCCCGGCGGCAACGCGCCGGACGGCGACCCCTTCGCCCTGCGCCGGGAGGGATTCGACCCGGAGCCTTTACACATGTTCGGGCTCAAGGTGACGGGGTTTTTCGATCTGACGGCGGACCTGAAAGAGCTGGCGCGAGGCCGGTTCCTGACGGAGGAGAGCCGTCGCGCCCTGAGGGACCGGGTGGAGCGTTTCCTTCCCGCGGGGCTTTTCCTGCGGCGGGGTCCGGCGGACGGCCGTTCCGTGTACCTGACTTTCGACGATGGGCCCCACCCGGACCACACGCCCCGCCTGCTGGACGTCCTGAAAAAGGAGGGCGCGCGGGCGACTTTTTTCATTTCGGGCCCCAACGCGGATGCGCGGCCCGACATCGTGCGGCGAATCGCGTCCGAGGGGCACGTCGTGGCCAGCCACAGCTGGTTCCACCGGCGGAGGTCCCATCTGGATTTCACCGGGGTGTACGGGGACATCCGGCGCATGGAAAAGCTCCTGGAGCGGACGTGCGGACCGGGGCCCCGGCTGTACCGCCCCCCTTACGGCCGGGTGACGCTCCCGCTGGTGTTTTGGGCCGCGGTCCGGGGCATGACCATCGCCCTCTGGTCCCTGGACACGGACGACGATCGGAGCCGTTCCGTGGACGCGGTCCTGGCCAACGCGCGCCGCGCCCGGCCGGGCGACGTCCTGCTCCTCCACGACGACAGCCCCGCGGCGGTGGAGGCCCTGCCGGCCCTGATCCGGGACGCGCGGGCGCGCGGGTTCGGTTTCGGCGTTCTGGAGAACGGAAAGGGACATGGCAACGGCTGAAACCCCCGGACGGGTGAACGTCCTGCACGTCATCGAGACGCTGGACGTCGGCGGGGCGGAAGGCGTGGCGGTGGACTTCGCCAACCACTTTTCGGACCGATTCCATTCCGCCATTTGTTGCCTGAAACGCTCCGGGCCCATGGCTTCCCGTCTGCGGCCGGGGGTGGAGGTGATCGAGCTGGGCAAGGGGGAGGGCAACGACTGGGGCATTCCGGGGCGGCTGGCCCGGGTTTTGCGGGAGCGCCGGATCCACGTTCTCCAGTCGCACAATTGGGCCGTTTTTTGCGAGAGCGCGGCGGCGGGAATGCTGGCCCGGACCCCGGTGCGGGTCCACCTGCAGCACGGCGAGAGCGCCCCGCCCCCCGCCGGTCTGCTGGGGCGGCTGAAGCGGGGCCTGCGTCTCCGCGCGGAAGAGGTCCTGTCCCGCGCCGGGCTCCACGCCCTGGTGGCGGTTTCCGAAGAGGTGAAATCGAGCCTGCTGAGGGAACGCCGCATCCCCGCGGGCCGGGTCCGGGTCATCCGGAACGGGATCAGCCTGGCGCCCGTGCGGGCGGATCAACGGACGCAAAAACGGCGGGAGTGGGGCCTGTCGCCCGACGCTTTCGTGGTCATGGCCGTGGGCCGTCTGGCCGCGGTCAAGAACCACGCCCTGCTGGTGCGGGCTTTCGCCCGGGCCCTCCCGGCTGCGGGCCGCCCGGCGGCGCTCGTCATCGCGGGAGACGGCGCGGAGAGGCCGTCCCTGGAGCGGTTGATCGAGGAGCGCGGATTGAAGGACAGCGTCCGCTTGCTCGGGGTCCGGCAGGACGTCCGGGACCTTTTGCCAGCGGCGGACGTTTTCGCCGTGTCCTCCCTGTCCGAGGGAGTCTCCGTGGCCCTGCTGGAGGCCATGGCCGCGGGCCTGCCGGCGGTGGCCACCCGGGTGGGAGGCAACGCGGAGGTGGTGGCGGACGGCGAGACCGGCCTCCTGGTGGAGACGGGTCAGGAGGAGCCCCTGGCCCGGGCCCTGCTCGCGTTGCTGGGCGACGAGACGGTCCGGCGCCGCATGGGGGAGGCGGGCCGCCGCCGCGTGGAACGGTTCTTTGACCTGAAGAAGACCGTCGGCGCCTTCGAGGCGTTGTACCTGGAGGCCCTGGGCCGTGCGGCGTGATCTGGGCGTCGCGGTGGTGGGGGAATTCCCTCCGCCGCCCGGCGGCATGGCCCGTCAGGCCGAGCTGCTCTGCCGCCACCTCGCGGAAGAGGGGGTTCGCGTCTTCCGCGTGCGGACCAACCCGCCGTTTTCCGGGGCTTGGCGCCGGCTGGAACGGGTGCGGGGCCTGCGGGGCCTGATCCGCTTCTGCCGGTTCCTGTCCGCCCTGGCGGCGACCGTGGGCCGCGTGGACGTCCTGCACGTCATCAGCAACTCGTACCTCTCCTTTTTCCTGTTCACGGCGCCGGCGGTGCTTTGCGGCCGTCTCTTCGGGAAAAGGACGGTGGTCAACTACCACGGCGGCTCCGCGGACGCTTTTTTCCGGGCCATGCCCCCGGCCAAGATGTTCCTGCGCCTGGCGGGGCGCGCGGTGGTCCCTTCCGGATACCTGAGGGAGGTGTTCGAACGGCACGGCCTGGAGGCGCTGGTGGTGCCCAATGTGGCCGACCTGGGCCGTTTCACGTACCGCCGCCGGGAAAGGCTCAGGCCCCTGATCCTGGTGGCCCGGCACCTGGAGCCTCTTTACAACGTGGCCTGCGCCCTGCGCGTCTTCGCTCTGGTCAGGCGGGACCATCCCGGGGCCCGGCTCACCGTGGCCGGCGACGGCAGCCAGCGCCGGCGGCTGGAGGAGATGTCCGCGGCCCTGGGCCTGGACGGCGCGGTGCGCTTTACCGGCAACGTCCCCAACGAGGAGATGCCGCGGCTCTACGGAGAGGCGGACATCCTGCTCAACACCTCCGACGTGGACAACATGCCCGTGGCCATCCAGGAGGCCTTCGCGGCCGGACTGCCGGTGGTGTCCACCCGGGCGGGCGGCATCCCCCATCTGGTGGAGGACGGACGCACGGGCCTCCTGGCGGACCTGGGCGACGCGGAAGGATTGGCCCGGGCCGTCCTCCGCCTCTTGAGGAACCCGGCGGAGGCGTCGGCCCTGGCGGAGCGGGCGCGCGCCGCGGCCGAGTCCTGGTCTTGGCCCGCCCTTCGGGACAAGTGGCTGGCTCTGTACGAGGCGGCCTGACGCCGCGGACGGGAGGGGAAAAGCCGTGTGCGGCATCGCGGGCGTCCTGAACGAAGACGGGGCGCGGGCCGACCCGGCCCTGCTCCGCCGCATGATCGGGCGGATCGCCCACCGCGGCCCGGACGACAACGGGGTGTTCACGGACGGCCCCGCGGGCCTGGCCCACGCCAGGCTCAGCATCATCGATCTGGCGGGCGGCCACCAGCCCATGCCGAACCGCGACAAGAGCCTGTGGGTCACGTTCAACGGCGAGATCTTTAACTACCTGGAGCTCAGGGAGGAACTGTCGCGGGAAGGGTATCCCTTCGCCACGCACTCGGACACCGAAGTGATCCTGGCCCTGTACGAACGGGAGGGGGAGGACTGCGTGCGCCGGTTCAACGGCCAGTGGGCCTTCGCCCTCTGGGACGCGCGCAAGAAATCCCTGTTCCTCTCGCGGGACCGCATGGGGGTTCGGCCCCTGTTCTACGCGCGGCAGGGCGGGGCGTTCGCGTTCGGCTCCGAGGTCAAGGCCCTTTTCGAGCACCCGGCCGTGAAGCGGGAGGCGGACCCGGCGGCCCTGGACCAGATCTTCACCTTCTGGTGCGCCCTCCCGCCGCGGACGTTTTTCAAGGGCGTGTCGGAGCTTCCCCCGGGGCACTCCCTGCGCCTGGACCGCGCGGGGCTGTCGGTCCGGGCCCATTGGGCGCTTTCCTACGGGCGGAACGGCGCGGCGACCCCGTCCTCGGAGGAGGAGGCCGCCGCGCGCCTGCGGGAGCTCCTCATCGACGCCACGCGGCTCCGCCTGAGGTCGGACGTCCCGGTCGGGGCCTATCTCAGCGGCGGGCTGGATTCCACCGTGACCGCGGCCCTGATACGGAACTTCACGAGCGCGCCGCTGAAGACGTTTTCCGTGGCGTTCGAGGACGCGGAGTTCGACGAGAGCCGGTACCAGCGCGAGGCCGCGGCCCATCTGGGGACCGAGCACCAGGAGGTGCGGTGTTCGGACGCGGACATCGGCCGGGTGTTCCCGGAGGTGGTCTGGCACGCGGAGACGGCCCTGGTCCGCACGGCGCCGGCCCCGCTGTTCCTGCTGTCTCGCCTGGTGCGGCGGAGCGGGCACAAAGTCGTCATGACGGGAGAGGGCGCGGACGAGACCCTCGGCGGGTACGACATTTTCAAAGAGGCCAAGATCCGCCGTTTCTGGGCGGCGCGGCCGGACTCCGCCTTCCGGCCCCTGCTGCTCCGCCGGCTTTATCCCTATCTGCCCAGCCTGCGCGGGCAGTCCGACGTTTACCGTCGGGCCTTTTTTCGCGTGGGCGAAGAGGGAGAGCGGGAGCCGTTCTTCTCCCATCGGCCCCGCTGGGAGCTGACGGCCAAGCTCAAGGCGTTCTTTTCCGAGGAGGTCCGGTCCGCGCTGGCCGGGCGGGACGCCCTGGCGGAGGCGGCGTCCCTCCTGCCGCCGGCGTTCGGCGGCTGGGACGGCTTCTCGCGCGCCCAGTTCCTGGAAAGCGCGTTCCTCCTGCCGGGCTACATCCTGTCCTCCCAGGGGGACCGGGTGGCCATGGCGCACGCGGTGGAGGGGCGGTATCCCTTCCTGGACCCGCGCGTGGTGGAGTTCGCGGCCGGCCTGCCGCCCCGGTGGAAGATGAAGGCGCTGAACGAGAAATACATCCTCAAGAAGGCGGCGGGAGACCTGATCCCGGAATCCGTGCGCCGCCGCCCCAAGCAGCCGTACCGGGCGCCGGACGGAAAATGCTTCTTCGGGCCCTCGGCCCCGGCCTACGCCGCCGAACTTCTGTCCCCGGCGCGGATCGCGCGGGACGGGCTTTTCGCGCCGGAGGCGGTGGAGAACCTGGCGCGGAAATTCCGCGAGGGCCGCGCCGTCGGGGCCAAGGACAACATGGCGCTTGTGGGGATCCTGTCCGCCCAGCTGGCGGTGGACCAATTTGTCAACAACTTCCGACCAAGGACGTGAACATGGACACCGTGCAAAAAGACGTTCGTCAGTACGTCATAGACAACTTCCTCTTCGGCCGCGGGGGGGACAGCCTGAAGGACGACGACTCCTTCCTTGAGAAGGGGATCGTGGATTCCACGGGCATGATGGAGATGGTGGCCTTCCTGGAAAAGACCTACGGCATCAAGGTCCTGGACAAAGACCTGGTCCCGGACAACCTGGACTCCATCGGCCGCATCGTGAAGTTCGTCGGCCGCAAACGGGCGGGAAAATAGGGAGGACGGGGATGCGGGTCGAAGGGTTCCTGGAAGAAAGCGCGAAGCGGCTTCCGGACAAGACCGCCCTGGTGTGCGGCGGCCGCCGCCTGACGTACCGCGAGCTGGACGGGGCCGCCGGCCGTCTGGCCCGGACGCTCCTGGCGGATGGATTCCGCCGGGGCGACCGCGCCGCGGTGTATATGGACAACTCGCCGGAATCCGTCATCGCCACCTTCGCGATCCTCAAGGCCGGAGGGGTCTTCCTGCAGATCAACCCCACGGCCAAGCCGGACAAGGTGGCCGAGCTCATGAACGATTGCCGGGCCGCGGCCCTGGTCACGCACCGGTCCAAGCTGGATCCTTTGTCAGCGGTGTGGGAGCGTCTGTCCCACCTGCGGCGGACGTACGTCACGGGGCTGGAGCCGGGCCCGCGCCCCGCAGAGGCGGGCGGCCCCGTCCGCCGTTCTTGGGAGGAGGCCCTGGCCGATGCGCCGGAAGGCGCGCTTCCGGCCTTCCGAGGGATCGACCGGGACCTGGCCGCGTTGATTTACACCTCCGGGTCCACGGGCAGGGCCAAGGGCGTGATGCTCACGCATCTGAACATCGTGTCCGCGACCGTGTCCATCTGCACGTACCTGGAGAACACGGAGGACGACGTGCTCCTGGGCGTGCTGCCGCTGTCCTTCGGGTACGGCCTCACGCAGGTCTTCACCGGGTTCCGCGTGGGCGCGACCCTGGTCCTGGAAAGGTCCTTCGCCTATCCCCACGTGGTGATGCAGTCCCTGGTCCGGGAACGGGCCACGGGATTCGCCCTGGTCCCCACGGTGAGCGCCATGCTCCTGCAGATGAACCTGGAGGAATACGATTTGAGCTCCCTGCGGTACATCACCAACGCGGCCGCGGCGTTTCCCCTGGAGCACATCCGCCAGCTGCGCCGCCGGCTGCCGCGGGTGAAGCTCTTTCCCATGCACGGCCTGACCGAGTGCCTGCGGGTGACGTACCTGCCGCCGGACCAGGTGGACGTCCGTCCGTCGTCCGTGGGGCGGGGGATGCCCAACGAGGAGGTGTACATCCTGGACGAACAAGGCCGGCGGGCCGCGCCCGGCGTGGTGGGGGAGCTGGTGGTGCGGGGCTCGCACGTCATGAGCGGGTATTGGGAGGACCCGGAGGCCACGGACCGGGTCCTGCGGCCGGGGCCCCTGCCGGGCGAGAAGGTGCTTTACACCGGCGACCTCTTCAAGACGGACGAAGAGGGATACCTGTATTTCGTCAGCCGCAAGGACGACATCATCAAGACCCGCGGCGAGAAGGTCAGCCCCAAGGAAGTGGAAGACGTCCTGTATGCGGTGGACGGCGTGGCCGAAGCCGCGGTGGTGGGCGCGCCGGACCCGGTGCTGGGCCAGCACGTCCTGGCGGTGGTGTCCCTCCGCGACGGGGCGTCCGTGACCGAGCAGGACATCCTGTTCCATTGCAAGCAAAAATTGGAGGACTTCATGATCCCCAAACGCGTCGTGATCCGGCGGGAGCCCTTGCCGAAAACGTCGTCGGGCAAAATCCTCAAGCGGGAGCTGGCGTCGTGACGGTCCGGCCGGCGTTTTCCCGGGCCGCGCTGGACATCGATCCCGCGCGCGAGGCGGACCGCATCGCGGAGGCCCTGCGCGAGCAGGTGTTCCGCCGGCTCAAGCGGCGCGGCGCGGTGGTGGGGCTTTCCGGCGGCATCGACAGCAGCGTCTCCGCGGCGCTCTGCGTCCGGGCCCTGGGCAAGGACCGGGTGTTCGGCCTGTTCATGCCAGAGAACGATTCCTCGGACGACAGCCTCCGGCTGGGGCGGGCCCTGGCCGAACGGCTGGGCATCGCCTCCCGGCTGGAGAACATCGGGCCGATCCTGGAGGCGGCGGGTTGCTACGGGAGGCGCGACGAGGCCATCCGGAGCGTGGTCCCGGAGTACGGACCCGGCTGGAAAAGCAAGATCGTGCTCCCCGGGCTGGGGGAGGAGAGCCAGTATGCGGTCTTCTCCCTGGTGGTCCGCGCGCCGGACGGCAAGGAAACGCGGACCCGCCTCACGGCCGAGGCTTACCTGGGCATCGTGGCGGCCA
The DNA here is from genome assembly GCA_964484135.1 of uncultured Elusimicrobia bacterium. Lineage (GTDB taxonomy): Bacteria > Elusimicrobiota > Elusimicrobia > FEN-1173 > FEN-1173 > CAZAEL01. The sequence goes on from CAZAEL010000005.1 coordinate 47,076, forward strand.
CGAACTTCAAACAACGGACGCGGAAAATGATGGAATATTACCACGCGGACCGGCTCAACTACGCGGTGGCGGGGACGCCCAACCGGCTGGAGTACGACCAGGGCTTTTTCGTCAAGAACGGGGACGGCGCGGCGGATTTCAAGCCCATCGCCCACCTGTACAAGACCCAGGTGTACCGGCTGGCGGAATACCTGGGCGTGCCCGAAGAGATCCGGCGCCGGCCCCCGACCACGGACACGTACTCTTTGGAGCAGTCCCAGGACGAGTTCTATTTTTCGCTCCCGCTGGACAAGTTCGACCTGTGCCTGTACGGCAAGAACCACGGCGTCCCGCCGGAAGCGGTGGCGGCGGCGGCCGGCCTGCCCGCGGCGCAGGTGGAGCGCGCATACCGGCAAATCGATTCCAAGCGGGCGGCCACGCGGTACATGCACGCGCCGCCGCTCCTGGTGGACAAGGTCCGGGAACTGCCGGAGGCATGATATCTGCGGTTGTGACGTCGCGTCAAAAGAGGAGGGTTCGTCGATGATTCGCAAGGTGTTGGCGGTGTTTTGCATCCTGAGCGTCGTTCAGGGAGGTGAGGCCGTGGCCGTCGCGCAGAAAACGCAGAAGGCGGAACAGACCAAGCGGGTGGTGCTGGTGGGCGCTTCCATCGGCAAGGCCTGGCATTTTGAGGACGTGGGCCGGCGGGCTTCCCTGCCGGGCTACCGCTTCGATTACGCGGGGGCGTACCGGTTCGACAAGGGCGATTTGGTGCAAGGCCTCGTGCAGGACGCGGACAAGCCCGACGTGGTCATGATCAAGGAATGCTCCACCTATTTCCCCGGCGATCCCGACGATTACCGCAAGAAGGTGACGGCCTGGGTGGAGCAGCTGCGGGCCGCGGGCATCCAGCCCATGCTCGTGACCACCGCGCCCGTGGGCGAGCCGTCCGGCCTGGTCGCGAAGGCGAAGCTCAAGGTCAAGAAGCTCCTGGGCAAGCCCACCTGGCTGGACAGCATCACGTCTTTCAACGATTGGATCAAGGAGTACGGCCGGGCCGAGGGCATCCCCGTGTTCGACCTGGAGGCCCTCCTGCGCCGGAGCGCGGAGGAGCGCTGGTTGAAGCCCGAGTTCGACTCGGGGGACACGGTCCACCTCACGGAGGCGGCCTACCGGGAGATGGACCGGGGTTTCGCGCGGTTCCTGAACGAATGGGCGGCGTCTCCCAAATCGTGAGCCAGGAAGCCGCCTCCCCGGCGGCCGCGAGGCCGCGGACGTTCGCGCTGGTGCGGCGCGACCTCGAGCGCTATTTCGCGCTCGACGGCCGCGGCCCCGGCGCCTCCTTCTTCGAGAAGCTGCGCCTTCTCCTGGAGACGCCGGGCCTGCAGGCCATGCTCGTGTACCGTTTCGGCTCCTGGGTGGACCGGGCGATCCGGTTCCGCCCGTTCCGGCTTCCCCTGTCCCTGGTCCATCGGGTGCTGGACAAGCTCATGATCATCTGCTGGGGCATCCACATCGAAAAGGGCGCCCGCATCGGCGGCGGTTTTTACATCGGGCATTTCGGCGGCGTCATCATCGGCCCGGCCGTCATCGGGGAGGATTGCAACATCGGACAGCAGGTGGTCATCGGCACCCGGGCCGACGGCGTCTCCGGCACGCCGAGCATCGGCAACCGCGTCTGGATCGGGGCCGGGTCCGTCATCTTCGGGCGCATCCGGATCGGCGACGGGGCGACCATCGGGCCTCTGACGGTCGTTTCGCGGAGCCTGCCCGAGAAGGTCCTGGTGATCGGCAACCCCCTGCGCCTGGTGCGGGAGAACTACGACAACAGCGCGGAGATCTACGGCGTCGGGGCGCGGCGCGGCGCGGAGGATTTGTGAAGGCGTTCAAGGATTGGTTCCGGATCGGGTTCTTCCTGGCGACGTCCCTGTTTTGGGCCATGTTCTACGAGCGGCAATCGTCCTCCCTGCTCTTGATCGCGGTGTTCGCCACCCTGCTGGCGCTCTGGATGATCGCGCAGAAGGTCAGGGAGCCCTGATGCCGTCCCCCATCGCCCATTCCGTCGCCGGTTACGGCTATTACCGGTGGCGGGCCGGACGGGAGCCGGCCTTCCCCGCCGGCCTCTGGCAGGCGGCGGTCTTCGTGCTGTTCGCCAACGCCCCGGACCTGCACTATCTCCCCGGAATTCTGGCCGGCGAGCCCGGCCGGTTCCGCTTCGGGTACCTGCACTCCTTCGGCTTCCTGGCGGGCGCGTCCGCTTTGCTGTACGCGGTCCTGGAATTCACGCGCAACGCGCGGCCCGGGTTCTGGACGGCGCATTTCGCGGTCCTGTACGGCCTGCACGTGGTGATGGACTTTTTCACCCGGAACCTGACGCCGAACTCGGGCGTGGCGCTGTTCTGGCCCGCGTCCCTGGAGCTTTTCACCGCCCCGTTGCACCTCTTCGTGGATCTCAAGAAGAAAGGATGGGACCAAATCCTGGGCGCGCACAATTTTCTGGCCTTGGGGCGGGAGGCCCTGTTCGCGGGCGCGGTCCTGGCCGCGGTCCTGTGGACGGAACGCCGCCGCCGGGCCATTGTGACGCCGCCGGGAAAAAGGTAATATGAACCCCTTCCTTTATCAGAACGTCGTTTTCAGGCTCTTTGATCGGGCGCGGGGCCGCCGCAACATGGAGCGGCTCCGTTTTCTCAGGCAGTCCCAATTCTGGCCCAGGGAAACGTTAGACGCCTGGCGGCTGGAGCGCCTCAACCGGCTCCTCCTGCAGGCGCGGGACCACTCCCCGTTCCACCGGGAACGTCTCGCCTCCGTGAAACTGCCCCTTCGGAGCCTGGAGGAGCTCCAGTCCCTTCCCATCCTGACCAAGGACCAAATCCGACGACACAAGGACGCCATCCGGTGCGGCAACGTGCCGGACGCCCTCCTGGAGCCCGGCAAGACGGGGGGCTCCACCGGCGAGCCCATGCACTACTATTACGACAAACGGGCCATGGACTGGAACCGCGGCACCGTGTACCGCAGCCAGGAATGGTCCGGCACCTTCCTGGGCGAGCGCACGGTGCAGATGATGGGCTCCCACTACGACCACACCGAGCGGCAGAAGCTGAAATGGCGCGTGATCCTGTGGTTGCAGCGCTACAAGGACATGCCCGTGGCCGTGCTGAGCGACGAGATCCTGGACCGGTACGTGGACGAGCTCCAGCGCTGGCGGCCCACCAACGTGTGGGGCTACGCCAGCGGGGTCCACGCCCTGGCCCGTTTCGTGGAAAAGAACCGCCCCGGCCTGCGGTGGGACTTCCTCAAGGCCTTCATCACCAGCTCCGAGACCCTTTTTCCGAACATGCGGGAGGACATCAACCGCGTGTTCGGCGGCCCGAAAGTGTTCGATCACTACGGCAGCCGCGAGATGTACATCGCCTCGGAGTGCCGGGAGCGCCGGGGCTACCACATGCACGCCGAGACCGTCGTCACCGAGGTGGTGGACAAGGACGGCCGGTGGAAGAAGCCCGGCGAAATGGGCCGCGTTCTGGTCACGGAGCTGTTCAACCACGGCTTCCCCTTCGTCCGCTACGAGATCGGGGACGTGGGCGTCATGTCCGAGCAGGGGGACTGTCCCTGCGGGGTCAAGCTGCCCCGCCTGGCCAAGGTGGAGGGCCGCATCAGCGACGTGGTGGTGCTCAAGGACCGCGTGCTGACGTCGCCCAATTTCACCATCCTTTTCAGCGATTTCGAGGGGCTGGACGCCTACCAGGTGGTCCAGAAATCGGCGGAGGAAATAGACATCAACCTGGTCAAGAACGACCGCTTCACCGCGGCCGTGCAGAACTATATTCAAGACAGCCTGTCCAAGCTCCTGGGGCCCCAAACCCGGTTCCGCATCCGTTTCGTCCCCTCCATCGCGGTGCCGGCGTCGGGCAAGCGCCGGTTCGTGGTGTCGGACATCGCCAAGGACCGGCTGTGAGGGGCGGGGTTTTGCTGGCGTTGGCCCTGGCCGTGCCGACGGCGGGGGCCCGGGCGGCCACGTATTACATGTCGCCGGACGGGGCCCACGACGCCAACGGCGCGTTGTCCGCGCCCTTCGGCACCTTCGCGCGGGCTTTTTCGGCCATGTCCGCGGGGGACGAGCTGGTGCTCCTGGACGGGCTGTATTCGAACGAGACCGGCACGGGATACATCCATTATGACGACGGCTCCTGCGCCGGCTGCGGCCAGCCGCCGTCCGGCAAGGGCCCGGAGGCCGAGACCGTGGTGCGGGCCCAAAACCCCGGCGCCGTGGTGGTGGACGGCGGGGCGCGGGAAGGGCTTTTCCTGGGCCGCGGGGCGGGCGGCGGGTTCCAGAAGGCCCGCCACATCCGCGTCCAGGACATCACTTTCGAGGGCGGCGCGAGCCTGTACAACACCTCCCACGTCACGGTCAAGGCCTGCGGTTTCCACCGGGCCACGGAAGGCGACGGCGCGGTGTTCGGGATCGGCACCAACGACGGCAACTGGGGCAACGACCACAACCTGGTGGAGGACTGCTGGATCTGGGGCCGGGAGCGCATCATCGCCATCAACTACCGGGCCGGATACAACGTGTGGCGGCGGGTGGTGGTGCGTGGCGACGGCTGCGCCGGCGGCGGCTGCGCCGGCGCGGGGAACCCCAACGTGGGCTTCACGGTGTACAACTCCAGCCACGTCTCCGTGCAGAACCTCATCGTGGTGGACCGCAGGCTGGACGGCGGCGAGCCCTACGGCGACTTCGCCACGGCCCAGCACGCGCCCGGCCCGTCGGTCAACATGGGGGCGGCGGAACATTTGAGCCGCAACGAATGGCTGGGGTGCCTGTCCCTGAACAGCGAGGACTCGGGTTTCCACTTCGAGGCGGACGCCGCGGGCCCGGACACCGTGGTCATCCGCGACGCCGTGGCCTGGGACAACGGCGGGCTTAATTTCAACCTGGGCCGCCAGGCCAAAGATTTCGTTTTGGAGGACATCACCGCGGGGATATCGGGCCCCAGGAGCGACGGCGTGCGGGTGGCGCCGGGGCTCACGGACGGGGTGGTGCGGAACCTGCTGGTGCACAAGGCGGGGCGGTTCGGCGTGAACAGCGCCGTGGCCCCGTCCTACGTCAACGTGACCGGCGCCGGGGAGAGCGCGTACAACCAGACGCGCTGCGCCGAGGGCTGCGGCAAGACGGACCCGTTGAAGCCGGCCAAGGGCCCCCCGGCCCTCAGGCACATCACGCGGGTGGAGCCCGGCTCGGCCCTCTCGGGCAAGGGGTATCAGAAGCGCGACTACGGCGCCCGGCTCATCCACCGGTACGGCGCGGACGGCAGCCGCTACGGGGACAAGGGGTACAACGATCTGACGGACCAGTCCCTGTGGCCCTGGCCGTACGAGGAGCGCGTCCGGCAGGACATGTGCGAGGAGGAGACGCGGGGTTTCTGCGGGGCCGGGTCCCTGACGGGGTACATCTGGTCCTATCTGGGAACGCCGAGCCCCTATCCGGACCCGCCCAAGGGGCCCCGTCGGGCGGCGCGGCCCAAGGCGCCTCCGCCCAGGAAGACGGCGGCGGTCCCCGCGCCGGCGGCCCCCGTTCCCCAGGCGGCGCCGGCCCCGGCTCCCAAGCGGACGTCCGGGTTCGCGGCCAAGGGCGGGCTGGAGTTGAAGCCGGAGGAAACGATCTCTTTCGGGCCGGAGGCGGCCCACGTGGCCATCCATGACCACGCCGGGGACGTGGTGTTTGAGGGCGCCAAGAGGGGCGACGCGGAGATCTCCTGGGACGGCAAGGACGTCCGGGGACGGCGCGTGGCCCCGGGCCTGTACATTTCCCGCGTCAAGACGCGGTCGGGACAGATGGAATACCGTCCCATCCAGGTGCGGTAGGCGAAGTCAGCGGCAGCCAAAACATTCAGGGGAGATTCAAAGTGAAAAAATTGAAAAAAGCGTTCTGCGGCGCACTCTTTGCGGCGGCCCTGTCCGCGCAGGGGGCCTGGGCCACCACCTATTACATCTCGCCTTCCGGGGACAACGCCAACAGCGGCCTCTCCGAATCCGCCCCGAAGAAGACCTTCGCCAATGCCTTCGCCGCCATGACCAACGGCGACGAGCTGGTCCTTTTGGACGGGACCTATTCGGCCTCCGCCGGCACGGGATACATCAACTTCAACGACGGCAGTTGTTCCACTTGCGGCCAGCCCAAGTCCGGCGTCAGCCTGAACGCCATGACCGTGGTCCGGGCCAAGAACCCCGGCAGCGTCACGGTGGACGGGAACACGCGGGAGGGCCTCTTCCTGGGGCGGACGCCGGCCAACGGGGGCAAGGTCAGTTTCATCAAGATCCAAGGCATCACTTTCAAAGGCGGCGGTTCGCTCTTCAACACCAGCTATTGCACCATCAAGGACTGCGGCTTCTATCACGCCCGGCAGGATGATTCCACCATCTTCGGCATCGGGACCATTGACCACAGCGAGGGGAATACCTACAACTTGGTCGAGGATTGTTGGATATGGGGCAAGGACCGCATCCTGGCCAGCAACTACCGCGCGGACCACAACGTGTGGCGGCGCGTGGTGCTCCGGGGAGACGGATGCAACACCGCGGACTGCACCGGGAGCGGCAACCCCAACGTGGGGTTCACCATTTACAACTCCTCCTTTGTGTCCGTCCAGAACATGATCGTGGTGGACCGCGTTTTGGGCGGGGGCTATGAGTACGGCGACTTCGCCACGGCCCAACACGATGCGGCTCTGGGCACCGACGCCTCCGAGCATTTGGGCAACGATGAGTGGCTGGGCTCCATATCCCTCAACAGCGAGGACACCGGCTTTCATTTTGAATCGGATGCCGCGGTCACCAACCATCCCACCGTCAAGAACTGCGTGGCCTGGGACAACGGCGGGAACAACTTCAACCTGGGCGGAAGCCAGAATCCGCCGGACGCGGACAATTTCGCCATCGAAAACCTGACAGCGGGGCTCTCCGGTTCCACCAGCAGCGGGATTCGATTCCTGAATGCGACCAACGGAACCTTCCAGAACATGATTTCCCACAGCGCCGGCACGTACAATTTCGCCAGCGACAAGAAACCCAGTTATGTCGTCGCGGATAATTCGGCCTCCAATCGATACCAAGTGTCCGGCGGGGCCTGCGTCACGGGATGCGGGACCGCCAACCCCTTGAGCGACGGCACGCCGCCCTCCCTCAAATACCTGTTGCGCATCGAGGACGGCTCGGCCCTGGACGGCGCGGGCAACGGCGGCGCGGACATCGGCGCCACCGTCGTGAAACGGTACGGCGTTGACGGTTCGCGCCACGGCGAGACCGACTTCAACACCCTCTCCGCCACGGACCTGTGGCCCTGGCCCAACCAGTCCCGCATCAAGTCCGACATGTGCGCCAGCGAAACACGGGGCTTTTGCGGCAAATCGTCCCTGACCGAGTACATCTGGACCTACCTGGGCAGCCCCAACCCGTACCCCGGCGACACGGTGGACACGGGCGGGGGCGGCGGCGGGGGCGGCGGCGGGGGCGGGGATTCGGAAACCACCCGGCCCACCCTGGTGTCGGCCACGGCCGGCAGCCTGACCTCCGTGAGCGTGGTCTTCAGCGAGTCCGTGGACGAGACTTCGGCCGAGACCGCGTCCAACTACGCCGTCACCGGCAACGTGGCCGTGAGCGGCGCCACCCTGGAGAGCGACCTGAAGACGGTGAAGCTCGCCACCAGCCAGCACGCGGCCGGGAACACGTACACCCTCACCGTGAACAACGTGAAGGACCGGGCCGCCACCCCCAACACCATCCTGGACAACAGCACCGTGCAGTACACCGTGGCGGCGGACGTGGTGACGGACAACCTCAAGCCCAACAACAAACACCTGGGGGAAGGGGGGTCCGTGACCTTCGGCACGGACGCGACGGAGGTGGTGATCCTGGACAGCAAGGGGAACGAGATTTTCCAGGTCTCCAACTCCGGCGGGGCCATCGTGTGGTCCGGGCAGGACACGGGCGGGCGCAAGGTGGAGTCGGGCCTGTACATCGCCCAGATCAAGGATGCTTCCGGCAAGACGGTGTACGCCCCCGTCGTGGTGGTGAAGTGACGCGGCAGGCGCTTTCCGCGTGAGCGCCGCGGCCCCGGCGCGGACCGCGTCCCTTTGGGCCCCGGTGGGGGCCGCGGCGGTCCTGCTGGCCGCGGCGTACCTCCCCACGTTCCAGTGGATGGCGGACCGGTGGACCGAGGCGGACTCCTACTATTCCCACGGGTTTTTGGTCCCCCTGGTCGCGGGGTTCTTGATCTGGCGGCGGCGCATCCCCTGGAGGGAACGGCTGGCCGCGGCGCGCCCCCTGGACCGGGCCGGGGTCGCCCTCCTGGCGGGGGGGCTCCTGCTCCACGCCCTGGGCGCCTGGTCCCAGGTGTTCTTTTTTTCGGGCCTGTCCCTTCTGCCGGCGCTGATGGGCCTCACCGCGCTTTTCTTCGGCGGCGCGGCCCTGAAGGAGACGGCCTTCGCCTGGCTCTTTTTGGCGTTCATGGTGCCCATCCCGCAGGTGGCCGTGGCGGAGTTGAGCTTCGCGCTCAAGACCGCGGCCACGCACGGGGCCATCGCCCTCCTTCGGTCCGCCGGGGTGCCCGCCCTCCTGCAAGGGAGCTACGTGCGCCTGCCCCACGCCACCCTGCTGGTGGGGGACGTGTGCAGCGGCCTGCGGTCCCTGATTTCCCTTTTGGCGCTGGGCGCGATCTTCGCGTACCTGTCGCCCCTGTCCCTCTGGCGGCGGGCGGCGCTGTTCCTGTCCGCCCTGCCCATCGCGGTGGCGGTGAACGCCCTGCGGATCTTCGCCCTGTGCTGGGTGGCGGAGGTGTACGGAGAAAAGGCCGCCGGCGGCTGGTTCCACGGCGGTTCCGGGGTCCTTTTGTTCCTGGCCGCGGTGGCCGCGCTGGAGGCGGTGTCCCGGGGGCTGGGGTCCCTGGGGGCCCCTCGGACGCGCGGGGGCGCGGCGTGAGGAAGGACTGGCTCGCGCCCGCGCTCCTGGGTCTTTCGGCCCTTTTGACCTGGGTCCTCGCGCCTTCCGCGCCGTCGGCCGAGACCGCGGCCAAGGCGTCGCGGCTGCCGCTCCGGATCGGGGCCTGGGAGGGCCGCGACCAGGCGGTGGACGGCCGCACCTATGAACTTTTGGGGACGCGGGACGTCCTGCTGAGGGAATACGCCGCGCCCGGCCGTCTCCCCGTGGGCCTGTGCGTGGTCTTTTCCACGGAGGACCGCAAGGTGTCCCATCCGCCGGAGGTCTGCTACCGGGGGGACGGGTACGACATTTTGGAGAAGGGCAAGCGCGACCTGGAGGCGGGCGGCGCGGCCCTGCGGACCAACCGCCTGCGGGTGGAGCGGCGGGGCCGGGGGCTGGAGGTGCTGTACTGGTACAAGGCGGGCAAGTCCTACACCGACAATTTTTACCGCCAGCAATGGCGGGCCCTGTGGCGCCGGGACAAGGGCGGCGGATACGCCCTGATCCGGCTGTCCGTCCCCGCCGAGGGCGCGGACGGCGCGGCGCCCCTTCGGACGCTGGAGGATTTTTCCCGGGAACTGTTGCCTCTCCTGGAGGACACACTGGAAGGATGAACGCACACATGATGGAAGAACGGATCAAGAACCGGAAAGCGAAGATCGGCATCATCGGCCTGGGGTACGTGGGCCTGCCCCTGGCGGTGGAGTTCGCCTCGGCGGGTTTTTCCGTGACCGGCTTCGAGGTGGACGGCCGCAAGGTGAAGGACATCAACGTCGGGACGTCCTACATCCCGGACGTGCCTTCGGACAAGGTGTCGGGGCTCGTGAAGGCCGGGCGGTTTTCGGGCACCACGGATTTCAAGAAGTTGTCCGGCATGGACGCCGTCATCGTCTGCGTCCCCACGCCGCTCCGGAAGTCCAAGGACCCGGACATCCGGTACATCCTGTCCGCCACGGACAAGGTCCAGGCCGCCCTGCGCAAGGGCCAGCTGATCGTCCTGGAGAGCACCACGTACCCGGGCACCACGCGGGAGATCCTGCTGCCGGCCTTCGAGTCCCGCGGTTTCCGGGTCGGCAAGGACTTCTTCCTGGCGTTCTCCCCCGAGCGGGTGGACCCGGGCAACAAGCGTTTTTCCATCCGGAACACGCCCAAGGTGGTGGGGGGCGTCACGCCCCTCTGCGCCCGGTACGCCCAGGCCCTGTACGGGTCGGTGGTCGAAAAGATCGTGCCCGTGTCGTCCCCCGAGGCCGCGGAGCTGGTGAAGCTCCTGGAGAACACCTTCCGCGCGGTGAACATCGGCCTGGCCAACGAAATGGCGCTCATCTGCGACCAGCTCAAGCTGAACGTCTGGGAGGTCATCCAGGCGGCGGCCACCAAGCCCTTCGGGTTCATGCCCTTCTACCCGGGCCCCGGCCTGGGCGGGCACTGCATCCCGCTGGACCCCCATTACCTGGCCTGGAAGCTGAAGACCTTCAACTTCTACGCGCGCTTCATCGAGCTGGCGGGGGAGATCAACTCCCACATGCCGGAGCACGTGGTCCGCAAGACGGGCGACGCGCTGAACCGCGTCCAGAAGTCCGTCTCCCGGTCCCGCATCCTGGTGCTGGGCGTGACGTACAAGAAGGACATCGACGACGCGCGGGAGTCCCCGGCCGTGGACGTGATCGAGAAGCTCCTGCAGAAAGAGGCCCGCGTGGAGTACCACGACCCGTACGTGCCTCGCCTGAAGGCGGGGGAGCACGAGATGAAGAGCCGCCCGCTGACCGACGCCCTTTTGCGCTCCCAGGACTGCGTGATCATCACCACGGACCACAGCCGGTTCGACATCCCGCGCATCGTGCGGAACTCGCGGCTGGTGGTGGACACGCGCAACGCCTGCAAGGGGCTGGACAGCCCCAAGATCGTCCGGCTCTAGGCGGCGACGTGGCCGAGGCCCCGCTCAATGCCCTGACCTTCGACGTCGAGGACTATTTCATGGTCTCGGCGTTCGAGGGGGCCGTGCCCAAATCGGCCTGGGACGGGTACGAAAGCCGCGTGGCGGCCAACACCGGGCGCATCCTGGACCTCCTGCGGGAGCGCGGGGTGAAGGCCACGTTCTTTTTCCTGGGGTGGGTGGGGGAGCGCCATCCGGCCCTGGTGCGGCGGGTGCGGGAGGAGGGCCACGAGGTGGCCTGCCACGGCTATTGGCACCGGCTGGTGTACGACCAGACGCCGGCGGAGTTCCGGGAGGACGTGCGGCGCGCCAAGCGGGTGCTGGAGGATGCGTCCGGCGCGCCGGTGACGGGCTATAGGGCGCCCAGCTTTTCCATCGTGAAGGAGACCCTCTGGGCCCTGCCCATCCTGAGGGAGGAGGGGTTCCTGTACGACGCGAGCTTCTTTCCCGCGCCGCACGCGCGCGGCGGCATGCAGGAGGCCCCCCGCTGGCCCCACCGGGTGGACGGGCTGGCGGAGTTCCCCATGAGCGTGCTGACGCTGGGGAGCAGGGCCTTCGGGTTTTCGGGCGGCGGCTATTTCCGGCTGTTCCCCTACGGACTGATCCGGTGGGGCGTGCGGCGCTGCCACCGGGAGGGCCTGCCCGCCATGGTGTACCTGCATCCCTGGGAATTGGACCCGGACCAGCCGCGCATGAAGGGCCGGCCCGCGGACGTTTTCAAGCATTACGTGAACCTCCGCCAAACGGAGAAGAAGCTCCGCGCCCTGCTGGGCGACTTCCGGTTTTCCACGGCGCGGGACGTGTTGAAGCAACAGGCGGGCCTGGTCGTTTAGAGGCCGCCCAACGACGCACATTCGAGGGGACTTTTTATGACGAGATCCAAGAAATATCTGACGGCGCTGGCCCTGGCTCTGGCGGTTCCGACGGCGTCCGCGCGGGCGTCTTTCCAAGACCAGGGTTGGAGCGCCCGGGCCAGCGGCATGGCCGGGGCCTTCTCGGCCGCGGCCGACGACGGCGGCGCCCTGTTCTGGAACCCGGCCGGGACCGCGGCCATGGAGCGGGCGGAGCTGTCCTTTTTGTGGTTCCGTCCCTACCAGGAGCTGGAGGGCATCGACGTCAATTCCGGCCTGTTTTCCTTGACGGTGCCCGGACGGTTCGGGACCTTCGGCCTGGCGGCCACGGACTACAACGCCGACGACCTGCTCCGGGAGAACGTGGGGCTGCTGCACTATTCGAGGCAATGGGGGAAGTCCTTCGCCGCGGGCGTGAACCTGAAGTACCTGACGCACGATTACCTGGTGGCCGATACCCCCGCGGCCGCGGGCAACGCCGCCTTCTCCGACGGCTCCCGGGCCGGCGCTTTTTCCGCGGACGCGGGCGTGCTCTTCCGCCCCCGGACGTGGCTCGCCGTGGGCGCGAGCGGACGCAACCTGACCCGGCCGGACGTGGGCCTGAAGGCCTCGGACAAGGTCCCGGCCGAATACCAGGCGGGCTTGGCCTGGCACCCGCGGGCCGGATGGACCCTGGCCGCGGACGGATACCTGCGGGACCAGGACTACGGCGATTCCGACCAGAAGTCCGGCGTGCTCCTGGGCGTGGAGGCCTGGCTCTTTCCCCGGCCCGCCTTCATGCTGGGCCTGCGGGGCGGCTGGGACGTGAGCCGGGCCAAGGCCTCCGTCGGCGCCAGTTTTTATCTTTTCCCCCGGCGCGCCTGGAGCCCCCGGCTGGATTACGCGTTCCTGCCGGACGGCGACATCGGCGACACCCACAAGATGGGCCTGAGCGTGTTCTTCGGCGGAGAGAGGGGCGCTCCCCCGGCCGCGGCCGCAGCCGCAGCCCCGGCGTCCGGCCCCAAGGCCGCGGCCCTGTCCCCGGCCTCCCGCCGGACCACGACCCTGGCCATCGCGCCCTTTGACGGACGGAACGTGCCGGAGCAGGAAGGCGCCGCGGTTTCGGACAGGGTGCGGGGCTGGTTCGTCAAATCCGGCGAGTTTACCCTCATCAACCCCGCGGCGGCCAAGGGGGCCCGTCCCGTGGCCGACTGCCGGCGCGAAGGGTGCGCGGCCGAGTGGGGAAGGGCCTTGGGCGTCCAGCGGGTGCTGGTGGGCGTGTTGAACCGGCAGGACGGGGCCTATTACGTCAAGCTCATCGGGGTGGACGCGGCCTCCGGCCAGACGCTGTTTTCCGAATACAAGAAGGCCGCGTCTTCGGCCGAGGCCCTGGCTGCCGCCGACGCCCTGGCCCAAAAGGCCGTTTCCAAGCTCAAGCAATGAGCTGGTTTCAAAAATCCCTTTCGGGCTGCAAATTCGGCTTTTGGCCTGCGCCCTCGCGGCCTTCGGCTTACATACTGCAGAGGAGTATGCTCGACTTGGTCCGCTTTGGCTCGGCTGCAAAATCCGAATTTTCGCTGCCGAGTGAATTTTTGAAATCAGCTCTAGAAAAGAGGCAATGCCCATGAACATTCTCGTGACAGGCGGGGCCGGGTTCATCGGCTCCCACGTGGTGGACGCTTACGTCGCGGCGGGCCACCGCGTGACCGTCGTGGACGATCTTTCCCGGGGCCAGAGGGAGCGTTTGAACCCGAAGGCCCGGTTCGTGCGGGCGGACGTGGGGTCCCCCGCCCTGCGCGCCCTGTTCCGGCGCGGGAAGTTCCAAGCGGTCAACCACCACGCGGCCCAGATCGACGTGCGCCGGTCCGTGGAGGACCCGGCCTTCGACGCCCGCGTGAACCTCCTGGGCCTCCTGAACCTGCTGGAGCTGTCCCGGAGGCACGGCGTGCGGCGGTTCATCTTCGCCGCCTCCGGCGGGACCTATTACGGCGAGTGCGGCCGGCGCCCGGCCCGGGAATCCGACAGGCCCAGTCCCCTGTCTCCCTACGGCATCACCAAGCTGTCCAGCGAGTTCTACCTGCGGGCCTACGCCGCCCTCCACGGCCTGCGGTACGCGGTGCTCCGGTACGCCAACGTGTACGGGCCGCGGCAGGACCCCCACGGCGAGGCCGGGGTGGTGGCCATCTTCTGCCAAAGGATGCTGCGGGGGGAACCCGTGGTGCTGTACGGCCGGGGCGCGCCCCTGCGGGACTACGTGTACGCGGGCGACGTGGCGCGGGCCAACGTGCTGGCCTTGAAGCGCGGGACCAACGACGCCGTGAACGTGGGCACGCGGCGCGCCACCTCGGTCCGGGAGCTCTTCGACATCCTGGCCCGGGAGATCGGGTACGACCGGGAACCCGTGCTCAAGCCCCTGCGGCCCGGGGAGCTGAAGCGGAGCTGCCTGGACATCGCGTACGCGCGCCGGCGGCTGGGATGGGCCCCTCTGACGTCCCTGGAAAAGGGGCTGGCCGAGACCGCGGACTACTTCCGGCGCACGGACCGGGGGAGGTAGCCGTGGCCCGGAAATCCGCCTTCCCGCCCCTGAAGATCGTGTCCAAGCCCTGGGGCCGGGAGATTTGGTTCGCCTTTACACCGAAATACACGGGGAAGATCCTATATATAAGGAAGGGACACAGGCTTTCCAAGCAATACCACCGTTTCAAGGACGAAACCCTTTACACGGACAGGGGCCGTTTCTGGCTGGAGATCAACGGCCGGGGCCGCGTCATGGGGCCCGGCAGCGTGATGCGGTTCCGGCCCGGCACCGTCCACCGGATGGAGGCGCGGTACGGCGACGTGCGCCTGATCGAGGTGTCCACCTCCCAGGTGCGGGACGTGGTTCGCCTGGAGGACGACTACCGCCGCGCCCCCGCCCGTCGGTAAAAAGCGCCCGCCGCCGGGGGAGCCTCCCTCCGGCCAAATAATACTTGACAAACCCGGGTGGGATTTGTCAGAATAAGATCACTTCTGGAAGAAACTCCGCAATTTCTGACCGGAATAACTCTTACAAATTGTTTACATCTCGTTAAGTTCGACTTCACGTCCCTGTTCTATACTCTTGCAGTCGGCGGGAAAACGGGGCCAGGGGGGAGTTTTTTATGCCCGTTGAATCAGTGATGAAGGAGGGCCCTTACGCGTACGCGGAGGATGAGATCGAAGTCCTCGACGCTTATCGCCGCGCCAAGTCCCTGCGTCACGCTTGCTTGGAGATTTCGGTCCGGGCGGGAGAGCGGACCAAACTGCAGCTGATTCGGACAATGCGACAAGACAAGACCCCCGATTTTTACTCTGAGGACAACATCCAGGAGGGAGCGTAAATACCATGAGTGCCACGATGGCCGAATCAAGGGGAAACACCGCGGTTGTTGAGGACATCGCGAAGGACGAACAGGAGCTGTTGGAAATTTACAGGCGGGCGAAGAAGATGGGTTACGCGGACCTCGCGGTCACGGTTCAAGAAGGGAAGCGGGTGAAGCTTTGGCTGACGGAGAAGTTTCGTTAGGCCGAGGCGGCGCTCCCCGGATTCGTCGCCGAGCGTAGGGGATGT
Organism: uncultured Elusimicrobia bacterium; assembly: GCA_964484135.1. Classification (GTDB taxonomy): domain Bacteria; phylum Elusimicrobiota; class Elusimicrobia; order FEN-1173; family FEN-1173; genus CAZAEL01. The sequence goes on from CAZAEL010000005.1 coordinate 62,383, forward strand.
CGGGAGACCTGGCCTCCAGAAGAGCGGACAACATATAAATTAGAAGCGCGGGCGGGTTTGACCCGCCCGGATGGTCGACGCGAAAAACGCGAGACTCTTTCCAAAGGAAGAGTCTCGCGTTTTTTTTTGCCGTCAAGAAATACACAAGTCGAGGGGACAAAGCGATGAAAAGAGAATTCATGCCCACACAGAGCAAAGACGTTTCCTTCCTGGGCATCCTGAATCTACCGATGAAGACCGGCGTGTTCCGCGGCGGCGGGAAGGGGGGCTTTCCCCGTTTCTCGCTCAAGCGGACCATGGACATCCTGGCGTCTTCCATCCTGTTGATCATCGCGCTTCCTTTCATGGCCGTGATCGCGCTGCTGGTGAAGCTGGACTCCCGCGGGCCCGTGTTCTATTCCCAATGGCGGGTGGGCGAGAACCGGCGGCGCGCCAGCCGGCGGTCCGCCGCCAACCGGCGACAGGCCGAAGGCTTCGGCCGTCCCTTCCGCATCTGGAAGTTCCGCTCCATGCGCGTCGACGCGGAGGTCGGCGGACAGGCCATGTGGTGCCGCAAGGGCGACCCGCGGGTCACCCGGGTCGGCAACCTGCTCCGGAAGAGCCACCTGGACGAGCTGCCTCAGCTCATCAACGTCCTGAAAGGCGACATGAGCCTGGTGGGACCCCGGCCGGAGCGGCCCGAGTTCGTCAACCGCCTCGTGAAGGAGCTGCCGGGCTACCAGACCCGCCTGGCCATCAAGCCGGGGCTGACCGGCCTGGCCCAGATCCGCCACCGCTCGGATTTGGACCTGCGGGACGTCCGGCGGAAGATCCGCTACGACGCGCTGTATGTCCGGAAGGCGTCGCTGGCGGCGGACACCAAGATCCTGCTCGGGACCGTTCCCATGGTCCTGGGGATCGAGGCGGACCGCACGCGGCGCATCAGCCTGTCCGGCCTGTCCCGCCTGGGATGGGCCGCCGGCGTCGCCACGTCGGTCGCGTTCCTGTGGCCCCTGTGAGCGGCCGCGGGGGATTTGTCTTTATGACCCACCATGACGGAAACCAAGGAGAGCCTCTGATGCGCAAGACAAAAGCTGGGATCGTGGGAAAGTTTCTTCTGGCCGCGGCCGCGTTGCTGTGCGCCGCGCCGGGCCGGGCCTACATCGTGGACGGGCTGCTGTCGGACTGGGGGGTCGTCCCCTTTTCCCAGTGGGCGCCCGCGAGCCTGACCGCGGACTGGTCGGGCGGCGTCGGTGAGAACAACTGGGGGGGCGTCAACAACACCGTCTCCCTCAACGGCTTCGGCGGCGAGCGGTTCGACGCGGAGGCCTTCTACATGGACGACGACCCGCTCAACGTCTACTTCGCCCTGGTCACGTCCTTCCCCCAGGCCGGCGTCAACATGAGCGGCATCCATTACCGCACCGGAGACATCGCCATCGACCTGTACCCGGGCGGCTCCTCCGCCTATGAGTACGGCGTGAAGACCAGCGGGGCGAGCTTCGGGCGTCTGGCGCTCAACCCCACCTGGTCCCTGCCGCACGCGGCCCAGGGCTTCCCGGTCAACGGGCCTTCGGAGTTCTCCGGCGGGACGACCCTCGGCAACGTGCCGCTCGTCTACTACAACACCTTCATCACGGACAACGGCTACACCAACTACGTCATCGAAGGGGCCATTTCCAAGGAGCTCCTGGGCGGGCCGGGCCACCACGACATCAACCTGCATTGGACCATGAGCTGCGGCAACGACGCCGTCAACATCAAAGGCGATCTGGACAACCCCGTGCCCGAACCGGCCACCGCCATGCTGCTGGGGTCCGGTCTGGTGGGGTTGGCGGGTCTTTGGCGGCGGAAGAGGACGCTCGCCTAAACGGCAAAAAGCCAAGGAGGGACACGAATGCGAAAATGGCTCGTCATGGCGGGATGGGCGGTCGTCCTGTTCGTCCGACCGTCCCACGCATTGGTCGTCACGTTCGATGATCTGGGGTCCAGCTACGGCACCCAGGTCGGGTCCTATGACGGCTTCCTCTGGAACAACTTCTACTCGCAGACCTACACCGACTACAACAACTATTGGGGTTTCAACACCAACAGCCTGGCGCCGGCGTCCGGCAACACGCACGTGTACAACGGATACGGCGTCTCCGCCGGCGCGCAGGACTCGCCCAGCTTCCTGTTCAACGGCGCATACCTGACCGGGTGGAGCTACGTCAACGGGCAGCCGGCTTCGTTCACGGCCGGTTCCGTCAAAATCGACGGGTACCTGGGCGGGAACCTGGTGGGCAGCTACACCGCCAGCTTGGGCTCGGGCATGCGGTATTTCGCCTCGGGCTGGACCAGCCAGGTGGACAACGTGGTCTTCACGCCCGACGCCCAGGGCAAGTGGTTCCTCATGGACAACTTCACCTACAACGAGCAGCCCGTCCCGGAACCGGCCACGCTCGTGCTGCTGGGCGCCGGCCTCGGGCTGGCCGCCTGGCGCAAGGCCCGCAAGAGGCTCCGGAAGGCCTAACCCCGCATTGCCCCGTCCCCGCGGATTCCGTCCGCGGGAACCCGGAGAATCCGTCCTTTCATGAGACAGCATGGAAGGGCGGATTCTCCTTTTTCGCGGGAGACCGGGCCCGGACCCAAATATTGTAGAATCCGTTTCGGACGCTTCGGTCCTCCCATGAAAAACGAACGAACACCTCTCTCATCCGTGTTGAAAACCACCTGGGCGCTCTGGCGGCGCAGGCCGGGCGCCGTGCTCTGGCCGTTCTTCTGGGTGGCGGCCGCGGAGGCGGCGGCCCTGGTCTTCCTCCACCTGGCCCCGCGCCCGCCGGTCCTGCGCCTGTTGGGCCCGATCATACGGCGGTATTGGGGGGAGGCGTACCTGCATTATCCCCTGGACCTGGTCCTCCTGCCGACGCTCTTCCAGAAGGCCCAGGTGGCCGTCGGCCTCCTTTTGGGCCCCCTCATGGCGGGGGCCGCCGTCTGGATGATCTCCCGCCTGGCGGCCGACGGCGGCGCGGCCCCCCGCGTGGCGGAAGGGGTCAGGGTCGCGTTGCGGCGCTTCTTCGCCGTCTTCGCGGTCGCCGCGCTCGTTTTCCTGCTCATGAAGTGGTCCCTGGCCGGAGCCAACGCCCTGTTCCGCGAAGCGCTGTCCCTGGGGCCCTCCCTGCCGCGGTGGGCGTCCTGGGCCCTCCACCTGGGCATCAACCTGGCGGCGGGAACGCTGGCGGAGACCCTGTTCGTGTTCAGCATCCCGGCCATCGTGGTCGAGGACGCCTCGGTCTGGCGGTCCCTGGGCCGTTCCCTGCGCGCGGTCCGGGACTCCTTCGCCGCGGCCTTCTCCCTGGTGGCCCTGCCCGTGGCCGCGTTCCTGGCCCTGGCGCTGGCGCGGATCCGTCTCCCCGCGCTGATGGAGCGGACCGTCCCCGAGGCCAGCCTGTGGTTCCTGGCCGGGACCATCGTCGTTTCCTTTTTGGTCAACGCGTTCCTGGTGTCCTCCACCGCGGTCCTGTTCCTGGACTGGCGGCGGTCCCGCCCGGAAACCGGGGCGGCCGCCCGATGAGCCGCCGGGCGACGTGGCCGGCGGCCCTCCTCCTGCTGGCGCTGGCGGCGGGGTGCGGGGGGACGTACGAGGCGGAAAAGCTTTATTGGAAGGCGGACCGCCTGAAGAAGGCCGTCCAGCGGACGCCGGAAGGCACGCCGCAGGGCCTGTTCCAGAAGGCGCGGGACGCCTTCGAAAAGGTCCGGACCCGCTTCCCGGGCACGGCGCAGGCGGACTTCGCCCAGATTTCCATCGCGGAGCTGCACGCCCTGGAGGGGAACGCCGCCGCCGCGGAGGCGGCGTTCGGGGAGGCGATCCGCTCCCACCCGGACGACGAGGAGATCCGTTTCCAGGCGGAGCGGGGCCTGGCGGCCCTCTGGGAGAAGCAGGGGGACTGGGACAAGGCCCTGGCCCAGTACCGCCGGATCATGCGGGAGTACGAGACCCGGCCCGCGGTCCTCTCCATCCCGATTTACGTGGCGCGGCGTTACGTCCTCGCCAAGGACAAGGCCGCGGCGGACGCGGCCTACGGGGAGGCCGCGGCCTATTACGCGCGGCTTGAGCAAAAATATCCCCGCTCGCCCCTGGCCCTGGCGTGCCTTTGGGAAACGTACCAGTGCCACGCCGACCGGGGCCTGTGGCCGGAGGCCCTGGAGACGCTGGGGCGGATCCGCAAGGACTACCCCGGCACGCGCGAGGCGGAGCGGGCGCTGGCCGCCCGTCTGCGGATCCTGCGCGGCCTGAAGGCGGCGGAGCCGCGGCCTTCCTGACCGCCGTGCCGCGCCGCCGTCCCAAAACATAGACAAGAGGAGAAATCCCGTGTGCGGAATCGTCGCTTATCTGGGTCAACAAAAAGCCTTGCCCGTTCTGCTGGAGGGGCTCAAGCGCCTCGAGTACCGCGGCTATGATTCGGCCGGCGTGGCCGTCCTGAACGACGGCGCCGCCTTCCTGCACAGGGCCGTCGGCAAGATTTCCAGCCTGGAGAAGGGGATCGAGGACCTCCGGTGTCCCGGGACCGCGGGCATCGCGCACACGCGCTGGGCCACCCACGGCAAGCCGAGCGTGGAGAACGCCCACCCCCATTCCAGCTGCGACAAGAAGGTCCACCTGGTGCACAACGGCATCGTGGAGAACTACGTCGCCCTCCGCGCGGAGCTGCAGCAGGAAGGCCACCGCTTCACCTCCGAGACCGACACCGAGGTGCTGGTCCACCTGGTGGAAAAATACCTCAAGGAGGCCGGGTCCCTCACCGGCGCGGTGCAGAAGACCCTCCGCCGCGTCTCCGGCACCTTCGGCATCGCCGTGGTCAGCCAGGACTCCCCGCGGGAGATCGTGGTCGCCAAACGGTCCTCCCCGCTGGTGCTGGGCATCGGCGACGGCGAAATCCTGGCCGCCTCCGACGTTTCGGCCTTCGTGCGCTTCGCCAAGCAGGTGGTGTACCTGGAGGACAACGAGGTGGCCACCCTGCGGCCCGAGGACTATTCCATCGTCACCGTGGAGAACCAGGTGGTCGAGCGCGAGACCCAGACCGTGGACTGGTCCCACGAGGCGCTGGACAAGAAGGAATTCAAGCACCACATGCTCAAGGAGATCCACGAGCAGCCGGAGACCGTGGTCAACGCCGTCCGCGGGCGGCTCATGCCCGAGGAGGGCGTTTCCCGTCTGGGCGGCATCGCGCCGGTGCTGGAGCAGCTCCGGCGCGCCGACCGGCTCTCCATCATCTCCTGCGGCACGAGCTACTACGCCGGCATCTACGGCAAGTACGTCTTCGAGGCCCTGACCCACCTGCAGGTGGACGTCTCCCTGGCCTCCGAGTTCCGCTACCGCCGGGTCCGTTTCGATCCCAACTCCGTGGTGCTCGCCATCAGCCAGTCGGGCGAGACCGCGGACACCCTGGCCGCGGTGCAGGAGGCCAAGCGCAAGGGCGCGCTGACGCTCGGCATCGTGAACGTGGTGGGCAGCTCCATCGCCCGGGCGGTCCACGCGGGCGTGTACATGCACGCCGGGCCCGAGGTGGGGGTCGCCTCCACCAAGTGCTTCCTGTCGCAGACCATCATCATGCTCCTCATGGCCATCCTGTTCGGCCGCTACGAGGACCTGACCTACAACGAGGGCCTCAAGATCATCAAGGACCTGGAGAAGCTCCCCGACTGGATCCGCGCCATCCTGTCCCGGAAGAGCGACGTGGAGGCCGTCGCCCGCAAGTACGCCGGGCACAAGAACTTCCTCTACATCGGCCGGCATTTCAACTACCCCATCGCCCTGGAGGGGGCGCTGAAGCTCAAGGAGATCTCCTACCTGCACGCGGAGGGCTACGCCGCCGGCGAGATGAAGCACGGCCCCATCGCCCTCATCGACGAGAACTTTCCCACCGTCGCCGTCATGCCGCAGGACGAGATGTACGAAAAGATGGTCTCGAACGTCCAGGAGATCAAGGCCCGCAACGGCAAGGTGATCGCGGTGGCCACCGAGGGGGACGAGCACGTCCGCGCGCTGGCCGACGACGTGATCTACGTCCCCCGGGCCTCCGACATCCTCAGCCCGCTCCTGGCCGTGGTGCCGCTGCAGCTCTTCGCCTATTACCTGGCGGACATCCTGGGCTGCGAGGTGGACAAGCCCCGGAACCTGGCCAAGTCCGTGACGGTGGAATGACCCGGCGCCCGCGGCGGGACGTTTCTCTTGACGCCCTCCGGGCTTTTTGCTAAACTCCCTTGATATGCCTTGCACACAAACACCCCATGTGAAAGTCCGCGACGTCCGGCACCGCTGGTTCCTCCTGAACGGGGACGGCGTGGTGCTGGGCCGCCTGGCCGCCCTGTCCGCGCACCTCTTGCGCGGCAAGGGCAAGCCCACCTATTCCCCGCACATGGACCAGGGCGACTGCGTGGTGGTGATCAACGCGGCCAAGGTCCGGCTCACCGGCAACAAGCTGGTGCAGAAGATCGATTTCCGCGCGTCGCGCTATCCCGGCGGGCAGGTGTACACCCACTACGGCAAGCTCATGCAGGAGAAGCCGGAGCGCGCCGTGGAGCTGGCCGTGTACGGCATGCTCCCCAAGAACCGCCACCGGGACGTGTACATGCGGCGCCTGAAGGTTTTCCGCGGCGACGAGGGGGCCAAGACCTACGCCGGCGCCCTGGCCGTGGACATGAAGAACCCCAAGATCAAATCCGGCGGCCCGTTCGTGGCCGCGCCCGCGCCGGCCGAAGCCGCCGCGGCCTCCTGACGCCATGACCACCGAGACCCCCGCCATCACCCCGCAGAACCCCCTTTGGACCGTGGGCCGCCGCAAGACCGCGGTGGCGCGCGTGCGCCTGGTGCCGGGCGAGGGCCGGCTCATGATCAACTCCAAGTCCTTCGACGAATTTTTCGGCGGCCACGACCGGCAGAAGGCCGCCGTCCTCTCCCCTTTGAAGCTCCTGGCCAAGCCCCTCAACAACTACGACATCTTCGTCAGCACCACGGGCGGCGGGGTCAACGGACAGGCGGACGCCATCCGCCTGGGTCTGGCCCGGGCCCTGGTCACCATGGATCCCAAGCTCCGCTCCGCCCTCCGCGCCAAGGGGTTCCTCACCCGCGACCCCCGCATGGTGGAGCGCAAAAAGTCCGGCCAGCCCAAGGCCCGCAAACGCTTCCAGCACTCCAAACGATAAACCGGTTCCCCATTTCCGGCCATCGCTCAACGGCCATCTTCCCCAAGGAAGGTGGCTTTTTTATTGGCCGCCCCTGACCCCATGTCCTCCGCCCTGCGGTTGCTCGAAAAAGCCGAAACCCTCCTGAAAAGAGGCCGTCCCCGCGCGGCCCTGCCGCTCCTGCGGGCCGCCCGCCGCGCCGGGACGGACCGTTTCCTCCGGGCCGAGGCCGCCTGGCAAGAGGCCGAAACCCTCAGGTCCCTGGGCCGGTTCCGCCGGGCCCTGGCCGCGTACTGGCTTTCCCACCGGCTCTACCGGTTGAGCGGGGTCTCTTCCGAGAGGCTGCGCACCCTGCTGGGCGCCAGCGCCTGTTTGCGGGTCATGGGCCGGTTCCGCGAGGCCCGCGCCATGTGGGCCTCCGCCTCCCGGCAGGCCTTTTTCAAGGCCCCGGAGCCTTCGCCGGAGGAGGTGTCCCTGGAGATCGCCCTGGTGGAGCGGGGGCTGGGGCTCTTCCGCCCGGCCGGACAAAGGCTCAAGCGGGTGCTGGGGGGCCGCAACGAACGGGTTTCGCCGGAAATCCTCCGGCACGCCTGGTGGGCCCTGGCCGGGGTGGAGCGTTTTTCCGGCCGTTTCGTCCCGGCCCTGAAGGCCTTCCGCCGCGCGGAAACCCTGGCCCGCCGCCTGAAGGACGACCCTTCCCGGGCCTACGCGCTGTGCGGCCAGGCCGCGTGCCTGAGGATTTTGGGGCAAGGGCGGCTTTCCTTCCTCAAATACCGCGAGGCCCACGGGATTTTCAGGCGCGCGGGGGACCTTTTCGGCCAAGCGTACGGCCTTTGCGGCATGGGCAACGCCCTGCGGGTCTGGGGGGACGCCCGCGGGACACTTCCTCTTTATAGGCGGTCCGCCGCCTTGTATGAAAAGGTGGGCGACCTGGGCAGCATGGCCTTCGCGTTCTGGGGGCTGGGGGGGAGCCTGCGGCGGCTGGGCGATTTCCGGCGGGCCTGGGTTTTTTACCGCAAGGCCCTGGCGCTTTTCCGGCGCGTGGACGATCCGCGGGGGGTCGTGATGACGCTGCTGGGGTTGGCCCGCGTGGATCGGGAGGCGGGCCGCCGCGCCGCGGCCGCGGCGTCCCTCGGCCGCGCCTTTCAAGCGGCCCGAAAGGCGGACCTGCCCTACGAAAGGGCCCTCTGCCGGTGGGAGGCGTCCCGGCTCTCCGGCGGGCCCGCGCCCGCCGGCCTCTTCGCCGCCTTCGGCGTGACGGACCGCGCGGCGCGGGGGTGGAGGGACCTGCCTTAGCAAAACCCGCTTTCGCGGCGAAACTTTGGATTTTGAAGCCGAGCCGAAGGCAAATTTTTGCAGGCATACTCGGCGAGTCCGTGGCGCAAATTTGCCGAAGTCGCAGGCCCAAAGCCGAAGTCGCAGGCCCGGAATGGGGTTTTGGGACAGGCTCTTAGGATTTTCTTTCCGTCCCGCCTGTGGTAAAATAGGGGCCTCAAGGGGAAACCATCCGCCCGCCCGGCGTGCGCGGGGCGGGATGCCCGCCCTTGAGCCTCAACCCCAACGACCATGATCAAAACGCGAGACATCGCCCGCTTCGGGGCTCTGATTTTCGTCGTCCTGTGCACCGTCTCCTGTCCCAAGAAGGAGGAAAACAACACGTCCTCCGGCGGCGGGACCACGGTCCAGACCCAGAGCGCGGGCCTGACCGTGGAAAAAACCGGCGCGGGCGGCGGCACGGTGGCCAGCTCTCCGGCCGGCATCGACTGCGGCTCCGACTGCACGGAGCCCTTCGTCCAAAATTCCACCATAACGCTCACGGCCACGCCGGACAGCACCTCCAGCTTTACGGGCTGGGACGGAGGGGGCTGTTCCGGCACGGGCGACTGCGCCGTGGTGCTGGATTCCACCAAGACCGTCAAGGCCGGCTTCGCCAAAGTGAACAAAACCCTGACCGTGGCCAAGGACGGCGCCGGCACAGGCACGGTGACCAGCGACCCGGCGGGTATTTCCTGCGGCACGGACTGCGCCGAAGCCTACACCGTGAACACCGGCGTCGCCCTCACGGCCACGGCGGATTCCAACTCCCTTTTCGCGGGCTGGAGCGGGGGCGGCTGCTCCGGCACGGGCAACTGCTCCGTGACCCTCTCCTCCGACACCACGGTCACGGCCACGTTCAACCTCAACACCTACACGCTCACCGTCAACAAGGTGATCCTCTCGGGCGGCGCCAACTGCGGCGTCACCTCCGCGCCCGCCGGCATCGACTGCGGCTCCGACTGCGCCGAACCCTACGCCTCGGGAACGTCCGTGACCCTGACGCGGCAAAACCTCTGCGACAGCTTTTTCGGCGGCTGGTCCGGTTGCGATTCCACGTCCGGGATGGACTGCACCGTCATCATGAACAGCACCAAAACGGTCACCTTGACGGAGGGCTCCCCCAGTTGACGCTCCCCGGGATGGGGCAAAATTTTTTTCTTGACAACATTAGAAAATATGATGTAAGATAAAAACAGTATCGGAAATACCGATCTTGTCCGGCGGGGGGCCGGATGGGGCCCGGCGCGGTTCTCCTCCCCCTGGACGGTCCTTTCATGCAAATCGAATCTTTGAAAATTTTCTGCGACGTGGTGCGCCTGCGCAGCTTCTCCCGCTCCGCGGAGGAGAACGGCGTCACCCAGTCCACGGCCAGCCAGACGGTCCAGTCCCTGGAGGAACGTCTGGGCGTGCCCCTCATCGACCGTTCCCGGCGGCCCTGGGCCCTGACGGACGAGGGCAAGATCTTTTTCGACGGCTGCCGGGACCTGCTGGACCGGTACACGGAGCTGGAAAACCGGGTGCGCGGCGCGCAGGAGCCCATGAACGGCACGGTGCGCGTGGGCTCCATCTACTCCGCGGGCCTGCGGCACATGAACTATTTCGCCCAGAAGTTCTCCGAGCTGCATCCCCGGTCCGCGGTGCACCTGGAGTACCTGCACCCGGAGCGGGTGTACGAGGCCGTGGCCCGGGAGGAGCTCGACCTGGGCATCGTGTCCTTCCCCCAGGCGCGGCGGGACATCACGGCCCTGCCCTGGAAGCAGGAGCCCATGGTCCTGGCCTGCGATTCCGCGCACAGGCTGGCGCGCCAAAAAGAGGTGTCGCCGGCCCAGCTGTCCGGGGAAAAGTTCGTGGCCTTCGACCGGGGCCTGGGCATCCGGTCCGAGATCGACAAATTTTTGAGGAAGCACGGGGTGGACGTGGAGATCACCCTGGAGTTCGACAACATCGAGGCCATCAAGCGGGCGGTGGAGATCGGCTCGGGCGTGGCGCTCCTGCCGCGGCCCACGCTGGACCGGGAGGTGTCGGAAAAGACCCTGGCCGCGGTGCCGCTCTCGGTCAGGGGGTTCGTCCGGCCCCTGGCCATCATCCACCGGCGCGGCAAGAAGTTCGGGACGAGCGTGCGGCGGTTCATCGAGCTTTTGCAGGACGAAAAGGACACGGAGGTGCCGGAGGTGCCGCCCTCCCTGCCCGCGGCGTCCCGCTGACAAAAGGACAAGGACCCTTTTTATGACCCCCCAAAAGCAAGGCCTTTACGACCCCCGGCACGAGCACGACGCCTGCGGCATCGGCTTCGTGGTCAACGTCAAGGGGCAGAAATCCCACCAGATCATCCGGCAGGCCCTGACCGTCCTGAACAACCTGAGCCACCGGGGCGCCTGCGGCTGCGAGCCCAACACCGGCGACGGCGCGGGCATCCTGTTCCAGACCCCGCACGCGTTTTTCAAGAAAGTCTCGGCCAAGGCGGGCATCCCCCTGCCCGAGGCCGGCGCGTACGGCGTGGCCATGACCTTCCTGCCCCGGGACCCGGCGGCCCGGGCGGACTGCGAAAAGCGGTTCGAAAAGATCGTGGAGGAGGAGGGCCAGGCCTTTTTGGGCTGGCGCGACGTGCCCACGGACGACTCGTCCCTCGGCCACACGGCCAAGGCGGCCGAGCCGGTGGTCCGGCAGGCCTTCATCGGCAAGAAGTCCGGCCTGGGGAAGGACGACCTGGCCTTCGAGCGCAAGCTCTACGTCATCCGCAAACGGGCCGAGCACTCCATCAAGGTCTTGGACGCGGCCGGGTCCAACACCTTCTATATCCCCAGCCTGTCCGGCCGCACCATCGTGTACAAGGGCATGCTCATCGCCAACCAGATGGACCCCTATTACGCCGACTTGGCGGACCCGGACATGGCGTCCGCGCTGGCCCTGGTGCACTCGCGCTTTTCCACCAACACCTTCCCCAACTGGAACCGGGCCCACCCGTACCGCTACATCATCCACAACGGGGAGATCAACACCCTGCGCGGCAACATCAACTGGATGCACGCGCGGCAGGCCCTTCTCAAGTCCGACCTCTTCGGCAAGGACCTGCAAAAGCTCCTGCCCATCGTCGACACCGACGGGTCGGACTCCGCCATGTTCGACAACTGCCTGGAATTCCTGGTGCTCTCCGGCCGCTCCCTGCCCCACGCCATGATGATGATGATCCCCGAGCCCTGGGAGAACCACGAGACCATGGACGACGCCAAGCGGGCCTTCTACGAATACCACTCCTGCCTCATGGAGCCCTGGGACGGCCCCGCCTCCGTGGCCTTCACGGACGGGGTGCGCGTGGGCGCCACCCTGGACCGGAACGGCCTCCGGCCGTCGCGCTACTACGTCACCAAGGACGACCTGGTGGTGCTGGCCTCCGAGGTGGGGGTGCTGGACATCCCACCCGAGAAGGTGCTGTACAAGGGCCGCCTCCAGCCCGGCCGCATGCTTTTGATCGACACCGCCCAGGGCCGCATCGTGGCGGACGAGGAGATCAAGAAGAAAATCGTCTCCGAGCACCCGTACCGGAAATGGCTGGACGAGGACCGCGTGCCCATCGAAAAACTGCCCAAGGCGCCCGCGGTCCGGCCCGACAAGGACCCGGACAACGTGCTCCGGAAACAACAGGCCTTCGGGTACACGTACGAGGACCTGCGGGTCCTCATGGAGCCCATGGCCAAAAACGGCGTGGAGGCCATCGGGTCCATGGGCACGGACACGCCCCTGGCCGTGCTTTCCGACAAGCCCCATCTCCTGTACAACTATTTCAAACAGCTCTTCGCCCAGGTCACCAACCCGCCCATCGACGCCATCCGCGAGGAGATCGTCACTTCGGGCGAGACCACCCTGGGCTCGGAAGGCAATTTGCTGGAGCCCACCCCCGAGTCCTGCCGCATGATCGAGCTGCACTCCCCCATCCTCACCAACGAGGAGCTGGAGAAACTGCGGCGCATCAAGCGCAAGGGGTTCAAGGCCGTCACCCTGCCCATCCTGTTCGACCCCAAGTCCGGCGGGGCCGGGCTGGAGAAGGCCCTGGAGGGCCTCTTCGCGGCCGCGGACAAGGCCGTCAAGGGCGGGGCCAACATCCTGATCCTGTCCGACAAGGGCGTGGACATGACCCGCGCGCCCATCCCCGCGCTCCTGGCGGTGTCGGGCCTGCACCACCACCTCATCCGCAACGGCACGCGCACCCGCCTGGGCCTGGCCCTGGAATCGGGCGAACCCCGCGAGGTGCACCACTTCGCCCTGCTGATCGGGTACGGCTGCGCCGCCATCAACCCGTACCTGGCCTTCGAGACCCTCAACGACATGATCCGCCGGAACATGCTGCCGGACGTCTCCTACGAGGACGCGGTCAAGAAGTACTGCAAGGCCGCGTTCAAGGGCGTGGTCAAGGCCATCTCCAAGATGGGCCTGTCCACCATCCAGGCGTACCGCGGCGCCCAGATCTTCGAATGCCTCGGCCTCAAGCAGGAGGTCGTGGACAAATACTTCACCTGGACCCCCAGCCGCATCGGCGGCGTGGGCCTGGACGTCGTGGCCGAGGAGGCCCGCCTGCGGCACGCCCGCGCCTTCCCGGACCGGTCCGTCAACGGACACGCCCTGGAGGAGGGCGGCCAGTACCAATGGCGCAAGGACGGGGAGTTCCACCTCTTCAACCCGGAGACGGTCCACAAGCTGCAGCACGCGGTCCGCACCGGCAACCACGAGGTTTTCAAGCAGTACGCCAAGGCCGTCAACGACCAGTCCAAGAATTACTGCACCCTGCGGGGCCTCCTCGAATTCAAAAAGGACCGCCCGCCCGTCCCCATCGAAGAAGTGGAATCCGTGGAGGAGATCTGCAGGCGCTTCAAGTCGGGCGCCATGTCCTACGGCTCCATCTCCCAGGAGGCCCACGAGGCCCTGGCCATCGCCATGAACCGCATCGGCGGCAAGTCCAACACGGGCGAGGGCGGCGAGGACCCGGCGCGGTACGTGCCGCTCCCCAACGGCGACTCCAAGAACAGCGCCATCAAGCAGGTGGCGTCGGGCCGTTTCGGCGTCACCAGCCTCTATTTGGTCAACGCCAGGGAGCTCCAGATCAAGATGGCCCAGGGCGCCAAGCCCGGCGAGGGCGGCCAGCTCCCCGGCGGCAAGGTGTACCCCTGGATCGCCAAGGTGCGCCACTCCACCCCGGGCGTGGGCCTGATTTCGCCGCCCCCGCACCACGACATCTATTCCATCGAAGATTTGGCCGAGCTCATCCACGACCTCAAGAACGCCAACTCCCAGGCCCGCATCTCGGTGAAACTCGTGGCCGAGGTGGGCGTGGGCACGGTGGCGGCGGGCGTGGCCAAGGCCCACGCGGACGTGGTGCTCATTTCCGGCTTCGACGGCGGCACGGGCGCGTCCCCGCAGAGCAGCATCAAGCACGCGGGCGTGCCCTGGGAGCTCGGCCTGGCCGAAACGCACCAGACCCTGGTCTTGAACAACCTCCGCAGCCGCATCGTGGTGGAGACCGACGGCCAGCTGAAGACCGGCCGGGACGTGGTCATCGCCGCGCTCCTGGGCGCGGAGGAATACGGCTTCGCCACCGCGCCGCTGGTGGCCCTGGGCTGCGTCATGATGCGGGTGTGCCACCTGAACACCTGCCCCGTGGGCGTGGCCACGCAGGACCCCAAGCTCCGCAAAAAGTTCACGGGCGACCCGGCCCACGTGGTCAACTTCATGCGCATGGTGGCGCAGGAGGCCCGGGAGATCATGGCCCAGCTCGGCTTCCGCACCGTCAACGAGATGATCGGCCGCACCGACGCGCTGGAGGTCAAGGCCGCGGTGGACCACTGGAAGGCCAAGGGCCTGGACTATTCCGCCATCCTGTACCAGCCGCCCGCCCCGCCCGACGTGGGGCGGTACTGCCAAATGGCGCAGGACCACGGCCTGGACAAATCTTTCGACCGGCAGACCCTGCTGGACCTGTGCCGTCCCGCCATCGAGAAGGGCGAAAAGGTGCGGGCCGTCCTGCCCATCAAGAACTACCACCGGGTGGTGGGCACCATCACGGGCTCGGAGCTCACCCGCAAGCACGGGGCCAAGGGCCTGCCGGACGACACGATCCAGATCACCTTCCAGGGGTCGGCCGGACAGAGCTTCGCGGCCTTCGTGCCCCGCGGCATGACCTTCCTCCTGGAGGGGGACGCCAACGACTATTTCGGCAAGGGCCTGTCCGGCGGCAAGCTCATCGTGTACCCGCCCAAGAACGCCACCTTCGTGCCGGAGGAGAACATCGTCATCGGCAACGTGGCCTTCTACGGCGCCACCTCGGGCGAGGCGTACGTCCGGGGCGTGGCGGGCGAGCGGTTCTGCGTCCGCAACTCGGGCGTGCACGCGGTGGTGGAGGCCGTGGGCGACCACGGCTGCGAGTACATGACCGGCGGCCGGGTCGTGGTGCTGGGGCCCGTGGGCCGCAACTTCGGGGCCGGCATGTCCGGCGGCGTGGCGTACGTGCTGGATGAGAAGGGCGACTTCGTCAAACTCCACCTCAACCGGGCCATGGTGGAGCCGGAAAAGCTGGAGCCCGAGGACCTGGACGAGGTCCTGGGCATGATCCAGAAGCACGCCCAGTACACGGGCAGCGAGCGGGCCAAGACCATCCTGGCCTCCTGGAAAAAATATGCCGCCAAGTTCGTGAAGGTCATGCCCAAGGACTACAAGCGCATGATCACCAGCATCAAGCAGGTCCACGCCGCGGGCCTCACCGGGGAGGAGGCCATCATGGCCGCCTTCGAGGAAAACGCGCGCGACACGGCGCGGGTGGGAGGGAATTGATCATGTCCGCGATCAAGAAACGTCCCACGCGCAAAAAAACGCGAAAAGCGACGCATACGGTTTCAACGAACGGTTTGAAACCCGCCCCTTTGGGCATCCCCAAGCCCCAGGGTTTCATGAAGGTCGCCCGGGAATTGCCCGTGGACATGGCGCCCGTGGACCGGGTCCACCACTGGGGCGAGTTCCACGAGCACATGCCCGAGGACGGCCTGCGCAAGCAGGGCGCCCGGTGCATGGACTGCGGCGTGCCCTTCTGCCACACCGGCTCCCTTTTGGCCGGCATGGCGTCCGGCTGTCCCATCAACAACCTCATCCCGGAATGGAACGACCTGGTGTACCGCGGCCTGTGGAAGGACGCCATCCACCGCCTGCACAAGACCAACAATTTCCCCGAGTTCACGGGCCGGGTCTGCCCCGCGCCCTGCGAAGGCTCCTGCGTGCTGGGCATCAGCGAGCCGCCCGTCACCATCAAGAACATCGAGGTCTCCATCGTGGAGAAGGCCTTCTCCGAAGGCTGGGTGGAGGCCGAGGCCCCGGCCAAGCGCACCGGCAAAAAGGTGGCGGTCATCGGCTCCGGGCCCGCGGGCCTGGCCTGCGCGGCCCAGCTCAACCGCGTCGGGCACACGGTCACCGTGTTCGAGCGCGCGGACCGGATCGGCGGCCTGCTCATGTACGGCATCCCCAACATGAAGCTGGAAAAACGCATCGTGGAGCGCCGCCTCAAAGTGATGCGGGCCGAAGGGGTGAAATTCGTCACCAACACCGAGGTGGGCAAGAACTACCCCGCGGACAAACTGCGGAAAGAGTTCGACGCCATCGTGCTCTGCACCGGCGCCACCAAGCCCCGGGACCTGCCCGTGCCGGGCCGGGAGCTGAAGGGCGTCCACTTCGCCATGGAATTTTTGCACTTGAACACCAAGAGCCTTCTGGACTCCGGCCACTCGGACGGCAAGTTCATCACCGCCCACAACAAGGACGTCATCGTGATCGGCGGCGGGGACACGGGCACGGACTGCGTGGGCACGGCCCTGCGCCATCGGTGCAAGAGCCTGGTGCAGTTCGAAATCCTGCCCAAGCCGCCGGACCAGCGCGCCCCGGACAACCCCTGGCCCCAATGGCCCAAGGTGTACAAAATGGACTACGGCCAGGAAGAGGCCGCGGCCATGTACGGCGAAGACCCCCGCAAATACCTCATCATGACCAAAAAGTTCGTGGGCGGGGAAAACAGCGGCCACGTCAAGGAAGTGCACACCGTGAACATCGAATGGGCCAAGAACGACAAGGGCCAGTTCGTGCCCAAGGAGATCCCGGGCACGGAAAAGGTCTGGCCCGCCCAGCTGGTGCTCCTGGCCATGGGCTTCCTGGGCCCGGAAGAAGGCCTGCTCAAACAGCTCGGCGTGGCGCAGGACGAACGGTCCAACGCCAGGGCGGACCACGGACGGTTCGCCACCAGCGTGCCGGGCGTGTTCGCGGCGGGCGACTGCCGCCGGGGCCAGTCCCTGGTGGTCTGGGCCATCAATGAAGGCCGCGGCGCGGCCCGCGAGTGCGACCGCTTCCTTATGGGACACACGGATTTGCCCTAGGAGTCTACCGCTCCTGTCATTGCGAGCGTAAGCGAAGCAATCCAGCCTTT
>CAZAEL010000006.1:0-15816 GCA_964484135.1 uncultured Elusimicrobia bacterium
AGGTGGGCGTACACCTCGTCCCGGAGCTGCCGCACGATGGACTGACCGATGCGCGCCGTGAGGTAGTCGTGCACGTAGGACAGCACCGCCTTCATGAAGTAGAGCAGGACCACGAGGAGGACGATGTCCCTCAAGGCGGCCAGGTCTCCCGCGGTCAGGGCCTTGTCCACCACCTGCTTGAGGATCCACATGGCCGCGGCCGTCAAGCCGGCCACGCCCGCCATGGCGGCCAGGGCCACCGAGAGGAAAGGCAGGTGGCCTCGGAAATAGGTCAGGATTCGCCGGACGATGGATTTGGACATGTTCTCAGGCGCTCATCACGGACAAAATTTCTCGCGCGGCCCGGCCCGCGGCCCCGGGACCGCCCAGTTTTTCCCGAAGGGAGAGGAGTTCGCGCCGGACGCGGCCGAGCGCCTCCGGATCGCTGAGCAGACCGGCGCAGACCCCGGCCAGTTTCTCCGGAGAGGCCTGGGCCTGGATCAGTTCCGGGACCAGAGGCTTCCCCGCCAGGATGTTGGCCATGGAGATGTGGTCCACCCGGATCATGGCCCGGGCCAGCCAGTACGTCACCCAGGACATCTTGTACACCACCGCCATGGGGAGGCCCAAGAGGGCGTTCTCCAGGGTGGCGGTGCCCGAGCAGGTGAGGGCCAGATCCAGCCCGCTCCGCCATTGATAATCCTCGTCCCGCACCATCTCCAGAAGGTAGGGGCGCCGCGCGTCGCGTCCCAGAAGCCCGTCGTAGAAATCGTTGGACAGGGACGGCGCCGCGAAGAGCACGAAGCGCACGCCGCGGACCTTTTGCGACAGGAGGTCCGCGGTCTTCAAAAACAACGGCAGGTGCCGGCGGACCTCCCCGGCCCGGCTGCCGGGCAGGAGCCCCACCACGGGCTCCATCCGCCGGCGCGGTTCCGAGGGCGGGGCCGCCGGGAGCGTTTCCAGGAGGGGATGCCCCACGAAGCTCACCGGCACGCCGCGCTCTTCGTACAGCGTTTTTTCAAAGGGAAAAAGCACCAGCATCCGGTCCACCCAGGCCTTCAAATGGGCGATGCGGCCGGGCCGGCTGGCCCACACCTGCGGGCTGATGAAATAAATCGTTCTGCATCCGGCCCGCTTGGCCTCCCGGATGGTGAACCGGTTGAAACCGAAAAAATCCACGGCCACCACCGCGTCGGGCCGCGTTTCCCGGAGGGCCGGCCGCAGGACCCGGGTCATGGCCCGCCAGTACCAAGGAATCTTCTTGAGCGGCTCCCAGAAGCCCACCACGCTTTGCGCCACCAGGTCCAGCAGGAAGCGGTCCGCGGTTTTTTGAAGGGAAGGCCCGCCCAGGGCCAGGACCTCCACGTCGGGACGGCGGGCTTTGATTTCCCTCGCCACCTGCGCGGCGTTCTGGTCGCCGGACAGGTCGCCGGCCACGAAGAGGACGCGAGGCATAGGGCCGTGTTACGCATCACGTGTCACGTGGCACGTAAAATGAGGACGGTCTCTTTTACGTAACACGCCACACGTGACACGTGACACGATCATAGGGAATGCAGCCGCAGTTCCTTGCGGATCTCCAGGGCCAGCTCCAGCGCGTCCCGTCCGTGCTCCCCCCCCACCAGGGGAGGCTTGCCTTGTTGCACGCAGTGGATGAAATGGCTGAGCTCGGATTCCAGGGGATCTTTTTTCGGGACCGCCGGCTTTTGAATGGACACGTCCAGGAGGCTCCGGAGGGCCGGGCCTTTTTTGCGGTAGATCTTGAGGCTCCTTTCGGAATAGTCCAGGGAGATGTACGCGTCCTTCTGAAAAACCCGGATCTTGCGGAACTTGGACAGGCTGACCCGGCTGGCGGAGACGTCGGCCCGGCAGCCGCGGGAGAAATGGAGCGTGACCTTCACGATGTCCTCGTGGTCCGAAAAAATTTTGCCCCCCACCGCGTCCAAGCGGACGACCCGGTCCTTGACCAGGGCCAGGACGATGTCCAGGTCGTGGATCATGAGGTCCAGGATCACGCCCACGTGGGCCGTGCGTGGGTCGTAGGGGCCCAGGCGGTTGGCCTCGATGAACAGCGGGTCCCGCGCGTGCTTGACCATCTCCTCCACCGCGGGATTGAATCGTTCGATGTGCCCGACCTGGAGGACCAGGTCCTTCTCCCGGGCGAGGGACATCAGCTCCTCCGCCTCCTCCACCCGTTCGGTCAGGGGTTTTTCCACGAAGCAGTGGAGCCCCGCCCGCAGGAAATCCTTGGCCAGGCCGTAATGGGCGGGGGTGGGCGTGGCGATGACCACGGCCCGGACGTCGGGGGGCATGCGGCGGGGGTCCTCCGGGGCCGCGGCGCCGTATTTCGCCGCCAGTTGCTCCGCCTTTTTCAGGTTGAGGTCGGAGATGGCGGCGAGCCGGGCCTGGGGCAGGCCGCTCAGGAGCCGCGCGTGGTGTTGGCCCATGACGCCGACGCCGACCAACCCCACGGCCAGACGCTGCGCGTCGGGGAGGGGCGGGACGGCCGGCGCGGACCTGCGCCGCGGGAACAGGCCCAGGATCATGCGCGCGCCCTTCCCCGCGCCTCAGACATTCTTCACCCCCACCACCACCAGGCCGGCTTCTTCGGCCCCTTTCAAAAAGGTTTCTTTGTCGAAGAAAAGGGTCTTTCCCGCCTCCACGGCCAGGACCGCGGCCCCGGAGGTTTTGAGGGATTCCAGGGTCCGCAGGCCGATGACCGGCACGTCGAAGCGCACGTCCTGCTTGGGTTTGGCGGTCTTGGCCGCGGTGAAGCCGGATTGGAACCGCCCCGCCCGGAGGATGCATTCGTCCGTGCCTTCGATGGCCTCCACGGACAGGACGGCCCGGTCCTTCACGCAGACCGTCTGCCCCAGGTCCAGTCCGCCCACGGCCTTGGCGGTTTCCAGGCCGAAGGCGATGTCTTTTTTCTGCTCGGGCGTGGGGCGATGGGAGGTCAGGAAGCCTTCCGGGGCCAGCAGGTCCTTGAGGTACGCGGTGGAAGGCAGGAATTTGATGCCGGCTTTGGCGAATTCGTCGGCCACGGCGCGGAGCACGGTGTCGGTTTTCTTGTCCGGCAGGGAGGCCAGGACCTTGACCGCGGTCATGTCCAGGTGCCGCAGGTCGAAGATGCGGACGTGCTTCACCTGCCCGGCCATGACGGCTTCTTCCACCCCGGCGTCGTGCAGGAGCTCGATGGTTTTTTTGACCTGCCCCAGCGGGAGCCAGTGGCAGGCGTCCACCAGTTTCTCCAGGGAAGGATCCGTCTCTTCCCGGATGGCCACCGCCACCACGGGACGACCCTGGCGTTTGGCCTGTTCCGCCAGGAGGAGCGGGAATTGGCCGTTTCCGGCGATGAGTCCCAGGGGTTTCAAAGGAGGGTTGCGGGAAAAGGCGTCGGGCGAAGAGGACATCCCGCGCCGCGGGTCATTCCCCGTCGGTGGGTTCTTCTTCGTAATCCGGAGAGGGCCGGCACAGGCCGCGGGTGGGCTTTTCCAGAAATTCCAGGAAGGTTTTGACCTCGGGGGTCAAGGGGCCTTGTCCCAGCCTGGCCACGGCCTCTTGAAGGTTGAGGTTCGAGAGGAAAACGGTGCGGTACGCGGCCTTGAGCGCGCTCAGGGCCTCCCGGGAGAGGCCCCGCCTTCTCAGTCCCACCACGTTGAGCCCCACGATCACGGCCCGGTTGCCGTGGGTCATGCAGAACGGCGCCACGTCGCTGGCGATCATGGAGCCGCCGCCCAGCATGGCGCCGGCGCCGATGCGGACGAATTGGTGGATGGCCACGATGCCGCCCATCACCACGTCGTCTCCCACGGTCACGTGCCCCGCCAGGGTGCCCACGTTGGCGATGATGACGTTGTTGCCCAGGACGCAGTCGTGGGCCACGTGGGAATAGGCCATCAGGAGGCAGTTTTCCCCCACGCGGGTCACGCCGCTGGCGCTGGTGCCCCGGTTGACCGTGACGCATTCCCGGACCACGGTCCGCGCGCCGATCTCCACGCGGGTCTTTTCCCCCTTGTATTTCAGGTCCTGCGGGGGCGTCCCGACGAAAGCATGGGGATGGATCTTGCATCCGGGCCCGATGGTGGCGTACTCGACCACGGCGTGGGGGCCCACCCAGGCGCCGGCCCCGACCTGCACCTCGGGACCGATGACCGCGTACGGACCGATCTCCGCGTCCGCCGCCAGTTTGGCGGAGGGATGGATGACGGCCGTGGGGTGGATGCGGGGGGTGGCGTCGGTTGGCATGGGAAACCCGGACGTCAGGCGGCGCCCGCGTCTTTTTCGACGACCGCGAAGGTGAACTCCGCCTCGGTGACCATCTCGTTGTTCACGAAGGCCTCGCCGCGGGCCTTGCCCACCCGGCCGCCGGCGCGCAGGACCTGGACGCGGAGCTCGAGCTGGTCGCCCGGCACCACGGGCTTGCGGAACTTCACGCCGTCGATGCCCATGAAAAAGGCCAGTTTGTTTTTCAACTCCGGTTTGTTGAGCAAAAGGACGCAGGCCGTCTGGGCCATGGCCTCGACGATGAGGACGCCGGGCATGATCGGTTTGCCCGGGAAGTGGCCCTGGAAGAAGGGTTCGTTGCCGGAGACGGACTTGTAGCCGTTGATCCGCTTGTCCGTTTCGAGCACCTGCGCCTTGTCGATCATGAGGATCGGGTAGCGGTGCGGGATGATGTTCATGATGTCGACGCTGCTGAGCATCGGGTGCGGCGTCGGGGCCGCGGGTGCGCTGTCGTTCATGGCGGAATGTCCTCCGGGGTCTAGGCGGATTGCAGGGCGGCGGGCCGCCCCTCGATCTGCGCGGCGAGCTGTTTCACGAGGTTGACGTTGTGTCCGTGTCCGACGCGGGAGGCCCTGATGCGGGCCTTCAGCGGACAACCGAGCAGGTACAGGTCGCCGAGGAGGTCGAGGGTCTTGTGCCGCACGAACTCGTCGGGGTAGCGGAGCGCTTTCTCCTTGTTGTGGATCTTGTCCATGCCGACCACGACGGCGTTGTCGAGCGAGCCGCCGCGCGCGAGCCCCTGGCGCTTCAGCGCCTCCACCTCGTAGTCGAAGCAGAAGGTGCGCGCGCGGGCGACTTCGCGGACGTAGTTGTCGGTCGTGAGACGGAACTCGAGGGTCTGCCTCTGGATCAGCGGGTGCTTGAAATCGATCGTGGTCTCCAGGACCAGTTCGTCGGCGGGTTCGACGAGGTATTCGGTCTCGCCCGCGCGGTAGGCCGCCGGCCCGGCCTTGAGGTATTTCCGGGGCGCGGACTGCGCCTTCAGCCCCGCCTTGCGCAGCGTCTCGATGAAGGGCATGGCGCTGCCGTCCGCCACGGGCGGCTCGTTGGCGTTGACCTCGACGACCAGGTTGTCGATCCCCAGGCCGTACAGGGCGGAGAGCACGTGTTCCACGGTGTGCACCCGGGCCTCGTGGTCCTTTTCCCCCTCCAGGCTCAGGGTGGTGCCGCGGACGACGCTGGAGACGATCCGGTGCGTCGCGGGCAGGACGGGCCGGCCGGGAAGGTCGGAACGGACGAAGACCACGCCGGCGTTTTCGGGGGCGGGCTTGAACAGGAGGTGGCAGCGGTTCCCGGTGTGGAGCCCCACGCCCTTGTACACGGCCTCCTGGGCGATGGTGTGCTGCGGCTCCTGCGAAACGACGACGGGCATCTCCTCAGGCCCCCAGTTTCTTCTTCAATTTTTTGAATTCGTCCAGGAGCTCGGGGAGTTTCCGCATGGCCGCGATGGTCTTGAGCTCGTCTTTCAGGGGTTGGGCCGGCACGCCCCAGACCACTTCCCCGGCTTTGATGTCGTGCGAGATGCCGCCCTTGGCGCCCACCACCGCGCCGTCGCCGATCTCCAGATGCCCGGCCACGCCCACCTGGGCGGCCAGGGTCACGTTGTTCCCGATCTTGACCGATCCGGCGATCCCGGAAAGCGCCACCAAAAGGCAATTTTCCCCGATCTCCACGTTGTGGGCCACCTGCACCAGATTGTCGATCTTGGTCCCGCGCCCGATCCGTGTCATGCCCACGGCCGCCCGGTCCACGGTGCTGTTGGCCTGGATCTCCACGTCGTCGCCGATCTCCACGCCGCCCACCTGGGGGATTTTGTAGTGCCGGCCCTGGTACGGGGTGAACCCGTACCCGTCGCAGCCGATCACCACGCCGGGCTGGAAGACGCAGCGGTTCCCGATGGTCACGCCTTCCCGGACGGTCACGCGGGGATAAAAGAGGCAGTCGTCTCCCACCCGGGTCCCGGGGCCGATATAGCAATGGGAGTAAAGGACGGTGTTGTCCCCGATGACGGCCCCTTCTTCGATCACGCAGTAGGCCCCCAGCGCCGCGTTTTTTCCGATCTTGGCCGAGGGCGCCACCACCGCCGTGGGGTGGACGCCGGTGGGGTGCCGCAAACGCTCTTTTTGCAAAATTTCGAGGACCCGGGCCCAGCCGTAGGGCGGGTTCTTCAGGACGATCACCGTCCGCCCGTTCGTCTGGACCCCGGGCGGCACCAGAACGGCCGCGGCCCGGGTGGTCTTGAGCTGGGCGGTGTACTTGGCGTTGCCCAGAAAAGCGATGTCCTTTTCCGTGGCTTCCGCCAGGCTGGCCGCGCCTTCCACCACGACGTTCCCGTCGCCCTGGAGCGCGCCGCCGACCATTTCCGCGATTTGAGATAAGGTTAGTTTCATAAAATCGTCACCAAAAACCGTGCTTCAGTGCCGCTGTGCTGCAGTTTAGAAGCTTCAAAATTTTGCCTGTTTTCAACCGCAGCACCGAAGCACCGCAGGACGGTTATTCCTCCGGCGGCAGGCCGCGCACGCGGCGCCGCAGTTTTTCCGTCAGGTCCTGGGCCTCCTGGCCGTACAGGATGCTGGATTTGTCCACCACGAGCCCGATGCCCTCCTCGTCCGCGATCTGCACCAGGGCGGTGTAGAGTTTTCCGAAAATCTGCAGGCTCCGGCGCTCCTCCAGCAGTTTGAGGGCGTCGGCCGCCTCCTTGCGGGCCTGTTCCAGGGAGGCCTCTTTTTCCTTGAGGATGTCCTCCCGCTGGCGAACGCTTTCCCGGATGGCGGCCAGCGCGGCCGGGCTCATGCCGGGCGCGGACGGCTCCGGCGTCAAGCCGGGCAGGGCCGCGGTGTCCGTGGAGGGCGCGACGGCGGGTTCCTTGGCCGTCCCCTCGGCACCCGGGCTGGCGCCCTTGGCCGTCCCCTCGGCACCCGGGCTGGCGCCCTTGGCCGCCTCTTCCACGGTGGAGCGAAGGACCGCCAGCTGTTCCTTCAGGTCCGACAGCTCCTTCTCCCGCTGGGCCAGGGCCTCCCGCCTTGCGTTGAGCTCCTTGTGGTATTCGGTCTTGGCTTTTTGGGTTTCGGGGAACTCCTGGAAAACGGACTCCATGTCCACGAACCCGATGGCGGGGCCTCCCCCGGACGCTTGCCCGCTTTGTTGTTTCAAGGGGATTTCCAGGGCCGCGGCGGCCCCCGTCCCGGCCAGGAACCAGGAAAGCAGCGCGACAAGGCGCGAAAAACGGCACATCGGACGTTCGATCATGGGTAAAACATATATTTTACATTAACCGGAGCGGCCTGTCCACGGCCATAAAGCGAAAAAACGTTGATAAGAAAGGCCAAAACGATGACAAGTTGACAGGAATTTTTCTCCGTATCATCTTATCAACCGCCTTGGCTTCGGCTTATCAGCGTTTTTGTTGTTAAAAGATGTTCCCGATGGTGAAGTAAAACTGGCTGATCTGTTCCCCGGGCCGGTGGTTCAGGCCGTAGCCCCAGTCCAGCCGGATGGGGAAGACCGGCGTCTTGAAGCGAATGCCGAAACCCACGCCGGAGCGCATCTGGTCCGGCCGGCTGCCGATGGCGTAGGAGATGTCGTTCCAGTCCCGCCAAGCCCCGCCCGCGTCCGCGAAAAAGGCGCCCTGCAGGATGGTGCGGCTCCGTTCCTGGACGATGGGAAACTTGTATTCGACGTTGAAGACGCTCATGTAGTGTCCGTAGTCCGGCGGGCCGATCTCGCCGAAGTCGTACCCCCGGACCGTGTCCACGCCCCCCATGGTGAACCTTTCCTGGACCGGGACCTCCCTGGAGGGGGCGAAGGCGCGGACGTTCCCGGCGCGGGCCGAGAAGCTCAGCACGAACTTCCAGAAGGTGGGGATGTAGATGGAGCTGGACAGGGAGGGCTTGTAGAAGTGGATGTCCCCCCCGAAGACCCCGCCCGCGACCTGCACGGAGGCGCTGTGGCGGCCGCCCCGGGAGGCGTCGAACACGTTGTCGCGCGTGTCCCACACCACGCCGTTGGTGAGGCTGGAGGTGACGTTTTCGCTGGGGTTGATCAACAGGTTCACCGGCGTGGACGTGGAGGCCTTGTTGGGGTCGAACTGGTCGTCGATGTCGAAGATGCGCACCTTTTCGTAGCTGTAGTCGTGGATGAGGGACAGCCGTTCCGTGAGCCGGGGCCCCAGCCTCAGGGAGCCGCCGCGGCGGCCCTCGCGGTACGCGGTGCTGTCCGAGGCGAAGGGCCGCCAGCGAACGGTGTCGAAGACGTCCACGCCGAAGCTCATGCGTTTGCCCAAAAACCAGGGATCGGTCCAGCCGATCTCGTAGTTCTGCTTGCGCTGGCCGAACTCCCACAGGAGATTCAGCCGCTGGGCCCGGCCGAAGAGGTTGATGTGCTGCAGCTGGAGCGTGCCGATGAACTGGTCCACGCTGGAGTAGCCCGCGCCCGCGGAGAGGATGCCCGGCTTGCCCTCCACCACGGTGAAGACCAGGTCCGCCTTGGTGGGCGACCGGGGCTGCTGCACGTCCACCTGCACGTCGTCCATGAACCCCAGGTTGTAGATCTTCTCGACGGAGCGCCGCACCTTGCCGGCCGCGAAGACGTCCCCCTCCCCCAGGAGGATCTCCCGCCGGATCACCTGTTCCTTGGTGTAGGTGTTGCCGTCCACGTAGATGCGGTCCACGTACACCACCGAGCTTTCCACCACGTCGAAATGGATGTCCACCCGCCCGCGGTCCTCGTCCAGGGCCTGGGTGATGTTCTCGGGCGTGATCTCGGCCCGCAGGTAGCCCCGGTCCGCGTACAGGTCCCGCAGGTTCTGCAGGGATTCCTCCATCTTGTCCTGGCGGTAGAGCCGGCCGGATTTGAGCGTGATGGCCTGCCGGAGCTTTTTCTCGCTGAAGAGGGTGACGCCGGAGAAGGAGTACTTCCCGACGGTGTACCGGCGCCCCTCGTCCACGTGGAAGAGGAGGGAGACGGCGGTGTGGTCCTCGTTGAACTCCCGCGCCGGCGGGCTGATCTGCGCCTCCAGGTACCCCCGGTTCTGGTAGTGTTTTTTTGCCTCCTCCATGTCTTTCTTGAGGTTTTCTTCCTTGAAGACCTTCTTGGGGCGGGTGTCCTTCATGCGCCGGCGCAGGGCGCGGGCCGACAGGGCCCGGTTGCCCTCGATCTTGACGGACTTGATCAGGACCCGGTTTCCCTCCGTGATGAAGAACGTCAGGATCAGTTTCTGGGACTTGGGGTGCAGGGAGGTGTAGGACTCCACCGTGGCGTTGGCGTAGCCCTCGTCCCGGTAGATGCTGAGGATCTTCTGCACGTCCTGGGCCACCTTGAACCGGTCGTAGGGTTCCCCCGGTTTGGAGGACAGCTCGTCCCGGAACTTCCGGTCCGCCAGCTTCAGGTTGCCCTTGAAGTCCACCCGCCTCACGGTGGCCCTTTCCTTCACCTGGAAGATGACCTTGACCTTGGGCAGGCCTTGGGCGTCGGCGGGGCCGGGCAGGTCCTCCATGGCCACCTGGACGTCGTCGAAAAGCCCGGTTTCGAGCAGCCTGTCCACGTCGGCGCGGAAGGAGGGGTCCACCACCACGTCGCCCTTGCGGGCCTTCACCTTGGAGAGGACGGCGCGCCGTTTCACGGTCCGGTTCCCTTCCACGGCCACCTCCCCGATGAGGGGGCGGCTTTCCAGGGCGTGGAGGGGCCCGGTCGGCGCCGCCAGCCACAGGGCCAACGACAAAACGGAAAAAAACGTCGATCTTTTCCACCGTCCATCCTTCCGGACGGAGGAGCGAAGGGGCGTCATGGGTTTCTCCTCACGGGGTCTTGGCGGGTTTTTCGGGGAGCGGTTCCCTGGCGGCGTCGGCGGGCGGTTTGGGCAGGCCGAACCGCCATTGGTTCTCCAGGACGGCGCGGCGGTCGGGCGGCTGGCCCAGCAATTTTTCCGTGTCCAGCTCCGTGCTGGCCTTGAGATGGAGGTTGCCGCGCACGCGGTAGGTCAGCTCCACCTCGTCGCGGAAGAAAAGTTGGTTTTGGGTTTGGTCCACTTTGAATTTGTACACGCCGAAAATCCTGTCGCTCAATTGTACGCCCGCCGTGGCCCCCGTGCCCTGCAGGAGGTTGACCACGTCCCGCCGGGGGGCGGCCGTCGGAACCGCCGGCTCCGCCGAAGCCTCCTCGGTGGGCTCGTAAATGGGATATAGGATATCAATTCCGAAGCGATGCGCAAGCCGGTTGGCGAGCGGCCCGGCGGTGGAACCCAGGAGCTGCACCAGGCCGGCCCGCAGGAGTTTGTCCTTTTCCTCCGGCGTGAACTGCTCGCCCGAGAGGCCCAAGGCCCGCTGGGCCACCTGTTCGGAACTGAGGCCCGGGTTGTTGCGGGAGATGAACCGGGGCTGGATCTCCCCCAGGGGCGCCCGGTCCACGATCATGAGGATGGTGTCCGGGGTGGCGAACCCCCGCGCGTCCACGATGGGCGCGACCCGTTCGGCCTCGCCCGACAGGTAGGGGACCACGGCGCGCTCCCCGGCGGAGGTCCGGGTGTCGGTGACCACTTCAAAGAGGCAGCGCTTCACGTTGAAGGATTGCCCCAGGTACGTGATGACGCCCCGTTTGGTCTCCAGCCGGCCCGAGGCCCGCATGGCCTCGCGGGGGCCTTCCAGGTGGAGGGACCCCCGCAGCTGGACGTTGACGTACTCGTTGCGGTACCAGGTGTCGTCCCCGGTCTTCAAGACCACGTCCCAGGCGGCCTCGCGCCAAAATTCCCGGACCCAGGAGTCTTCCCGCACGCCTGAAAACCCTTTTTTGGAGGGCGGATAGGTGAATTGGGTGTCCTCCAGGAAAACGGTTCCCTGGACGGTCTGCCGCCCGTCCGGGCCCGTCACCTTGAGGTAAACACGGGGTTCCCCGCGGGAGATGTCCTCCAAGGAGGCCCGCAGGAGGGAGAACCGTTTCAGCAGGGGGCCGGGCGGCACGGCCAGCTGGGGGATTTCGATTTCGATGCCCTGCGAGCCCACGGACTCCACGGACAGGTCGTAGTCCGTGATGTCGAAGCCGTTGACGCCCAGGCTTCCGCCCGCCACCAACCGGCCCTGGCCGAAACGGCCGGAAAGGTCTTCCACCAGAAGGCGGTTGTCCTTGATCAAAAGGCGGGCGTTGAGGTCGGAGAGGTCGCGGAAATAGCGGCGGGCCTTGACGCGCCCGTTTTCCACGACCAGGAACCCGGAGGTCTCCACGCCGTCCTCCCCCGGCAGGAACCGCAGTTCCCCCCGGAAGCCGCCGGCGGCCGATTCGCAGTCGGGCCAGAGGCTTTTGAGGATCCCCAGGTCCCCGTTGGACAACCGCAGGACGAAGGACAGCTTGTCCGCCGGGTCCTCCTCCTGAACGTCCGTGGGGAAACGTCCCTCCCCGGAGAGGACGTACCCGTTGCGTCGGGCGGCCTCCAGGTCCTTCACTTCCAGGACGTCCCCTTCCCAGAGCACGGCGGCGTGGAACCGGTCGTACGGGAGACGCGCCAACTTCCCGTTCCGGCCCCAGACTTCCCCCCGCACGCGGGGTTTTGCCGGCGATCCCCGGCCCTGCACGCGCGCGTTGAGACGGCCTTCCACGGGCAGGTCGAAGTCGGCCAGGCTCATGAGGGTGGCGGCCTCCAGGTCCCAGCCCCCGAACTCAAAGTCCCATTTGTCCGGGCCGGCCTCCCCCTGCATCCAGAAACGGCGCTTGCCCCCTTCCTTCAGGGTGAGGTTTTCCAGGCGGACCTGGGGGAGGCGGTCCAGATGCACGGCGCCGGAAAGCTCCTGCAGGGCCTGCGGCACCGGGCTGAAAAGGATCTTCTTTTGGGACCAGACCACGCGGGCCAGGTCCTGCTCGAAGAGGTGCTGGTTCACCCAGAGGGACTGGGCCCGCAGGGTGCACTCGAAGGAAGGGGCGGGCTCGTTTTTCCACCGGCCCACGATCTCCAGCCCGCCGAAGAGGTTCAGAGGCCCCAGATGGATGTTGCGCAGCTCGTTGATCAACTGCAGGTGCCCCTCCCCGGCGCCGGTCAGGAAGGCCCGGCTGCCTTCCTTGAGTCTCCACACCCCCTCGGGCGTGGTGGCGTAAAATTCATCCAGGTGGAATTCCCGGCTCTGGTACCGGACCTTCCCGTTCCAGCCGGTGACGAAGAGGTTCCCCACCCGGATCTTTCCGCCCCACAGGGATCCGGCAACGCGGGGATCGCTCCATGTCCCGGTCCATTTGAGGTCGCCGTCCAGGGGTCCCAGCCAGGGCGCGGCCCGCCACCCCATGGCGCGGAGGCAGCGGTCCAACGGAACGGCCTTTAATGTCAGGGAAACGTCCAGGAGAGAAGGGGGGACGGGCGGGCCTTCCGGCGCGGCCTTTTCCCCGGTGGCCGGCGCGAGGGAAACGGTCCCGCTGCCTTGGATTTGTCCCCCGTCCCGCAGGCGGGCCTCCAGGGTCCGCAGGCGGATCTGGGACGCCGCCCAGTCCGCCTGGAAGGAGGCGTCGAAGACGAGGCCGTTCCATTCCGCGTCGCGCCATTTCGCCTCGACGCGGGAGCGGGGGGAACGCCAGGGGCCTTCCAGGGACAGGGAGGCGTTCAGGACGCCGGTCCGGAGAAGCGGGTGGACCGCGCCGAGGCGATCCCCCCATTCGGCGAGACGCATGTTTTTCACGGTCCCCCGGCCCTTCAGCACGCCCTGGCGGGGCGAGAAGGTCAGTTGCCCGCTCAGCAGGTCGCCGGCCCGCAGGCCGTCGATCCCCCACCGGTCTTTCGCAAGGGACAACTCCCCCTCCACCGCCCCCACGCCGTAGCCGTTGACCCAGAAGTTCGGGGAATGGAAACGGGGCGGCCGGTCGGGGGCCGTCCTTTGGAGGCGGACTTCCCCGTCCAGGGTGAGGGCGGAAAAGGACAGGTGCTTGAATTGGGACACGCAGGACCAGGCGGCGGACGGGCCGCCGAGCGGGAGGCGTCCGTCCATGTGCCAGGAGCCCGAGCTTTGCCGCAAGTCCCAGGATTCCAGGTGGAGGGTCCCCCGCTCCACCCGGAACGAGGCGCGGACGTCCTGATACGCCAACGCGCCCCACTGTCCGGGGGAACAGGAAAAGCGGCCCGTCCCTTCCAGGGACTCCAGCCCCTTGGCCGGGGAAGCCAGCCGGACCTCCCCGCTGATGTCTCCCTGGGGACGCGCCGGCGACTTGAGAAGGTCGGCCAGCCACGCCATGTCCCCCTTCTCCACGGAAAGTTCCAGGGACCAGCCGCCCTGGGAGGACCAGGCGGCCCGGCCTTTCCAGTCGCCGTCCAGGTCCAGGTCGGAGAGAATGAATCCCCGGCGGTCCCAGCGGAGGGAGGCCCGGACCGGAGCGGTTTGGCCCTTTTCCCGAAGGCGGAGGTTCATGATCCGCGCCGTGCCCGAAAAAGAGGGTTCGGCCCAGGTGCCGGCCAAGTCTCCCTCAAAATCCAGCGTCCCCCCGGCTTCGGGGTAGCGTTCCAGCAGAAAGGGCAGTTCTTCCAGGGGGACCCGGCGGAAGGAGGTTTTCAGGGACAGGCGCCGGTCGGGCCCTTCCACCGTTCCCTGCGCCGACAGGGAGATGCCGCTGGGCAGTTCCAAGGCGCAATCCGAGAGCACGATCTTGTCGGGGAGCCGTCTCGCCTTGACGTGAAAGGCGTTCTTCCGGCTTTGCGCCGTGAACTCCCCGTCCCCGTAGGCGAAGTGCGCCGCGATGGGCTGGGTTTCCCGGTGGCCTCCCCAGGCGAACCGGTCGACCTGGAAGGACCCTTCGGCCAGGGGGGGCCGGGCCTCCGCGGATTTCTTTTTTCCGCGGGGGCGGGCCCCCGGCTCATCCGTCGGGGCGAGAGGCTCCCGCTGCGAGCGGGGGTCCCGCATCCGGAAACGGCCGCTCAAGAGACCGCCGATGTCCCCCCAATGGTTGGCCCGGGACAATTCCGACAGGTCCAGGCGCTCCACCTGCGCGTCGACGAACGGTTTTTGGTCCGCGCCGTGTCCCTCCGCCCGTTCAAAGACGACCTTCCCGTTCAGGAGGGAGATCTCCGCCCGAAGGCTTTCCGGCCCCTTGACCAGCGAGGCCTCCAGGGAAGGAATCCGGACGGCGGCGACCCGGGGTTCTTGGACCGCGGCGTTCAGCCGGATGTCGGGCGCGGCCGGCGGACCGGAGATGCGGCCTTCCACGTCCGCCTTTCCCTCCAGGGGGATGTTCACCGGCCAGACCTTCTCGGGCAGGCTCCGGCGCCATTCCTCCAGGGAGACCTGCCGGGCGCTGAGCGCGAGGTCCAGGCGGCGGTTCTCTTTCTGGAAGGGTTCAAGGCATTTTCCCTCCACGCGGAGTTTTTCAAAGAAATAAAAGTCCTTGAGCCGCAGTTCGTCGGGCCCCAGCTCGAAGGCGCCCCGCATGGGCACGACCAGCGACCCTTCGGCGCGTGCGTCGTCCGGAGACCAGGAGGCCTCCCGCAAGGTCCCCGACGTTTCCCACCGGAGGGGCGGGGCTTCCGGCGGGACGGCGCCGGGCCACAGCGTCCCTTCCACCCGCAGGCGCAGGGAGAGGCCTCCCTCCCAGGAGCCTTTGGCGGACGACCACCGGGCGGCCACATCCTTCAGAGGCACGGCCTTCAAAAAGACCGTCGCCCGGCCCAGGCCGCTTTCGTCCGCTTCGGCGGACGTCTCGAAAGGGCCCAAGGCGCTTTGCCCTTCCGCCTCCAGCCGGAGCCGGCCGGACAGGACGCGGAGGGAGCCGGAGACCCGTTCCAGGACAAGGCCGGGCCGCTGTCCCCGCGCCGGAAGGCGGAGGGAGCCTTCCGTCCATTCCACCTTGTGCGAAAGCCAGGGCGGCAGGACCGGGGCGAACCCCTTGCCGTCGGGAGGGACGTGGATGGCGGGTTTTTGCACGCGGGACGCGCCCAAGGACGGGATCAACCAGGGAAAGCGGGAACGCAGCCGGAACGGCCGGGCCTGGAGCCGCCAGTTTTCGCAGAAGAAGAGCGGGTCGTCCGGCGAGGGGCCCAGGCGGACGTCGTGCAGGGTGACGGCGGCCAGGAAAGGATGGATTTCGACGCGGGCGATGCGCGCCGGCCAGCCCAGGCGCCGGGAGAGCGCGCGTTCCAGCCGTCCCTGCGCCCTGTGTTCGACGACGGGGAGGAACCAGCGAAGGACCGCGAAGCCGCCGGCGAACAAAAAGGCGGCGACCAGGATTGCCCGGGATCGCCGCCTCATCGAATTTTGGGAAGGCCTCGAGGGTTTTTAACCGCTCTTGACCGTTTTTTGGGGCGGGGTGGTGGAAAAACTCAGCTTCTGGCCGTCGGCGTCCAGGTCCACGTACACCTTTTGGCCCGTGGCGACCCGTTTGGCCAGGATGTCCTCGGCCAGGGGGTCCTCCAGGAGCCGCTGGATGCTCCGTTGCAGCGGCCGGGCCCCGAAGTTGGGGTCGAAGCCCTTTTCCGCCAGGAAGTTCCGGGCCTCCTCGGTCAGCTCCAGGGTGAACCCCTGGGTGCCGAGCTTTTTCTCCACCCGTTTGAGCATCAAGTCCAGGATCTTCCGGCTGTCTTCGCGCGTGAGGGGA
>CAZAEL010000006.1:15826-64130 GCA_964484135.1 uncultured Elusimicrobia bacterium
TCGATCCGGTTCAGGAACTCCGGGTTGAAGGCCTTCTTGACCTCCTCCATCACGGTTTCCTTCATGGCGGCGTAGTCCCGGTTGACGTCCTCCTGCACCAGGAAGCCCAGGGACTTGCCTTTGGAGATGAGCCGCGCGCCCACGTTGGAGGTCATGATGATGACGGTGTTCTTGAAGTTCACCTTGTGGCCCAGGTTGTCCGTGAGGATGCCGTCGTCCATCATTTGGAGCAGGATGTTGAAGGTGTCCGGGTGGGCCTTTTCGATCTCGTCGAGCAGGACCACGGAATAGGGCTTGCGGCGCACCGCCTCGGTGAGCTGGCCGCCTTCCTCGTACCCCACGTACCCCGGGGGCGCGCCGATGAGCCGGCTCACCGCGAACTTCTCCATGTACTCGGACATGTCGATGCGGATGAGGGCCTCCTCGTTGCCGAAGAGGAACTCGGCCAGGGCCCGGGCCAGCTCGGTCTTGCCCACGCCGGTGGGGCCCAAAAAGATGAAGCTGCCGATGGGTTTCTTGGGGTCCTTCAGGCCGGTGCGGCTCCGACGGATGGCCTGGGACACGGAGACGATGGCCTCCTCCTGGCCCACCACGCGTTTGTGGAGCTCGTCTTCCATATGGAGGAGCTTCTCCTGCTCGGTCTCCGTGAGCTTTTGGGTGGGGATGCCCGTCCACTTGGACACCACGGCCGCGATGTCCTCGGCGGTGATCGAGGGGGTGGCGGCGTCCCGTTTTTCCCGCCACGCCTTGCGGGCCTCTTCCAGGGCCTTGCGGAGCTCCTTCTCCCGGTCCCGGAGCTTGGCGGCCTTTTCGTATTCCTGGGCCGCGATGGCGGCCTCCTTGTCCTTGACCGCGTTCTCGATCTCCTGCTCCTTGTCCTTGAGCTCGGTGGGACGCTGGGTCACCTGAAGGCGGGCCCGGCTGCCGGCCTCGTCGATGAGGTCGATGGCCTTGTCCGGCAGGAAGCGGTCCGTGATGTACCGCTCCGCCAGCTCGGCGGCCTGTTCCAGGGCCGCGTCGTCGAACTTGACCTTGTGGTGGGACTCGTAGCGCTCCTTGAGGCCCTTCAAAATCTTGACGGTGTCCTCCACGGACGGCGGGTCCACCATGATGGGCTGGAAGCGCCGCTCCAGGGCGGCGTCGTGCTCGATGTACTTGCGGTATTCGTCCAGGGTGGTGGCGCCGATGCATTGGAGTTCTCCCCGCGCCAGGGAGGGCTTGAGCATGTTGGAGGCGTCGATGGCGCCTTCCGCCGCGCCCGCGCCGATGACGGTGTGGAGCTCGTCGATGAAAAGGATGATGTGGTTCTTCGCGCGCCGGATCTCCTCCATGATGTTCTTGAGGCGCTGCTCGAACTCGCCGCGGTACTTGGTGCCGGCCACCACCGCGGCCAGGTCCAGGGTCATGACGCGCTTGCCCTGGAGCAGCTCCGGCGCCTCTTCCGAGGCGAGTTTCTGGGCCAGCCCTTCCACGATGGCGGTTTTTCCCACCCCCGGGTCGCCGATCAGGACCGGGTTGTTCTTGGTGCGCCGCAGCAAAATCTGGATGAGCCGCTCGATCTCGGTCTCGCGGCCGATCACGGGATCCAGCTTCCCCTCCTTGGCCAGCTGGGTCAGGTCGCGGCCGAATTCATCTAACGTCGGCGTTTTGGATTTGGTCCGGGAGCCGGAGGCTGGCTGGTGGTGGGCGGCCTGCTGTTGTCCGCCGGCGTGTCCCTCGCCCAGGAGCGAAATGACCTCTTCCCGCACCACGTCCAGGCGCACGCCGATGTTTTCCAGCACGCGGGCCGCCACGCCTTCCTCCTCCCGGATGAGGCCCAGGAGCAGGTGCTCGGTGCCCACGTAGTTGTGGCCCATGTTCTGGGCCTCCTCCACGGCCAGCTCCAAAACTTTTTTCGCCCGCGGGGTGAAGGGGATTTCGCCCAGGAGCATGACGTTGTCGCCGGTGCCCACGATCTTCTCGATCTCGCTCCGGACGCGGCGGAGGTCCACCCCCAGATTGGCCATGACCTGGGCCGCCACCCCCTCGCCCAGGGCGATGAGGCCCAAA
This sequence comes from uncultured Elusimicrobia bacterium, assembly GCA_964484135.1. Lineage (GTDB taxonomy): Bacteria > Elusimicrobiota > Elusimicrobia > FEN-1173 > FEN-1173 > CAZAEL01. Next base: position 17,876 of record CAZAEL010000006.1, read on the forward strand.
AGCAGGTGTTCGGTGCCCACGTAGTCGTGGTTGAGGCGTTTGGCCTCTTCTTGGGCGATGAGGATGACGCGCTGGGCGCGTTCCGTGAAACGGTTGGACATGGACCCTCCGGTGTTTTCTTCCCTCTATATAACTCGGACGGGCTTGAAAAGTTCCCGGGCCCGTCCTCGGCGGCAAAGAACCGCTTAAATTATTCTAAACCCTTTTGCGGGGGTTGTCAACGAAAAGAAAAACGTTGATAAGAAAAGGCGAAAAACGACGATAAGTTGATATGCCTTATCAACGGATCATCGCCTTTGCTTTGTCTTGTCGACGGTTTTGGGGCGGTTATCAGGCCTGGATGCTGATGAACATCATGGCCTGGAAGGCGTCTTGCAGGGATTTGGCCAGGTTGAAGATGGGCACGAGCTCCACCAGGTTCCGTTGGGCCTCGTTCTCAAAGGCGAAGTAATCCTCCGATCCCAAAAGCCGGAGGTTTTGCAGGTCTTGAACCCCGAGGGCCCTCTGCAGCTCGCTCACCACGATTTGTCCGTTCACCAGCAGGCCGGGCGTCCGCTCGGCGGCCAGGACGGTGAGGCGTTGGGCCAGGGCCGCGGCCTCCCGGGACGACAGGCCGGCCCACCGCGCCATGTCCGGCACGGAGGCGCGCGACCCGGTCCACCCGGCGGGCAGGACCACGGTCACCGCCCCCTCTTCGTCCGGACGGTTGGCCAGGCCCTTCAGGAGCGTCTGCAGGAACCAGCGGCCCTCCTCGGCGTCGAGCTCATCGGCCTTGGGCGCCACCACGGTCCGGCCGTCGCTCTTCACGAAGGCTTCGGCCAGGGAGACGGCGGCCCTGGCTTGGTTGTAGTGGGGCGCGGCCAGGCGTTGCTCCAGCGCCCGGGCGGAGGCGTCCAGTTCCGATTCCGTGTCCCTGCCCAGGGGGCCCAGGGAGAAGGCCGACTGAAGGGCCAGACCGATGTCCAGGCGCTGGGCTTCGGCCAGGGCTTCGGGCCTATCGGCGGACGTCCGTTGGAGGGACCGGCCCGCGCCGTGCACCGCGCCCAGGACCTGGAAGAGGCCGGCGATGAGGATTTCCGCGTCGGCCGCGTTCGCCTCTTCCGTGAGGCGGTCCAGGGCGGCTTCGATTTCCGCGTTGACCGGCACCCCCAGCTCTTCCGCGGCGGAAAGGATTCGGCGCGTCTGTTCGACGGCGGCCCCGCGGTCGGCCTGGGGCGCCGCGGCCAGGGGGCCCAGCGTCACATCGTGGCGCGTCTGGGCCTGGTGCACCAGGGCCTGCAGGGGTTTCAGCACGCCCTCCTGCGGCACGCCGGGCATGGTCTGTCTCAAGAGTTCGGCCAGGACGCCCCGCTCGTCCGCGGGCGCGGTCCGGATCGCCACGGACACCACCGCGGGCAGGGAAGGGGTTTCCACCGCCACCGGAGCGGGGGCCTCCGCCGGGCGGGCCCGGGCGCGGCCCATCCAGGTCCGGAAGGGTTTGGTGAGGTAGACGTAGAACGTCTGGACCGCCGGGGCCCGCAGGGGCGACCAGGCGCGGGCGTTCCGGTTGATGCCGAGCCGCACCACCTCGTGGTTGTCGATGACGGCCCGCAGGAGGTTTTCCCGGAGGGCGTTAAAGCGGTCATAGGTGCCGCCGAGCGCTTCCCGGTCCGCGGCGTTCAACCGGGCGAAGCCTTCCTCGTCCAACCCGGCCAGCCAGGCGATCCAGGGAGAGATTTTCAGGGTGTTCCCTCTGACCTCCGCCTCCGCGCCGTTGAGGTCTTCCGTCACTTCGAAGCGGTCCAGGAGGCCGGCCGGGACGCGGTCCCGCAGGACCCGCTCCCCGATCACGGCGTACGTGAAGGCGGAGGGCGTGTCCTTCAGGTTCTCATAGGTCCTTTTGGCGTTGCGGCCGCCCCGTCCGTGGCTGCGGAAGACCAGGCCGGCGCCGAGTCCCAGGGCCGCGACCACCGCGCCGATGGCCGCCGCAAGGGGCGAGAGATCCGCGCCGAAGAGCCCGCCCAGGGCCAGCAGGGTCGTCAGGACGGCGCCGGCCGAGAGCACGAAGCCCGCGGCCTCGGCCACGCCGTTCTGGGAGAGGCGGAAGTTCAGGGCGGCCTTGTCGTCTCCGGGTTCAGCCAGTCCGATCAGGCCGTTTGCCCCGGCCGGGGTCGGCACGGCCGTGACGCCCAACGGGTCGAATCGGCGCAGTCCCGCGACGAACGTCCCGACCCTTTCTTTTCGAGTCGTGAGCCCGCTCGCCCGGTCCGCGGCGGCAAAAGCGGCTTCAACCAGATCTCCGATCTCTCCTTCCAAAGACTTGGCGCGCGCTTCCCTGGCTTGCGCCTCCTCCAGCTTTTCGACGGCGTCCAGCGCTTCGATGGAGGATTTGAAGGCCGTCAGGTCCAGGGCCCCGATTTCCCCCTCCTGGGTTTTGATCCACTTGGCCAGTTCCTCCCGGAACCCCTTGGGCGAGACGGTCCGCGTGTTGAGGGGCATGTCATGGGCCGCCAGGAACCGCACGTGGCGCCGGAGGGTCTCGGCGCCGTGCCGCAGATAGGTCTCGCGGAATTGGAAGCGGCCCTCCAGGGCGGGATCATTTTCCAGTTCAAGGACGGTCTTGACCTTGGTCACGATGGCGTGGCGGGTGGCGGCCGAGAGGCCGGAGGCCAGCCCTTCCAGGGCGTTCTCCAGGGCGCGCGGGGTGGGTTGGACGCGGCCGCCGCGGGCCCGATAGTAGAGTTTCCGGGACAGATCGTAGGGGTCCACGCGATGGGTCGGGGCCTCGGTCCCCGATTCGACCGTTGGGTCCGCGGCCGGAGCCTGGGAGGTCCCGGCCAGAGCCCGCCGCCTGACGGTCGGGGACAGCTCGTCCATGGCCAGGGTGAAGAGGGAGGACACGCTCTGGCGCCTGACCCGCTCACGCATGGTGTTGAAGCGGGATTCCGCCTCCTCCTTGTAAGCGCGGGCCTGCGGTTGCTTGTAATCGCCGGGGTCCTCCGGTTTGGGGTACGATTCCTCCGTCGCGCGGTGCGCCATCCACAATCGGTCCATATGGGAGAGAAGGATGGTCCGCCCTTTCTTGAGCAGGGCGCCGTCCGAGAGCTGATCTTCCAAGGCGTCGTACAGGGCCTCGGCCTGCCGCAGGAGCTCCCTTTCGATCGCGTCGGGCAGCGTCTCCCCTTCTTCTCTGGGCAGGGTCACCCATCGTTTCCAGGCGCCTTTGGGGAGCCAGGGGAGGATGTCCCTGAGTTCTTCTTCAAGGGCCCTGGGGTCCCATCTTTCCCGCAGCCATTGTTCTTCGGTCAAATTGTTCCAGTAGGCCGCCTCCGCGGAGACGTCGTCGAAGATGTAGAAATCCTGATGTTCCGCGGGGAGGCGGCGCTCCACCAGGTCGGTGATCTGGCGGCGGGCCATGTCCAGGAAGATGTCCCGCAGCTCGGCGGGAGAGGCGGCCACGACTTTCTGGCGCTGCCGGTACACGGTCTGCCGCTGGGGGTGGCCGATGTGTTTTTCGTAATTCATCTCGCGTTTCCGCTGTTCCCGGCGGGCCTTGGCCATGCGTTCCTGTGTCTGGGCGATGTGCCGGTGGATCAGGCTGCCCACGATGGAGGACTGGGGGTCCAGACCCAGGGTCTTCAGGATCTTGTTCCCGGGGCGGACGCCGGTGCGCTTGAAGATGTCGTCTTCGAGGGACACGAAGAACTTCGTCTCGCCCGGATCCCCGTGCCGCGCGGGCCGGCGGGCCAGTTGGTCGTCCAGGGTGCGGTTGTCGTTCCGTTCCGACCCCAGCAGGCACAGCCCCCCCGCCTCCCGGACCCGCCGGGCTTCGTCCATCCGGTCCAGGAACTCCCGGCATTCGCCCGCGTACGCGCCCCAGGCGGCCGGCCCCAGGGCGCGGAGCCGCTCGGCCCGCGCCGGGTTGGACAGGGATTGGGGTTGCTGCGTCCCGCTCTTTTCCAGGACCCGGTTCACCGCCGTCAGGAGGTTCTCCGGAATCTCTCCGCCCAGCTTGATGTCCACGCCCCGTCCGGCCATGGGCGTGACGATGGTGACCGCGTTGAGGCGGCCCGCCTGGGCGATGATGGCGCCTTCCTCCGCGTGGTTCTGGGCGGTCAGGACCTGGTGCTGGACGCCCGCGCGCAGGAGGGACTGGAGTTCCTTGACCTGGCCCTGTTCCTTCTCGGACAGGTCGGAAAGATTGGCGGGCTCCTCCGCGATGACCCCGAAGATGCGGGCCAGGCGCAGGACGTTGGCCTCGGACAGGGGGTCCGGGTCGGACAGGCCGCGGTTCCGCAGCTCCGCCGCCAGAATATCGCTCCGGAGGCCGGGGTTGGGAACGAAGAAGACCTGGGGCGCCTCGCCTTTGGCCCCCGCCACCTCCTCCCGGACCAGGATGTCCTGGCCCAAGTATTCCAGGAGCTTGGCCGCGGAGGCGTCCTTCACCCGGCCGTTCTCGTCCAGAAGCAGGTCCCTGAGCAGGAAGGTCTGGGCCAGGAGCCGCAGGGCGCCGGGTTTCATCCGGGCCGACATCTCCGCGGCCTTCTCCGGGGAGGTGGTCCCCACCAGGAGCGGTTGTCCGTCCAGATGGCGCCACAGCACTTCCTCGGTCACGGCCCGGAGGCGGGCCTCGGCCGTGGCGTAAACCTCGTCTTCGTGGACGGTCGGTTCCCAGAGCACCTGTTGAGGGTCGTCGTTGCTCACGTACCGCGTGGTCCAGGCGCCCTTGGCGGGGTCGAACTCCGTGACGACGTCCCAAAGCGGTTCATCCACCCATTCGGCCTCGTACTGCAGATGGGTGGGCAGGGCCAGGGTCTCCATGCCGAACACGTCCTTGAACTCCTCCTCTTCCTGCAGGGCGGTGCCGGACATGCCGGCCAGCTTGGGGTAGAGGCGGTAATAGCTCTGCAGGGTGATGGAGGCCGCGGAAATGGTCTGGGGCGAAAGAGCGGCCCCCTCCTTGGCCTCCACGAATTGTTGGATGCCCATGGACCATGTCTGGCCCTCGGCGCGGCGGTGGGAGACGCCGAGGATGACCACTTTCTTGACCTGCCTCCCCGTACCCTCTTCTTCCTCCGTCTCCACGAAATAGTGTTTGTCCTTTTCGTACAGGAATTGGGCCTTGAGGGCCTGTTGGACGGCGAAATGGCCGGCCATGTCCGAGAGGTCGAACCCCCGCTGCCGGAAATAACCGCCAAGGAGCCGCTCCAGTTTCTCATTCCCGGCCTCGGTGAGGGAGATGTCCGGGCCGCTGTCGGTCCCCTCGATGGTGAAGTCCACGTCCGCTTGGAGTTCCTTCATGGCGGCCATGACCGTGGTGAAGAAGGCCGGGAACTTGAGGGGGTCGGGCAGGGCGATGGTGAGGGGCGTGGTGGCCCGATGGATGAGCCCGTCGTCCACCTCGTCCACCAGCGCGAAGTAGGGCTCCCGCTGGACGGGTTGTCTCAAGGTGACGTTGTCGAGGAGATAGTCGAAGCCGTACTGTTCGTTTGAGCCGTAGGTGATGTGGGCCGTGTACGCCTCGCGCCGGGATATGGGCTTCAGGCGGTCCGTGGTCTCCGCGTTGGTGCGGGCTTGGGGATCGTAGAGGAACGCGGGTTGGTTGAGGCCCGCGCGCCGGCTGGGGCCCTGGAGGATCCCCACGGTCATGCCCAGGGCCTCGTACACGGGGCCCATGAGCCGGGCGTCCCGGCGGGCCAGGTAGTCGTTCTCCGTGGCGACGTGGACGCCCAGGCCGACCAAGGCGTTCAGATATGTGGGCAGAGCGGCCACCAGGGTTTTGCCTTCGCTGGGCAGCATGTTCACCACCTTGCCCTGGTGGAGCATCATGCCGCCCAGGAGCTGGATGTCGTAGGGCCGCAGGCCGATGGTGCGGCGGGCGGATTCCCGCACCGCGGCGAAGGCCTCGGGCAGCAGGGCGTCGAGCGCGGCGTCAATGATCTGACGCCGCTTGAGCTGGTACTGCCGCTCTTTGTCCGGGTTCTCCCGGTCGGAGGCGGGGTACTCCGCGTCGAGCGCTTCCAATTTGGGGCCGATCTCCGCCCGGAGGCGCTCCTGGAATTCCGCGGTCTTGGCTTTGAGCGCCTCGTCGCTCAGGGCTTGATATTCCGCCTCCAAGGCGTTGATCGTTTCCAGTTCGGAACGGTGCTCCTCCAAGAACGTCTCGAAGGCGTCGGGCCCGGAGAGGGACGCCCCTCCGAACAGGACCCTGCCCGCCAGGAGGAAGGGAGAGACGATGTACACATAGGGCGTGTGGAGGAAGCCGGGCACGCCGGCGTCGTGCAGTTTTTTCCGTTTGGCCTCATGCTGAACGACCAGGGACCAGACGGCTTTCTGGAGAGGGGACCAGATCCTTTCCACGGCGGGGTTTTTGAAGCTCAAGGTCATCCAGCGGGCCGCCACCACCTGCGTCCCGTCGGTCCTGGCCGCGGTCAGGAGGTCGTAGCCCCAGGTGGGTTTGTCGAAGGTCACGAACGCCCGGTCGAACCCGGCCTCTTCGAACCGGTCCCGCAGGAACCGGGCCTTGCCCGGATCGATCCGGGCCGCGCCCAGGGCCTGGCCGACCCATCCCGTCAGCATGCCGACGGCGGAGACCGCGAACACGGCGGTCAGGACCAGGGCTCCGAACCCGCCGACCATCATGAGGGCCGGGGCCAGGACGGGAAGGACGGAGCCGCCCATCAGCAGGGAGATGTTGGTCCCCACGGCGAGGCCCAGGGGCATGAGCGATCCCCACCCCAGGACCGCGAAGCTGTTCTCGAAGAGGTTGTAGCTCTTGAAGCCGGTGCCGCCGCCGAAGACGATTCCCAGGATGGCGGTGACGGCCGGGAACACGAAGACCAGTCCCAGGATCCAGCTGTTGAGGAGCAGGGCGATGCCCACGCCCAGGGCCATGAGCCAGCCCGAGATCGCCAGGATCCCGTTGATGATGGCGGTGCCGCGGCCGGGCCGCCGCCGGCCGGCGGTGTCGCCGGGCCAGAGCGTGTTCAGGATGCCTTCCACGTCGAACCCGTCCTCCCAGAGCGCCAGGTCGGCCTGGGATTGCCGCCCAAAACCCACGGCCAGGGCCCGGACTTGACGGGCCGCGGCCAGGTCCCCGGCCTCGTCGCCCACCACGGCCAACTGCGTCCCGTCCAGGAGTTCTTCTTCCCTCTCCATGATGTCCTTCAGGGCCGCGGCCTGGGAATAGACGCCGGGGCCTTCCGCGGAGAATCGGGCGTCGCCCGCCCCGTACACGTTGTCCGCCTCGAAGAACCGGGACAGGCCGGCCTCCTCCAGCATCCGGAGCGCGTCGGCCCGGTCCTGGGCCGTGACCACGAACAGGGAGACGCCTTTGGCGGTCAGGGCTTCCAACAGGGCCTCGGCGCCCGGCGCGGCCCGCCCTTCGCGGACCAGGGTCCCCGCCACGTCGAAGGCCATGGCCCGCACGTTGGCCTGTTCCACGGCCTCCGCGTTCAGCACCAGCACCGGCTGATCAAGCTTTTCGTCCGACGGGGAAACCGCGCCCGCGATTTCGACGGCGGGGGCGCCGGTCAGGGGGGGCTGTTCCCCGGCCTTCCGGTCCACGGCTCCGCGCCGCTCTTCCAGCCACCGAAGGATGTCGTCCACCTGGTCCATGGCCAGGATGTGGTCCGGGATGTCCAGTTCGGCCTTCAGGGATTCCAGGGTCTTCCGAAGCTCTTTGTCGGCGAGGGCCCGAAGGGTCAGGGGGTGCGCCTTCCTGTCCAACCCCAGCAGGAACCTGACCCGTCTCTGGAAGGGTTCCGCCCGCAGGTCCTGGTGGAGCCGGCGGGCCGCGAAGGAGATGATCTCCTCGGTCAGGAGCCCGGTCGCGTCCAGGGCGCGCAGGACCTGTTGGAGGTCCTGTTGGAAGGAGTCCTCCAGGACCCGTTCAAGGGTCAGCGTGCCCTGCGCGAGGGCGTTGATGACGGCGACCCGGGCGCCGGGCATGATCCGTTTTTGGAGGACTTCTTTTTGGCCCACGGTCACCTGGATGGACTCCGTGTCCGGCGCGGCCGCGGTGGGCGACTCTCCTTCCGCGGTCGTCCGGGCCTGGGCTTGCCGTGCCCGGGAGGGGAACGGACCGTTGTCCTCCAGGACCGCCAGGACGATGTCCACGTTCTCCGCGGTCAGGGCGAGGGTCTCGGGGATGCCCATTTGCTCGCGCAGGCCCTCCAGCAACCGGACGAGGTTGTCCGCCTGGAGGGACCGGGAGTCCACATCCAGGCCCTGGCTGAACAGGAACCGGAGCCGTCTCTGGAACATGGCCGCCACCCGCTGGGCGGCGGCGTCGTCCAACTTGATGTTCCCGCGGGCGGCCTCCTCCTGGGCGGCCTTGGCCACCCGGTCCTTGAGCGCGGGTTGCGAAAGGGCGCGAAGCGTGGTGGGGTCCTTGCCGAGCATTTGAGGGAACCGGAGGAAATGCCGCTGGAGGGCTTCCAGGGCCTGTCGCTCATCCGCGGTGATCGCGGGCTGCCTTTGGACCGTGGCGATGAAGGTGGGTTTGAACAGTTCCCGTTCGAACTGTTCCAGGAGCTGGTCCAGGCCCTGTTCGTTGAGCAGGGGGCGCAGACGGTCCGGCACCCGCAGGTCCCCCCAATTTTCCTCCAGCAGCTTCAAGATCCCGGCCGGGGCGAGGTTCTCCTGGGTGAGCGGGAACCCGTTGTGGCGCAGGAACCGCAGGCGGCGGCTTTCCGCGGATTCCTGGGCCGCCCGGCCGTACAGGGCCCGCGCCGCCTGCCAGCGCCGGTACGCTTCCACGTCCTTTCGCCGTTCGGCCAGCGCGCCCTGGGCCTCGTGGACCTGGCGGAGCAGGCGGGCCCGGTCTGTGTAGGGCATGTTGGCGTTCTGCAGCCGTTCCATCAGGCGGTCCAGTTGTTGCTGGATCTCGCTCAGTTGTCCCGGCGTGAGGCGCGCGGTGCGGATCCTCTCCGATAGGGATTGGAGGGCGTCCTCCTGCTGGATCCGGAAAAGGACGGCGGCTTCCTGCGCCGCCTCTTCGGCCGTCTGCCAGCGCACGTATTGCCGGATCCGCCGGATGGTCTCCTCGCTCGTCTCGCCCTCGGCGCCGCTTTCGAAGCGGACCAGGTATTCCAGGAGTTTTTCGACGCTCTCCCCCCGTTTGCTGTCGGGGATCTGATATCCCTGCCGGTCCGCGTATCGCAACACCTGGTCCGCGGTGATCCTCTTCTGGTCGGACAGGGGGCGTTTCAGGGCCCGGCGGTCGGTGAGGGTGAGGCCGTTCACATTGAAAAGGTAATAGGGGTCGTCGGCGTCGCGGACGCCGGCGGAAAGCCCGGACGGGAGGTCCGGGGAAGAGAGGATGCGGACCCGCTGTTCGGGGAGCAGGTCGGCCGCCTTCAGGGCCGCGCCCAGGTTGTCCAGGACGCGGGCCAGGTCCTGGGTCTTGACGCCGTCCAGGGCCGCGGGATCGATCTGCACCTCCAGGCCCAGGTCCGCCCGCATCTTTTGGGCGAAGCCGTCGAAGAGGGCCCTCCGCTTCGCGCGTCGCGCGAGCTCGTTGCTGAAGGCCCGTCGGAAGCGGGCGATCTCCATGGCCTTGCCCAGGCCGAAGACCAGGCCCCCCATGCCCGCGGCCGCCAGGAGGGGCAGGACCGTGTCCAGCAGCATGGCCAGGGCCTTGTCCTGGTCGCCCAGGGACAGGAGCCTGGCCGCGGGGTCGTCGTCTTCGGTGTACACCCAGTCCGGCCCGCCGCTCCGTTCCAGGAGGTTCAAAAGCATCTGGATCAGGCGGGGCGTGTTCTCCGTGTTGGTGTCCACGAAGTTGCCGCGGGGGTTCATGCTGATGATGACCCCGATGCCCGCCGGGTGGTAGCCCCGCACCGGGTTGTGCAGTTTGTCCCGGCCGTTCAGGAACCGCATGCCGTGGTCCAGGAGTTCCTCGAGCCGGTCGTTCATGACCGGGTCCACGAGGTTGCCGCTGGTGTCCATGAGGTCGTACCAGGAGGCCAGACCGTACATGGCGAAGATGTGGCCGTAGGGCGTCCTCTGCTCGTCCGGCGTGATCTCGGTCCACTGGATGTTGGTGAGCACGTCCCCCGCCTCGCGGCGCTGGAGCTTGAAGCCGAAGAGGATGTTGTCGTAGGGGTAACGCTCCTCATGGTCGAGCGGGAGCATGTCGTAATAGGTCATGAGGAGGTCCCCGTCCGTGTCCGTGACGCCGTGGGTCCTCAACCACTCCTCGTTGTTGACCATGAACCAGTCCATGATGTTCCGGCGGGCGGAGCTGAGGTAGCGGTCCGCGCGGGAGGTCTGGCCGCTCTCCATGGCGATGTCGTAGGCCAGGCGCAGGCTGTGGAGCTTGGTCCCCTGGTCGTCCAGCTGGTTGGTGGCGCCGCCGCTCTCGTTCTGGCGGTACCCGCCGCTCGGGTCCTGGATGCTCAGGATGTTGTCCGCCACGCGGAAGATCTCCTCCCGCCACCGGACGATCTCGAGGCGGAGGCGGTTCTCCTCGGAGGGGTCTTGGGCGTAATCCGCCTCCGCCTGCTCCAGGGTCAGGAAGGCGAGGCCCTGCATCATTTCCCGGTGGTTGTCCTCGTCGTACGCCGCGTCACGGCCGTAGAGCTCCCGGTAATATTGGCTCAGGGCCTCGCGGTACGCCCACTCATAGACGGGCACGTGCTCCCCGTAGAACCGCATGGTGCCGTACGCGGTCATGATCCGCTGGCCGGCCCGGATCATGTCCAATTGGACGTTGTAAACCTTCATCATGAACTGGGCGCCCCGGTACGCGGCGTCCCGGTATCGATTCGCCGCGTCCTGGAGCCGCGCGGCCGTTTCCATGTCCCCGCGGGCGGCGGCCTCCTGGGCGCGCCGCGTCAGGGTGGTGGAGAGCTCGGCCAGGGCCATGGTGTCCACCTGGTACGCGTAGTCCGACTCGTAGGACCGGAAGTCCCGTACGCCGTGGGCCCACCATTGGCCCGCGGTCTCGTTGATGCGGCTGAAGGTCTGGCCGTTGATGAAGGCGGTGCGGAAGTCGTCGCTGAACCGCGCCTCCACCTCCACCCCGTTGCGCAGGGTGACGACGGCCCGGTCGCCCCGCCGCGCGGCGGCCAGGGCGTCCTCGATCTGGCGGGCGGCGTCCGCGATCTCGGGCAGCACGGCCGCGTCCCGGTCCGCGTCGCCGGTCAGAGGCCCTCCCGCCATCCGGGTCCACTGCGGGACCAGATACTGGAGCTCATCGGGGAGCTCCTCGTTGCTCCACCAGTAATCCGTGTTGCGGACCCGGTTGTAGGTCCTGACCTGGTCGGCCCAGAAACCGCCCTCCACCCGCGCGATCAGCCGTTCCGCGTTGGTGAAGGTCACGCGGCGGTCGCCGACGGTCACGCTGAGCTCGCCCGTGGCCAGGGACTGTTCCGAGGCCTGCATCAGGAGGTCCGTCATCTGCTGGTCCGGCGTGGCCACCAGGGGCGCCCAGATGGGGTTGTACCGCACCGCCACCCCGTTGTACTGCTCGCCGACCCGCTGGAAGCGGTGGTCCGCGGAGAAGGTGAAGCGGGTCCCCATGATGGTTTCTTCGCCGCCCAGGATGCCCGGCAGGTTGTCCAGCTTGACCCAGAACTGGCCGTCCGCGGATTCCGGATAGAGGACCACGCCCTTGTCGAAGGAGTAGATCACCACCTGGCCGTTGCCCTGCCGGTAGATGGGGGTGAGGTTTGCCCAGACGCCGTCGTCCCGGGTCTCGATGGTGACGCCGCTTTCGGGGTCGGCGGCCAGGGTCCGGATGGTGGCCGCGGTGATGACCTGGTCGTGGCCGGGGAAGTAGAGGGAGGACGTCCCCTGGGCCTGGAACATGCGGCGGCCCTCCGCGTCCTCCACGTCGGGGTTGAGGAAGTCGAAGTCGTAGCTGTAGTCGTTCAGCACGCCGAGCCCGGTCCCGGCGGTGAAGATGTATTGCTGTTCGCCGTAGGATTGGCCCCGGGGCAGGACCCAGTGTTCCCGGGCGGTGAGGCCGCTGCCGGGGAACCGGAGGACGCGGCCCGTCTCCAGGGCGTCCTGGGTCGGGGAGTATTGATAGGGGATGTCGAAGCGTCCCTCCTGGGTCATGACCGCGCTTTCGCCGTTGAAGGTCACCCGCGGGTTGGAGAGGATGCCGGACCCCAGGATCTCGTACCCGCGCCGCAGGACCCAGCCGCTGGCCCCGCCGGGGCCGTGCTCCAGGATCTCGAGGGACACGAGGCTGTTGTCGATGACCCAGGTGCCGTACTCCGACTGGTACACGCGCACGTCGAAACCCCGCTTCATGAAGAAGCTGCCGGATTCGGTCTGCTCGGACACCAGCCAGTCCGCCGAGGAGATGAGGGCCCGTTCCGCGATGGCGATCTCCGCGGGGTCGGTGAGCACCCCGCTGTTCAAGATTTCCGTCAGCGCCCGGACCATCTCGCCGGTGTTGGAGCCCCAATAGTTGTTCAGCCAGATCATGTTGGGCTGCAGGGCGCGGTCGTCGTGCTGGGTCAGCGGCACTTCGCCGAAGGTCCCGTACAGGTTGTTGTCGTCGAACACGAGCCCCACGAAGCGGATGAAATCGCTGTACACCTGGGGGTCCCGTTCGCCCAGGCGGGAGAAGCTCTCCAGCCCCCGTTCGTACCGCGACACGAACTCCTGGGACACGGCCAGGGCGGAGGCGAGCTGGTCGTCCGCCACGGTGCCGCTGTACAAGGGGATGAAGGAAGGGATGGCCGCGGCGGCCGACTGGTCCGTGCCCGGCGTGGCGGTGGGCGTCACCAGGGCCTGGGGCGCCAGCTGCAGGGTCAGGGTGCGGTTGTCCGCGGAGATGGTCGAGCCCCGCAGGTTCTGCGTGGGAACGGCCAGGAACTTTCCATCGGAGAAGGTGAACACCGTGAGGTCCCCCACCTGCCGGCTCCCCGTCACGGTCTGGCCCGCGGCGGTCCGGTAGGTGAAGGCCACGCTGCCGTCCAGGGGGGTCCGGTCGCTCTCCTCCAGGAAGATCTGGGAGACCATCACGTTCTGCCGCGGGATGAGGATGTCCCGGTTGAAAACCTGGTACTCCCCGTCGGTGCTCAGCCAGTTGGATTCGCGGACCATGGCGCCGAAGCCGCCCTGCGGGCCGGAGGCCATCCGCAGGTCGGAAGCGGCGTAGGCCTGGGGATCGGAGCCGAAACGGAAGTTCAAGGTGGCCTCCCCGCCCAGGTCGTGGTCGAAGGCGCGGTCCACGGACCGGACCGGGATGTTGGTGTTGAAGGGCACCCGCAGGTCCGCGGGGTTGTCGGAGGCGATGATGATGCGGTCGTTGGACAGGTTGTCCACCCGGATCTCCATGGTGTCGCTCCATTCCCCGTACCGGGGGTTTTCGGGGTCCGCGGGGTTGGCGATGACCACCCGCACCCGGTAATAATAGGTCCCGTTTTGGGTGTTCTGCACGGAGATGGCGGGCACGTGGGTCCGATAGGACTCCACCCCGTCGCCTTCGAAGGAGGGCTCCACGCCGGGCTGGCCCAGGACCTCCTGGAACTCGTAGGTGACGCCCTGCAGCGCGGGGACGCGCTGGGCCACGTCTTCCCAGTAAAGCATGTAGTCTCCCACCGCGCCCATGACCTGTTCGGTGGCGTACAGGTTGGGCGTGGGGATGCCGCTCTGGCTCGCGGCCCACTGCCCGGCGAGGCCCGGCAAGGCGGCGGAAACGGCGCCGAAGGTCATGATGCCCGCCAGGCCCGCCAGCAGGATCTTGGCCTTGTTGTCCTTGACCGCCTTCCATTTCTTATCGAAGTCCCCGCCCATCACGCCGGTCAGGATGGCGAGGAACATGCCGGCGAAGAGGATCCGAACCATGCGCTCCCGCGCGTCCTCCTGGGCGTCGCGGATGCTCTGGTCCACCCGGTCGGCCAGGGACAGAATCTCGGCCATCCGCGCCTCTATGAAAGCCAGTTCCCGCTCGTCACGGGTGAGCCGGTCCATGGCGGTCAGGCGGCGTCCGCCCGCGCTCAGGAGGAAGTTCCAGACGTCCTCGGCCGAGTCGAAGCGGGGGGCCTGGGTCGGGTCCGACGATTGCGGGGCGGGGGCGGGTTCCAACTGGTTCAGCAGGAGGCCGATCTCCACCAGCTTGGCCTGCCAGCGGCGGTACACCTCGTCCGCGGCCGCGGTCGCGTCCCGGAGATCGTCGGGCGTGGAGGCCTGGGAGACCGCGGTCAGGGCGTCGATGAGCTCCGCGTGGATGTCGTTCAGTTCGCTCAGCGCGGTCTGGTACGCGGGGTCCTGGCTCAGGGGGGCCAGGGCCGCGGACAAGGCGTTCAGTTCCCCCTCCAGGCCGCCGAGGTCGTGGGTCGCCGTCTGGGGGGTCAGGGGCACGTCCCCTTCGAGGGCGTCCAGGGAACTCAGGCCGCCGGTGGCGGTGGTCGCCAAGTCGTCGGCGTCCAGCGGCGTCACCTCCTGGAAGTAGGCGGCGGCCAGGGGGTCGGCCCCGAACATCTGCCGGACCAGGTCTCCATTGGTCTGGTTGAGCAGGGCCAGGAACATGTGGCTGCTGGCCCAGAATTCGTGGCTCTGCGCCGTGTTGTTGGTGGCGGGGTTGTACGCGTCCCACAGCACGCCCCGCCATTGGCCGCCGTCCGATCCCATCCCCTGCATGGCCCGCCAGTTGGAGGTGACCGCCATGGGCCAGTACCGCAGCATGAAGGCGGAGGCGTAGGGAGAGACCACCTGGGGGTTCATGTTGTTGGCGCCCAGGTAATTGTCGGCGTCCGGGTTGGCGGAGGCGGAAACGCCCCAGACCGGCATCCCCTGGGACAGGGCATAGGCCATCTGGGCCTGGGCTTCCAGGATCAGGCGTTGTTCATGGGGGGTTCCGCCCATGAACAGGGTGGGCAGGCCGCCCATGAACAGGCCGCCGTCTCCCCCGGGCCCGGGGAAGAGGGGGTTGCTGTACGCGGAGGAAGGGTAGGAGAAGGTTCGTCCGCCGTAGGTCACGGAGTCCGTGCGCTCTCCCCGGCCGAAGGCGACCACCTGTCCGTCCACCACCAAGCGGCTCAGCATCTGCGTGCCCGTGAGGGTGGAACCGGGGAACAGCTGGTCTCCCAGCCGCCGGGCCTGTGCGATGGCCCCGAAATAGGCGAAGAAGCTGTCGGTGCGGCCCTCCAACCGCCATCCTTGGTTCAGGGCCACGCGCCCTTCATTGTAGATGCTCTGCCTGTCGGTGGGAGAGGTGATTTCCTGGCCAGAGGCGTCGGTCCAACGCCAGCCCGTCACCTGGTCCCCTTCTCGAACGGGGGTGACCACGGCGATGACGTTGCCGGCCTGGTTCCGGATTTCCCAGGTGACGTTGGAGTCCAGTCCCGGCAGGGCGCCCGTGGGCTGGACCTGTTGCCCGGCCCGCAGGAACACGCCGCCGCCGTTCAGGTGCCAATAGGGGTTCGGGTCCGCGGTGTTCTGCCGCAGGAGCAGGTCCCACCGCATGCCGTCCAGGATTTCCGTGGTCAACCGCTGGACGTCGGGGTTGTCCGGGAAGGCCTGCCGCAGCATGATGAGGCCGGGCACCAGGTTGCCGGAGTCCAGGACGGAGAAGGCGGCGTCGGCCGAAGGCTGCATGGGGTTCGCGGTGTTGATCCAGGTGGGCGAGAACCCGTTCCAGCCCCGGGTCCTGATGACCTCTTGCATGGTGGTCAGGCTGCGGACCGCCATCTCGTCCGCGGTCAGGGTGGTGGTCCCGTCCTGGAAGGTGACGTTCATGCCCGACCCCCGGGCCGCGGCCAGGTTGGACCAGAACATGCCGATGTTGCTGACGGAGGTCCGTTCCCGCCCGCTGGCGCCGGTGGCGTCGTACGGGATGCCGTAGCGCACGTTGATGTCGCCGAAGAGGTAGCGGCTCAAGTCCCCGGTCATGGTCTGGAGGTACTGTTGGTCCACCGCCGTGAGCTGCCGGGTGTCCACGAGGCCGGCGGTGCCCGTGGAGGACTGGGCCAGGACCGAGAGGTCGCGCATGAGGGCGTCGAACAGGACGGACACGCGGGTGATGTCGGCGCGGGTCTGTTCCCAGGCCGAGAGAGTTTCGCCCGCGGTCGGGGTGGAGGGGGTCCTGCGGCTGACGTCGGGGTTGATCCCCAAAAGGATGTTGAGCAGGACGGAGAGGCGGTCCCGTTCATGGCGCAGTTCCTCCAGCTCCTGCCCTTGGGCGAGGAGACGCCGATTCAAGACCACAGCGGGGTCGGCCCCCGCGGGGAGGCCGGTCTCCGGGTCCAGCCGGACCTGTTGGTCGATGGGGCGGGCCGGGTCATAGGCCTGCAACTGCCCGGCCCGGGCCGCGGATTGCGCCCTGGCCCCCTCCAGGTCCCCGGCCGCCAGCAGGGGGGTCAGCCATCCCAGGTACCCGCCGTCATGGTCGTAATCGGAGGAGGTCCATTGGGCGATGTACGCCAGGCTGGCCTCCTGGCTGATGCCCGCCCGCCGCAGGGTGGCGTTGAGCGCCTGCAACCCCTGTCCGATGGCGGTCGGGACGTCCGGGAAATCCGGGTGCTCCCCGTTCAGGATGGCCAGGTTCTCCTGGGTCAACCGGTCGATCTCGGACTGGATCCGGATGCGTTCGTTGCGGTATTCCACGATCTGTTGCCAGGGGGCCAGGGCGGGGCCGGCGCCGTCCGGGTCAGGAAGGCCCGCGATGAACTCTTCGGCCCGCAGGGACGTCAGGTTCCGCTCGTCCACCAACGGGGAACGGAGCCGGCGCAGGGCCTGGTACTGGAGGTACAGGGCGGGGTTGGTCTGGAGGATCTGTTCCAATTCCACCTGGCGGAGCTGCATCTCCTCCTCCAGGAACTTGATCCTGTCCTGGGCGGCCCGCCACTCCTGGTAGCGGGTTTCTCCGAGGACGCGGCGCATCTCCGTGTCCAGGGCCCTCTCCTGGGCCCGGAGGTCCTGGTCCGTCTGGCGGATGCGGCGGCGCAGTTCGATCACGCGCTGATAATCGGTTTCCCCCAGGGTCGTCCGGAGGATCCGGTCGAACCGGGCCTGGGTCAGGCTGATCTCGGCGGCCATGTCCAGCATCTGGTTGGAATAGCCGTCGTACTCGTCCAGGAGGCCCATCCGGGAGAGGAGTTGGCGCATCTGGAAGCGGGCCACGTCGATGCCGTACTGCCGCTCCAGCGCCAGGAGCTCGTCCGCCGCGTCCTGGGCCCGGCCCTCGGACGCCTCGTCCAGGACGTCCTCGTTGAAGGCTTCCGCGTCGTCCAGGGAATAGTAGGTCGTCCCGTCGAAGGTGACCATGGTCTCGTCTTTCAGCAGCTCGATCTGCTGTTCGGCCCGGGACACGCCGGCCTGCCGCTTCAGGAAATCCAGTTGCTGCCGCAGGGCCCAGGCGTCGCGCATGAGCAGGCCGCCTTCCACCAGACGGGGGCCGGCGGCCTCCACCACGTACACGTTCCCCCCCACCACCACGTAGGTCCCCACCGCGGTGATGGGGTTGTTGTCCAGGTCCGTCAGGCGGTTGCCCGACAGCCGACCGTGCACGGCGGGCGCGGCGGTCCAGCCCGAAATGGCGCTCTGGGCCTGCTCCGTGGCCGAGGCCGGGACCTCGCCGACCACGGGCAGGGCGGTCACGGTCTGGCCGCTGGGCAGGGCCACCAGGTCGGCGCGGATCCAGCCGATCTGGTTGTCGGCCAGACGGACCTGGAGCCAATGGTTCCCGCTGCCGTCCTCGGTGGCGGTCCGTCCCAGGACGGTGATGGCGTCGTTCCCCTGGAGACGGGTCACGCGGCCGGAGGAGGTGCTGGGGCCCGTCCGCACGTTGACGTCGGACAAACCGGAACCAACGGAGGCGGCCACGGCCACGGGCTCCTGCATGGGCGTGGTGCTCATGGGTTGGACCGTTGTCCCGGTGGGGACGGCCACGAAGGTGCCGGGGTTGGCCGCCAGGTACATCATGCGGTTCTGGCGCTCCAGGGGCCCGATGCCGGCCCGCGCCACCCAGGCTTGGAAGGCCTCCTCCAGGTTGGTCAACTGGGGGCCCACGGTGTTCTGGTACAGGGCCCGGTCCGCGGCCAGGGTGGTGCCGAAGCGTTCCTCGTATTGGGCGGCCAGCCGGGCCTCCGCGTCCTTCATGGGCTGTTCCAGTTGTTCCAGGCTGGTGCGCAGGGGGTCCAGCCAGGGACGCAACACGTTGTCCACGCCCCACTGGGGATCCGCCGCGGTGCGGTTGTACGCGTCCGCGTCCCCGCCCCGATGGCGGCTCGCCGCGTCCGCGATGAACCAGCGATAAACCTGCTCGGCGACCGCGTTGTCGCTCCGGATTTGGTCGGCGGTGTAATTGTCGCTGTCGTTGAACCGGACGCCGGGGTTGGCGGCCCTGTACTGGGCCAGCCATTCCGCCCAACCGCGTCCATCCTGGTGCATGTAATAAAGATCCACGGCGCTCCCCACCATGCGGCCGTGGTCGGACCGGAGCTGTTCCAGGACGGTGGCCCGTTCCGGGTTGCTGGCGGCCTGGGCGTAGGCCGGGTCGCTTTGGAGCGCGGTGTCGAACCAGCGCAGCCGGGAAAGGACCGCGGATCCGGAAAGCCCGTCCCGGGCCGCCACGTTGGTGGGCACCTGGTCGAAAGAATACAGTTCCCCGTTCCGCACCTCGATGTCGCCCCGCAGGGGCAGGCTCTGGCCGTTGACGTAAACCAGGGTGCGGCCGTTCGCCACGTACACCCGGAGGTCCCCCACCGTGAGGTCCGGGTCGTACGCGGGCAGGTCCTCGGCCTGGAGGGTCCCGGCCAGGTCCACCAGATCGGCCCGAATCCATCCCTCCCGTCCGTCCGCCAGCCGCACGCGGAGCCAGTGGAAGCTCCGGCCCTCCTCGGTCACCGGGTCCTGGGTGCGGCCCAGGACCGTGAAGGAACTTCCCGCCTGCAGGTTTTGCACGATCTCGACCCCTTCGGCCGCGCTGGGAGAGGCCCGCATCCGGCCGCCGCCGGGGACGTTGCCATGCCATCCGCCCTGGACCTGGAGCCGGCCGTCCACGTACACCTGGAGGGGCTGGGCGCCTTCGGGTTCGTACATCTGCAGGTTGCCGTTGTAAAAAGCGGAGATCACCCTGTCGTTGGCCTCGTAGGTTTGTCCCACGGTCACGAGGGTGGCGTTCCGGACCTCCACGCGGCCCGTCAACGGTTGCAATTGTCCGTTGACGAACACCATGGGCGGTCCCTCGGCCGGTTGGTACGCCAGGACGTTCGCCCCCGGGAACCGCTGGAGCTCGCCGTCCACGTAAATCTCGATCTGTTGCCCGGCCAGGGGTTGGTAAAGCTGCAACCCTTCCACGTTCCCCTCGTGGGCCGCGATGAGGGAGACGATGCCCGCGTTGGCGATGTTGAAGGCTTCGATCTCGGACAGGAGGGCCTGGACATCGGGCCGGTTGAAGAACTCCCGGAGGACGCCCTCGTTGAACACATATTGGGGGTCCTGGCGGGCCAGGCTCAGGTATTCCTCATACTGGTCCTGGAGCTGGGCCACCTGGGGCAGGAACTGGAAGTCCTGAATCTGCTGGTACACCTGGGCGAACTCGGGGTTCAGGGCCATGGCTTCGCGCAGGATGCGGTTGCGCCCGATCTCCAGTTCCAACTGGCGCCGCGCCAACGTCTCCAGCTCGCTTTGCGTCTGGGACAATTCGGGGCTCCTCTGAAGGGCCAGGTTGATCAGGGCGTTCAGGGCGGCCTGGTCCTCCAGTTGTTGCTGGCGCAACCCTTCCATGGCGTCCAGCACGCGGGAGACCGCCGGGTCCCGGCGGGCCTCCAGCAGGAAGGTGTCCACGCGGGATTGCTCGAACTGCTGGAGGGTGGTCAGACGGCCGATGTCCATCTGCAGGACCATGGCGTCCGCCGGGTACTGGGCCACGAGGTCGTCCAGGGCCTGGTCCAGCTCCGCGATGCGGCGGTCCAGCTCCTCCATCGTGTTGTAGAGGCCGTCCAGTTCGGGGTTCGCGAAGCGCAGGTTCTGGACCACGCCGGCCTCTTCTCCCGCGCTGGTGGTCAGGTCCCGGCTGAGGTCGTTGATGGTCTCGGCGTTCTGCCGCATGCGGTCCAGGATGGGCCGCAGTTGGTCGAGGCGCTGCTGGGCCTCGGCCACGGAGATGCCGGGCGCCAGGATGTAGGTCTGGATGATGCGTTCGATCTCCAGGGAGGCATAGAGCCCGATGCGGCCGCTCTGCAGCTCTTCCATCTGCTCGGGGATGGTGTCGGAGAGGGTCAGGAGCAGGAGGAAATCGCTGGGCATGTTGAACCGCCAGACCACGTCGTCGGCGGTGTCGGCCGTGTTCTGGTGGAAAGTGATGACGGCCTGCTCCGTGCCGCCGGACACGGGAACGTATTGGACGGTGTATCCCATCTCGCCGGCCCGTTGGTCCAAGAGGGCCCGCAGGCCGCCGAGTTGTTCGATCTGGCGCAGGGCCTCGGCCTGCGTGGCCACGTCGGCGTCGAACTGGGCCAGGAAAGCCGAGAACTCCTGGTGCATGGGCGGCCAGGCCGGGTTCACGCTCACGCCCATGATGTGGGCCATGACGGCGCGCACCGAGGCCCCCTCGCGGACCCGGTCCGAGGCCCATTCCAGCATCAGGCCGTCGCCCTGGACCTGCCGGTTGAAGCTGTCCAGGTTGGTCTGCGCCTCGGCGATGGCCTGGACGTTCCCGCTGGCCCGGGCGTCCGCCAGGGCCGTCTCCAGCGCCTCCCGCTGGAAGCCGGTGGATTCCGCCTGGGGGTCCAGCAGGTTCCGCTGGAGGACCGTGTTGAAGGCCTGCCGCAGGAGCGCCCGGGTTTGCCATTCCTGGCTGGAGGAGAGGCTGGCGAACCGCAGGTTGATCTGGACGAGCTTGGCCTCCAGGTCGTATCCGTATTCGGCGGTGAGCTCCCGGGCGAAGAAGAGCACCTCCTGGAAGTCCAGGTTGCCGCGGCGGCCGAACCATCGGTTGGCGTTGTCCTCGATGACGGGGATGTTCCGCAGGATGCTCTGCATCCGTTCCAGGGCCTGCTCCGCGGAGAGGTTTTCCACCTCCTGCAGCCTCTGGATGTACCGAACCAGATAGGAGCTGATGCCGCTGGCTTTGTAGGGGTCCACGCCGCTGAAGTATCCCTCCACCTCGGGCATGTGGGTGATGACCCCCAAGATGCGGAATTCGGTCTCCCGCTGCGTGCGGTCCGTGATCCGGAGGGGGTCCTGGATCGGCTCGCCGTTGCGGATCTCCACGGGGCCGGTGATGTTCTGGAGTCGGCCGTCCACGTAGATCTGGAACTGCCCGGAGGCCGTGCGATAGACCTGGACGTTCCCGGTGTAGGTTTGGAGCCGGCCGTCCACGTAGATTTCCATGGTTTGACCGGCCACGGGGCGGTACAGGATGCCGGCGTTGCGGACCTCGATGTTCCCTGTGATGGCCTGCCGTTCGCCGTCCACGTACACGAGCTGGTCCCCGTCGGCGCTCAGGTACACGCGCACGTCTCCCGTAAAGGCCCGGGGCGCGCCGTCCACCAGGATCTGCATCCTCTGGCCGGGGAAGGCGGCGTAGGTCTCCATGCGCAGGAAAACGCGGTCGTAAGCCATCCAGGAGCTGATGGCCCCCTCTTCGTCCTTTTCCTGGAGGGCGTGGGTGGTGATGACCCGGATCATCCTTTGGTAGAACCCGCGTTCCTGGAAGATGCTCTCCATGGTGGGCCCGGTGTACCCCTCGGGGCGGTCGGATTCCCGCAGGGGGATGGGGTTGTCCGGAAAGCCGTCGCCGTCCGCGTCCGGTCCGTACCCGTTGGCGTACATGTACGCGATCCAGGTGGTGATGGTGGCGTGGTCGTAGTCGTTCCCCTCGTCCCGGATGCCCTGGAGCAGGCCCATGTTGGGCGCCGGGGCGGCGGTGCTGCTCAAGAACCCCTGGATGAACGTCTGTTCCGCCTCCAGCCAGGCCCGTTCCGAGGCGGTCAAGTCCGTCCGCGACAGGAGCCCTTGGATCTCCGCGGCCCGTCCCTCCATCCGTTCCCTCGCCCCCTGCGTTCCATAGATCTGTTCGTCCAGGTAATAGAGGTTGGTCCAGAGGGTCTGCCGTTCCGCCTCCAGGCCCTGGCGGTCGGTGTCGGCGAGGTCCGTCCGCGCCAGGGTCGTCTCGATCTCTTCCAGCCGGGACAGGGTCTCCTGCCGGACGGGGATCATCTGAAAACCTTGAATGTGGTAGCCCTGTTCATAGGCCAGCTGGAGGAGGTCGTCGCTGTATTGGCCCCGCAGAACCGGCATGTCGGTGGTGAAGTGCAGGGTCGCGTACTCATCGGCCCGGGTCTTCAGGCGGTCCAGTTCGGCCTGTTCCGCTTCCACCTGGGCCCGGACCTGCTGGGCGTCGGTGTACGGGAAATAGATGTCCGGCACCCGGATGGTGTCCGGGGTGGTGATGGAACGGGCGATGGAGAGGTCGTCCATCCAGGCGATGGTGTCCGCCAGCCAGGGCATCCCCATCTGGCGGGCGGTGTTGGCCATGCCGCCCGGCATGCCGAAGGCGGCCAGGATCAGTCCCAGAATGATGGAAATGAGCATGAAGACGTTGGCGAAGATCCAGCCGGCGCGGCGCAGCCAGCCTCCGGTGCCGGTGAACCCTTCCCCCTTCTGTCCGGTGAAGCGCCCCACGATACGGGGCCAGAAGGGGATGGCGATCAGCACGAGTCCGTGGAGGATCCAGAAAACGTTGAAGATGGCCCCGGTCTCGGGCAGGGCGCCCAGGAGGGTGGGGGCGCCCCATGTCACGGCGATGAGGAGAAAGCCCGCGATCGCCCAGCCCAGGGAGGGCGGGGCCCGAGGCCGGCTTTCGGCCTCTTCCAGGGGCCTGCCCGTGGTGAACTTGGTCAGACGGTCGAGCCCGAACAGCATGCCGGGTTTCACCGGTCGGGCCAGGAGGTACACCATGATGGGATGCAGCATGAAGGCGCCGATGATGAGCATGGCCTGGATGGCCGTGCTGGGCCCGGGATGGGCGGCGAGGACGAGGACCTGCAGGAGGATCCCGATGAAGGGGCTGATCCAGAAATCGCGATAGGCTTTCCCCAAGGTCAGGTTCTCGGTCATCTTGTCCACCACCAGCTGGGGCGTCCAAGCCAGGCGTCCGGTGACTTCCTTCCAGATGGAATCGGGCACGATCTTGACCATCGCGATGACGATGGAGGGCAGATAGATGAAGGTGGAGGCGATGTATTCGATGTACCCCGTGAGCAGGTTCCGCAGGAAGTTCTTGAACTCCTGCCGGGCGGACACCGTTTCAGGCACCACCGTCTCCTCCAGGGTGCCGTCCCTCCGTTCCTTCTGTTGGGTCTTGGTGTAGGGGCTGATCTCCACCTTGGGGTTGATGAGCAGGCCCAGCAGAAGACCGACGGCCAGGGGCGCCAGGGCCGCCAGGAGCATCCCGGGCAGGAGCGCCAGGAAAGGCCCGAAGGTCGCCAACATGCTGGGGACCATGAGGGACGGCAGCAGGATGGGGATGATCAGCGAGGTGGTCAACAACACCCACACGGAGAGAAGGGCCGGCACAATGGACAGGTTGGCCAGGAACCGAAGGGGCTTGGGAAGAATCGTTCCCCAGCCGGCGCTGGCCACGCGGGCCAGGGAGATCATGGGTTTGGTGAACTTGGTGAGGCCCACCATGAGCAGCATGCTCGCGAAGAACTGGGCCAGCCCCAGGGCCGGCAGGTTGAGGATCATGGCCCCGGGCACGCCCGCCATCACCATGAGGGCCATGAACCAGACGAAGAAGAGGGGTTCCGAGAAATCGCCCCGGAGGGGCAGGGTGGCGATGTACTTGGCGCTCATTTTCTTGACCGTGGGGATCAGGAAGGCCCAGCCGCCCACGGTCAGGATCCCGGCGAGCAGAGGGGCGCTTCCGATGGCGGCGACTCCGGCCAGGATGGCCACCACGCCGATGAGGGTGATGCCGTAGCCGGCGGAGAAGAAGGGCAGGGAATGTTTGACGTATCCCCGCATGACGGTCGTGACCCCGTATTTGTCCTTGTTGGGGTCTTCCACGGTCTTGGAGCGGGTCTCGTACTGGACCACCTTGAAGAAGAAGGCCGCGGCCAGGATCAAGGCACTCAGGACGCAGAGGAAGATGCCCGCCGGCAGGCTGCCCAGCGCCCACATGATGAAGATCCCCACGCCGAAGGATCCCACGCCCATGAACATGAGGGTGTTGGGGGCGGCGATGTTCCGGTCCAAAAGGTCGTTCCCCGACTTGACCGGGGTCCGCGCTTTCCCGATGGCCAGATAGAACCCGGCGGCCAGGAGCAGGAAACCCACGCCCAGGGCCAGGAGGACCGGCGCGCCCAGTCCCAGGGAGGCGGCGAAGGGCGCCGCGGAAGGGAGCAGGGCCCCGACGGACAGCGCCGCGCCCGTGAGAGCGAAGAGCAGGGACTGCCCATGGAAAAGACGGCGGATGGCCGCGGCGCGGGGGGCGGGGGCGTGGTATGTGGACAGGCCCAGCCCCGCCGCCAGGACGGACAGCCCCAGGATGACCAGGACCGCGGGAGAGAAGACGGCCGTGACCGCGGCCAGGGCCGGCAACAGGCCCACGGCCGCCGCGGCCGCCGCGCCGCCGACCGCCATGAAGATCGGTCCCACGATCCCTCCCCAGAACAGGGACACCCCCCGTTTCCTCTTTCCCTGGTCCAGAGGGTTGTAGGGAGACATCACGTCCACCACCCACTGCTGGAGCCACTCATAACCCCGGGTCCCCAGCTCGAAGGGCAGGCTCAAGAGGAAGGGATGGGCCACCCGGTCCAGGATGAAGTCGCCCACCATCCAGCGCACCTTCTGGGCCGCGCCCGCCACATAGTTGATGGGCACGCCCTCGGTGAAGATGGCCGTGTCGTCCATGGTGGGGCCGATGCCCGGGCGGGCCTCCTCGGTGTCATGGCTGAGGGCGCGGTGGGGGATGACGTCGTGGGCCCCCAGGTGCAACGGCTCCTTCTCGAACCCCTTCATGAGCCAGAGGACGAGGACGCTGATAAAGAGGACGCCGGGGCCCAGGAGTGCCTGCGCGCCCAGCAGGAAGGAGGCCACCAGGACGCCCGAAGCGCCCAGGAGCCCCACCGTGGTCAACGCGCCCAGGACCGTGTCGGGCACCCTTCCCCGGAGCAGGTTGAGCGCCCCGAAGCCCAGGAGGGACCCGGCGAAGGCCGCCGCCAGGAGCCAGGGGGCCGCGCCGGTGGCCACGCCGAACAGGAGCGCCCCGATCCCGGTGATGGTGAAAGCGTAGGTCAACACTTGGTGGAGCCGGCCCTCCAACCCCTTGACCACGAGGAACGACCCCAGGCTGATCCCCGTCACCAACAGCCCGGCCGCCAGCCCCAGGGGGCTGTGGAAGCTGAGGACAAGGGCTATCCCGGCCAAACCGGTCAGCACGAAACCCAGGCTCAAGCCCCGTCCCCATTTCAAGGCTTTCCGCATGAGGCCCTGCTCCTCGGCCTCCTGCATCAAATGGGCCAGCTCCCGGGTCGTGCGGATGAATTCTTTTTTATCGGCGGCCCGCTCCGCCGTGTCCGTGGGCCAGTCCTTCAGGGCGTCGATGGTGAAGCCCTGGGCCTCGAACTTGTCGGCCAATTCCCGCGCCCGGGCGAGGCGGCTCTCGATGCCTTGCAAGAGGTTCTGCAAGCGGGTCTTCTCCCGCTCCTTCTCGGCCCGGGCCGCCTTGACCCTGGCTTTCTCCCGGTCCAGCCGGATCTTGAGGGCGGGGTCGGACGTCCGGGCGAGGCGCTGGTCCAGCCTGAGCGACTCCACGTCGAGCCTGGCGAGCTGTTCGTCGAGCGCGGCGATCCGGGCCCGGGGGACGGCCAACAGGGGGTCCGCGGCCTGGTCCAGGGCCCTTTGCGCCTCCGAGATTTTCGTCCGGAGATCGTCGATCAGGATTTCAAAACGGGCGGCCTTGGCCGGGTCGCCGGAGGCCCGCTTGAGACCGCGCTCGGCTTCCTCCAGCTGGCGGTTGAGTTTGTCCAGTTGATCGGTGAGCTTTTTCCGCTGCCTCAGGACCGCGGGATCCTCCACCCGGTCCTTGGATTTCTCCAGCTCCGTGAGCTTCTCCTGCAGGCCGGCTTTTTCCGTATTGATCCTTTCCCGTCGTTCCTGGATGTCCGCCTTGGCCCGGTCAATCTGGGTCTGCAACCGCTGCTTTTGGTCCAGGAGATTCTTCCGCTGCCGCTCCAGCCTCCTGCGCGCCGAATCTTTCAGGTCGGGCTCAGTCAACCGCTGGTCGAGGCGGGCGATCCGCCCGTCCAGGGTGGACGCCTGCAGGTCGGCCAGCTGTTTGTCCAGCCGGGACTCTTCTTCTTCGAGAGCCGCCAGCTCGCGGTTCAAGGCCTCGGTCTGCTCCCGCAGGCGCGTCCGCAGGAGCGCCAGTTGCCGGTCGATGCCCGCTTCCCGCCCTTCCCGGCGCAGGACGTTGTCCCGGTACCAGCGGGCCGTGAAGGCGACGCGTTCCTCCAGATATTCCTTCCAGATGGCGTTCTGCGGGGTGTCCGGCCAGTGTTTGATGTCGTCGTACGTCATGGACTCCGGCAGCCCCTGGATGAGAGGGATGTACGCGTCCGTCAGGTTCCCCTTGCCGTAGTAGCCCGTCCGGTTGAAGAACCGGTTGATGGACGCGGGGATGTCCGAGAGCATGTGGCGGGCCCGGCCCTGCATCCAGCTGTACAACGTGGCGTTGACGTTGGAGGGATCGAGGAAGGCGTTGACGATGGTGCGGCCCGGGTTGCCGGCCGCCGTCTCCACCACCCGCCGGACGGACCCGACGGTGGCGCTGTTGTCCGTGTCCATGGTCACGGTGTGACGGTAGCTCAGGTCCCCGGAGGCCCCTTGCTGGCGGGGATCGCGCGTTTTGCCGCGCTGCAAGACGGTGTCGAAATCGTCGTTGTATTGCTCCTGCAGGTGGGCCACGAAGAAGGTGTAGGCCTCCTCCCCCCGGTCGCCGGAGAACCGGTTGCCGTTCAGCACATAGTCCAGCGCCAGGTCATGGAGCCTGCTCCTGCGCCGGAGGTCCTCGGGGGTGTCTCCGGGACGGGGATCGGCCTCGCTGAAGAAGAGGTCGAGGGCCCGGGCGGGCAGGACGCCGGCGTTGGCCACGAAATACCGTTGTTCCGGTTCGGACAGTTTCAGGAAATCCGCCAGACTGCCGAACTTCTGTCCCTTGTGCGCGTCGATATAAGCCTTGCGGCCGGCGGAACCGAGGGCCTGGAAGTCCCGCCAGGCCTGGTCCTGGGCCGCCGCGGACTCCGCGCCGTCCAGCCGCGCGAGGTACTTGATGTAATTTTCCTGCTGGGCCGGGGCCAGCCGGCTGAACTGGTCCCAGGTGAACCGGACGATCTCGGCCATGATGATGAACTGTTCTTTCTCGAACTCGGACAACTCCCTGACTTGGCCGTCCCCGCGGCGCACTTCCCCGTTGAAGATCTCCCAGGCCCTCTCCGGGGTGGGTTTTTTGTGGTAGTCGTTCAAGACCGTGTTGCCGTCGGCCAAGCCCGCCATGGGGGTGTTGAAATCGCTCACCACGTTCTGGCCTTTGTAATATCCGAAGGTCGGGATCCGGCGCCACATCTGCAGCCGCTCCTCCAACAGGGAGCGGCCGTCGGCCGTCATCACAGCTTCAATCTTGCCCTTCGTGGCCGCATCAGCGGACCGGGTGAAATCCCGGCCTTCGATCAGGAGGTCGCGGCATTCCATGACGCGGCGCCGGCCCTGTTCCGTGAGGCGGTACTGCTTGTCCTTGCCGTCCGGGGTGGGCTCCACCGTGTAGTCCTCGCCCAGGCGCAGGCAGTCCGAGACCTCGATTTCCCCGCGGGGCGTGCGGCGTTTGACCATGATGGCGTTGTTCACCTTCCCCAGGCCGCCTCTCAGGACCGTGACCTCCCCGTTCTCGAAGACCATGTCCCCCTTGTTGAGGATCTGGCCGAACCATTTCGGACGCCGTTTGTCGTCCGCCTTGGAGAAGAGCAGGACGTTCCCGTCCCTGTCCCGGATGTAGTCGTACCCTTCCCGGAGGGTGTCCAGGTTCAGGATGTACTCGTCGTCAATATAGGAATAGCCCTCGTCCAGGCCCATGTTGCTGGCCAGGAGGGAGTCCTGGTACTGGCCGGGCTTCCGGGCGTTGGCGCGGGTGGTGTGGTGGACGAGCATGACCTCTCCGACGTGTTCTTCGATGGTCTGGGCCACCAGGGCGCGCATCGCCGCGGCGTCGTGACCCTGGGACTGCCAGAGGGCGAAGAGGTTGGTCCAGAACTCGGCCAGGGCCTCTTCCTGTTGGATCAGCTGACGGACTCCGGCGTCGTCTTTCCCGATGGCCTGCCAGTGGCGGATGCGCTGGTCCCAGAAGGGGTCCTCCGGGGCGTCCCGGAAGGCGGGGAGCCGGGCGGAGGGGTCGGCCAGGAACCGTTCCAGGTGCCGGTCCGCCGTCTCCTGGAGGGACTCCCGGACCCGTTGGCGGGTGGCGTCCCGGGTCCAGGCCTCGTGGAACAGGATGCTCATCTTGTTGGACTGGCTCAGGTAGGAGATGCTGTGGTTGTTTTGCAGGTCCATGTTGCCCAGATAGGAGGAGGCGATGTTCTTGTACGCCTCGTTGATGTTCTCGATGTAATCGGTGAGCACCTGCCATTGGCTCATCACCCGCTGGGTGAAACCGTTGGGCATGGACATCCGGTCCTGCCGGAAGGGGCCGCCGAAGGCCGTGGCCAGCACGTTCCACACCACCAGCATGGCCACGTCCGCCGTGTTCCAGAACAGGAACCAGAGCATGAAAGTCATGCCCAGGCTCACGAGGAATCCTTCCATGGCCAGGTTGAGGACGTAGAGGTTCAAGAGGTTGAGCCCGAAGACCGCCAAGAGGTACCACCAAGCCGAGGCTTTGGCCTGGTTCCATTCCCCGGTCCAGACGAGTTGGGCGATCTTTCCCCCCAACCGGCCGAAGACGTTGGGCCTTTGCTCCCGGGCTTCCGTCTTTTCGTACTCGGGGGTCCTCACGCCGTTGACGCTCATGACGCGGCCCTTCCGGTCGATTTTGACCTCCCGGGGCTCGGGCCTGGGGACCGCGGTCCGCCCGGCGTCGACACGGGACGCGGCGGTCCTCGCCGCCGGCCTGTCGGGGCGTTGGTCGGAGGCGGCCGTCCGTTGTCCCCGGCCTTTCCAGGCATAATAGAGGTTGACCAGGGCGTGGACGACGGCGTTGGCCAGGTAGTTGGCCACGAAGCCGACGAAGGGAGAAACAAGGGGCGCGGCGGGGAGGACGAAGAAGACGCTGAAGATGAAGGTGGAAACGAGCAGGTTCGCGATGACGATGAGCCGCGGCGGCGCCCGGGTGTGGGCCAAATCCTCTCCGTCCTTGTGGGCGCCGATGAAACTGAGGCCGGAAAGCGCCCGGGCCGCCACGAACAGCGGAATGGCCAGGAGGGGGTTCACCCCGATCAGGGGGAGCAGGACGGGCAGGGCGTAACCGACGGCCAGCGGCAGGGCCTCGTACAGGAATCCTTCCACCAGGAAGGGCGCGATGAAGATCCGGTACAGGGGCTGGGCGAAGCGACCCAGCCGGCGGGCCAGGCCCGTCGCCATGAAGCGGTCCTCGTGCGCTTTGATGACGCCGCCGGCCAAGGGTTCGGCCTTCGGGGCCGCCGCGGCGTCTTTTCGCGAGGCGGCGGTGGTGACGTAGTGGTCCACCATGCGGAACCGGAGGATGGGGTATTTTTGGACCAGCCTCTCGAATTTCGCCCAGTCGATGACCAGGAGGGAGACCTCCCCTTCCGCGGAAACGGCGGCGTTGCGGCGGCCGGGGGCGCCGTCCGGATTTTCCAGGAAAGCCATTTCACCGACGACCTCTCCGGCGGTCCGTCTGCCGAGGTCCACCGTGAGGCCGGCGTCGGCGGACGTTGCGGAAACACGGACATTCCCTTCCGCGATGACCGCGAACCGGCCCGCGAAGGCGCCCGCCCGGGCGTCCTCTCCCTGGCGGAGGATGGGGGCCCCGGCCTCCACCCGCTGGATCTCGCTGATGGCCGCGATCTCCGTGACGATCTCCGGCGGCAGGTCCGCGAAGAGCCCGGACCGGCTGATGACGCGGCGCCTGTCCGAGATTTCCGTCAGGTATCGGCGGAGAAGATTTTCGTCCATGCCCTCCGGCATATGCGAGAGGCGGTAGGCTTTCATGGGCGTGCGCGCCCGGATCGTGCCGTAGGCTTTGTCCGACAGCCCCAGGAACGTCAACTCGCCCACGAAGGCGCCGGCCGAGATCAGGCGGGTTTCGGGTTCGCGGGAGGTCCGGAGTTCCGCCACCCCCTCCGTGACCAGGTACAGCTTATCGTTGGGTTCCCCCTCCCTGACGAAGGTGCCCCCTTCCGAAATTTCGACTTCTTCCAGGGCGTCCACCAGCCCGGCGAAACCGTCTCCCAAGAGGGTTTTCAGGCTGGGGAACAGGTTTTCCAAAAGGCGGTATTTTCGGTCATGGGCGTCCGTTTCAACGGACCGGGGCGCCGTGGGCTGGACGACGGTGCCGGGTTCGCCGAGGACCACATTGGACGGATAAGCCTCCCGGACGTTCTGGGGATAGGCCTGTTCTCCCGGCAACGGCCGAGGGTAATGGACGGCCAGGATCAGGGGATCGGTCCCTTCTTGGCGGACGCGGGCGATGATGCCGTTGGCTTCTTTTTCATCGGGATGGACCGCGGCGGCGCCCGGGTTGAAACCGCCCACGTCTAGCCGGATCACGGTGGCGCCCTTGAGGAAATCGAAGAATTTGGAAACCCAGGCCCCGTTGACCTGGTCAGGCGCGCCGTCCTTCATCTTCAGGCCGACCTTGCGTCGGCCCGCGGCGTCCACGGTCCCCTCCAGCCGCATGAAGTTCAGTTTGAAATCCCCGGTGTCCACGAACTTCCAGTCCTCTTCGCCGGACACGCCTTTCACATCCACGGCAAAGGCCGTGTTGTGGATGAATCCGTGGGGGGTATGGAGGAGCCGAAGGTTGATGCCCCCTTGATGGTTGCGGGGCAGGGCGTCCCGGACCGCGGGAATCCGTTTGAGGTCGTAATTTTGATCCACCGGCAGGCCGTGCACGTGGGAGCTCACGATGTCCATCAGTTGTTCCGCGCGGACCCGGTCTCCGTTCGTGTAATAGAGGGCGAACTCCCGAAAAATGTCGTTCAGGCCGGCGGCGTTCACGTCCGAGGTGACGATGTGGACCCCGTACTTCAGGATCACGTCGAAGGCGCCGAAGGCGTGGTCCTCGTTCAAATGGGTCAAGAAGGCGATCTTGGGGGTGGTCCGCGGGCTGGAGGCCATGTGGTGCGCGATGAATTCCGAGGTCCCCACCCCGATGTCGGTGAGGGCGAAAAGGCCGTCCGCGATCTTGAGCCACCCGCCCGCGGTCAGGGCGGAGGCGGGGTTGCCGGACCCGATGACGCCCGCGGAGCCCGCGGGGAGGTCCGGGTCCAGGGGCGTCATGTCGTCGTTCTCGAGGCGGATGTCCACGTCGATGTCGTCCTGCGTCACGACCCGCCGGTGTTTCCGGAGGAGGCCCAGCACCGGGAGCGGCTTAAGGTCTTCCACCACCACGTCGCCCTTCGGGTCGCGGTAAAGGTTGATGCGTTCGATGCCGAGGGCCGTTTTTTCCTCCGGGGAGAGCCGCAGGCCCGCGTCGTCGTACACCACCACCCGGGCCAGGTCGCCGTGCAGCGCCGCCCCCTCGCGGCGCACGAGGGCGCCCGCGCCGATGGCCTCCACGTTCTCAAAGGACGCCTGGACGAACTCATTGATCTCCCGCAGGGCCTCTTCGTCCGTGAGCAGGCCGTTCCTGACTTTGTCCAGGAGGTCGGGGGCGGTGTAGTTCATGCGTTCGATGATGGTCCGGATGAAGGGCGCGGCCTCCGCGGAGCAGGCGATAAGCACGGGTTCGTAGATGTTGTTGCCGTCGGCGTCCTGGCGGGAGTATCCCCGGAACCAGACGTCCCCGATGATCCGGGAGATGACCGCGGGCGACACGTTGCGCATCTCGTCCGTGAGGGAACGCCGGAAGGTGGCGTCGTTCACCACGATGAGGCGGGCCGCGGGGATGGAGATGCCCGCGGCTTTGGAGGCGTAATGCAGGAAGGGGTTGTCCGAGATGAAGCCGATCTGCACGCCGCCCACGTTGAAGTTCATCTTGCGGATCTTGGCGGCCAGCTCGCCCATGTCCGGGATGCGGAAAGAGGGCCGCCAGCCCGCCGCCGCGCCGACTTTGTGGCCGGCGACCACGCCCGCCTGGATGGCCGAAGGATCGGTCAGCTCAAGGCGGGCGGGCAGTCCCAGGACCTCCCGCGCCAGCGCTCCGGCCCGGCCGAGGTTGAAACGCGCGTGGGCCCGGACGTCCAGGAAAGAGGCCGTGGCATGCCCCAGGAGGAAGGACGCCCAGGGAGGGAGGAGGAAGAAGGATCCCAGCGCGTAGGCGCCGAGGAAGAAGACGGCGTAGGAGAGGGTGAGACGGGTGGCGAGGCCCAGGGAGCGGAGGAAGAGGGACAGGTCCCCCTTTTCGGCATAGCGGGTCGGCAGGAAGCCCTTGTCCCATCCGGATTTGATCCCGCGGGCCACCCAGACGGCGATGACGTGGGCCGCGGAGAAGAGGACGATCCCGAAGAGCAAGGCCGCGCCCAGGCCCAGGGGGTTCAGGAGCAGCAGGGAAGAGGCCGCGGGGGCGGCCACGGACGCCAGGGGCAGAGTGGCCAGGCCCAGGGGCAGGGTGCGGAACAGGCCCTCTTCCCAGCGGGGGGCGTTTTTCAGGGGTTCCCCCAGCCAATGGATGGTTCCCCAGAAGGCCTTGGCCCGCCGCGTCTTGGCCTGCAGGAGCCGCAGTTCGGCGATGTGGCGGAGGGCGTAGAAGATCGTGCCGAAACCGGCCGTTTCCAATATGTTCCTGATGGAGTCGGCGTCAAGAATTTTGATCTTTCGGCCGGGGAAGGCCTCTCTTGAGACCCCCAGCCGGCCCATCAGCCCTTGCCTGGGGCTTTCGGCCTGCGCTGTCTCGGCCGGAGACTCCTCCACCCCGGCGTATCGTTGAAAAATTCGCCGCATGGTTTGGTCCAAGGGCAAGTCGCGGGCACGTTGATCCGCGATCACGTTCAGGCCGGCGTACAGAAGCCGCGCCGCGTCCAGTTCTTTGCCTGTGGCCTCCAGTTGGTCGAGGAACAGGAAAAGCTGCGCCCGCGCGCCCTCATGCGCTTCCACGGTGTGATGAGCGTCCGCTTCCACATCCTGGTGGTGGAGGTGGTATCGCCGCGCTTCCAGATAGGCTTTGTAATCCAGCCCCAGGATCTGAGAAAGAACCGCCATGTGGGTGTCGGCCATGAACTCATGGAGGGTGGCGGCCTTGAGGGATTGCTGGGAACGATAATGGAATTCAAAGTTCAAAAGGTCGTGCATGATCTCATGGGCCACGGTCTGCAGGAAGGAGGCCGCCTTGTGATCGGCCCGGAGCACGGAGTCCCCTCCCAAGACGAAAGCGGAATTGGCGTTCCACCAGTAACCCCGAAGCCGGGTGTTCGCGATCAGCTTGGCTGTTTCCGAGAAGGCGTTGACCCTTGCGACGGGGTGGTGCCGTTGGGTCGTAAGGAAAGCAGCCATGACGTACACCTTGGCTTCCTCGTCCTGGAACAGGATGTCGCCGAACAGGTTCGTCATGCGGTCGTTCCCGCGCGCCTTGTCGCTTGTCAGGTCCCGTAGGAAAGCCTCGGCGTCCGGCCCCAGGGCGTCGATCAGCTGTTGGAGTTCGACCTGGTCCCGCAAGAACTGGGAGGCGTAGAGGGTAAAGGCATAGAGCCGGTATCGGACGTCGATCTGCGGGTTGGCGACGATGTTTTTCAGGACGTTCGGATAGGGGCTCAAGTGGCGAAGGATGAGCAGATAGCCCGTCCGTTCCTGGAGGGAGAGAGGGACGCCGTCCACGGTCCCTTCGGTCAGGTATTCCTGTACGCGGTTCATTTGGGTCGTGTCGGTGGCCGCGGCCGCCAGGGATTGGAGGGCCGCGCGCTGGGCCGGGTCCGTGACGCCTTCCTCCAGACTGGAGAGGGCCCAGGCCGTCACGGTTTCATCCTCTCCCGTCAGGAACGGCTTAAGGTTCGACACGAACTCGGCCGCCGCGTCTTTGCCCCATGCGCCGCGGTCAATGGCTTCGCGCTGGATTGTTTCAAGAAGGCGTTTGGCTTCGGCCGCCGTCTCATCATTGGACATCCACTCCGACAACAAATCCGTCAGGAGCTTCAGGCGCGTTTCCATGTCTTGCATGACGAACTTATAGTCTGTCTCTATTTGGGCCAGCCGTTGTTCCGTTTGACGGGCCGTCTCGGAGAGAGGATCATGCCCCTCCAGCTGGCTTTCGAGGAGTTTGTATTCCCGGTCAAGGTTCGCAACCTCTTCCGCAAAGCTGTTCATTTGCGCCCGGATGAAATCGATCGTCCAGGCTTGGGCGGCGAAGGCGTCGGTTTGTCCGGACAGCGCCGCCAATTTGTTCATGAGGCGGGATCTGTTTTCAGCGTTCTGTGCGCGGGAATAAGTGGACGTCAAAATCGACAAGGATTGAAAGTGCGCCCTGCTCCGCGCCAAGAAATCGTCTTCCGGAAGCCCTTGGGACCAATGGTCTGCCGCGAGTTCTGCCAGGAAGACCGCCCCGTCCTCGGGCAGGTCGGACTTCGAAAGCTCGGCGATCAAAGAATCCATAAACTGCCTGTCGGCAGACGAAGAGAGCATCCGTCTCTGGATTTGCGCGGCGAGGTTTTGGTTTCGATGGGCTGCTTCATATAAGTCTTCAAGGGCCTTCCGATGCTCCTGATTGCGCACGAGGATGATGGATTCTTTGAAATAAGGCGGGAAATAGACCAGCCCCTTTTCAGCGTCCACCCAGAGATGGCGGTAAAGGTAGTCTTTGAGTTCGGGGCGGGCGGCCACCATCGCATAGGGAAGCGACGCCGGTTCGCGGAATTGTTGGCGGATGATGCCGCCGAGGAACGAGAAAACCCCATTCCACAGGCCGACGCTGACTTCGTCAGGCACCACCTGAGCCAGCATGTCCGCGAGGAACTCCTGCTCCGCCGCGTCGGGACTGGACAGGATCTGTTCCCAGATATTGCCCATGATCAGGGG
Source organism: uncultured Elusimicrobia bacterium (assembly GCA_964484135.1). Classification (GTDB taxonomy): domain Bacteria; phylum Elusimicrobiota; class Elusimicrobia; order FEN-1173; family FEN-1173; genus CAZAEL01. The sequence continues at coordinate 52,943 of CAZAEL010000006.1, forward strand.
AACCGCTTCGGGGTAGGCGGGGAGGGCGTTTTGCACCAAGAATTGGGCGAAATCAGTCGGGATGAAAAATGCTCCCCGGGGCGAAGAATTGCTTATAAATTCGGCGACGGCTTCGGCGACGGCCGCCGGGTTTTCCCCCAACAACATGAGGAGGTTGAGGGCGTCCTGCTCCATCTCCGACTCAAAATAGTCCCGTGCCATGAGAATGTATTCCCGAGCCTGCTCCGCCGACTGGGCGGGCAGGAGGACGGCGCGCGTGGATTCGTCGTCCGCGGGAAGCGTCGCCGGCTCCGCCACCACCCGCCGGTGGGGCGCGGTCTCCTCTTCTCCGATCTCCTCCCTTTCATCCGGTTGGGGGGTCCAGTCTGCGGTCTCCGGCCGGGCTTTTTGAAAGTCGGTCAAAGCCAGCTCGTCGCCGGTCTCTTGGGCGACTTCCACGGCGGCGGCGAGGAGGGCGCGGAAGGAACGGGCGAACTGCGCCAGGGAAGAAACGGCGGAGGCCGCGGCGCCCTCTCCTTCGGCGGAGACGGCTTCGGGCTGGGCCGTGGGCGCGGCCACGGCGGCTTTTTCGGCCATTTTCCGGGAGACGCCGGCCAGGGCGTCGCCCACGTCCTGGACCTTGGCTTTTTTCATCAAGAACCGGAAGTAGTTCTTCCAGTTGGCGATGCCGTACACGAACACCACGTAATTTTCGCCGTTGTGGGAAACGGTTATCTCCTGGACCACCTCCGCGGCGTCGGGGGCCGACAGGTCTATGCCGCGTTCCTTGTTCAGATAGCTGCGGGCCGCCCCGGCCTGGTCTTCCCGCGCCACGATGGCGCCGAAATTGGCTTCCGCGTTGCCGGGATCCGTTTCCGTGAACTCGAGGACTTTGTAGAACCCGCCCTCCGCCTCGGCCTGGGAGATCTCCATGTCCTCGATGGTGGAGAGGGCCTCGGCCATGCGCTCGTACGCGGCCAATTCCTCCTCCGTGAGGTCTTTCCATTCCCCCTCCGCCGTCATCCCGCCGAACAGGGTTTGCAGGACCACGGTCAGGTCCTCCACCTTGTCCACGGACAGGGCCGCCACCCGTCCGGCGGAGGTGCCGGCCCCCATGTTCGCGGTCGCGGGGTTGAGGGGCCGGGGCGAGACCAGATAGATGACCTCGCCCGAGAAGATCCTCTCCAGCGGCAGGGGGTCCCGGGCGAAGACGTCCAAATAGTGGTTCTCTTTGGGCACCTGGTTGATCTTGGGGGTGATGACCACGTAGGAGACGTCCTTCTGTCGCATGAGTTGGGTCAGCCCGTCGGTGTGGAAGCCCCCCGCCACCAGGATGGCCACGTTGGATTTGGTGGAGCCCATCTTGTCGAGCAGGCTTTCCAAAAGGGTGTCGTTCCGCTGGGTGGCGGAGAGGCAGAACTCCTCAAAGGGCTTCAGGGCCTGGGAAAAGTCCGGGTACGCGCTCAGGGTCACGGTCTGGCCCAGCCAGGTCCCCAGGTTTTGGATCTGCTCCGCCACTTTGCCGATGTCGTCCCTCACCCCCTGGTAATAGGCCCAGTCCGCGGGGGTCATGGTGTGGCTGGTGATCTTTTCCAACAGCATGAGGCTTCGGGTGACGGCGATGAGGCGCTTCTGCTCGGGTTGGACCGACAGGGCGTCCTGGAGGGTCTCTTCGAGCGTCGAGAGCTCCGAGAGCAGGGCGTTGCGGTTGATCCGTTCCGCCAGGAGCACGTAGTTGATGTAGGAGCCCAGCTGGGGGAAGCCGTCCAGGGAGATGCCGTTGTCCCGGCAGAGCTTGCGGAGGAACTGGTAGTACTGCCCGTACGTCATGCGGCCCAGGCGGTAGAGCAGGCTCTGCTGGACCAGGTACGTGAGCTGGTCGTTGGAAAGCTGTTTGGCCAGGCTTTCGACCAACTCCACCCGCTCCTTTTCCACGCGCTTGAAGTCCAGGGACGCTTCCCATTCCAGCGCGTCCCGGAGCAGGCGCAGGTTGTTCAGGTCCAGGCGGCGGCCGGGCCGCGGGTTCTGATCGTACGCGGACATGAGGTATTGGACGTACGCGCCCAGGGACTCCTGCCGGTTTTTGTACCCGTTGAAGTGCCGGTCGAACTCCTTCAAGGGTTCGGAATAGGCCTGGGCCTTGAGGCGGTCCGCCGCGGCCTTCAGCTCGCCGATGTACGCCCGCAGGCTGGCCTGGTGTTTCAGGGAGTCCTGGAAGGCCTTGATGTTGTTTTCGTAAAGGGAGAGGTTTTCCACGCCCCAAAGCAGCGGCGGCTTGCTGGCCGTGATGCCCACGTACTCGGCCGCGCCGATGTAATCTTCTTTCAGGAAGTAGTCCGCGATGCTCTTGGTGACGGCGGGGTCCGGGTACGCCCGGTAGGGCTCCAGGGCGAAGTCCCCCTGGGCGCCCTCCAGCCCCACCAGGTTGATGCCGCGCTCCTCGCGGAGGCCCTGGATGAGGGAGGCCATGTTCTTCTGGGCGTCGGGCAGGCCGTGGGCGTCCTGGATGTGGAGCACCAGGGGCGCCTCCGGCAGGCGGGAGAGGTGCACGTCCCGCACGGAGCCGTAGGGCAGGACGAGGGTGGAGAGCCAGGAGAGGGCGTTCCGCGCGGCTTTTCCGTCGGCGGATTCCCGCGCCGAGGCCGCGATGGAGTCGCGGAGGCTGTCCGCCGGCACCTGGGTGCCCAGGGATTCCAGGCCGCGGGTGATGGGGATGTTTTCGCCCACGCCCAGGTCGAACTGGGTGGCGGAGGGCAGTTGGGCCAGGAGCTGGTACTGCTCGGCGGTGAGGCCGGCGGCGGGGGCGCTGTCTTCGCCCAGCCCCAGGCCGGGGACGGCCTGCTCCAGGGCCGGGGAGCTTTTCATCCGCTGGGCGGCGCGTTTCCGCTCCGACCAGAAATTGGCTTCGGCCGCGTGAGCGGCCACGACGTTGGAATAAACGTAAACCCCGGCCAGCGCGACGCAGAAGGCCGGTTTGACCAGCAGGCGCATATGGCGAGCGTACATCGTTGTAGCTCTTAACACGCCTTTTTCCCCCTCGGAACCGCTTTTTCTCTCGTGGCGTCCCAACCGAAAATCCCGCAAAATCTTAACAATGGGCCTGTTGTGTCTTAGTATATACGACGTAAGTTAAAAATGCCTTATTTTGTTGTAAATTTTAAGTAACAGAAAAAACGATCCAGACCCCATGGTTTTTGTTCCCAATCTTTATATACGGCCGGGTTCCTTAACGGAGCCTTTTTAAAATGTAAATAATGTGTAACAAGGAGCGGCGGGGGTGGGAGCCCGTTACGAAGGAGAGGTCGGGGGGGTTTGAGACGAAAGGGCTTTCCGAAGGAAAGCCGCGCGGAAAACGTCGCGTTCCTCGGGGGAAAAGGTTTTTCCCGCCTGCTTCTGGATGTGGGCGGGCTGGGCCGCCACCATGAGCTCGTTGATCAGCGAGAGGGTGAGGGGAAGCCTCATCCCCAGGTGGAGGCCCAGGCGCGCCCGGGAGAGCAGGGACATGGTCTCTTCGTAATTGATGCGCCGCGCCGACGATAAAAGCGCCACGGCGCGGTACACCTGGTCCTCGGTGGCGACCGCGTGGGGCGGGCTCAAGAGGCGCCGGCGGGCCTCCGTCTCATGGCGGATGACCCGCTGGATGATGCGGTGGATGTGGTGGACCACGTCTTTCTCGGAAAGGCCCAGGGTCGTGGCGTTGGAGATCTGGAAGATTTCCCCCAGGGCCCGCGTGCCTTCCCCGTAAAACCCCCGGACCACCAGGCCCAGGCGGTTGAGGCCCTGCAGGACGGGCGTGAGCTCGCCGCTCAAGGCCAGCGCCGGCAAATGGAGCCGGGCCGACACCCGCAGGCCGGTGCCGCAGTTGGTGGGGCAGGCGGTGAGGAACCCCCAGCGCGGATGGAAGGCCCAGGGCAGCTTTTCGCCCAGCGCGTCGTCCAAAGCGTTGACCCGGTTCCAGGCCTCCTCCAGTTGAAAGCCCGGGGCCAGCGCGGCCAGGCGGATGTGGTCCTCCTCGTTCACCATCAGGGGAGAATTTCCGTCGGAATCCGTGACCAGGCCCCGTTCCCCCTCCGCTTCGCAGAGGTTCCTGGAGATGAGGTGCCGCTCCTTCAGGAGCTCCCGGGTCAGGGGCGGCTGTTCGGCCAGCGCGAAGACGGCCCCGGTTTTGTACGGGGGCACCCCACGGGCGGCTTCGATCACCGTCTCCAGGAGGGCCTTGAGTTCGGCGGGCTTGGCGTGGCCCGGAAAGGGAAAATCCTTCAGGTTCCGGGCGAGCCTCACGCGGGAGGAGACCACCACCGCGTTCTCCGGGCCCGGGGCGTTGATCCAGCTCCGGGGGTTGTCCAGGGACGGGATTTTGGCGCTCATGGGGATTTCAGCCGCCGCAGCCGGTCCCGGATCTGGGCCGCGCGCTCGAAGTCTTCCTCTTCGATGGCTTTCTTCAGTTCCTTGGCCAGGCGGGAGGCCTCGGCGGGCGGCGCGGTTTCGGCCGCGGGGGCCGGGCCTTGGGGCGGGGTCTTGCCCGCGTGCCGGGCGTGGCCGTGGATGTGCTTGAGCAGGGGCTCCACCGCCGGGCCGAAGACCTCGAAACAGCGGGCGCAGCCGAACCGGCCCTGCACGTGGAATTGGTGGTCGGTGAGGCCGCAGCGGTCGCACCGGGCCGGGGCGTGGGCCTGGCCCCCGGCGCCCCCCTCGTCCACCAGCTGCGCGATCAGCTCGGACAGGGACTTGAAGGGCGCGGGGCTCAAGGGGAATCCCCCCTCCGGCAGGAGGGCCAGGCCCTTTTCCTGGGCGCAGGCCCCGCACAGGGCCCATTCCGTGACCTGTCCGTTGACGACGCTCTTGAAGTGGACGGTGGCGGGGTTTTTTTTACACTGCTGGCAGAGCATAGGAAAAGGCGTAGGAAGTGGGAGGTGAGAAGTGAAAGGGTGAAGGAACTTCCCACCTGACACTTCTCACTTGAAACGCCTTTCTAAGAGATGGGCACGCCTTCCCGGGACGTCAGCTCGCGGAAGGCCGCGATGAGCTTCTGCGTCAGGGGGCCGGGCCTGCCCGACCCCACGGTCCGGGAGTCGATGCGGCGCACCGGCACCACCTCCACCGCGGTGCCGGTCAGGAAGACCTCGTCCGCGGTGTACAGGTCGTAGGGCGTGAAAAGTTTTTCCTCGGCCCTGAGGCCCAGCCGGGGGGCCAGCTCCAGCACGCACTGGCGGGTCACGCCGGCCAGCGCGCCGGCCGTGGTGGGCGGGGTGTACAGGTCCTTGCCGCGGATGTAGAAGATGTTGTCCGCGGTGCATTCCGCCACGAAGCCCTCCAGGTTCAGCATGATGGCTTCCGGCACGTCCGCCAGGTTGGCCTCGATCTTGGCCAGCACGTTGTTCAGGTAGTTCAAGGACTTGATGTTGGGGCTCAGCGCCTGCGGGCTGTTGCGCCGCGTGGACACGGTCATGACCTCCAGCCCCTCGGCGTAGTATTCCGGGGGGTACAGGTTGATCTTGTCCGCGATCACGATGAGGGACGGCTGGGGGCACTTGCGCGGGTCCAGGCCCAGGTCCCCCCGGCCGCGGGTCACGATGAGCCGGATGTACGCGTCCTTCAGACGGTTGGCGCGGAGCGTCTGGAGCACCGCCTCCTGCATTTGCTCCTTGGTCCGCTGGGTGTCCAGGATCACGGCCCGGGCCGACAGGAAGAGCCGGTCCAGGTGCTCTTTCAGGCGGAAAACCCGCCCGTTGTACGCGCGGATGCCCTCGAACACCCCGTCCCCGTACAGGAAGCCGTGGTCGAACACGGAAATGACCGCCTGCTCCTTGGGGACCAGCCGGCCGTTCACGTACACCAGCAAAGAATTGGCCGATCCCTTGTCCGGGGAGGTTTTCGCCGAGGGCGCTGTCTTCGTGGGTTGGGTTTTCATCGTTTCCTTCTTCCTCGCGGAGTATGGGACTGCTCAAAAACCGGTAAGGCGGGGGCTAGCCGTTCTGCAAGACGCCGTCCACCATGAGGAGCCGCCGGTCCGCCTGGGCCGCCAGGGTTTCGTTGTGCGTCACCAGGATCAGGGCGGCGCCGCGGGCCTTGGCCTCGGCCTTCAGGAGGCCTTCCACCTCTTCGCCCCGGGCCCGGTCCAGGTTGCCGGTGGGCTCGTCCGCCAGGATCAGGCGGGGTTCCCCCACCAGGGCGCGCGCCAAGGCGGCGCGCTGCTGCTCTCCGCCCGACGTTTCCGCGGGGCGGTGGCGCAGGCGGGCCTCCAGCCCCAGCCGGGCCAGGACCGCCCGGGCCTTGTCCCGGGCCTCGTCCCGCGGACGGCGGCGGATCAGGAGGGGTATCATAACATTTTCCAAGAGGGAGAGGTCGGGCAAAAGGTGGTGGAACTGGAAGAGGAAGCCGATGGCCTCCCGCCGCAGGCGGGTCCGCTCCGGGTCGCTCCCGGCCTCCACGGTCCGGCCGAAAAGCTCCAGCCGGCCGGAGGTGGGCGGCGTCATGAGCCCCAGCACGTGCAAAAGGGTGGATTTGCCCGCGCCCGAAGGCCCGCACACGCAGAGCATCTCCCCCTCGGACACCTCCAGGCCGACCCCTTTGAGCACCTCCAGGGGCCCGAAGCTCTTGCGCAGGTCCAGGGCCCGCAGGGCCTTGGCGCTCATTGGTGCTGGATGGCCCGCAGGGCGTCCAGCCGCGCGGCCACGCGCGCCGGGTACAGGGCCGCGACCAGGACGATCAGCACGGCCGCCCCCGCCACCAGGCCCACGTCCCAGGGCACGATCTTCACGGGCAAGGTCTCCACGTAGTACACGTCCGCGGGCAGGCGCACGAACTGGTACTTCTTTAAAAGGAAAGCGATGGCGAAGCCCAGGACCAGGCCGCCCGCGGTGCCCAGCGCGCCCATGAGCAGGCCTTTGAGGAGGAAGATCCTTTGGATGGCGCCCTGGGTGGCGCCCATGGCCCGCAGGATGCCGATCTCCCGGATTTTCTGCGCCGTGACCAGGAGCAGGTTGGACACGATGGTGAAGGCCGCCACCAGGGTGATGAGGGTCAGGATCACGAACATCACGATCTTCTCCAGGCGCAGGGCCGCGAACAGGTTCTTGTTCATGGCCAGCCAGGACCGGACCCAGGCCCCGGCCCCCGCGTTTTTCTGGATCCGCATGGCCGTTCCCGTGGAATCGTCCGGGTCCTTGACCCGCACGCCCAGGCCCGTGACCTCGTCCGGCATCTGGAACAGGGCCTGGGCCGTTTCCAGGGAAGTCACGGCCAGGGAAGAGTCGTAGTCGTACAGACCCGTTTCCAAAAACCCGGCCACGGTCAGGGGGTACAGGGCGGGCGCGTTCATAAAAGGGCCCATGCCGGAGGCGGGCGCGGAAAGCAGGACCTCGTCCCCCGGCACCGCGTGCAGGGTCTTGGCCAGCTCCCGTCCCAGGAGCACCGCGGGCTTGGACCCGGGCGGCGGCGCGGCCAGGTCCTCCCAGCGGCCCTCGGTCACGCGTTTCTGCAGGCCGGTGACGGCCGGTTCCCTGGCCGGGTCCACGCCCTTGAGGACCACGCCCTGGCTGACGCCGCCCCGGCGGATCAGGGTCTGGCCCATGACGAAGGGGGCCCAGGCCTCCGCGTCGGGCACGTCCGCGAAAAGGCCGGACCAGTCGCCCACGGGCATGGTCCCCTGGCTGCCCATGACCATGACGTGGGGCTGGGCGCCCAGGATCTTGGCGCGGATGTCCTCCCGGAACCCGGTCATGACCGCCAGGGTGGCCACCAGCGCGGCCACGCCCACGGCCACGCCCGCCACCGCGATGGCGGAGGTCAGCCCCCCGCCCATTGTGTGGCGGTTGCCTTTCAGGTAACGGAGCGCGAGGAAGAGTTCGAAGGACATAAGGCGTGTGCCGCCGTGCTTCAGTGTTGCGGTGCTGCAGTTAAAAAGACAACTTTATCCGTCTTTAACCGAAGCACTGAAGCACTCCCCCACAGCAGCACGTCATTGGGGTCTGAGAAGCGGGAACAAAATCACTTCCCGGATGGAATCGGTGTTGGTGAGGATCATGGTGAGGCGGTCCACGCCGATGCCCAGGCCCCCGGCGGGCGGCATGCCGTGCTCCAGCGCGATCAAAAATTCCTCGTCCACGGGCATGGCTTCCTCGTCCCCGGCTTGGCGCTGGCGGGCCTGCTCCTGGAAATGTTTGCGCTGAACGTCCGGGTCGTTCTGCTCGGAGTACGCGTTGGCCACCTCCTCGCCCGCGATGAACAGCTCGAAGCGTTCCGCCATCTCCGGGTGCGCCGCGTTCTGCTTGGCCAGGGGCGAGAAACGGGCCGGGTACCCGAACAAAAAGGCCGCGTTGGGCAGTTTGGGCAGGATTTTGCCGTCCAGGATGGCTTCGAAACATTTGTGGTCCGGGGTCTGGTCCGTGACCGGCAGGCCCAGTTTTCGGGCCGCGGCGCGGAAGCCGTTGTCCCGGCACAGGGCCAGATAATCCAGGCCCGTGTGCTCTGTGAACAGGTCCGACAGGGACAGGCGGGCGAAGGGTTCGGACAGGGAAAATTCACGGCCCCGGTATTTGAAGGGGCGGGGGGTGTCGTCCCCGCGGGACACCTCCGCGGCCGCGGCCTGGATCAGTTTTTCCACCAAATCCATCATGCCCTCGTAGTTGGTGTACGCCTGGTACGCCTCCAGAATGGTGAACTCCGGGTTGTGCCGGGTGTCGATGCCCTCGTTGCGGAAGGCCCGGCCGATCTCGTACACCCGCTCCATCCCCCCCACCAGGAGGCGCTTCAAATAGAGCTCCGGCGCGATGCGCATGTACAAATCCATGTCCAGGGCCTCGTGGTGGGTGATGAAGGGCTTGGCCGCGGCCCCGCCCGGCACGGGCTGCATCATGGGCGTTTCCACCTCGGTGAACTTCTCGCGGTCGAGGACGCGGCGCAGGGTCTGGACGATCCGGTTGCGGAGGCGGAACCGGACGAGCGCCTCCTCGTTGGAGAACAGGTCCACCTCGCGGCGGCGGTACCGGGCCTCCACGTCCGTCATGCCGTGGAACTTTTCCGGCGGCGGGCGCAGGGCCTTGCCGAGCAGGACGAAGGACTTGACGTGGATGGAGGGCTCGCCGGTGCGGGTCTTGAAGGGAAACCCGGTCACGCCCAGGATGTCCCCCAGGTCCACCAGGTCCTTGAACCGGGCGTACGCCTCTTCCCCCACGTCGTCCTTGCGCACGTAGATCTGGATCTTGCCGGTGAGGTCCTGCACATGGGCGAAGGCGGCCTTGCCCATGTCCCGGCGCGTCATGAGCCTCCCGGCGACGGAGATGTCCGGAGGGGTTTCGTTCTCGGAGGGCGGTTTTTCGGCGACGCCCCGCGCTTCCAGGGCGGAGTGGTCCGCCTTGAAACGGGTCTTCTGGAAAGGGTCGTCCCCCGCGTCGCGGCACTTCTGCAGCTTGGCGCGGCGCTGGGCGATCAGCTCTTCCAGGGAACCGGACGGTGTGGGGGTTTCGGGGGTCTGAATGGGAATGCTTTCTAGACGCGCTTGTCGTCCAAAATTTTCTTGATCCGCTCCCGCAGGCCGGCCGGGTCAAAGGGCTTTTCGACGTATTCGGCCACGTTGCTGGCCATCTCGAAGGCGTCCCGCATCTGGCCCTTGGCGGTCAGGATCAGGAGAGGGATGTGGCGGGTGTCCTCGTTCTCCAGCAGGCGGGCGGACACGGTGTACCCGTCCATGACCGGCATCATCACGTCCAGCACGATCAGGTCCGGCTTTTCCGCCGCCACCGCGGCCAGGCAGGCCTCGCCGTCGCCCGCGGACCGGACGCTGTGGCCGTCCTTCTCCAGCAGGAAGGAAATCAGGTCGGCCACGTTCTTTTCGTCGTCCACCACCAGGATTTTGGCCATGTTTTTAGATTTTATAATGACAACGGTAAATAAGCAATCGGCGTTTCAGTCCTCCGCCGCGGACCGCCGGGGCTTGTCCCCGCTCAGCTTCCACTCCAGATACGCGTGCAGGAAATCGTCCAGGTCCCCGTCCATGACCGCGTTGATCTGGGAGGTCTCGCGCCCGCTGCGCAGGTCCTTCACCATCTGGTAGGGCATGAACACGTAGGAGCGGATCTGGTTGCCCCAGGCGATGTCGCCCTTGGCGTCGTAGTGCCGTTCCGCCACGGCCCGCTGTTTTTCCATCTCCGCCTCGTACAGCTTGGCCTTGAGCATCTTCATGCACATGGCCTTGTTCTTGAACTGGGACCGCTCGTTCTGGGACTGCACCACCACGCCCGTGGGGATGTGGGTGATGCGCACCGCGGAATCGGTTTTGTTCACGTGCTGGCCGCCGTGGCCCCCGGCGCGGAAGGTGTCGATCCTCAAATCGGATTCCACGATGTTGATCTCGATGGTGTCGTCGATCTCCGGCAGGACGTCGCAGGCCGCGAAGGAGGTGTGCCGCCGGGCGTTGGAGTCGAAGGGCGACACCCGCACCAGGCGGTGGACGCCGCTCTCCCCCTGCAGAAGCCCGTACGCGAAGGGCCCCTTGACCATGAAGGTGACGCGCTTGATGCCCGCCTCCTCCCCGGCCAGGATGTCCACGATCTCGTGGGAGAACCCCTTGGATTCGGCCCACCGCTGGTACATGCGGAGCAGCATCTCCGCCCAGTCGCAGGCCTCGGTGCCGCCCGCGCCCGCGTGCAGGGACACGATGGCGTTGTTCCGGTCCATGGGGCCGGACAGCTTGGCCTGGGTGGTCAGGTCCGCCACGGCCTTCTCCAGGGTCTTCAGCCCGCGGGCGGCTTCCTCCACTTCGGCCGCGTCCTGGGCCTCCTGGGCCAATTCCCAATGGGTGTGCAGGTCCTGCCACTGGCGGGCCAGCTGGTCCCAGCGGTCCGTGACGCCCTTGAGGGTGTTGGTCTCTTTCAGGACTTTTTGGGCCTCCTGGGGGTTGTCCCAGAAGGCGGATTGGCCGGCGAGGGCCTCTAGCTCTTTAAGGCGTTGGCGTTTGGCGGGAACGTCAAAGAAACCTCCCCAGCTGATCCAGGGCGGCCTTGGCGCGGTCCAGAGATTCTCGGGTTTCCTTGAACATGACGAAATAGTAGCCGATTTCTTTTGTTGACGCAAAAGAAATCAGCTGGCAAGGGGACTCCGTCCCCTTGAATCCCTGTCCGGTGGCTGACCGGCGGCAGCCTACTTTCTTTTGCTCACCCAAAAGAAAGTAGGCAAAGAAAACGGTGCCCCGAGGCAGGCATTCGCTCGG
>CAZAEL010000007.1:0-61998 GCA_964484135.1 uncultured Elusimicrobia bacterium
ACATATAACTTTTATCTTACTGTCTGGCCATTTTTGGACTTCAACAGAATTAATGCTCTTCTCCGGTATTTTTCATTCGGAAAAACGTCAGCACGCTGTCGCCGTATTTGTTTTCACGAAAAATCTCCCAGCGCGGCGAAAGGCCGGTCAAAGGCTCCTTTTTGTGGTGCTGGCCGATGACCCAGCCGGTCGGGCTCAAGATGTCCGCCTCCTCGATGCGGCCCAGGGTGGGCACGGTCAGGGCCAGGGGCGTTTTTTCCGTGTCCTTGTACGGCGGCCCCAGGAAGATGAAATCAAATTTGTCCGGCGAGAGATACAACAGGTTCTTGGTGGCGTCGCCATGCCGCACCTCGGCCCGGTCCGCGAACCCGGCCAGCGCGAGATTTTTCTCGATGACCCGGCACAGGACCCGGTCCCCTTCGATGAACACGGCGCGCCGGGCCCCGTTGGACAGCGCCTCCAGGCCCACAGTGCCGCTCCCCGCGTACAAATCCAGGAACAGGGTGTCCGCCAGGCGCGGCCGCAGGATGTCGAACAGGGATTTGCGGATGCGCGCCAGGATGGGACGCACTTCGTGGCCCGTGGGCACGGGCTTGAGCTTCCGGCCCTTGGCTTCACCGGACTGAATCCGAAGCATCAGACCCCCACCACCTGCACGGCCACGGTGCGTTGACGGGGCCGGTTGTCGAAATCGATGAAGACGATCTGCTGCCAGGTGCCGCGGAGGAGCTTTCCGTTGCGCACGGGAAAAACCTTGTCCTGGCCCAAAAGGCTGGCCCGCACGTGGGCGTACCCGTTGCCGTCGTGCCAAGTGTCTTCATGGTGATAGGACGCCCGGCGGGGCGCCAGCTTTTCAAAGGCCTCTTTCAGGTCCTGGATCAGGCCGGGTTCGTGTTCCACGGTGGTGATCCCGACCGTGGAACCGGGGGAAAAGACCAGGACGTGGCCTTCCTTCACGCCGGACCGGCGCACGCAGTCCTCCACCTTATCGGTGATGTCAAGGATGTCCGTCTCGCCCTGGGTGGAGAGGGAAAAGTCCGCAACGTGGGTTTTGAGCGTCATGGTTTTTTTAAAAGGCGCGTGGGATAAAAACACCCCGCGTTTTTTCGCCCGTGTCGGACGGAAAACGCGGGGCGCGAAAGAGTGGAGCTGATCGGGATCGAACCGACGACCTCCTCAATGCCATTGAGGCGCTCTCCCAGCTGAGCTACAGCCCCGTAAATCGGGAAATCATGTCCAAGCGGAATCAAAAAACCCCCGCGAAGGGGGTATCCCCTATTTTAACCTAAATCGCCGGAAAAAGCCATATCGTACCCCAGGCCTTTTCGGAAGAACCCGAAGCCCACGCCGCGGGCCTCCAGGAGCCTGAACTGCCGGTCAAAGGGGTTGGGTTCCCGCCCCAGGGCCGTCCATTCCCGCCAGGGGATGCGTCCCAGGGAGGTCCAGGCCAGGACCGGGACCGGATAGTCCGTGCCGAAGAGCAGGCGGTCGTGGATTTCCGGGTGCCGGGCCAGGAAGGACAGGGTCTGGCAGCGGTTGGGCAGGGACACGGAAGACAGATCCGCGTGGAAGCGGGGGTATTTTTCAAAGAGCGCCCGCATGTCCGCGAAATACTTTCGGGAAAAGGGCAGGCCCGCGCCGCCGCCGTGGGCCGCGATGACCGTGACCCCCTCTTCCAGGGCGAGCCTGAGCCGGTCGGGCTCGCCCGCGGATTGGTCCCGGCCCAGGAGGGCGAACTCGTGCCCCACATGGGACAGGAGCGGCAGTTTCAAACGGGCCAGGGCCCGGTAAAAAGGGACAAAGGCCCGGTCCGCGGGATCGAAAAGCTGGCTGTTGGGCAGGACCTTGACCAGGACCGCGCCGGCCTCGGCGCAGCGGGCCAATTCGTCCAGGGCGTCCCGGCGCCGCGGGTTGACGGACGCGCCGGGCCAGAACCGGTCCGGGTGCCGCCGGGCGGCATCAAGCACGTGATCGTTGGAGATGAGGAAGTCGGTTTTGGATTCATCCAAACGGCCGGCGCCGTCGTACACCCCGTCCACGGCCAAAAGCACGGCCCGGCCGATGCGGCGCGAAGCGCTGAGCTGTTCCAGGAGGCGGCTCAGATAGGCTTGGTTGGAATCCGCGGGCCGGCTCAGGTCCGCGCCCTGTTTCCAGGCCAGCAGACGGAAGAGGGGGCTCCGCGCCAGGCGCTTGGAAAGGAGGCAGCCGTTCCGTCCGTCCGGCAGGGCGGCCAGGTGCACGTGCGCGTCCACGCCGGGGAAAAGAAAACGGCCCTCGCGCGTTTCCGCGGAGGGCCGTCGGTCCTTCAAAGGGAAGAAGGATTTACCGGGACACCGCCGCGGGCTCCTGGAGGCGCTTGGCCAGGGCCGCCTGCTCCGCGCGGATGCCCTGGGGCAGGCGCTGTCCGAACTTGGCGAAGAACTCCTCCATGCTCTTGAGCTCCGCCTCCCAGTCGGCCCGGTCGATGGTCAGGAGCGAGCGCAGGGTGTCGCGGGACATGTTCAGGCCCTCCAAATGGATGGCCTCCGCGGGCGGAAGGTACCCGATGGGGGTCTCCACCGCGTCGCCTTTCCCTTGGGCCCGGTCCAGGATCCACAGCAGCACCCGCAGGTTTTCGCCGAACCCGGGCCAGACGAACTTGCCGTTGGCGTCGGTGCGGAACCAGTTGACGTGGAAAATTTTGGGGGGCTTGGGGATCCGCTTGCCCATGTCCAGCCAGTGGCTGAAATAGTCCGCCATGTTGTACCCGCAGAAGGGCAGCATGGCCATGGGGTCGCGCCGGGTCACGCCCACGGCGCCGCCCTGCTGGGCCGCGGTGGTCTCGGAGGCGGCGGAGGCGCCCACGAACACGCCGTGCTGCCAGTTGAAGGCCTCGTACACCAGGGGGGCGACGCGGGCCCGCCGTCCGCCGAACACGATGGCGTCGATGGGCACGCCCGCCGGGTCCTGCCACTTGGGCGAGATGCAGGGGGCCTGGGCCGCCGGGGCCGTGAACCGGCTGTTGGGGTGGGCGGCCTTGTCCTTGGAGGCGGGGGTCCATTTCTGGCCCTTCCAGTCCACGGCCTCGGCCGGGGCCGGGTCGTCGTGGCCTTCCCACCAGGGGGTTCCGTCTGGCCGCTTGGCCGCGTTGGTGTAAATGGTGTTCTTGAGGATGGTCTTCACCGCGTTGGGGTTGGACTTGGAGTTGGTGCCCGGGATGACGCCGAAGAAGCCCGCCTCCGGGTTGGAGGCCCAGAGCCGGCCGTCCGGCCCGATGCGAAGCCAGGCGATGTCGTCGCCCACGGTCCAGACCTTGTAGCCTTTGAGGGCGGCGGGCGGGATGAGCATGGCCAGGTTGGTCTTGCCGCAGGCCGAAGGGAAGGCCGCGACGATGTGCCGCACCTCGCCCCGGGGGTTTTCCACGCCCAAAATCAGCATGTGCTCGGCCAGCCAGCCTTCCTTCCGGCCCAGGGCGCTGGCGATGCGGAGCGCCATGCACTTCTTGCCCAAAAGCGCGTTGCCGCCGTAGCCCGAGCCCACGCTCCAGATGGTGTTGTCCTGGGGGAAATGGCAGATGAACCGCCGGTCCTCCCGGAGGTCCCCCTTGCTGTGGAGGCCGCGGGTGAATCCGGCGGAATCCCCCAGCTCCTTCCAGGCCGCGTCGCCCATGCGGGTCATGATGCGCATGTTGAGCGCCACGTACCGGCTGTCCGTGAGCTCCACGCCCACCTTGCTGAAGGGCGAACCCGCCGGACCCATGATGAAGGGCACCACGTACATGGCGCGGCCCTTCATGGCGCCGTCGAAAACGGCGGAAAGTTTTTTGTACGCCTCCGCGGGCGCCATCCAGTTGTTGGTGGGGCCGGCCTCCTCCTGGGTGGGGGTGCAGATGAAGGTGAGGTGCTCGGTGCGGGCCACGTCGTTCTGGGCGGACCGGTGCAGGTAGCAGCCGGGGTGCTTTTCCTGGTTCAGCTCCTCCAGCTCGCCGTCCTTGAGGCATTCCGCGATGAGGCGCTTCTTCTCCTCCTCCGAGCCGTCGCACCAGACGATCTCGTCCGGCTTGCACAGCTTGGCCATCTCGTCCACCCAGGCCAGCACCGCTTTGTTGGTCGTTTTCACGGTCATCGCCCCTCGGTCTTTCCTACGCCCACACCACGGTCTCTTGCGGCTCGCCGCGGACCTTTTTCGTGGGGTACGTCTCGCCCACGAGCTCGTGGGGCTGAAACCAAAGTTTGATCTCCCGCTCCGCGTCCTCCGGGTTGGCCGAGGCGTGGATGACGTTCTCGAACACGCCCTTGGTGGTGATGCGGCCGTACGCCCCGCGGATGGACACGGAGTCCGCCTCCTCCGGGTTGGTGGCGCCGGCGAGCTGCCGCACCTTCTGGATGGCGTCGGCCCCGCCGTACACCAGGGCCATGACCCGCTGATAGTCGGGGCCGTAGGGCTTGCCCTGGATGTACTCCACCAGGTCGTTGAAGAACGGCTTGTCCTTGAGGTGCCGGTAGTGGGACTCGGCCAGCTCCCGGGACACCCGCACCACCTTGCAGCCGAGGATCACCAACCGCGTCTCGGACAGCTTGGTGAGGATGTTGCCGGTCAGGGACTTTTTCAGTCCGTCCGGTTTGATGAGCACCAGGGTGTATTGATTCGGATCGGCCATGGGAACCTCGGGAATTCGTTTGGGGTGTTTGCGCGAAGACGCCGGTCTTTCCGCAACAGGGGGCCCAAAACACAGAAACCCCGCCAAGGGGGTTTCCTTTTATGATACCAAAGAGCCTCGCTCTTGTCAAAGCGCCCGCGGGTGGTCCGGGGCCGTCCGGAAATGCTATCCTGTCCCTCGGAACGCCATGCCGAACGACCCGTTGGACCCCCTCAAAAGAATCCAGGCCCATTTGGAGGCGCTGCGGCGCGCCCGCGGCCTGCCGCCCGGCGGCCCCGTGTCCGGCGCCGGCGTGGACCCCTCCCAGGTGCGGTTCCAGTGGAAAGGCCCCTTCGCCCCGGCGCCCGCGGCGGTGTCCGCCCCGGACCCCCTGGTGGAATGGCTCCTGGAGGACCTGCCGCCCCGGGCCTTCCACGACCTGGTGTCGGAGACCGCTTCCCGCCTCAAGCTCAAGGGGTACCGCGCCGGCCATCTGCCCCGCCCCGAGGGGCTCCGTCTGCTGAAGAAACGCTACGACAAGGAGCCGGCGTTCCGGCCCCGCTGCCACGCGCTTTGGCTCCAGGGCCGGAAAAAAGAGGCGGACGCCTTCAAGCTCCTGCCCGCGGCCGAGGTGCGCAAGGACCCCTGGCCCGTGGTGGAACGTTTCGGTTTTCCCCTGGCCCTGTGGATGTTCCTGCTGTCGGCGGGCGGCCTTTTCCGGTCCCTGGCCCTGCAGGTCCTGAAGGAGGTCACGGCCAAGGCCGGGCGCCTGGAGGAACTCCTGGCCCAAGCCGCGCAGAAAAAGGACCTGGCCGCGGACAAGCTGTGGTCCCTGCCCCCGGTGTCCCATGACGAGGACCTTTCCCGTCTGCAGGCCGAGGTGGAGCAGATCCTGGCCGAGCGGGACCGATGGCAGGCGGAGGCGCGGACCGAAAAGGAGCGGGGGGACAGGGCCCAGGCCGGCGTCCAGAGGCTGGAGGAGGAGGTCCAGAAACTGTCCCGGGCCAAGTCCGCGGCCGAGCAGGGGCGGCAGGAGTGGGAGGCCCGGGCGCGGGCGCTGGAAAGCCATTTGGAAAAATTGAAGGACGCGGAATCCGCGCTGAAGCGTTTGGAAAAACAGGTCAAGGAAATGGAGCACGAAAAATCCCAGTGGCCCGCGGAAAAGGACCGCCTCGCCGGCGCCGCCGCGGAGGCGGCGCGGGAGCGGGACGGGCTGAAACGCCGTCTCGCGGAGCGGGAAAGGACCCTGGCGTTTTTGCGGGTCTTGGCGGCCCCGGGGGACCCGCCGCCGTCGGGTCCGGTTTATCAAGGGGAGGTCTTGCTCCTGATCACCGCGGCCGCGCCCGCGCCCTTTTTCGAGGCGGCCAAACGGACCGGCCTGACCTTGCTTGTCCACGACGGCCGCTCGCACAACGCCCAGTTGGACAAATTTCTGGAGCAGGCTTGGCGCGTTTTGGCGCTGGGCGAGGCGGACACCTTTCATGAGGGCGTCTGGGGGGCCCTGCGCGCCTCGGGCAAGCCCCTGGTCGCGCTCCCGCCCCTGGACGCCGCCGCTTTTGAGCGGCTGATCCGGGCCGCGGCGCCGTTGTTTCAGAAATTATAAGCCAACCCGTTCCTCCCTCTGCGATTCCTCCGTGACACCCGCGCTTCCATGACCGTTTCTTTCACGCCCCCTGTTCCGGCCCCGCCCCGCACGCTTCTCCGGGGCGCGGTGCGCCGCAGCCTGACCGCGTCCCTGTGGGACGGGGTTTTCGTCTCCCTCATGATGGGGCTCGTGGACAGCTTCCTCACGCCCTTCGGCCTGGCCCTGAAGGCCGGCCCACGGCAGATCGGGTGGCTCACGTCCTTCCCGCCGCTTTTCGGCGCCTTGGCCCAGTGGTGGACCGGCCGCCTGACCCGCCTGTGGAACGGCCGCAAGAAGGTGCTGACGCGGGTGGTGTACGCCCAGGCCTTCACCGTGGCCGGCCTGGCGGCCCTGCCCTGGCTGCCGGCCCCTTCACGGATCCCGCTCCTGATCCTCCTGGCCACGCTGTACGCCGCCTTCGGCGGTCTGTCCGGCCCGGTCTGGAACAGCCTCATGTCCGATTACCTGCCGCCGTCCAAGCGCACGGGATACTACGGCTGGCGGAACCGCATCACCGGCGCGGTGGTCATCGCGGCCGCGCTCCTGGCCGGGGTCGTGTTGCAGCGTTTCGGGCGGGGAACGCTCGTCGGATTTTCCTGCCTCTTCGCCGGGGCCACCCTCTGCCGGTTCGTCTCGGCCGCCTTTTTGGAAAAGATGTACGAGCCCGCCGTTTCCCGCCGCAGCCTGCCCGCGGGCCGGTTCCGCCATTTCTGGCGCGAGACCCGCGGGGGGCCCTTCTGGCCCTTCGCGCTGTACGCCGCGGGCCTGACCTTTTCCGCCAACCTCTCCGGGCCTTACTTCCCGGTGTACATGTTGCGCGGGCTGAAATTTTCCTATCTGACCTACACCATCCTGATGATGGCCGTGAACCTGTCCACCGTCAGCATGATGGCCGCGTGGGGGCGCAAGGCCGACCAGGCGGGCCCCTTGAAGGTCCTCCAGGTCTGCACCTGGCTCACCCCCCTCCTGCCGCTCCTCTGGTTGACCTCCCAATCGCCCTGGCCGATTTTTTTCGTGCAGATCTTCGGCGGCGTGGTGTGGAGCGGCCTCCAGCTTTGCCAGATCAATTACATCTTCGACGCCGTGCCGTCCCGCCTCAGGACCCAGGCCATCGCGTACTTCAACGTGGTGAACGGCATGGCGCTCTTCGCCGGCGCCTTCCTGGGGGGGTACCTGCTGGAAATTCTTCCCCCGCTCCTGGGGTTCCGCTTCCTCACGCTCCTGCAGATCTCCGGGGTCCTGCGCGTGCTGGTGGCGTTGTTCCTGCTGCCCCGGGTGCCCGCGGTGCGGACCCATTCCACGGTCTCGGGCTGGGACGTTTTCTACGGGGCCGTGGGGCTGAAGCCCTTGGCGGGGTTTTCCCGGGACATCCTCCACATGGTGCGGCGGTGGGGCCGGTGAAGGGCCTGCGGCTCCTCGGCGGAACGGCGGTCCTGGGCGCGGCCCTTCTGGCGGCCGGTTGCGGGGGACGGGGGGATTCCCCGGACCCGCCGTCCCTCAGGCGGGCGAACCCCGCCCGCACCGCGCTCATGGACATCCGCGAGAGGCAGGCCAAAAGGAAGGGCAAGGCGTTTCGCCCGGCACAGACCTGGGCGCCCTTGGAGCGCATCTCGCCCCATTTGCAGAACGCGGTGATCGCCGCGGAGGACGGGGGTTTTTACCGGCACAACGGCGCGGAATGGGGGCTCATGCGGGAGGCGCTGATCTACGACCTGAAGGAACGGCGTTTGGCCCGCGGCGCCAGCACCATCACCCAGCAGTTGGCCAAAAATCTCTACTTGTCGCCCTCCAAGGACCCGCTGCGGAAGGTCCGGGAGCTATTGATCGCCTTCCGTCTCGAAAAGAACCTTTCCAAGCGGCGAATTTTGGAGCTTTATTTGAACGTGGTGGAATGGGGGGAGGGGATTTTCGGGGCCGAGGCCGCGGCGCGGGCTTACTTCGACAAATCCGCCGCGGATCTGACGCTGGAGGAGGCGGTGGCCCTGGCCGCGGTCCTGCCCAGCCCCCGCCGGCACAGCCCCTTGGGCGGGTCCCGCTGGGTGGAAAGCCGCAGGGCCTGGGTGGAACGGCGCATGCGGGTCACGGGCCGCTGGCCCCAGGCGCCGGCCGAGGATGTTTTGACAAAGGAAGCGGGGGCGTCGGCTCCGCCGTCCGAAACCTGGCCCATGTCCCCGCTGGCCGTTCCCGGGACGGAGGAACGCCTCCCGGAGGTTCCCGTTTCTTCCGCCGCGCCCGTCGGACTGACCTTGACGGAGGATGAGCCTCCTCCTCCCCCGCCTGAAGAGGAAGAAGGGGAGTGACTCCTGCGGTCGGATCGGACGTCGGGCCGGAAAAGGGGCGGAGGTTGGGGGCGGGAAAAAAGAATTTTTCCTACCAGGTGGTTTTGACTTCCCTCCAGGACACGCGCCGGGGGGTGCCGGCCTTGAGCCTGATGCCGCTGGCCACGTCGGAGTCGTAATAAATGGTCACGGTGTTCATGGTGATGGTGCCGATCACGTCCACCACGCCCACGAACACGGTGCCGCCGCCCGCGTTGCTCATGTCCCCGCCGACGTAGATGAACCCGTGGGCGGCCATGTTGTCAATGTCGTAACAGCAGTTGCCGGCCCCCACCGCGGCGACGTTGGAGGTCCAGGTGCCGGCCGCGCTGGCGTGCTGGTATTCGAGCGGGGCGCTGGCCGGGATGGTGGCGCCGAAGTTGTCGAAATCGTCGGCGTTGCAATCCAGGTCGTGCCCCGCGATGATCAGGGCGTTGAGTTGCAGGAAACATTTGCTGCTCATGACCGTCTCCTGCCCGGCGGCCCCGTCGATGTAGATGACGGAGGTGGAGTTGCGGAAGTAGTACGCGTTGGGCGGGTTGTTGCCCGATTTGTCGTCGAACTTGAGGCCCACGTTGCCGTTGTCCACGGTGCGGAAGTAGCCTGAGCCCGTGGGGGTGGCCACGGCCAGGGTGGACCCGCCGGCGTTGCGGGTGATCTGGCCCACGCCGTCGTCCACGGGCACGCGGGAGGCCTTGGCCACGGTTTTGTAATAGTCCAGGTCCACCTGGGGCGGATCGCCCAGGTCGTCGTCGAAGGCCCAGTATTCCTTGTCGTCCGTGTTGTTGGAGTTGTCCACCGTGTCGCGGCCCACGATCTGTCCCTTGGAGTACTTGCGGGGATAGTAGTCGCTGGGGGATTGGTTGATGGAGGTGTAGTTCACCACCGGGCCCCAGTGGATCTTCATGTTGGGGCGGTAGTCCATGCCGCCTTCCACCTGCAGGCCGGCGTCGATGGACGCCTTGGTGTACACCGCCTCGATGGCCCGCATCTCCTGGGTGGTGTTGTCCCGTCCCTTGGCCCGGATGGTCACCTCCCCGCTGTCCGGGCCCGAGGAGAACTTGATCTTGTACTTCCCGCCCTCCACGTCCTCGTATTCCACGTCGTCGTTGTAGCCCGCGATGGGGGTCCCCCCCTTGGCGTCGTTCCAGTGGTCGTCCGTCTCGGTCAGTTTCCAGATGCCGCGGTCCACGCCGGCCTCGGCCAGATGGAAGGCGTTGGTGGTCCGTTTCTGTTTGCTGGCCCAGCGGCCTTCCTGCCGCACGTAGTGCACGATCAACGGGGTGAAGATGGCGATGATCAGGAGCGCCACGATGGCGCCCACGATGATCTGGCCGGAGGGGCCGCGGACGGGACGGCGTCGGTCTTGAAAAAGCATGGCTGGGGACCTCTTTTCTTAATTGTTCATGACGCGGACTTTTTCCACGGCCATCTGCAGGGCCTTGGCCTTGCCCTGGTACACGTCTTTTTCGAACGTCACGGACACGGACATGATGGTGTCCTTGTCCGTCTCCGCGTACGTGAAGGCCATGTACCGGAGGTTGTCCGCGATCTTGCGGGGGTTTTCGGACCCCTCCTTCATGTAAATTTGACGGCCGGCCTGGTAGAAGGTGATGGACGAGGTGTCCACCGTGTTGAAGAACACCTTGGAGTAGGGCGGCTGGGAGCTGTCGTGGCGCGAGACCACGATGCTGGACGCCTCGGCCTGCCGGAGCTTCCGGTTCATCAAGTCCAGGGCGGCGCGGGCGTCCCGCTGGATCTCGGACCGGGCCATGCTCAGGCGGAAAAACTTGTACGTGTCGATCATGACCTTGGGCGCCAGGGAGAACACGATGCCCAGGATGGCGATG
Source organism: uncultured Elusimicrobia bacterium (assembly GCA_964484135.1). Lineage (GTDB taxonomy): Bacteria > Elusimicrobiota > Elusimicrobia > FEN-1173 > FEN-1173 > CAZAEL01. The sequence continues at coordinate 10,411 of CAZAEL010000007.1, forward strand.
GTCACCATCAACTCCGCGAGGGTGAAGCCCCGCCGTCGTTCCGCCGCCATTCTTTTCCTCCTCATGGGTTCACCAGCTCAGGTTCTGCCCGGTGGTGGTGTTGCCGGCGGTGACCACCACCCCCGTGCGGCTCCGGCGCGTGGTGGAGGGGGTTTGGCCGTTGAAGGTGGTGTACCAGCCGTACACGTTGTACGTGCCGGCGTGGACGTCCAGGCTGTAGGTGCCGTCCCCGCTGCTGGAGGCCATGTAGTACACGAGCCCGCCGGAACGCAGCGCGGTGTCCACGTCCGGCGGCGGGTCGGACACGGTGCCGGTGCTGGCGATGATCAGGACCCCGCCGGTGATGGCCTCTCCGTTGGCGGTGACGTTCCCCGTGATGGTGCCCAGGGCCGGACCGATGGTGAAGGTGGTGGTGGTCACGGTGCCGCCGCTGGTGACCGTGACCGTGGCGCTGGAGGGGGTGACCACTTCGCCGAACTCCCCGATGGGCGCGACGTAATAGGTCCCGGTGGCCACGCTCGCCTCGAAGTATCCATCCGCCTCGCTCAGCTCGTTGGCCACCTCCAGGGAGGTGGCGGTGTTGGTGATGCTCACGGGGATGCCGGGCAGGGCGTTGGTGCCGTCGGAGGTGACCTTGCCCCGGATTTTGCCGCCGCCGGAGAGCGTGAAGTTGACGCCGGACACGATCTGCCCCATGACCACCGTGACCGTGGCGCTGTCCTCCACGTAGCTGGAGTTGACGGAGTTGGGGTTGGCGGTGATGGTGGCGGCGCCGGCCGAGGTGGCCAGGCGGTAATAGCCCCCCGCGTCCGTGGTCACGCCGCCCGGGTTCACGGTGATCCCGGACAGGACCCCGCCCCCCACTTTGGTCACCTGGCCGCTCACGTACCCCAGCTCCGTGCTGGAGGTGAGGAAAATGTCCTGGGTCTGGCTGGTGCCGTTGCCGCCGACGGTGACGGAAAATTCATAGTACGACGTACCGGAGGAGGCCGCCACGGTCCAGGTCCCGGTGGCGATGGAGGGAAGGGTGTACTTGGCGTAGGGCGGGTTGAGGGAGGCGGTGCTGGCCTGAACCGTGCTGGAGAGGCCGTCCGTGGCGAAGACATAGGCGCCGTCCGCCGGGCTCCCGGCCGCGGGAGAGACCGAGGCGCTGGCGGAGTTCTTGGGCACCCATCCCAGGGGGTTCAGGATGTCGAAGTCGCGGTCGTTGTCGCCCGAATCATAGGACGGGCCGTACGCCGGGTTGTACCCGCCGGTGCTGGAATACCGGTAAAATTGCTCGATGTCGTTCAGGCCCTGATTTTGGTCGATGGCGTTGGCCTCGTGCAGGGGGGGTTCCGCGTTGGAGCCGTTGCCTTCCCATCCCACCGTGTCCAGGACGGCGCCGTCCGAGACGCGGTAAAGCTGGAGGCTGCCGGCGCCCCAGTTGTTGTTGTCGTTGAAGGTCGTGATGATGTTGGGGTCGGCCACGCTGAAGCGGGGAGCGAAGGCCGTGTCGTTGGTGCCGGGATCCAGGTCCCAGACGGCGTCGGCGTTGAGCACCACCCCGGCGGCGTACACCGTGCCCGTGTTGGCGAACAAATAAAATTCACGGGGACCGATGTCCGGCGTGGCGTAATCGATGGTGATGTTGACCGGCGACGCATCCACGCCCGTGACCCGCTGGAATTTCAGGCCCACGTCCGAGGCGGTCCAGGTCCAGGTGGTGGGGTTGTAGATTTCCACCCATTCCTGGTCGAAGCCCAGGGAGGTGGTGCTGCCCACCACCTGGGAGATGACCAGGTGGTCCACCAGCCACACGGACCCCGTGACCGTGCCGCTGCTCTTTTTGGGCAAGGCGTCGCTGCCGGTGAAGTTCACCGTGGCCGGAGAGCTCGAGGTGGACACGACCTGGTCGGTCTTGCTGATGGTGAAATAGGGGGTGGAGCTGGCCCGGACCGTCCAGGTTCCGGGAGACAGGTCGAAACTGTAGTTGCCGCTGGAATCGGTCTCATCGCGCCAGGAGGGGTTTTCCGCCACCTCCACCACGGCGTTGGCCAGGGACGCGCCCACGGTGGACCGCACCACGCCTTGGAAGGTCACGGTGGCCGCCCCCCGGTTGGGGTTTTCCCGCAGGTTTTCCAGCTTGAGCTGTTTCCATTCCGGACCTTCCCGCCACACCACCGTCACCTTGATCAACTTCAGGCCCGTGTCCGTGTCGTTCCAGTTGGCCAGCTCCAGCTGGTCGGAGCCGGCCTGTTTGCGCACCTTGCCCACGACCGCGTACCGGGTGAAGGGGATGCCGCCCACCGTGATGGTCTCCGCCGGGTAGTTGCCCGGGTCGGAGTCCACGTCCGGGTCCGGCTCGCTCACGGTCACGATGTTGCTGGACACCCGCAGGCGGTAGTAGGACTTGTCCTTGAGGAATTCGATCTTTTCCTGGGCCAGGTTGGTGGCCAGGGACTTGGTCTTGGTGACCAGGATGCCCTTGGACATGCCCTTGAAGGCGGCCACCGCGGCCAGGAAACCCACGGACAGCAGCACCAGGGTGATGAGCAATTCCGCCTGGCTGAACCCCCGGCGGTTCAGGGCGAAGGGCCTTTCCTGCCCAGCGGGCGGAACGGAACGGCGCGGATGGACGGTTTTTTGAACCGCTGGTTTTATCACGATAAAAGTCTAGTCCCTCAAGAATGTATTGTCAATAATGATATTTAAAAAACGATATGTTTTGTATTTGTTAAGCAGTTTTACATTTATTTGACAAACCGATTTTTGGGGTGTGATTTTCATCACAAGCGTCCCTCAGCCGAATTCCGCGGGCCGGGAAGACCGGAACCCGAAATGGTAACGCAGGGCTTCCACGGTGCGCTCCGCGGCCCGGCCGTCCCCGTACGGGTTGACCGCGTTGGCCATGCGCCGGTGGAGACGGCGGTCCCGCCAGAGGCGCAGGACCCAGCGCCGGACCTCCGACGGGTCCGTGCCCACGACCCGGACCGTGCCCGCCCTGACCGCTTCCGGCCTTTCCGTCACGCGGCGCAGGACCAGCACCGGCTTTCCCAGGGAAGGCGCCTCTTCCTGGAGCCCCCCGGAGTCCGTCACCACGAAGCGGGCCTTTTCCAATATATAGAGGAAGGGGGCGTAGGCCAGGGGAGGCAGCAGGTGCACGTTGGCCACCCGGCCCAGGGCCCGCCGCACCGGCCCGGACACCCGGGGATTGGGGTGCACCGGATAGATGAAGCGGAGGCCGGGCTGGCGGCGGGTCATGCTCTTCACGCTTTCGCAGAAATCCGCCAAAGGTTTGCCGAAATTTTCCCGCCGGTGGGCCGTGACCAGGACGAAAGGGTCCTGGGCGAGGCGGCGGAGGTCCCGCGGCGGCGCCGGCCAAAGCCCTTTTTTGAGCCGGCGCGCGCCTTCACGGAGGGCGTCTATCCCCGTGTTGCCCGTGACGAAAACGCCGCGGGCGGGGATGTTCTCCCGCAGGAGGTTCCGCCGGGCCGAGGGGGTGGGCGCGAAGTGCAGGACGCAGAGGGCGTCCGCCAGGCGGCGGTTGATCTCCTCAGGAAAAGGGTTGTGGGCGTCGAAGGACCGCAGGCCCGCCTCCACGTGGGCCACCGGGACCTTTTGGTAGAAGGCCGCCAGGGTCCCCATGAGCGTGGTGGTGGTGTCCCCGTGCACCAGCACCAGGTCCGGCCGCTCGCGCCGCAGCACGGGCTCCAGGCGTTTCAGGGCCAGCACCGACACCTCGGTCAGGGTCTGGCCCTCGCGCATGATGGCCAGGTCGTGGTGGGCGCGGAGCCCGAAGAGGGAGAGGACCTGGTCCAGCATTTCCCGGTGCTGGGCCGTCACCGCCACGCGCGCCTCGAACTCCCGGGGCCGGTTTCGCAAGGCCAGCACCACGGGCGCCATCTTGATGGCCTCCGGCCGCGTGCCGAAGACGCAGAGGATCTTCTTCCGTCGGCTCACACCCGCCCCTTGAACAGCGTCAACAGGATGGTGGCCAGGGACAACAGCAGGGTCAGGACGTACATGAGCAAAACGATCTCCCGCTGGGTCCACCCCAGGGCCAGGAGCCGGTGGTGGAAATGGAGGCGGTCCGCCTGCATGAGCCCCTGGCCGCTGCGGAACCGGCGGAGCAGGGCGAAGGCCACGTCCAGCACGGGCAGGGCCACCACCAGGATGGGCAGAAGCAGGGCCAGCACCGCCGTGGTCTTGAGCGTCCCGATGACGCTGATGGCGCCCAGCATGAAGCCCAGGAACAACGCCCCGCCGTCGCCCATGAACACCCGGGCGGGAAAAAAGTTGTAGATCAAAAAGCCCAGGGCCGCGCCCAGCACCGCGGCCGAGAGCGCGGCGGCCAGTTTGAGCTGCTTGGAAAACAGGAGCACCCTGGTTTCGCCCTGGAGCACGCACACCACCAAAAAGGTTCCGGACGCGATGGCCACGATGCCGGCGGCCAGGCCGTCCAACCCGTCCACCAGGTTCACGGCGTTCATGAACCCCAGCATCCACAGCAGGGTGAACACCTGGGAAAAGAGCAGGGGGAATTCCACGAAACCCAGGCCCGGCAGGGCCACGCCCGCGGCCCGGACCCCGTACACCATGGCCACGTACGCGGCGATGATCTGGACCAAAAGTTTCGGCAGGGCCGGCACCGAACGCCGGTCGTCCCACATGCCCAGGACCAGAACCACGGCGGCGCCCACCAGGATGCCCATGAACTGCTGCTGCAGGCTCAGGACCCCCACCACGTCGCCGCCCTCCATGAGCTTGTGGCGGTAGGAGAGCAGGGTGCGGAAGCGGGGCGCCAGGCCCAACAGCACCCCCACGGCCATCATCACGCCCGCGAAAATCCCCAGCCCGCCCCACCGCGGCACGGGGACGGCGTGCACCTTGCGCGGGTCTGGTTGGTCCAGCACGCCGAAGCGTTCGGACAGCCAGATGGCCGCGGGAGTGAGGAGCGCGCTCCCGGCCAGGGCCGCGCAGAAGGAGATTAAGTAGATCTTGAGCATAAAAACGGATGAACGTGCTGCCGTGCTTCTGTTCTGCCGTTAACGGTTTTCAACGGCAGCACCGCAGCACCGAAGCACGCTCTTATTTTTTCAACCGCTTCGCGTACACCGGGAATTTTTTGCACAGGGCCATGACTTCCTTTTGCACGTGGGCCAGACGCTTGGGATCGGCCCTGTGCTCGATGGCCTCCGTGATCCAGCCCGCGATCTTGTCCATCTCCTTTTCTTTCATCCCGCGCGTGGTCACGGCCGGCGTGCCGAGCCGGACGCCGGAGGCGATGAAGGGCTTCTCCGGGTCGAAGGGGATGGTGTTCTTGTTCACGGTGATGTGGGCTTTGCCCAGAACCTCCTCCGCCTCCTTGCCGGTCACGCTTTTGGAGCGCAGGTCCACGGACAAGAGGTGGCAGTCCGTGCCGCCGGACACGATGCGGAAGCCGCGCCGGGCCAGGCCCTTGGCCAGGGCCTGGGCGTTGGACATCACCTGCCGCTGGTATTTTTTGAAGGCGGGCTTCAGGGCTTCGCCGAAGGCCGCGGCCTTGGCCGCGATCACGTGCATGAGCGGACCGCCCTGGATGCCGGGGAAGGTCAGCCGGTCCAGGTCCTTGGCGTACTTCTCCCGGCACATGACCATGCCGCCGCGGGGGCCCCGCAGGGTCTTGTGGGTGGTGGTGGTGACGAAGTCCGCGTACGGCACGGGCGAGGGGTAGAGCCCAACGGCCACCAGGCCCGCGTAGTGGGCGATGTCCGCCATGAGCACGGCGCCCACGGAGTCCGCGATCTGCCGCAGCCGGGCCCAGTCGAAGACCCGGGAGTAGTTGGAGGCGCCGGCGCAGATGAGCTTGGGCTTGTGTTCCAGGGCCAGCTGGGCCGCCCGGTCGTAGTCGATCTGTTCCGTCTGCGGGTGCACGCCGAAGGAGACCACCTTGAAGTATTTGCCGGAGAAGTTCAGGGGATGGCCGTGGGTGAGGTGGCCGCCGTGGGACAGCTCCAGGCCCATGACCGTGTCCCCCGGCTGGAGCACGGAGAGATACACCGCCATGTTGGCCTGGGACCCGGAGTGGGGCTGGACGTTCACGTGCTCCGCGCCGAAGAGGGCCTTGGCGCGCTCGATGGCCAGGGACTCGGCCATGTCCACGTACTCGCAGCCGCCGTAGTACCGCTTGGCCGGATACCCTTCGGCGTACTTGTTGGTCAGCACCGACCCCTGGGCCTCCAGCACCGCCTCGGAGACGTAGTTTTCCGAGGCGATGAGCTCCAGGCCCTCCTCCTGCCGCTTGGTTTCCAGGTAGATGGCTTTGTAAAGTTTGGGGTCGGACTTCTGAAGCATGGTCATGGGGTTCCTCCAGTCAATTTTTCCAGAATTTTTTCCAGGGCCTGATTGATCTCCGCGGCGCAGGCGTCGTACACCTCCTGCCCTTGGCCGATGGGGTCGGGGATGTCCCGGCGGCCGGGGAGTCCGGCGTAACTTTTCAGAACGCGGACCTTGCCCACCGCGGCGGGGAACCGGGCCGCGGTCACGGTCTGGTGCCCCGTTTCCATGGTCAGGATCAGGTCCGCCCAGTCCACCAGCTCGGCGGAGAGGGGCTGGGAGCGGTGTTTGACGTCCCGGACCCCCAGTTTTTCCAGGGCTTGCAGCGCCTCCGGCGGAGAAGGCCATCCCGGCCGGGCGGCCACGCCCGCGGACTTCGCCTCCGCCTCCGTCAGGCCGGCCTCCCGCGCCTTGCGGCGGAAGAGATGTTCCGCCATGGCGCTCCGGCAGGTGTTGCCGGTGCAGACGAAAAGGATGCGCCGCGGTGCGCCGCCGGGGGCGCGGGGGGCGTCCGTCATGCGAGGTACTTCAGCAAAGCCTCTTTTTTCACGGCGCCCTCCCGCACCAGGGTCCAATGGACGCCGGCCGCGTCCAGGACCGTGGAGGCCTCCCCGCCGGGGCAGCGTCCGCCGTCGAGCAGCACCTCCACCTTCCCTTTGAAAAAACGGGCCGCCTGCGCGCCGGTCACGGCCGGCGGGACCCCCGACGGGTTGGCGCTGGTGACGGCCATGGGCGCGTTGTAGCGCCGCAGGAGCGCCAGGGCCGCCGGATGGTCGGGGATGCGGACGGCCACGGTGGGCTTGCCGCCCGTGGCCCATCTCCCCAGGTCGGACGTTTTAAAGACCACGGTCAGAGGGCCGGGCCAGTACCGGTCCAGGAGCTCCCGCAGGCGTTTTGAGACCGGTTCCACCAGGGCCATGGCCTGTTCGAACCGCGCCACCAGGAGCGGCAGGGGTTTTTTGTAGGAGCGCCCCTTGAGGCGATAAATCCGCCGGATGGCTTCGGGCCGGAACACGCCGGCGCCGATCCCGTACACCGTGTCCGTGGGGAAAACCGCCACCCCGCCGGCGTCCAGAAGGCGGACGGCGGCGTCGATGGCGTCGGCCGGCGGTTTCCCGGCCTTGAGCTTGAAAACCTTGGTGCGCGATGTCGGTCTGGGCATTGAGCGCTTGGCATTCGGCCGATGCCGGTGTCGTCTCTTTTGCCGACGGCCGACCGCCGAGGATTTGGGCGCCCCCCTTCAAAACCATCCCGGCGGGGAAGGCCCTTCATGGACTTCCTCCTAGGTCGTGTAGTCCGCGTTGATGGACACGTAGTCCTTGGAGAAATCGCAGGTGACGTAGTGGGACCAGGCGCGCCCGCCGTGCAGGTCCACGGAAATGGTGACCTTGTCTCGCAACAGGAGCCTGTGCAGGGCCTTTTCGGAAAAGTCCGCGCGCCGGCCTTGGCGGCAAACCACCATGTCCCCGAACCGGATTTCCACGCGTCCGGGATCGAAGGGCACGCCGGCCCGGCCCAGGGCGGCCATGACCCGGCCCCAGTTGGGGTCGGCCCCGTGCAGCGCGGTCTTGACCAGGGGAGAGGTGGCCACGGTGGCGGCCAGGCGGTCCGCCGCGGCCGTGGTGGGCGCGCCCTGCACGAAAATCCAGGCGGTGCGCGTGGCCCCTTCGCCGTCCGCCGCGATCTGGAGGGCCAAAGACTGGCAGACCTCGTGGAGCGCGGACCGGAAGGCGGCCCGCAGGGCCCCGGAGGGCCGGGGGAAAGACCCGGCCGCGCCGTTGGCCAGCAGGAAAAGGCTGTCGTTGGTGGAGGTGTCCCCGTCCACGCTCACCCGGTTGAAGGTCCGCGCCGCGGCCCAGGACAGGGCGCGCCGCAGTTCCGGCGAGGGCAGGCCCAGGTCCGTCAGGACGACGGAGAGCATGGTGGCCATCCGGGGGTGGATCATGCCCGCTCCTTTGGCGCATCCCCACAGGGTGAAAAGGCGTCCGCCCCAGGGAAACTTGACGTGGGCCACCTTGGGCCGGGTGTCCGTGGTCATGATGGCCCGCACCGCGTCCTCGACCGAGCCCGGCCGTGCTTGCCGGGCCAGGGACGCCAACCGCCGGACGCCCCGCTCCAGCTTGGGCATGGGGAGGTGACGGCCGATCACGCCCGTGGACCCGACCAGGGCCTGAGCCGCGGGAATCCCCAGCCCCTTGGCCAGGGCGCGGACGGACCGCAGGGCGTCGGCGGAGCCTTTGGGGCCGGTGCAGGCGTTGGCGCAGCCCGAGTTGATGAGCACGGCCCGGACCGGCCCCCCGGCGCGCAGGTGTTTCCGGCTCAGGAGGACCGGCGCGGCCTTGACGAGGTTGGTGGTGAACACCCCGGCGGCCCGGGCCGGGAGGAAAGAACAAAAGAGCGCCAGGTCCTTTTTGCCGGGCGCGGCGGAGATCCCGCAGCGCAGGCCGTACGCGGAATAACCCGCCGGCAGGGCCGCGGGAGACAAAGACGCGGGCGCCCGGCGAGGGGAAAGGCGTGCCATCGTTTTCGGCTCTTTCAGGGGAGGAGGAACGGCGTCAGCGCCGCCGGCGGAACCGGCCGCCGGACTTGTTCTGCTGGCGGCAGCGGGGGCAGCGTTTGGGTTCCTGGAACCCTTTCTCCTGGAAAAAACGCCGCTCTCCCGCTTCGAAAATGAAATCCTTGCCGCACTGCATGCACCGCAGGGTCTTGTCGCCGTCGGCGCCGTTGGAAAAGAGTTTCTTGAGAAGCCGGAGAAATCCCATAACGACCTCCTGTCGTGGGGCGGTTTTCCCCCGGCGGCCCAGGGTCGGGGGCCGCGCCGCGAAAAAAAGAAAGGGGAGGGTGCATTTTCAACCGCGCCTGTTGGGTTTCTAGAGAAGCCCTTCGGATTCCTCGAACCCGAAAAGCAGGTTCATGTTCTGCACCGCCTGGCCGGCCGCGCCCTTGACCAGGTTGTCCAGGGCCGCCAGCACGACGACACGGCGGTTCCGTTCGTCCACCTTGACGTTGATGTCGCAGTGGTTGGTGTGCGCCACGTTCTTGGTCTGGGGCCATTCGCCCTCCGGCAGGAGCCGGAGGAAGGTTTCGCCCCCGTACGCGTCCTCGAAGGCCTTCCGCACCTGGGCCGCGGTCCGCGGCCGGGACAAGGTGCCGTAGGCCGCGGCCAGGATGCCCCGGTTCATGGGCACCAAGTGGGGGACGAAGGTGAGGCGGACCGGCCGCCGGGACAGGCGGGAAAGGACCTGCTCGATTTCGGGGATGTGGCGGTGGTGGGCCACGGCGTAGGCCTGGAAGTTCTCCGACACCTCCGGGAAGATGTACCCGAACTCCACCTTCTTCCCTGCGCCGGAGACGCCGGACTTGGCGTCCACCACCAGGGACCCCGGCTCAAGCCACCCCCGCATGAGCAGGGGCGCCAGGGCCAGGATGGTGGTGGTGGCGTAGCATCCGGGGTTGGCCACCAGGTCCGTCCGGCGGATTTCGTCCCGGAAAAACTCCGGCAGGCCGTACACCGCCCGTTTCAGCAAGGCGGGGGAGGCGTGCTGGACTTTGTACCACTTTTGATAAAGGCGCGCGTCCCGCAGCCGGAAGTCGGCGGACAGGTCGACGGCCTTCCGTCCGCGGCGGAGGAACTCCGCGATGGACCGGCTCCCGGCGCCGTGGGGCAGGGCGAAGAAGGCCAGGTCCGAGTCCGCGGCCAGCCGCCGGGCGTCGAACGTTTCCAGGGTCAGATCATAGACCTTCCGCAGGTCCGGCACCACCGCGTGCAAGGGTTTGCCCGCGGAGGTGGAGGAGGTCACGTGTTTCACCCGCACGTGCCGGTGCCGTTTCAAAAGGCGTAAAAGTTCGGCGCCGGTGTATCCCGTGGCGCCCACGACGGAAACGTTGATCATCTTTTCTCCAAATGCGCGAAAAGCGAACAGCCAAAAGCAAAAAGGCTACATTCTTTTCGCTATTCGCTCTTGGCTTTTTGCGCCTCTCTTGCTTGGGGCGCCAGCACCACCGTGACCTCGCCTTTGATCTGGGGCCGTCCCGAGAGGGCGGACAAAACCCCGCTCAAGGGCCCCCGTAAAAATTCCTCGTGGATTTTGGTCAACTCCCGGGCCACGGCCGCGGGAACGTCTCCGAAGACCTCCTGCGCGGCTTCCAGGGCCTGTCTCAGGCGGAAGGGGGACTCAAAAAAAACCACGGTCCGCTCCATGCCGGCTTCCCGCAGGGCCCTTTTGAGACGGCCGGGCCGGCGCGGCAGGAACCCCAAAAAAGTGAATTGGTCCATGGGCAGGCCGGAACCGGCCAGCGCGGCCAAGGCCGCGGAAGGCCCGGGCACAGGCACCACCGCGATCCCCTCGGCCAGGGCTTCCCGCACGAGCCGCTCCCCCGGGTCCGACACCCCGGGCGTGCCCGCGTCCGTCACCAGGGCCACGTCCTCCCCGCGCTTCAGGCGTTCCAGCAGCCGGGGTCCTTCCCGGCGGTGCACATGGTCGTCGTACCGCGCCAGGGGTTTGCGGATGCCGCAATGGCTCAAAAGGTTCGCGGTGTGCCGCGTGTCTTCGGAGGCGACCAGGGAGACGCTGTTCAGGATTTTCAGGGCGCGGGGCGACAGGTCCTCCAGGTTCCCGATGGGCGTGGACACCACGTACAGGGTCATGATCCGCGCAAGCGTCAGGCAAAGAGCCGAAAACAGTCGGGAAAGCCGTCGGGCATTTTCTTTTTATACCACACGCATCCCACACCGTCAAGAGCCCTTCCCCGCCGTTTCCTCCGTCATAAATTCGTCACCGATATTTTACGGGGCCGCAATGGTTTTTGGCACGGCGGATGTCTAGAATAGGCCAAAAAGGAACCGGACAAATGGCGAAAAAACATGGCGCTCCCCGTCAAAAAATATTGATCGTTGAGGACGAAAAGGACGTTTCGAAACTTCTCAAGTACGCCCTGGAGAAGGAGGGCTATGCCGCGTTGACCGCTCACGACGGGGAATCCGGCCTGGCCGTTTTCCGGCGGGACAGGCCCGACTTGGTGATCCTGGATCTGATGCTCCCCAAGATGGACGGGTATGAATTCTGCCGCATCGCCCGCCGGGAATCGGACGCGCCCATCCTGATGGTCACGGCCAAGCGGGAGGAGTCCGACCGGGTCCTGGGCCTGGAGATGGGCGCGGACGACTACATCACCAAGCCCTTCAGCCTGCGGGAGGTGGTGGCCCGCGTGAAAGCCGCATTCCGGCGCCGGTCTCCGTCGTCCGGCTCCCTGCCCTTGGCCCGACCGGGAGACCTCCGGGCGGATTTGGAGAGGTACGAAGTGTCCTTCAAGGGCAAGGCGATCCCCCTGGGACCCAAGGAGTTCGAGTTCCTGAAGCACCTCATCCAGGCGCAAGGCAAGGTGTTGAGCCGGGCCGACCTCCGGGAGCGCGTTTGGGGCGCGGCGCGGGACAAGGCCGTGCATTCGCGCACCATCGACCAGCACATCGCCCGGCTCCGGCAGAAGCTCGGCCCGGCCGCGGACCGCATCGTGACGGTCAAGAACATCGGCTACCGTCTCCGGACGGATTGACGGTCACGCGGTCGTCACGCGCCCTTTTCCCTCCGTCGATCCGCGCTTCAAACCCGCCCCGTTTCGGTCATGAAAACGTCAAACACAGTTTACCGCGCCACAATCGGTTTCGGAGCGAAAGCCGGCTATGATGATGGCAAATGAGGAAAGAAAAAGAGGGCCGGCTGTCCGGCCCCGAGGAGAAAAAGATGAAGATGGAGAAAACAGCAGCGGAGCGCCTGCGGGCCGCGTTGTGCGCGGAGGAACGGAAGTTGAAGGAGCTGTTGGACGCCATTGAGCTGGACGACGTGCCGCGGGACACCGTGGTGGACCGGGTGCGGGACATCGAGGAAAGCCTGCGGCGCGTCCGCAAGGCCGCCTGAGGCCGGGGCCGTGAACGGTTCCGTCGTCTTCGGGTTGCGGGACGTGGAAGGCCGGCTCTCTCCGGCCAATCCGCAGTTGGCCCGCTTGATCTCGCGCATCCCCATCCGCCGGTACCAGGCGTTCCTGATCGACCATTGGAACAGGACGGAGACGCTCCCGCCGGACTTCGGGATGGTTTTCCGTCCGGGGCCCTTGGTCAACCCGGCTTGGCATCGCCGGGCCGCCTAGAAGCGGCCCGCGGTTCTTTCATTTAAGACTTCTCACATCGTTAAAGGGGGAAACGCCGCCGGCCGCCCCGTGCCCCAGAACGGGGGAGAGAGTATTTTTTTATCCAAAACAGGGAATAAAGGGGGAACAAGCTTCTAAAGAAAGCTTTGGCTCCCTGCCCAGTGAAGACAAAAACGTAGGAGGCAAAGCGATGCACCAAGACTCATTCAAGGAAAGGCGAAGGGCCGGTTTCGGCGTCCTTTCTTTCCTTACGGCAATTCTCCTGGGGGCCTCTGCCGCGCCCGCCGGAGCCACGGACATCAACCTCGGCAAGCACATCAAGGAAGTGAAGGTTTCCGGCGACCTGCGTTTGCGCCAGGAATCTTTTATGCCCGGTTCCCCCGGCGGCCGGGGCCGCAGCCGTCAACGGTACCGCCTGCGGGTCGGCACGGAACTGCCGCTGAGCGACAACATGAAGGCGAAGCTGCGCTTCGCCTCCGGCACCGGGGAGCAGGTGTCCACCAACCAGAGCTTCGACAACTTGAGCGCCCAGAACGCCTTCTGGATTGACATGGCCATGCTGGAGTATAAACCCCTGGACTTCCTGAAGCTGACGGGCGGCCGCATGTCCCTGCCTTTGTGGACGGTCTATTCCAGCGATCTGGTGTGGGACGGCGACTTCAGCCCCATGGGGTTCGGCCTGGGCGCGGAGCGCCTTGTCGGGCCTGTCAACGTTTTCGCCAACACCATGTACATGGTGGTGGACGAAGACAGCAGCAACAAGCAGGGAAGCGATCAATACGAGGTATCGGCCCAGATCGGCACCGAGTTCAAGCTGCCCCTGGAGAGCCGTCTGCGCATCGCCGGCGCGCTCCACGAGTGGGTCAACGAAACCACCACCACCCGCAAGAACGCCGGGACCTTCTCCCAGGCGGCCACCAACAACGGCAACCGGCGCTACGCCTCCGGCGTGCTCCAGAACGAGTTCAAGGTCCGGGAAATCACGGGCCAGCTCTCCTTCTGGGTCATGCGGGTCCCGGTGCATGTGCAGGGGACCTTCATCCGGAACGTGGCGGCCTTGGACAGCCTCAGCACGCCCAAAAAGGCGGACAAGGGTTCCCAAGTGGGCGCCATCGTCAAGCCCGGAAAATTCGAGCTGGCGTACTTCGTGAAGGACGCGGAAACCGACGCCACCGTGGCGGACGTGTCCGACTCGGACTTCGGCAACGGCGGCACCGGGCGCAAGGGCTCCATCATGTGGGTCTCCTATAAGCCCCAGGACTTCGGGACCTTCACGGTGAAGTATTTCACCACCGAGCTGGAGCACATCAGCCTCTCCCCCGGCAGCGGCAAGGCGAACGACCTGGACCGCCTGCAGGTGGACTACGTCGTCAAGTTCTAGGGCTTTTCCCGGCGCGGTTCGGGAAATGACCCGCCGGGCAAGCCCCGAGGGGACCCCCTCCCGGCCCGGCCACCCCCTTTGCCGGGCCGGGAGGGAGACTCCCCGGGGTTTCAGAAGGAACGTCATTAAAATTATGGAGGAATCCAAAATGCGTCACATGCTGAAGAAAATCCTGAGCCTCACGGCTGTTTTCGGCCTGACCCTGGGCCGGCCCTTGGCCGCGGGGGACGTCACCATCAACGGGGCAGGCGCCACCTTCCCGTACCCCATCTACTCCAAGTGGTTCGACGAGTTCCACAAGAAAACCGGCGTGCAGATCAACTACCAGTCCATCGGCTCCGGCGGCGGCATCCGGCAGGTCACGGCCAAGACCGTGGATTTCGGCGCCACGGACGGCCCCATGACGGACAAGCAGTTGTTCGCCGTGGACGGCAAGATCCTGCACATTCCCACGGTCTTGGGCGCGGTGGTGCCCATCTACAACATCAAGGGCTTCTCGGGGGAATTGAAGTTCACCGGGCAGGTCCTGGCGGACATCTTCCTGGGCAAGATCAAGAAATGGAACGATCCGGCCATCCTGGCGGACAACCCCGGAACCGACCTGCCGGACGCGCCCATCATCGTGGTGCACCGTTCCGACGGCTCCGGCACCACCTATTGCTGGGTGGATTACTTGTGCAAGGTGAGCCCGGAGTGGGCCAAGAAGGCGGGCAAGGGCACCTCCGTCAACTGGCCCACGGGACTGGGCGGCAAGGGCAACGAGGGCGTGGCCGGCACCGTGAAACAGACGCCCAACAGCATCGGGTACGTGGAACTGATCTACGCCAAACAGAACAGCCTGGACTACGGTTCGGTGAAGAACAGGGCCGGCCAGTTCGTCAAAGCCTCCATCGAGGCGGTTTCCGCGGCGGCGGCGGGCGCGGCCAAGAACATGCCCAAGGACTTCCGCGTGTCCATCACGGACGCGCCGGGGGACGGCGTGTACCCCGTCTCCACCTTCACCTGGCTTCTCGTCTATGAAAACACGGGCGGGCAGAAGGGCCAGCAGATCGCGGCCTTCCTGAAGTGGATGCTGACGGAGGAAGGCCAGGGCATGGCGGCCCAATTGGGCTACGCCCCCCTTCCATCCAGCGTGCGGCAGATGGTGGCGGACGCCATCAAAAACGTCCGGTAAGACGTGACGCAGCAGGTCCTTCACAGCGACGTTTCCACCAGCCCCCCGAGGCTCGAAAAGAGCCTCGGGGGGCTCATGTCCCCAAGCTCGGGCCGTCTGGGGGACAAGGTCTTCCACGGTTTGGCCCTGGGCTTTTCCGGCGTCATCGTGCTTCTGGCCGCGGCGATCGGCTGGTCCCTGTGGACCCACTCGGCCCTGGCCCGGAAGGCTTTCGGCTTCGATTTTCTTTTTCGTCAGGTGTGGGATCCGGTCATGGGGGAGTACGGCGCCCTTCCTTTTTTGTACGGGACCCTGGTGTCTTCCGTTTTGGCCCTGGCCATCGCCGTCCCCCTGGGTCTGGGCGCGGCGCTCTTTCTGTCCGAACTGGCGCCCCGGAAGATATCCGACGCCCTGTCTTTTGTGATGGAACTTTTGGCGGCGGTGCCCAGCGTCATCTACGGCCTGTTGGGGATCTTCGTGCTGGTTCCCTTTGTCCGTAACTATATACAGCCTGTGTTGGGGAAGACATTGGGGTTCCTGCCGCTTTTTTCCGGTCCGCCCCTGGGCATCGGCATGTTGAGCGCGGGCATCGTCCTGTCCGTCATGATCCTGCCCTTCATCATCACGGTCTCGCGGGAGGTCCTGCTCACGGTTCCCTCCCTGCTGCGGGAGGCGTCCATGGCCCTCGGCGCGACCCGCTGGGAGGTGGCCACCCGGGTGGCCCTGCCCTATGCCCGCTCCGGCATCTACGGCGCGGTTTTCCTGGCCCTGGCCCGGGCCCTGGGCGAGACCATGGCCGTGACCATGGTCATCGGCAACACGCCCGCGATCTCCGCCTCCCTCTTCGCCCCCGGCTACACCATGGCCGCGGTGCTGGCCAACGAGTTCACGGAGGCCACGGACGATCTCTACCTTCATGCCCTCATCGAGGTCGGCCTGGTGCTGTTCGCGGTGACGCTGCTGGTCAACGCGCTGGCCCGTTTGCTGGTGTGGGGGATGAGGAAAAAAGGCGCCCATGTATAACCATCGAAAGCGTAAGTTCATGAATGTCTTCGCCTTCGCCCTGACCGGAGTCTGCGCGGCCCTGGTCCTGGCGCCCCTCTTTTATATCCTAGGGTTCCTCTGGGTCAACGGCATCTCCTCCATCAACTGGGATTTTTTCACCAAGCTTCCCAAGCCCGTGGGCGAGGCGGGCGGCGGCATGGCCAACGCCATCGTGGGGAGCGGCAAGCTCCTGTTTCTGGCCGGCCTCTTCGGCCTTCCGGTGGGGATCTTCGGCGGCATCTACCTGGCCGAGTACGGCGACAACAAGTTCGGGGACTTCGTGCGATACATGACGGACATCGTCAACGGCGTCCCCTCCATCGTCGTGGGCATCTTCGCCTACACCCTGATCGTCCTGCCCATGCGCAAATTTTCCGCGATCGCGGGCGGTTTCGCCCTGGGCGTCATGATGATCCCCATCGCGGTGCGCACCACCGAGGAGTTCCTCAAGCTGGTGCCCCACACCCTCCGGGAGGCTTCTTTGGCCCTGGGCGTGCCCCGGTGGAAGACCATCTGTTTCGTGGTGATCCCCACGGCCATGCGCGGCATCGTGACCGGCGTCATGCTGGACTTCGCCCGGGTGGCGGGCGAGACCGCCCCCCTTCTTTTCACCGCCTTCGGCAACCGTTTTTGGAGCAATGGCCTCATGGAGCCCACCGCATCGTTGCCGGTCATGATTTTCACGTACGCGGTGGCGCCCTACGACGACTGGCACCGCCAAGCCTGGGCCGCCGGCCTGGTCCTGCTGTTCCTGGTGTTTTTCTTCGGCGTCCTGGCCCGGGTCGTTTTGAAAAAACCCTACGCGGTTTAGGAGCGCATGATGAACGGAAGGGGGATTGTATGTTGCGATCAAGCTCCCGGGGCGTCGTCCTCGAGAGGAAATCCATGAGCACCGACACCCAAAATACGCCCATGGACGCGGACGCTCGGGCGTCATCCCGGCCGCCGGCCGCCCAGGTCCCGCCCGCGCCCGTCGGCATCCACATCCGGAACGTCAACGCTTGGTTCGGCGCCAGCCGGGCGCTGAAAAACATCTCCTTCGACATCCCGGACAAGCGCGTCACCGCCGTCATCGGGCCCTCCGGATGCGGCAAGTCCACCCTGATCCGGTGCATCAACCGCATGCACGAGGCCGTCCCCGGGGCCCGGGTCGAGGGCCGGATCGTGGTCCACGGCCAGGACGTGTACGCCCAAGGCGCGGACGCGGTGCTCGTCCGGCGCCGCATCGGCATGGTGTTCCAGAAGCCGAACCCTTTCCCCACCATGTCCGTTTTCGACAACGTGGCCGCGGGGCTCCGTCTGAACGGGGTGAGGAAGCGCGCCGTCCTCGAGGAAGCGGTTGAGAAGAGCCTCCGCGACGCCGCCCTGTGGGAGGAGGTCAAGGACAAGCTGGATCGGCCCGGCACCGGCCTTTCCGGCGGCCAGCAGCAGCGTCTCTGCATCGCCCGGGCCCTGGCCGTTCAGCCGGAGGTCCTGCTCCTGGACGAACCCTGCTCGGCCCTGGACCCCATTTCCACGGCCAAAATCGAGGAGCTGATCCAGTCCCTGAACGGCCGGCTCACCATCGTGATCGTCACCCACAACATGCAGCAGGCCGCCCGCGTTTCGGAGATGACCGCTTTTTTCCTCCTGGGAGAATTGGTGGAGTTCGACCTGACCACCAAGATCTTCACCGCCCCCCGCGACAAGCGGACGGAGGATTACATCACCGGGAGGTTCGGATGATGGAACGGCGTTTTCACGAGGAGCTCAACGACCTCAAGGCCCAGGTCCTCCGCATGGGGGGCCTGGCCCAGGACATGATCAAGAAAGCGTCGCAAGCCCTGTTCGAGCGGAACGAAAACCTGAGCCGGGAAGTCTTCGAGCTGGAAAAGACCGCCAACCGGTTTCATGTGGAGGTGGACGAGAAATGCGTCAATCTCCTGGCCCTGCAGCAACCCATGGCCGCGGACCTGCGCATGATCGCCGCCTGCATGAAGATCAACACGGACCTGGAGCGCGTCGCGGACCAGGCGGTGAACATCTCGCAGACCTTTTATTACCACCTTTTCAAGGAGCCGCCGGTGCCCCAGGTGGCCATGATCCTCCGCATGGCCGCCCTTTCACAAAACATGCTGCGCGACAGCTTGGAGGCTTTCGCCCGGAACAACACGGATATGGCCTTCGGGGTCCTCAAGCAGGAAGAGGAGGAGGACCGCCTGAAGTCGAAAGCCATGACGGACTTGATCGGGCTGATCCGGCTCGACCCTTCCCGCTCCGAGCAGTTCGTGGACCTTATCCTGCTTTCCCGGAACATGGAGCGCGTCGGGGACCACGCCACCAACATCGCGGAAGACGTGATCTTCATGGCGCTGGGCAAGGACATCCGGCACCAGCCCCATCCGGAACCGCGGCTTGTTGAAGGGCCGGCGGAAGGTTGACAAGGCCCGAGGCCATGAACTAGAATCCCTTCATCATACCGCAAGCCGGGGAAGCCTGTCGGAACCAGGCACTGCCCCGCAACGGTGAAGCCCCCCGAAAGCCGGGGGGACGAGTCCGGTCTACGGTTTGCGGCCATCAGGAGGAACCGGCAACGGTTCCCCTCCGCGCGTTTCAAAAGACGGCGGAGGCCTTCGCGGGAAGGATTCGCAGCGCCCAACTTCCCTCTGTCCGCGCAAGTTGGGTTTTTTGTTGAAGACCCGTCCCTTCCCCGCGAAGCATTCGGAGAACGGACGGGCCTTTTGTTTTTCGGCCCCTGCGGGCCGGGAATCGTCAAAAGCAGGAACGTTCCGGATCGATCAGCACGGGAAGGAAGTGCCGGGGCGCGCGCGTTTTTCGGGCGCTCCCAATCTTCCGCCGCCAAGCGACTGTGATCGCCACGAAAGCCGCCTCATGCCACCGGTTCGAAAGACGGGAAGGCGCGGCGAGTAGGCAAGCGAGAGCCAGGAGACCGGGTCCGGGACGGAATTCCATCCATCCCCTTGGGGGGAGATAAGGAGACACAGCATGGATCGTGGGATAAAAAAGAAGGTGTGCGGTTTGGCGGCGGCCCTGGCGTTGTTTTCAGCCGTGGTCCGGGCGGAATCGCCCGAGGCCGCGGCGCCGGCGCGGTTCGCGGAAGACCGGGAAGCCGTCCTGGAGCCCATCGTGGTCACGGCCACCCGCCTGGAGACCCCGGAGCGGGAGCTGGCCAGTTCCGTCACGGTCATCACCCGGAAGGAGATCGAGGCCTCCCAGAAGACGTCCGTTTTCGAGGTGCTGCGCGGCCATCCGTCCCTGGACGTGGTGCAGACCGGCGGGCCCGGCAACCCCGCGGCCGTGTTCATGCGGGGCTCCAAGTCCGAGCACACGCTGGTCATGATCGACGGGATCGAGGCCGGCGACCCGGCCGCGGCGGACCGTTCCTACGATTTGGCGCACCTGAGCGTGGACAACGTGGAGCGGATCGAGGTGATCCGCGGCCCCCAGAGCACGCTCTACGGGTCGGACGCCATGGGCGGGGTCATCAACGTGATCACGAAAAAGGGGGCGGGCCGGCCCCGGGTCTCGCTCCTCACGGAAGGCGGCAGCTACGACACCTCCCGGGCCGAGGCGGGCGTGAGCGGCGGCGGCGAGCGGACCCACTACGCTTTTGAGGCGTCGCGTTCGTACACCGGAGGCTTTTCCGCCCAGGCAAAACGGCTCGGCGCCACGGAGGCGGACGGGTACGGCAACACCTCCCTGTCCGGACGCGTCGGTTTTAGGCCCACGGCCCGCACGGGCCTGGAGGCCGTTTCCCGGTACTCGACGTCGCGGGCCCAGATCGACCAGAGCGGGGACGACCCGAACGACAGGGCGGACAGCCGCCAGCTCTTCATGCGGACCGAAGGCCGGCTGAACCTGGGAGAGGGGTTGTGGGACCAGAAGGCCGGGGTCTCCCTCACGGACCATGAACGGGACTTCGACAACCCCGTGGACGCCGGCAACCCCGGCAGCTCGCGCCGGGACAGCTACGACAGCAAAATCCTGAAATTGGACTGGCAGAGCGACCTGCGCCTGCACCGGACCAACACTTTGACCCTGGGCGCGGAGACGGAGCGCGAGGCCGCGGAGATCGACAACTTTTCCGTCAGTTCTTTCGGAACTTTCGCGAGCCACTTCAATGAACGGGTCGCCCGCACCAACGGGTACTACGTCCAGGACCAGATCCGCCTGGGGGACGCCTTCTTCGCCACCCTGGGCGCCCGGCGGGACGACCATGACCGGTTCGGCGCCGCGGACACGTACCGGGTCACGGCCGCGTACTGGGTCCACCCTTCCGCCACCAAGCTCAAGGCCACGTACGGCACCGGGTTCAAGGCGCCCTCCCTGTTTCAGCTTTACTCGCCGGTCTACGGCAACCCGGACCTGAAGCCCGAGGAAAACATCGGCTGGGACGCGGGCTTCGAGCAGTTGTTCGCGGGCGGGCGGGGGTCCTTCGGCGCGACCTATTTCCGGAACGACTTCGAGGACCTCATCGAGTACGACAGCCTGACCAACTCGTACAAAAACGTGAGCGAGGCGTCGTCCCAGGGCGTGGAAATGACGGGGACCTGGCGGCCGGCCAAGGGCCTGGCCCTAAGGGCCAACCACACCGTCACGGACACGGAAGACAAGACCACGGGACAGGAACTGATCCGGCGGGCCAAGCAGAAATCCGGCGCTTCCGCGGCCTGGGATTTCGGCCGGGGCGACGTCCAAGCGGGCGCCGTGTACGTGGGAAAGCGGGACGACCTGAACTTCAACGTTTTCCCGGCCGCGCGCGTGACCCTGCCGTCCTATACGCTGGTGCAGGTCGGGGCCTCCTTCGAGGTCCTGCCGCACGTGCGGCTGTTCGGGCGGGTGGAGAACCTGCTGGACAAGGAGTACGAGGAGGTGTTCGGGTTCGGGGTGCCGGGCCGGGCCTTTTATGCGGGCGCCAAAGCCACCTTCTGAGAAGGCCCCAGGCCGCGGCCGGTTTTGGCCGGCCGTTTTGTGGGCGCTGTGCCTGGCGGCGCCGGCCGTTGGCGCGGGCGAAAAGTCGGCCGACGCGGGCGCGGCCGCGCCCCAACGGATCGTGTCGCTGGCGCCGAGCCTCACCGAGACCCTCTTTGAGCTGGGCCTGGGGGACCGGGTGGTCGGGGTGACGGACTATTGCAACTTCCCGCCCGAAGTCAAAAAGATCAAGAGCGTGGGCGGGTACGTGACGCCCAGCTTCGAGGCCGTGGCCGCGCTCCGGCCGGACCTGCTCCTCCTCCTGCCGGAGCACAAGGAAGTCAAACACAACCTGGAGGCCATGAAGGTCCCGATCCTGGAGGTGGAGAACCGCACGGTCCGGGCCGTTTTGGACAGCTTTCGGGCCATCGGCCGGGCCGCGGGCGCGGAGGCGCGCGGGAACGCTTTATCCGACGGGCTCCAGCGCCGCCTGGACCGCATTGCCGGGACCGTGGCCGGTCGTCCCCGCCCCCGCGTGCTTCTTTGCGTGGCGCGCCGCATGACCGGCGCCGGCGGGATCGGGGAGATCCGCGTGGGCGCGCCGGGGAGTTTCCACGGCGACCTCCTCGCGTATGCCGGCGCGGACAACGCCGTACCTTCCGGACTGATCTTCTATCCCGAGGTGTCGGCGGAGGGTCTGTTGAAGCTGGACCCGGACGTGATCGTGGAGTTGGAGCCCAACGCTCCTGCCGACAAAGTCCGTGTCGAGTGGTCGGACCTGTCTTCCTTGCGCGCCGTGCGGACCGGCCGCGTCCTGGTGTTCACCCAGGATTTCCTCGCCATCCCGGGGCCGCGCCTCATGCGGTTCATCGAAGACCTGGCCCGCGCCCTTCATCCGGAGGCCCCATGGAAACCATGATCAGCGAGGTCGCCGGACAAAACGCCCTGCGCGGGTCGGGTTTCCTCGTCCTGCCCGGTGTTTTGCGCGCGGAGGAGCTGGAAGACCTCCGGCGCGCGGTGCAGGACGCGGTGGACCGAGTGGCGCGGGCCTTGCTGGCGCCGTTCGACACCAGCTGTCCGGAAGAACCTTTGGAGGACCGCCTGGAAAAGGCGTCCCAAAAAGACCGGGCCTACGCCGGCGTGCTCCTGCAGGCGGTCCTGGCCGACGCTCAGCGGGACCTGCGGATCGCGGCCTTGGCCACGCATGCGGGACTGTCCGCTCGGGTGAGGGACCTGCTCCATCCGTTGACCGTGACCGGTCAGGCCATCCGGGTCCGGGCCAGCCTGCCGTCCCTGGCGGTCCACCGCAGCCCCTGGCACCAGGACGTGACGGACTTTCCCCAAGATGGGACCAAACCCGTGGGATGTCAGACCGTGCGGCTCGCCTGCTGGATGCCGCTCTCCGACGTGGACCAAGACACGGGCGCGCTGGAGGTCCTGCCCGGCGCGTGGACAAAACCCCTGCCCCACAGGCCCGTGGGGGACGGCCGTTTCTATATCGCCGACCAGGACCTTCCCGCGGGTCCGCGCCGGGTCGTGCCGGTCCGGCGGGGCGATGTCCTGGTGCTGGACCGCTTCCTGCCGCACCGGGCCCTGCCCGCACAACAGGGCCGCGCCCGCTGGGCCGTGGTCATGTGGGTGAAGGCGTGTTAGACGACGGCCCTTTCCTGGAAGTTTTCGGCCTGACCTTCCGCCGGGGAGGGGCCCGGCCCGTGCTGTCGGACGTTTCTTTCCACCTGCGCCGGGGGGAATTCCTGTGTGTCACGGGCCCCAACGGCGCGGGAAAGACCACCCTTCTTCAATGTTTGCTCCGCCTGGCGGAGGGCGCGGAAGGAGAATGCCTCCTGGCGGGCCGGCCCCTGTCGTCCTACAGCCGGCGGGAACTGGCCCGGTGGATGAGTTATGTCCCCCAAACCGACGGGGAAACCGTCCCCTTCACCGCCGAAGATTTCGTCCTCCTGTCCCGGTACGCCCATCTGGACAGGTTCCAGTCCCTGGGAGAGGCGGACAGGCGCGCCGCGCGCCAGGCCCTGTCCCGGACCGGCGCCCTGGAATTCGCGGCCCGGCCGGTCTGTTCCTTGAGCGGCGGCGAGAAACAGAAGGTGTACATCGCCGCGGCCCTGGCGCAGGAGGCCCCGTTGCTCCTCCTGGACGAGCCCACCACCTTCCTGGATCCGCGGCACCAGGCCGAGATCCGCGGCCTCCTGCGGCGGCTGCACGGGGACGGCGGCGCCACCATCGTCATGGTGACCCACGACATCAACCTGGCCGCGCTCTGCGGGGACCGGGTGCTGGCCCTGAAGGACGGCGTCGTGGAATTTTTCGGCCCGGCCGCGGATTTCCTGACGCCGGGAGTGCTGGAGCGATTGTACGGCCTGCCCTTCGACATCTTGGAAGACCCGCCCCTGCGTCTGGCCGTGCACCGGGAGCATCCATGATGGTCCGGCCGGAGCACAGGGGCCGGTTCTTTGCCGCGGCCGCGGCGGCGTCCCTGGCCGTGGTGGCGGCCGCGGTGTTCTGGGGCGTGCCGGAGCTGGGCACAGGGTCGCCGGTGGGCCAAGAAATCCTTTGGCGCATCCGTGTGCCCCGGGTGGGCCTGGGGTTCCTGGCGGGCGCGGCGCTGGCGGCCAGCGGCATGGCGTTCCAGTCCCTGTTCCGCAACCCTTTGGCCACGCCCTTCACCTTGGGCGTGTCCAGCGGCGCCTCCTTGGGCGCGGCCCTGTACGTGCGCGCGGGTTTGGTGGCGGGCGCCCTGGGCGTTTCCGGGGTGTCTTTGTCCGCGTTCCTGGGCGCGGCGATCTCCATCTTCCTGGTGTACGGCCTGACCCGGGCGGGCCGCGGTTTCACCACCG
This sequence comes from uncultured Elusimicrobia bacterium, assembly GCA_964484135.1. Classification (GTDB taxonomy): domain Bacteria; phylum Elusimicrobiota; class Elusimicrobia; order FEN-1173; family FEN-1173; genus CAZAEL01. The sequence continues at coordinate 34,193 of CAZAEL010000007.1, forward strand.
CCACTTTGCTCCTGGCCGGCGTGGCCGTGAGCTATTTTTTCACCAGCGTCATCCTCTTCATCCAGTACACCGCGGACGTCACCACCTCCTTCCGGGTCACGCGCTGGCTCATGGGCGGTTTGCAGGTGGTGGGGTACGGGCCCTTGATCCAACTGGCGCCTTTCGCGGCCGTGGGCCTGGCCGCCATCCTCCTGCTCCTGCGCGAGCTGGATTTGTTCGTCCTGGGAGAACATTTGGCCGCGGGCCGCGGCGTGGACGTGCCCCGGGCGAAGAAAACGCTTTTCTTCGCAGCGTCCCTCATGGTGGGCGGCGTGGTGGCGGTCTGCGGGCCCATCGGGTTCGTGGGGCTCATCGTGCCCCACATGGGCCGCCTGGTGGTGGGGCCGCGACACCGGGAGCTGGCGCCTTTCTCGCTCCTGGCGGGCGGCGCGTTCCTGGTCCTGTGCGACGCGGTGGGCCGCGCGGTCATGCATCCCCTGGAGATCCCCGTGGGCGTGATCACCGCGCTCCTGGGCGGGCCCTTTTTCCTGGTCCTGCTGTTGCGCGGGTTCGCGGACAAACCCATCGGCTGACCGCATGAAGAAACCGAAGGACTCCCTGGTCATCGTGTACACGGGCAACGGCAAGGGCAAGACCACGGCCGCGCTCGGGCTGGCGTTCCGCGCCCTGGGCCGGGGCCTCAAGGTGGCGGTGGTGCAGTTCATCAAGGGGGACTGGCGCACGGGCGAGCGGGACATGGCCGCCAAAACGCCGGGCATGGAGTTCCACACCCTGGGCCTGGGCTTCACCTGGGAGAGCCATGATCTGCAGGAGGACGCCCGCGCCGCCCAAGCCGCGTGGGAGCGAGCGCGAAGCCTCGTGGCCGCCGGGAAACACGACGTGGTGATTTTGGACGAGATCACGTACGCCTTTCACCACAAATTCCTCCGCTTGAAGGACGTGCTGGCCGCGCTCAAGGCGCGCCCGCGCCGCGTCAGCGTGGTCCTGACGGGCCGCGACGCCCCCGCGGCCCTGGTGAAGGCCGCGGACCTGGCGACGGAGATGCGGCTGGTGAAGCACCCCTATGAGAAGGGCTTTTCCGCCAAGCCCGGGATCGACTTTTGAGCCAAATCGGAAAAAGGCCGATGTTGTCCGCGGACAAGACGATCTATTTGGTCCGCCACGGCGCCATCGCCTCCCGGCACCGAAACCGGTTCATCGGCAAAACGGACGTGCCCCTCTCTTCCCGGGGCCGGGCGCAGGCGCGCCGCCTGTCCGCGCGGTTCCGCGGCCGGCCCGGCCTGGCCGTGCTCTCCAGCCCTCTGCGCCGGGCCCGGGCCTTCGCCCGGCTCCTGGCCCCCGGCTTGAACGGTTCCCTCCGGCTTTGGCCCGACCTGCGCGAGATGGATTTCGGCCGCTGGGAGGGGTTGACGTTTGAGGAGATCCGGGGCCGCGACCCGGAGGGCGTGGACCGCTGGGCGCATTTTTCCCGGAGATTCCGTTTTCCCGGCGGGGAGTCGCTCCGTTCCTTCCGCGGCCGGCTGGGGCGCGTCCGGAAAGCCCTGCTCCGCCATCCGGCGCGGGAGGTCCTGGCGGTGTCCCACGGCGGCGTGATCCGGTCCCTGCTCTGCCTGTGGAAGGGGATGGGGCTCAGCCGCTATCCGACGGTCCGGGTGCCGCAGGGGACCGTGTCCGTGGTGCGCGTGAAGCGCGGGAGGCCGCGCGTCGTCTCCGTGGGTCAATTCAAGCCGTGAGGAAAATTATTTTCGTCACGGGCGGGGCCCGCAGCGGCAAGAGCGCGTACGCCCTCGCGCGGGGGGAGGCCCTTTCCGGGCCCCGGTTGTTTTTGGCCACGGCCACGCCCTTTGACCCGGAGATGAAGGCGCGCATCGCCCGCCACCGCCGGGACCGGGGCTTGAAACGCTGGAAGACCCTGGAGGAGCCCGAGGACCTGGCCGGCGCCTTGAGGCGCGCCCGCGCCTACCCGGTGGTGCTGGTGGACTGCCTGGGCCTCTGGGTCAACAACCTCCTTTATCAGGCGCGCCAAAAGGGCTATCGTTTGGATGAGGACGGGGTGGCGCGCCGGATGCGGGAGGCGCTGTCCGTCCTGCGGAGGCAGAAGGGCACGGCCGTTTTCGTCAGCAACGAGGTGAACCTGGGCCTCGTGCCGGAGGACGCGGATTCCCGTCTGTACCGGGACCTGTTGGGCCGCTGCAACCAGGCGGCGGCCGCGGCGGCGCAGGAGGCGGTCTTCCTGGTCAGCGGCCTGCCCCTGAAACTCAAAGAAGAGAGGAGCGACCCATGACGCTTTTGGAAGCGACTTTGAAAAGCATCGCGCCGTCGGACGCCGGCGCCCGGGCGGAGGCCCGGGCCCGCCTGGAGCGGCTCACCATGCCGCGTTGGGCCCTGGGCCGGCTCATGGACCTGGCCGAGGACCTCTGCGCCATGACGGGGCGCGTCCCGCCGCCCCTGGCGCGAAAAGCCATCGTCACTTTTGCCGCGGACCACGGCGTGACCGCGGAGAACGTCAGCCAATACCCGGCGGAGGTCACGCCCCAGATGGTGCGCAACTTCGCGCAAGGCGGGGCGGGCGTCAACGCGCTGGCGCGGCAGACGGGCGCGTCCGTGGTGGTGGTGGACATGGGCGTGGCCGCGGACCTGAGCGACCTGGAAGGGAAGATCCTGTCCCGCCGCGCCGGGAACGGCACCGCCAACATCGCCCGCGGCCCGGCCATGTCCCGGGAGACCGCGGTCTTTTGCCTGGAGGCGGGCCTCCGGATCGCCCTGGACCTGGCGGAGGACACGGACCTGTTCGGGACCGGGGACATGGGCATCGGCAACACCACGGCCAGCGCGGCCGTGGCCGCGGCGCTCACGGGACGGTCCTCGGAGGACGTGACCGGGCGCGGCACCGGCATCGACGAGGACCGTTGGAAACAGAAGGTCGGCGTGGTGGAGCGGGCGCTGTCCGTCAACGCCCCGGACCCCCGGGACGGGGTGGACGTGCTGGCCAAGGTCGGGGGATTTGAGATCGGCGCCATCGCCGGCCTGATCCTCGGCGCCGCCGCCCGCCGGAAGCCCGTGCTGGTGGACGGATTCATCTCCGGCGCCGGGGCGCTCATCGCCCAAAGCCTCTGCCCCGCGGCCATGGACTATGCCGTGGCCGCGCACCGTTCCGCGGAACGGGGACATTTGATCGTGCTGGACCGGCTGGGGAAGAGGCCCCTCCTGGACCTGGGCCTGCGCCTGGGCGAAGGGACCGGCGCGGCCCTGGCCATGCCGCTGGCGGACGCGGCCGCGCGGCTCCTGACGGACGTGGCCACGTTTGAGGAGGCCGGCGTCTCCCGTGCGGCGGAGGGCGCGGCCGCGTCGCAATAGAGGGCCTTCCCATCAAATCGTTCCTCGCGGCCCTCGGATTCCTGACGGTTTTTCCCGTCCCCCGGTCCATCCACGAAGATTCCCGCGCCCTGGCGCGGGCCGCGTGGTGGTTCCCGGTGATCGGGCTTTTGCTGGGCGCGGCTTTGGCCGCGGCGGACGGGGCGTACGGCATGGTTTTCCCTCCCGCGGTCCGGGCCGTGCTGACCGTCCTGTCCTGGACCGCGCTCTCCCGCGGCCTGCACGCGGACGGTTTGGCGGACGCGGCGGACGGCCTGCTGAGTTTCCGGTCCAGGGACCGGATGCTGGAGATCATGCGGGAACCGGGCTCAGGCCCCATGGGCGTGGCGGCCCTGGCCGGCGTCCTGTCCCTGAAGATCGCGGCGGTCTATGCCTTGCCGGACGCGGAGCGCGGGTCGGCGCTGCTCCTGGCGCCCCTGGCGGGCCGCTGCGCCATGGCCGGGGTCCTGGGGCTCTTCTCCTATGTCCGGTCCCAGGGGGGCCTGGCCTCGCCGTTCCAGGGCGGCCGCGGCCCCTGGAAAGTCGCCTGGGCGCTGTTGTCCCTGTGGGGCGGATCGTTCCTGGTCCGGAAGGACCAGGGCCTCTGGGTCGCCCCGGTTTGCCTGGCCGCGGCCTGGGCCTTCGCCGCCTGGGTGAAGGGAAAGATCGGGGGGTACACGGGCGACACCCTCGGCGCCGTCTGCGAGCTCACCGAAGTCGTCATGCTCCTCGCGCTCCTGGCGTCCTGAAGCGTTCCCCATGGAAAAACCGGACGCCCCCGATCTTCCGCGCTCCCTGCGCGACCTGCTGAAAAGGATCCTGCGGGATGAGGCCGACGCCCCGGCCATCCTCTTTTCCGGCGGCCTGGACAGCGCCGTCCTGGCTTTTCTGGCGTCCCGGTTGCGCCCCTTGGCGGCCATCACCGTGTCCGTGGGCGGCGGGTCCCGGGACGAGGAGCCCGCGGCCCGGGCCGCCAAGATGCTGGGGCTGACGCACATTCTGGTGAAGCCGTCCTTCGACGATTTGTTGCGGGTCCTCCCCCAAACGGTTAAACTCCTGGAAACCTTCGACCCCGCGGTCCTGCGCAACGCCCTGCCCCAGCACGCGGCGCTCCTGACGGCCCGCGAGATGCATTTCCCGGCGGTGTTGACGGGAGACGGGGCGGACGAGTTGTTCGCCGGATACGCATTCTTCCATTCCCAGGCCCCGCAGGAGCTCAAGGCCTCCCTGCGCCGCCTTTGGAAGACCATGACCTTCGGCGCCGCGGCCCTGGGCCGGCGGCTGGAGGTGTCGGTCCAGTCTCCCTATCTGCACCCCCAGGTGCGCGCCCTGGCGGAAAAGGCGCCGCCCCGGCTCCTGGTGGGGGAACGGAACGGGCGCAGGCACGGCAAGGTCCTGTTGCGGCAAGCCTTGGAAGGGGACCTGCCGGAGGACATCCTGTGGCGGGAGAAATGCCCGGCGGAAACGGGGTCCGGCAGCGCCGGCCTCACCGGTTTTTTCGAAGCGGCGCTCTCGACGGACGAATTCAAGAAGGAGGCGGAGGCCTTCGCGCGGATCGACAAAGTGAAAATCCGGGACAAGGAACACCTCTATTATTACAAGCTGTATCGGTCCCAGTTCGGACCGCCGCGCCGGGCCCCGGCGGGCCGGCGGGCCTGCCCGGACTGCGGCGCGGCCCTTTCCGTTCCGGAGGCGGATTTTTGCGGGCTCTGCGGGGCCTGGTCCCTGCCGTGAAACGGATCGCGGCGGCCGCGGCCTGCGGCTGGGTCCTGTGGACCGCCGTCCCGCCGGCGCGGGCCGACGAAGAGTCCCGGGCGGAGCCGCCGCCGTTCCTGTCCCTGACGCGGCGTCCGGTCTCCTTGGACCGCCTGCCCACCAACGTTTCCGTGATCAGCGGGGAGGAAATCCGGCAGACCGGGGCCCACACCCTCGACGAGGCGCTGGACCTCCTGCCGGCCGCGGACGTGGGCCGGACCGGCACCCTGGGTTCTTTTTCCACCTTGCGCCTGCGCGGCGTTCCCGATCCCGCCCAGGTGCAGGTCCTGGTGGACGACCGGCCCGTGGGCGGCGTGTCCGCCCAAGCCGCGGACCTGTCGCAGATTCCGGTGTGGGCCGTTGACCGCGTCGAAATCGTGCGCGGCGGCTCGGCCATGCTGTACGGCGCCAACACCCTGGGCGGCGCGGTGCACGTCATCACCAAACGCCACGGGGCGGACCGGCCGGAATCCTCCATCGACTGGGACATCCGTTCCTTCCTCACCCAAATTTACCGGGGGGAGGCGGGGGGCCGGGGCAAACGGGCGGACGGGCATGTGAGCGCCAGCCGGTATTTCACCAACGGCTTCCAACGGAACGGAGACGCCCGCAACGTTTCCGTGTCCGGCAACGCGGGGTACGCTTTTGAAAACGGCGCACGGTTTTCTTTGGACCTGTCCCGTTCCGACCATGACGCCGGGGACCCCCGCGGGACCCTGATCCCCATCGCCCAATGGGACGGGAACAAAGAGCGCGTCGCGTCGGATCCCGACGGACGGATGGAGCGGGACATCAACGCCGGCCGGCTTCAAGCGGTGTTCCCGCTGGGGGGATGGGGGACGGCGCAGAGCCTTTTCTACGGCTCCCTTCAGGATGACCGCGTCCGGCCGCGGGAAGACGCGACGCCCTCCCTCGACCGGACCCGCCGCATCGCGGGGAACGACACCCGTTTCTTTCTGCCCGGCGGCCTGACCCTGGGCGCCGCGTACGAGCGGGACCGGCAGGAAACCCGCGGCGCCGCGCCCGCCCTCCATCACGTGACCGACTGGGGGGTGTACGCCCAGGAGTCCCTGGACCTGGGCCGGCTGAGCCTGGTCCCGGCGCTGCGGCTGGACCAGCACAGCGCCTTCGGCAACGTGGTGAACCCCCGCTTCGCCGCGGTCCTGCGCCTCACGGACCGCTGGAAACTGTCCGGCACCGCGGCCCGGTCTTTCCGGGCCCCCTCCTTCGACGAGCTTTTTCCTTCCGGCGCCCTCGGCGGCAACCCGGACCTCCGCCCGGAGACGGCCTGGACCTATGACCTCGGGCTCGGGTTCCGGCCCGCGGAAAAAACGTACATCAACGTGACCGGCTTCCACACGCGTTTGCGGGAGAGGATCGCGCCCGCGGCGACCGCGTACGAAAACGCGTCCCGGGCGGAAATCAGCGGGGCGGAGGTGGAGGCCGAGGTCCAAGCCGGGCCCTTCCGCCAGAGGCTCAACTACGCGTACCAGCGGGCCGTGGGCGGCGCCGCGGCCTCGGGCCGCTTCGTGCCCCTGCGGCTCACCCCCCGGCACATCGCCAACCTTCAGCTGACGTGGACCACGGCGCGGCGGTGGAGCCTGACCAGCACCCTCCAATACGTGCACAAGCGGTTCCAGTTGGACGACGAACAGGGGCTTGTTCTTCCTTCGCGCGCGCTGTGGGGTCTGCGGGCGGCCAAAAAAATCCTCGGGGCGGAGCTGTACTTCGCCGCGGACAACCTTTTGGACAAACGCCATGCCGAAGCTTTCGGGTCCCATCCCGCCACCTCGGCCCCCACCTTCCTGCCCCAGCCCGGACGCACCCTGCGGGGGGGGCTCCACATCCGGTTCACGGACTGACCGCGCCGGGCCCCGGCCCGGGAAAAAGGGGCGGGCGCTTCTTTTCGGGCTTGCAAGCTGGTAGAATCTGAAGGACATGGATCCCTTGCGCCGAAACCTTTTGGCGGCGTCCGCCGCCGTCCTGCTGTGCGGGGGGGCCGGACGGCTTTGCCCGGCCCAAGCCGCGCCCGCGGCCCAGGACAAGGTGTTCCTCGCCAAGAAGCAGGAGATCCTGCTCCTGGCCATGGAAAGGACCCGCGCCGCCCACCACGACTACCAAAGGACCCTCAAGACCGGCGAGAACCGCATCCGGGATCTCCACGAGAACTACAAGATCGCGGGCAGCACGCCGCCCACGGCCCTGGACGGGGACGTGCAGGAGCTGTCCATGGCCACGCAGAAGGTGCGCCTGCGGCGTTCCCGCGGCCGGGACGTGCCGCCGGACCCGGCGGCGCAGCGGCTGATCGAGCTTTATTGGGAGGAGTACAAGCGGGATTACGAGGCGCTGACCCGGGAGGTTCCCCTCCAGCGGGAGGCGGGCGTTTCGGACGGCCAGCTGTATTGGGCGATCATGAAAAAGTTCGCGGACCTGCGCGCCCGGACCCAGCAGAAGCTGGTCCACAACGCCCCCCCGGGGCAGTCCAGCCTGGACGAGGTGCTGCTCAAGAACGAATGGGGCCTGCTCAAATCGCTGGAGAGGCTCCCCGTCCGGACCCGCGGCCGCGTCGCCTGCGTGGTGGCGCCGGGGGAACACACGCGCCAGGTGAACGTGGACATCGCCCCTTTCTACCATTCCCAGGGCCTCCTGCCGACCCAGTCGCCGCAGGCCGTGGGCGCCTTCACCGTGCCCGCGGGGTGCCGGACCGTGACCCAGAGGGAATCCGGCCGCAAGGTCATTTTCCGCGTGAGCCGCGGCAAAGGGATGGCGTACATCGGCTCCTCGGACAAGGAGATCAGCTACGGCTATTTGCTGGTCCCGCCGGACGTCCCCTATTACATCGAGAACGTCACGGGGGAGCCCCTGGACCTGGAGTTCGTGGCCCTGCCGGGCTGAGGGGGAAAACATGGACAGGATTTTCCTGCGGGACATCGAACTGCACATGCGCGTGGGGTGCACCGCCCGGGAGAGGGCCTTTCCCCAGCGGCTTTGGATGGACGTGGATTTGGAGCTGCCCCTGAAGGCGGCCGGGGCCCGGGACGACCTGAGGAAGACCGTGGATTACGCGGCCGTGGCGGAACGGGTGCGGCGCGCGGTGGAACCCCGGGCCTTCCGGCTGATCGAGGCCGTGGCCGAGGCCGCGGCGCGGGCCGCTCTGCGGGACGGGCGGATCAAGCGCGCGACCGTCCGCGTCCGGAAGAGCGTGCTGCCGGGCATGGACCACGCGGGGGTGGAAATTACAAGACCGGAAGAAGAAAGCCAATAGAATGCCCCGGAAAGCCAAAGAGCGGGACAGTGCAAGACAAAGTGTATTATTAGCCTTCCCCGACCTTCTTTAACTTTCTTTGGCCTTCATTGGCTATAAGTCGCATAGGACTTGTCCGTTTCCCATAGGGTGACGCGGGTCACGGGCAGCCCTTTTTTCCGGGCGATCCGGAAGATTTCCCGGGCGATGGTTTCGGCCGTGGGGTTGTCGTCGAAGAGATAAAGGGGTTCCCCCAGCTTTCGCAATACCGCGGCCAGGGGGTCGTCCTTCCGCAGCAGCATCTGATGGTCCAGCCGCTCGTCGATCCAGGTCTGCAGGCGTTGCTTGATTTCCTCGAAGTCCATGACCATGCCCCGTTTGTCCAGGCGGCGGGTGGACAGCTCCACCTCCACGCGGCCGTTGTGTCCGTGCGGATGGCGGCATTTCCCCCTGTAATCCATGAGACGGTGTCCGTAGCAGAATTGGATTTCGCGAGTGACTTTGAACATGGGTTCCCCCGGGGCTTTCAAAAGAGTGTTTATGCTATTATATGAAAAGAAAGAGGGCTTTATGGCCGGGAGGGCGGATCATCATGAACCGAGCCGAAAAAATAGGGGCGTGGGTTTTGGGGGGCGCGATTTTCGCGGGTCTTTTTTACGTGATTTACACCTCTTTTTCGCCCGCGTACCCCGTGGAAGAGCCTTTGGCCGGGGAGCCGTCGGATCCGGGACTGGACTTGGAAGAGGAAACGCCCGTGGTGTCAGACGCCCCGCCGTCCCGGTAATCCCCTTTTCTCATTCGTTCCTCTGTCGATGAAAGACCCGCGGTGAATACGTACAAAAAATTCGAGGAAATCATGCGGCAGACCCAGGTGGTCCGTTTCCCGCGCCACCGTCTGGCCACCTTCGGGTCCACGGAAATCCAGTACAACCTGGTGACCTCCCTTTCCCTCCTGCCGCCCATGGCCACCCTGCGCACGGGCCAGGTCACGGCCGCCAAGCCCCAGATCCTCACGCCCGAGGCGCTCTCCCGGCGGTTCGAGGGGTTCGGCCCCAACGCCGACCGCTTCGAACGGTGGCTCAAGGACCATTTTCAGGACGCGTTCCGCGGGGTGGAGTACACCTTTCAACACCGGCTCCACTCCACAGAACCCCACCGCCTGGACGCGCGCGAGCTGGCGCGCAACATCCAGAAAGACCTGGACGAGCGCGGCGTGGCGCGGGCCGCCGTGATCCGCGGGCCGGAGGAGGGGTGGCAGTTGAGCCTGATGCGGTTCATCTTGGAGGAAACCTCCCAATCCTTCCCGGCCAACGTGCGCGAGCTGGAGGAGAGAGGCCTCTTCGACCCGGCCCAGGCGGACATCAACCGGCGCCGGCGCGAGATCGAAGTCCTGTTCCAACAGGCCCGCCAAGACCCGGCGCGGGTCAAGGACCTGGCGCGGAAGCTCCAGGAGTACCGCTGGTTCGACGAGTATCAGGACCGTTTTTTCGCGCTGGTGGGAAGATGACCGCCCCGCGGCCGGGCCGCCGGTCTCGCTGAGGATTTGAACGACACCCTGCCCGGCGCAGGGTTTTTTTGCGAAGGCATCGAGGGAAGGGGGACGCATGGGAAATGTCGGCAAGATTCTTTGGCCTCGGGAAAAAGCGCTGGAATGGGTCCGTTTGCACCGCCTGACCGCGGTGATCCGCGCCCGCAACGCCGTCCAGGCCCAGCAGGCGGTGGAGGCGGCGTGCCGCGGCGGCTTCAAGCTGGTGGAGGTGCCCATGACCCTGGTGGGGGCCGCGGACGTCATCCGGGAATTTTTCCGGCGTCCCGGCCTCCTGGTGGGCGCGGGCGCGGTCCTCACGGAAAAGAGCGCCGGCGACGCCCTGGACTGCGGCGCCCAATTCCTGATGACGCCCCACACGGACCCCGCCGTCCTCAAACTGGCCAAACGCCGCAAGGTCCTTTGCGGCGCGGGCTGCCTGACGCCCACGGAGGTGGTCCGCGCCTGGTCCCTGGGCGCCGACCTGGTCCGGATCTTCCCGGTCGGCTCCGTGGGCGGGCCGGAATACGTCCAGTTCCTGAAGGAACCCTTCCCGGACATCCCCCTCATGCCCGCGGGCGGGGTCACCCTGCAGAACCTGAGGGATTACCTGCTGGCCGGCGCCACGGCCGTGGGCGTCTCCCGGGACCTTTTCGGCGACGGCTCCGCCGCGGAGGTGCGTTGGGCCGACGTCACGGCCCGGGCCCGGCAGTACCAGGAGATCCTGCAGAAGATCTGAGGGTTTCCCCAGTCGGCGGGCCGGGGTTTCCGCGATCGTCCTTCCCTTCCGGAGCGTCTTCCTTTCCCGGAACAGCCCGTTTTTTCCATGCCTCCCCCGCTTGAAAAAATAGACGATTACCGCTGGCGGGTTCCCCGCGCGGGAGACATGCGCGTGGAAGGCGTCATTTACGCGGACGAGCCCATGGTCCGGCACATCCTGGACGAGAAAGCCGCGGAGCAGGTGGCCAACGTGGCCTGCCTGCCGGGGATCGTGGGGGCCTCTTTGGCCATGCCGGACATCCATTGGGGGTACGGCTTCCCCATCGGCGGCGTGGCCGCGGTGTCGGTGGACGAGGGCGTGATCTCTCCGGGCGGCATCGGGTACGACATCTCCTGCGGCGTCCGGCTGCTCAGGACCCGTCTTTCGGTCAAGGACCTGGAACGCCGGCAGGAGCCCCTGGCCGACGCGTTGTTCCACAACGTGCCCTCCGGCGTGGGGTCCACCGGCCGCCTGCGGTTGTCCGAGGAGGACGTGCGGCGGGTTTTCCGGCAGGGGGCCCGTTGGGCCGTGGAGCGGGGGCTGGGGGAGGGCGAGGACCTGGAGGCCTGCGAGGACGGAGGGGTCCTTGACACCGCGGACCCGGCGCTCCCCGGCGCGCGGGCCGCGGCCCGGGGACGGGAGCAGCTGGGCACGCTGGGAAGCGGCAACCATTTTTTGGAGGTCCAGCGGGTGGAAGAGGTTTTCGAGCCCGACGTCGCGTCCGCGTTCGGCCTCTTCCCCGGACAGATCACGGTCATGATCCACACCGGCTCCCGCGGCTGCGGGTACCAGATTTGCGAGGATTTCCTGGCGGTCATGCAGGCGGCGGCGCGCAAGTACGGCTTCTCCCTGCCGGACCGCCAGCTCTGCTGCGCGCCTTTCTCCTCGCCCGAGGGGCAAGATTACTTCGGCGCCATGTCCGCGGGCGCCAACTACGCCCGGGCCAACCGCCAGGCCATCACCCATTGGGTCCGGGAGACGTTCCTGCGCGTTTTCGGCGTTTCGCCGCGGGACCTGGGCATGGAGGTGGTGTACGACGTCTGCCACAACATCGGCAAAATCGAGGAGCACGGGGTGAACGGCCGCCGCGTCAAGGTCTGCGTCCACCGCAAGGGCGCCACGCGGGCCTTCCCCGCCGGACACCCGGAGGTGCCGGAGCCGTACAGGGCCGTGGGCCAGCCCGTGTTGATCCCCGGCACCATGGGCACGGCCTCGTACGTGGCCGTGGGCACGGAGCGGGCCCTGGCGGAAACCTTCGGCACCACCTGCCACGGCGCGGGCCGCCGTCTGTCCCGCAAGGAAGCCTCCCGGAGGGTGGAGGGCCGCCGGCTGCAGGAGGAGCTCAAGGCGCGGGGGATCCTGGTGCGGTCCGCCTCCTGGAAGGGGCTGGCCGAAGAGGCCCCTTCCGCGTACAAGGACGTGGACGACGTGGTGGAGGTGTGCCACCGGGCCGGGCTCTCCCGGAAGGTGGCGCGGCTGCGGCCCCTGGTCGTGGTGAAGGGGTAGCCCCGGCTTTGCCGGGGAAAAAGAATTCTGTTAATATGGAAATCCTTGCTTCTTTCTTGACGGGGGAGATCGTCCATGCTCGACATTAAAACGCTCCGGACCCAGCCGGAGGCGGTCCGCGAAGGCCTGCGAAGGCGGGGCGGGCGCTATCTGCCCGCGCTGGAGGACGTGCTGGCCGCGGACGGGGACTGGCGGAAGATCAACGCCGAGGCGGACGCCCTGCGGACCCGGCGCAACCGGGCGGCGGACGAGATCGGCCGCCTGAAACGGGAAAAGAAAGACGCCTCCGGGATTCTCAAGGAGATGGAGGAGCTCAAGGCGCGGCTCAAGGAGCTGGAGGAGAAGGCCAAAACCCTGGAGGCGCGCGTCCAGGACGGCCTCCTGGGGATCCCCAACCTGCCGGACGGCTCCGTGCCCCCGGGGAAGGGGCCGGACGAGAACCCGGTGGTGCGTGCCTGGGGGAAAAAACCGGCCTTTTCCTTCCCGGTCCGGGACCATCAGGAAGTGGGGGAAGGCCTGGGGATCCTGGACTTCGGCAGGGCGGCGAAGCTCTCCGGGGCCCGTTTCGCCCTGCTCCTCGGAGAGGGCGCCCGGCTGGAGCGGGCCCTGATCCAGTTCATGCTGGACCTGCACACGCGGGAACACGGATACACGGAGGTCTTCCCTCCGTTCCTGGTGAACCGGACCACCATGACGGGCACGGGGCAGCTGCCCAAGTTCGAGGAGGAGCTGTACGCCTGCCGGGAGGACGACCTCTTTTTGATCCCCACGGCCGAGGTGCCCCTGACCAACCTTTTCCGCGACGAGACCTTGGAGGAAGACGCCCTGCCCAGGGCCCTCTGCGCGCACACCGCCTGTTTCCGGCGGGAGGCCGGCTCCTACGGGAAGGACACGCGCGGGCTCATCCGCAACCATCAATTCAACAAGATCGAGCTGGTGCGCTTCGCGCGGCCCGAGGATTCGCTGCGGGAGCTGGAAATTTTGACAGGGCACGCGGAGGAGGTCTTGCGGCGGCTGAAACTTCCTTACCGGGTGGTGGAGCTGTGCGCCGGGGACCTGGGTTTTTCGTCGGCCAAGACCTACGACCTGGAGGTGTGGATGCCGGGCGACGGCGCCGGCCAGAAGTCCCGCGAGGGAGCGGCTGATCGGTCCGCGGCGGAGGGCCGGGGCGCGCCCGGCGCCTGGCGGGAGATTTCCTCCTGCTCCACCTTCACGGACTACCAGGCCCGCCGCATCGGGGTCCGGGTCAAGCGCAAGGACGGCTCCCGGGCCCTGGTCCACACCCTCAACGGCTCCGGCGTGGCCGTGGGCCGCGTCATGGCCGCCATCCTTGAAAATTTCCAACAGCCGGACGGAACGGTCGCCGTTCCGGAAGCCTTGAAGGCGTATATGGGGACGGACCGCTTGGCCCCCAGACGGCTCTTCTGAGAGGGCGCCGGCATGTACTACGTCTGCCTCCTCCGGGACACGCGGAAAAGACAGAACGCCATTCAGGTCGTCAGTGCCTTGAAACCCCTGGAGAGACGGCTTGTCCGGGAAAAAAAGGAGCGGAAGCGCCGGAAGATCGGGGGGGAGCTGTTGTTGGCCTATTATGAATGCCTGCCGAACCGCGCCCAGGCCCTGGAGCGCAGGCGTTTTTTGGAATCCGGCGAAGGGCTGCGCACCGTCAGGCGGTGGCTCCAGCGTTGGGACAGGGCCGAGACGGTTGAGTGACGCTTCAACCCGGCCTTTTTCTGAGACCCTCCAAGACTTCCTGAAAATCCCGCGGCGGTTCCGCGGCCATATTCAAAAGTTTCCCGTCCGGACCGCGCAGGGCCAGCGCCCGCGCGTGCAGCATGAGCCGGCCGATCCCTCCCACCGGAAAATCCTTCCCATACCGCGTTTCCCCCAGAACAGGATGTCCGACCGCGTATAAATGGACCCGGATCTGGTGTTGGCGGCCCGTGAGCGGCGCCACCTCCAGGAGCGCGGCGCCGGGAAACCGTTCCAGGACGCGATAACGGGTCAGGGCCGGCTTGCCGCCGGGCGAGACCCCCATGCGTCCGGACCCGAAGCGGCGGAGGGGCCGGTCCACTTGGCCCTCCGCCGGGGGACGGCCCTGCACCGCGGCCCAATAGGTTTTGGCGGCGCGCCGGCCCTCGAATTCAAGGGAAAGATGCCGGTGGGCCGCCGCGTTTTTGGCGAAAAGGACCAGCCCGCTGGTTTCCGCGTCCAGACGGTGGACCACGAAGGCCTTCCCCCCGAGGAAATCCGATACCTCCTTGACCAAGGGCGCGCGCGCGGGGGCCCCGCGCCCGGGCACCACGGGTTGTCCGGCCGGTTTTGAGACCGCGATGACGTCATCGTCCTGATAGAGCACGTCCACGGTCAAAGGGTATAAAATTCCGGGGGGCGCGGCACGCCGTCCCGCTCGCCGGAACGGCGTGCGGCGGCTAAAGGCGGGAGACGCCGCGGTTCAGAAGGTCGCGCACGGTGCGGCGGAACACCATGAGGTCCACGGGCTTGTACAGGATGGGGAGTCCCTTCTTCTCCAGGTTCTGGAGGGTGTGAAGGTTCAGGACGTCTCCGGTGATGAAAAGGAAAGAAGGCCGCGGGTGGCTGAAAAGGGCGGCCCAGTTTTCATAAAGGTCCAAGCCGGTGCCTTCTCCCAGACGGATGTCCGTGATCACCAGGTCGAAGGGGCTTTGGGACGCCTTGAGCGTGGCTTCTTTGAGGGAAGAGGCGGTCTCCACCCGGTCCCTTTCTTTTTCCAGGACCTTGAGGAGCAGGGACAGGACCGGCGCCTCGTCGTCCAGGAGCAGGATGGCCTTTCCCGGCACGGGCGGGAGCTCTCGGTCCTCCTTGGGCGGCTGTTTTTCCTCTTTGGCGGAGGCGGGAAGCTCGATCCAGAAGGTGGTCCCCTGTCCCGGGGCGCTGCGGAACCCCATCCGCCCGCCGTGGTCCGTGACGATTTGGCGGCACACCGCCAGCCCCAACCCCGTGCCCCGTCCTTCCGGCTTGGTCGTGAAGAAGGGCTCGAAAATCCGCCCCTGCACGTCGTGCGGTATCCCGGGGCCCGAGTCGGACACCTCGACCAGGAGCCGGCCGCCGTCCGCCCTCGCGCTCACCGCGATGGCCTTGGGGCCGTCCCAGCCGGACATGGCGTCGCAGGCGTTGTTGATCAGGTTGACGAACACCTGCTGCAATTGCTGGAAGTTGGCGTGGGCCGGGGGGAGGCGGGGCGGCAGGCGCAGGACCACCTCCACGTTGGCCGCTTTCTTGAGTTTGTACTCCAGGAGCTCCAGGGCGGCCCGCAGCGCCTCATGGAGGGGCACCGGACGTTTTTCGACCTCTCCCTGGCGGACGAACAGCAAAAGGTTGTCGATGATCTTTTGGCAGCGGATGGCGCTCTCCACGATCATGCGCAGGTCCTGCCGCCAGGAGGGGGCGTCCGCGTTCGGGCGGCCTTTCTCGGCGGGAGGCGCCTGGTGCTCGCTGGCCAGGAGCTGGGCGTACCCCACCACGGCCTGCAAAGGGTTGTTCAGCTCGTGCGCGATGCTGGAGATGAGCTGGCCCACGGCGGAATGTTTTTCCGAGCGGATCAGCTGCTGCTGAAGCCGTTTGGCGTCCGTCACGTCGCGGATGACCACCGCCCATTCCTGGTTCATCCAAAAATCCCGGTGGGCCCCGCCCCAGGAGAGGCTCAGGTCCAGCCGCTTCCGCGACTTCGTGACGCCCGGCATGGGGTGGTCGCGCACCGCCCCCTTTTCCATGAGCTGCGAGAGCAAAGAGCGGAATTCCCCTTCCGATCCGGGGGCCAAAAGCAGGGTGAGGGGCTTGCCGGCAACCTCCGCCGCGGAGTACCCGAACATTTCTTCCGCGCCGTGGTTCCAGGTGGTGATCCAGTGTTCCCGGGACAGGCCGATGACCGCGGCCGGGGAGTTCTCCAGCACCGTGCGGTACCGGGCTTCGGACTCCGCCAGGTTCTGGAAGAGCAGGGCGTTTTCCAGGGCCAGGCCCACGGCGTTGGCGAAGAGCGTCAGCCCTTCCTTGTCCCCTTCGCCCAAAGGGCGTTTGCTGTAATAGTTGTCCGCCGTGAAGACCCCCACGGTCCGGTCCTTGACACGGATGGGGGCCATGACGAACTCGCGGGTCTTGGCCTCGCGCACGTAGTCCCGGTTCATCCGGGGATCTCTGTCGGGGTCCTTGACCAGGACAGGGGTTTGGTGGCGGATCACCCAGTTCAGGATGTCTTCGCCGCCCAGCGGGGTGCGCCGCTTGCGGAAGGACGTCTCCGTGAGAACGGCGTCCGCGCCCTTCTCCGCGCCGTAAAGCAGGCGCCCCACGATTTCGTTTTTCCCGCGGTCCACCCAGTAGAGCGCGGCCCGATCAAAGGAAAAGCCGCGCGCCATCACCTCCAGGCAGGTCCTCAGGATGGTCTCCTCGTCCAGTTTTTCCCGGAAGGCCGTCTCCATCTCCTGGAAAGCGGTCAATTCCCGCACCCGCGCCTCCAGATCCCGGGTCCGCTGCTCCAGGCTCTCCGCCATGGTGTTGAAGGACCGGGCCAGGGTGCCGAGCTCGTCCTGACGCGTCGCGGCCACGCGGCCGGACAGGTCCCCCGCCTCCATCCGCTTGGTGGCCTTCACCAGGTGGTGGATGGGCCGCACCAGGGACTGCACCCGCAGATAGATGAACAAGGTCACCAAAAGCCCGCAAAAAACGCCGAGGGCCGTGGTCAGGACCTTGATCTGGTCCAAAGGCTTCAGGAACTCCTCCGCCTCCGCCCCCACCGCCACTTTCCACGGGGTGCCGCCGATGGAGGCGTCGCTGGTGAGGGTGCCCATGCCCTGGGGCTTGGGGGCTCCCTCTTGAAAGAGGACGCGGCCGTCCTGATCCGTCAGCGAGGCCCAGCCGGAAGATCCCAGGCGCAGGCCCCGCAGCAGGACCTTCACGGGCTTGAGGGAGCACTCCATGAGGACGAACCCGATGAATTCGCCGGCCGGGCTGAACAGGGGTTTGGCGTAGGACACGGCGGGCCCGCCGTCGGCCGTCCGGACGGAGAACCACTCGCGATGGGCGGAGGCGGGCATTCGGCGCAGTCGCTCCATGAGCGCGGGCTCGCGCCACCGGCCCCGTTGGCGCACGATCCGGGAGGACTCGATTTTGCACAACTCGGCCCCGTCCGCGTCCACGAACACGACGCGGTCGTACACCCCGGCCCGCTGGCAGAACGTCAGGAGATGGTGCTCGATCTCCTGGCGGTAGGTTTCGGCCTCCTGCAAGAGACCGAAGGAGCGGTTGTTGTGATAGTCCGTGAACAGCGGGGATTCGGAGACGGTCAGGAGGTCGTTCTTGCGCTGCCGGAAAAACGCGGAGAGGCTGAAGGAGGCGTTTTGCCCCAGGATCTGAATTTCGTTTTGAACGCCGGTGAGGATGTGGTTTTTGAAAATCAGGTACGCGGAGGTGCCCAGGACGAAGATCCCCAGGAGGGCGGTGGGGATGACGTAGAGGAAGAGCCGCTGGGCGAGGCCCAGCCTGGCCAGGTAGGTTTTCATGGGACGGCGATCTCGGTCATTTGTCCTGGTCCACGTGGACGTCGGCCTTCTTTTGGAGGTTCAAGGCCGGCCAAAAAACAGAGATGGCCTCCACTTTCGGAGTGATGGCCGAGAAGGTGTGTCTGACGCCGGGAGGGATCCACACGACGCTGCCTTCCCTCAGGCGGAAACGCCTCCCATCCAGCGTGGCCCATGCCCGCCCTTTGACGCAATAGAGGAGCTCCCCGGTGCGTTTGTGATAAACGCTGGGCAGGCGTCCCCCGCGGGGGAGGGATTCGTGGATGACCGTCGTGTTTTTGTAAGACCATCGCTTCAGCAGGGGACGGACGGTCAGGTCGGCGAAAGACCGTTTGGGCATGCGCTCGAGATGGCCCACGATCAGGGCCGCGGAGCTTCGGCGGCTCATGATTTTTCCTCGAACGAAACCGTGTGAAAATAGGACATGCCGGAGGTGTGGGGCGTGAAACGGACGCCCCGTCTCAATCCATAAGTCCGTATCCGTTGATACGTAAAGAGGCAAAGGGCTTCGTTGAAGATGTGGTCGTCCATTTCCCGGAAGAGGTTTTCCTGTCCCTGGGGGTCCAAGGTCCCCACGATCTTGCCGAGGCGCTCGTCCAGGGCCGGGTTGGGACAGAGCGAGAAAGGCGACTGGGAGGACAGGAACGCCGCCGGAATGAAAAAAGCGCTGTACATCGGGTCGGGACAGTCCGCCAGAAGGATGTCCCATTGATCCCGGTTCTTGAGGTATTCGAACAATTCGGCGTCCGCGACTTCGGTCATGTCCAGCTTCACGCCGACCCGCTCCAAATGGGTGGACAGGATCTTGGCCGTGCGGAGGACGTTGGCCTTCACGAAGGCCTTCAGGACGAACCCTTCCGCATGGCCCTCCTCGCGAAGGATTCGTTTGGCGGCCGCCGGATCGTAGGGGTACGGCCGGATGTCCGGGTTGTGTCCGGCTTCCCCCGGCAGCGTCAGGGTTCCCAGGGGGATGCCGTTGCCCAGCACGTCGTAGCGGATCAGGTCCTTTTTGTCCACGGCCATGTTCAGGGCCTGGCGGACGCGCCGGTTGGCCAGCGGGCCGCGGCAGATGTTGAAGGCGCCCGCGATGGTGTAGAACGAGGGCTTCTTGATGACGTAGGTGTTTTGGTTTTGTTGGACGTCCAGCGTCTGCGTGCCGGGCAGGCTGGTGAGGATGTCCACCTCGCCTTTCAGGAGCGCCTCCACCTGGCGCTCCATGGGAAGGAACTTGAAGACGAGACGGTCCACGTGGGATGAGGCGGGTCCCCAGTAATTCTCGTTCCGAACCAATTCGATCTGCCGCCCTTTTTCCCAGGATTGAAATTTGAAGGCCCCCGTGCCGACGGGACGGGCGGCGAACCCTTCCTCCCCCGCTTTGCGGATATACTCGGGGGGGACCATCACGACGAAGCCCGCCAGGCGGTTGAGCAGGAGCCCGTCGGGATAACGGGTGATCAAATGGATGGTCAGGGGGTCCACCACCTCGACCTTCTCCACGGAACCGATGAAGCCGAGCGCCGGGAACCCCGTTTGGGGATCCAAATAGCGTTCCAGGGTGTACTTGACGCTGTCCGCGTCAAAAGGTTCCCCGTTGTGAAAAACGACGTTCGGACGCAAACGGAACCGAATGACCGTGGGGCCGAGCCGTTCCCAGGAGACGGCGAGGGCGGGTTCTATCTGGCCGGCGGGCCCGAATCGGACCAGGCCGTCGAAGATTTGCTGCAGGACGGTGTGGTTTTTTTCGCTGAACTGTTTTTGGGGATCCAGGGTCAAGGGGTCCCGGATGTCGTCGCAAACCACCAGCGTCCGCGGCGTCGCGGACCAGCCCGGCGCCGCGCTCCCCAAGGCCAGGAGGAGCGCGAGAGGCTTAACGGACCGGACGAGAGGCCGCCAGGAGCGTGGAGGCGTTGGGGGACTTTTTGGCGACGTCATATTTTTTGATGCGGACGAATCCCGCGTCTCTGAGCCAGGCGCCGTATTCTTGCGCGCTGTAGACCCGCCCCGCCTTTGTGGAAACCAGCATGTGCACGGAAAAAAGCGCGCCGAAGGCCGGGGCGGTCCGGTCCGGGGAGACCATGAAATCGTGGATGAGCACCCGGCCGCCGGGGCGCAGGGCTTGGAAGGCCTTTTTCAGGAGCCGCCGGTTGACCGCCTCCCCTTCGTTGTGCGTGATGTGGGACATGAGGATCATATCGAATTCTTCCCGGCCGAAGGGGACGCGGGTGTAGTCTCCCTGCCGGAACTCCACGCGGCGCGTCAGGGGATGGGACTTGAGAAGGCCCCGCGCCACGCGGACCGTGGCCGGGAGGTCCAGGAGGCAGGCCTTCAGGGACGGGTGGCGCTCCAGGAAGGCCAGGGCGTAGCTGCCCGGGCCGGCCCCCACGTCCAGGAGCGCCCGCGCGCCGCCGGCGGGGACGAGGCCGGCGATCTGGCGGGCGGGCTCCCGGGCGATGTTGTGCATGCCCAGGATGTATTCCCGCGTGAAGGTGTCGTGCCGGAAGAGCCAGAACTCGAGGGGGCGGCGGTTTTTTCCCGTGCGGACCACGTGTTTGAGGTCCGACCAGGCCTCCCAGAGGAGCTCCTGGTATTTCAGGTTGTTGCCCAGGTACCCGGGCCGTCCGGAAACCAGCACCCGCCCGCTGGCCGGGGCGTTTCGGTAGGCGTCCCCCGTTTTGCGCAGGAAGCCCAGGGCCGCCAGGGAGTCCAGCAGGATGCGCGTGGCCCTTGGGTCGGTCCCCAGCCGGCGGCAGAGGGCCGCCGGGGTCCGCGCCCCGCCCTGGATGGCCGTGAAAAGATCGAAGTGGACGGCCACCAGGAGGATCTTGGCGGCGCGGTAGCTCATCACCGTTTCGATGACGCGGCGCGCGTCCGCGGCCGCTTGCGCGGCCGCGGTGGAAGGCGGGTGTCTCATCGGCAAAGTCCCATGGGAGAAAATGCGACCGAAGGTCCCCTTGAATGTAAGGCGTCGTTGAAGCCCGAAAAAGCTTTTACCGCCGGATGTCCGTCCGCGAAGCCGTCCTTTTTTCCGGGGGGGAGGCGTTCATTTCCTCGAAGAACTTGTCCAAGGCCTTCATGCGCGACCCCACGGGCGGGAACTCCTCCACGTCCACGATGGCGTCGATCACGGCGGGCCTGCCGGAAGCCAGGGCGCCCTCCAGGGCCCCGCGGAGCTCGCCGGGGCGGGTGACGCGGAAGGCCGCGGCGCCGAGGGACTCGGCCAGCTTGCAGAAATCCACGGGCTGGTGGAACAGGGAATGCTGGAACCGGCCGCCGAACTGTCGTTTTTCCCCGTGGTACACCATGCCGTGCCCGCCGTTGTTCTGGATGAGCCAGACCACGGGGATGTTGTGGTCGCAGGCGGTGTGGACCTCCATGCCGTTCATGAGGAACCCCGCGTCGCCCACAATGGCGATGACCGGCCGTTCCGGCGCGGCGAGCTTGGCCCCGATGCAGGCCGCGGTCCCGTGGCCCATGGAGGCGAACCCCAGGCAGTGGAAAAAGGAGTGGGGCCGGAGGATCTTGAGGTAATGGAACACCCAGGCCATGTTGTTGCCCATGTCGCAGAACACCGCCGCGTCCCCGGGCAGGGCCTCCCCCAGCTCTTTCATGAGCCTTTGCGGTTTGAGGGGAATTTCTTCGGAATTCATTTTGGCTTCGTCCAGGCACCAGGGGTGACGCCGCCGCAGTTCCTGGACCGGGTCCAGAGACCGTTTCCCGTTTTCGTGCCACTGCATGTCCCGCCCCAGCTGGAAGAGGATTTCGGTGAGGACGGTCCTGGCGTCCCCGATGAGGGGGATCTTCACGGGGTAGTTGTTGCCGATGGCGCGGGGGTCGATGTCGATCTGGATGAGGCTGTCCCGCGGGGCCAGGCGCGGGTCCCAGCCGTTGGTGGCGTCCTCGCCCAGGCTCGTGCCCACGGCCAGCAGCACGTCCACCTCGCCGGACGTCAGATACGCCTCGGCCCGGGGGGACCCGGCGAAACCGAAAACGCCGAGGGACAGGACGTGGTCTTCCGGCAGGGCCCCCTTGGCCTTGACGGTGGTGGCCACGGGGACGTGGAGCTTCTCCGCCAGGAGCCGGAGCTCCTGGTATGCGCCGGACAGGTTGACCCCGTTCCCGACCAGGATGGCGGGCCGGCGCGCCCGCAG
Organism: uncultured Elusimicrobia bacterium; assembly: GCA_964484135.1. Classification (GTDB taxonomy): domain Bacteria; phylum Elusimicrobiota; class Elusimicrobia; order FEN-1173; family FEN-1173; genus CAZAEL01. The sequence continues at coordinate 56,037 of CAZAEL010000007.1, forward strand.
CAGTGCCTGGGCGGCCTGTTTGATGGCGTCCCGGTTGAAGTAGGAGTTGGCGGAGGGGTCGTGGGACAGGATGATCCGGTCCGCGGGCACGGTTTTTTTGGCCAGGTCCGCGGGGATGTTCAGGTGAACGGGCCCGGGCCGGCCGGTCATGGCCACGCGGAGCAGGTGCCGGACCGTTTCGCCCATCTTGTCCGCCCGCATGAGCATGAGGCTGGTTTTGGTCAAGGGCTTGAACAGATCGATGACGTTGACGCCGTACGGAGAGCTTTCCTGGATGGCTTCGCGGCCGAAGGCGCTGGTGGCCACCTGGGCCGTGAGCACCAGCACCGGGATCCCGTCCGCGTAGGACACGGCCACCCCGGTCACCGCGTTGGTGCAACCGGGTCCCGCGGTCAGGCAACAGACCCCCAGGCCCCGCCGCATGCGGGCGTACCCGTCGGCCATGAAGGCCGCGCCCTCCTCGTGCTTGACGAGGATGGGGCGGATGGCCCCCTGCTGGAAGAGGGCCTCGTACAGCGGCATGAGGGGACCGCCGGGGATGCCGAAGATGTATTTGACGCCCTCCGCCTCCAGGTACTGGAGGAGGAGCTGGACGGCGGTGGGGGAGGCGCCGCGGGCGTCGGTCCTCACGCGGAGGGGAGGGGCCTCGGGAGGATTTAGGCGACGGGAACGGGGACGCCCAGGAGGTGCACCGCCTTTTGGGTCAGTTCGTGGATGTCGAAGGGTTTGAAGTAGAAGGCGTCGGTGTGCTTCTGCATGAACTTGAGCTTGTCCGTGGCCAGGCGTTTGCCGGTGATCCCGATCACCTTGACCTTTTGGGTGGCCTGGTCGGCGCGGAGGGTGGCCAGGACGCGGGCCCCGTCCACCACCGGCATCACCACGTCCAGGATGAAGAGGTCCGGCGGACGCTTGCCCAGGTGCAGGAGCGCCTCCACCCCGTCCTTGATCCATTCCACGGAGATGTCCTTGGAGGCCTTCTCCAGGGCCCGTTTGATCAGCTGGCCCACCGCGGGGTCGTCCTCCACGATGAGGACCCGCTTGCCCCCGTCGCCCACGCCCTCGGGGATGGGAAAGCGGTATTTCTTCAGGAAGCTCAAAAGGTCGGACTCGCAGATGCGCAGGTGTCCGCCCGGCGTCACGTGCGCCTTGAGCTTGTTTTCCTTGGACCAGCGGTAGATGGTGGCCGGGCTGATGTTGACGAGCTGCGCGATTTGGTACGTGGTGTAGGTTTTTTCTCCCATGGTTCCCTCCCTCGGCGTGGTTTTTTCGGAGAAGCGCCGGGGAAAAAACCTGAAACCCCTTATTCTTTCAACTGGCTCAAGTGTAGGATAAGGGGCATAGTTTTTCAACCCCTATTTTCTCCGAGACTTTGCAGCCGGCAAAATCCTTCCCCGGAGTCCTCAGTCCTCCTCTTCCTCCCCCTTTTCGAGCCGCCGGCGGACGCTGTAGTTGAGCTGTTTTTTGCGCAGGCGGATGTGGCGGGGGGTGACCTCCACCAGCTCGTCGTCCTCGATGAACTCGATGGCCTGCTCCAGGGTGAAGACCTTGGGCGGCGTCAGCTGGATGGTGTCGTCGGACCCCGCGGCGCGCATGTTGGTGAGCTGTTTCTTCTTGCAGGGGTTGACCACCATGTCGTTGTCCCGGGAGTTCATGCCGCAGATCATGCCCTCGTACACCTCCACCCCCGGGCCCGTGAACATGACCGCCCGCTCCTGCAGGGACTCCAGCGCGTAGGCCGTGGTGGAGCCCCGCTCCTTGCAGACCAGGACGCCGGCGGCGCGCCGGGCCGGGGCCCCGGCCTTGGGCACGAAGCCGTGGAAGCTGTGGTGCATGAGCCCGGTGCCCCGGGTGAGGGTCAAAAGCTCCGACTTGAACCCGATCAGGCTGCGGGCCGTGATCACGCACTCGATCCGCATGATGTTTTCGCCCTCGCGGGTGATGTTCTTGAGCTCCGCCCCGCGGCGGCCCAGGGCCTCCATGAGCGCGCCCTGGTGCTCCGCGTTGACGTCCACGATCAAATACTCCGCCGGCTCCAGGACCTGCCCGTCCTTTTCATGGTAGATGACTTCGGGGCGGGACAGGGCCAGCTCGAACCCCTCCCGCCGCATGGTCTCGACCAAAACGGACAGGTGCAGCTCGCCCCGGCCCGAAATCTTGAACACCCCCTTGGTGCCGTCGATCTCCTCGATGCGCAGGCCCACGTTGGTCTTTTTTTCCTGGGCGAGGCGCTCCCTGAGGTGGCGGGTGGTGAGGAACTTGCCGTCCCGGCCCGCGAAAGGGCTGTCGTTGACCATGAACTCCATGGACAGGGTGGGCTCGTCGATGTCCAGGGGCGGCAGGGCCTCGGGGTTTTCGGCGGACGCCACGGTGTCGCCCACCTGGGCCTCCTCCAGGCCGGCCACGGCCACGATGTCGCCCGCCCGGGCGCTCTCGATCTCCCGCCGCTCCAGGCCGAAGAAGCCGTAGAGCTTGGTGACGCGGTAGGGCAGGGCCCGGCCGTCGGTCTTCATCAAGGTCACGGGCATGCCGTACGCCAGCCCGCCGTTGGAGATGCGGCCGATGGCGATCTGGCCGACATAGTCGTTGTGGTCGATCATGGTGGTGAGCATCTGCAGGGGCTTTTGCTCGTTGGCCAGGGGGCCCGGCACGTGGCGCAGGATGGTTTCGAACAGCGGCCCCAGGTCCTTGCCCGGCTTGGCCGGGTCGTGGGAGGCCCAGCCCTCCTTGCCCGAGGCGTACAGGATGGGGAAATCCAGCTGGGGGTCGGTGGCGCCCAGGTCGATGAAGAGCGTGAAGGTGGCGTCCAGGGCCTTGGCCGGGTCCGCGAAGGGCCGGTCCACCTTGTTGATGACCACGATGGGGTGCAGGCCCAGCTCCAGCGATTTCCTCAGCACGAAGCGGGTCTGGGGCATGGGCCCGTCCAGGGCGTCCACCAGGAGCAGGACGCCGTCCACCATTTTGAGGATGCGCTCCACCTCGCTGCCGAAGTCCGCGTGGCCCGGGGTGTCCACGATGTTGACCTGGGTCCCCTTGTAATGAACCGACGTGCATTTGGCCAGGATGGTGATGCCGCGCTCCCGCTCCTGGGGATTGGAGTCCAGCACGCATTCCTGGGCCTGGTCGGCCTTGACCTTGAACTCGCCGGTCTGGCGTAGGAGGGCGTCCACCAGCGTGGTCTTGCCGTGGTCGACGTGGGCGATGATGGCGATGTTCCGGACGTCCTGCCGGCGTTCTGCGTTCTGCGACGACATAAAAACCCCTTATCGACGGGATGAAAAAATCGGCCGTCGGGTCGGTCCCCCGGCGGCGTTCTCAAGCCTGGATCGGAACGGTTTTTGGACTTCGGTTGTCCTGAGGAAAAAGAGGGAAGCCCTTGTCTCTCGGACCGGATTATAGCATATCCGGCCCGACGGCGCGGACGGTTTCCTTGACCGCGATGCCCCGCTTGCGCGTTTCTTCCAGGACGAAGCGGCCGGGCAGGGCTTTTTCCAGGGGCACCACGCCCTTCTCCCGCACCTGTCCCAGGGCCAGCGCCTCGGCCACGATGGCCGCGGAAAAGCCCGTGGTCCTTTGCATGGCCGTGAACCCCGTGGCCGGGTCGAAGTGATCCAGGAGGTCGTACACGATTTCCGTTTTCCGGCCGTCCTTTCGCCCGCGCACGATCACCCGCTGGACCAAGAGGTCCCGGTCATCGGGGAACCGGAGCCGCGGCCCGGCCAGGGCCACGAACACCTTCCGGGGGACGAGCCGGCGTCCGTCCACGTCCACGGGCTCCGTGTCCAGGAGGCCCAGGTCGTTGAGCGTCCGGATCTTGTCGAAGTGGCCGGGGTACCGCAGGGTCTTGTATTCGTAGGCGCGGATCCGGCCCGCGTACGTCCACGGGCAGGTGGAGGTGGCGCCGCCCGTGACCGCGGCCTCCAGCTTCCCCAGGGGCGGGCCGAAGTCCAGCTCCTCCTGGCCGGAGAGCGGGGGCGCCGCGTCCACCCGGCCGTTCTTGAGCACGTAGGCCTTGCCGAAATAGTTGCCCAGGAGCCCCTCCAGGCTGAAGACCACCTTATACCCCAGGGGCGGGCGGGGGACCTGCGGGAGCCCGCCGCAGTACATGCGCACCTCCTCGGCCGCGTCCAGCCGTTGGATGCCGCAGGCGGCCAGGCTGTTGCAGAGCCCCGGGGAGACGCCGCAGTCGGGGACGAGGGCGACGCCGGCCCTCTTGGCCCTGGCGTCGAGTTTCAGGATTTTTTGGGTGGTTTCGAAGTAACCGCCCAGGTCCGCGTACGGGGTTTTGGCCGCGACCGCGGCCTCGGCGGCGACGGGGTTGAGGTAATAGGGCAGGGTGCTCAGGACCGCGTCTTGCCCCGCCAGGAGCTTTTTCAGCGCGCTTTTGCGGCGGCCGTCCGCGCGCACGGCCGAGAGGCGGACCTTCGTTCGGGGGAGGTCCGCGGCCAGGAGCTTTTTGAGGCGCGCCACGCCCGCCCTGGCCTGGGGCAGGTCGCCGTCCGCCAGGACGACGCTGGCCGCCCGGCCGAAACGCGCCATGTCGTAGGCCGCGGCCACGCCCTGCCGGCCCGCGCCCAGGACCACGTAGGAAAGCGCCGTTGTCATGGTGTCATGCCGGAGAAAAAACGGGAAGGAAAAGGAAGCGGAGCCGGGGGGAAGAAAAAACGGTCAGGCCGGGGAGGCTTCTTCGGTGGAGGCCAGGGCCGCGGCGGGGGCCGGGGCCGTGGAATGGCCGCCGTTTTGGCCGACGATCTCGCTTTCCACCTTGTGCACCCACTCGATGATCTGGTGCCGGGCGTCGTCCGTCACGGACTCGAAAGTGGCGCCCGCGTAATACTTGGCGTTTTGCTTGTGCGCGTGGCGCACCACGGCCTGCAGGCCTTTCAGGGGGGTTCCGGATTTGAGGTCCAGGTCCACGTTCAGCCGGGACCCGACGGCCAGGGGCATGGACACCTCCAGCAGGCAGCCGCCGGGGCCCACGTTGTGGGCCAGCGCCGGGCTGGCTTCCTCGTCCAGGCCCGCCAGGTGGTACACCGCCTGCACCGCCACGCCCCGCCGCATGTAATAACGGGCCGCGCCCTTGACGGACGTCACCTCGTAGATTTCGACGGCCTTTTCCTTGCCTTTGACCATGACCGGGTCCAGCTTCTTGAACTGGGCCGCCTTGCCCACGGCGTCGGCCACGGCCTTGCTGACCACCACCTGCCCGGGCTGGGCCGCGCTGCAGAGCCGCGCCGCCAAATTGATGTTGTCCCCGATCACGGTGTAGTTCATCTGCTCCTCGGACCCCATGTTCCCCATGATCACGTTGCCGCTGTTGAGGCCGATGCCCACCTGCATCTGTTTCTGCCCCGCGCGCGCCCGGGCCCAATTCAGCGCCTGGCAGTAGCGCTGGATCTCGAAGGCCGCCTGCACGGCGTTGATTTCCTGGCCCCTTCCCTCGAAGATGGCCATGACCTCGTCGCCCACGAACTTGTCCACCACGCCGCCCTTCTCCAAGATCACCTTGCTCTGGAGGTTCAAATAGATGTTCAGCACCCCGACCACCTCTTCGGGCGTCATCTTTTCGGACATGGAGGTGAAACCCCGCACGTCGGAGAAGAGGGCGGTCACGTACTTGCTTTCCCCGCCCAGCTTGAGCTGGGAGGTGTCCCGGTTCTTCTTGATGCTCTTGATCACCGAGTTGGAGAGGTACTTCTCCATGTGCAGCTTCTCGCGCAGGTTCAGGATCATCTGGTTGAACACCTCGGAGAGCTTGCCGATCTCGTCCTTGTAATAAACCTTCACCTGCCGGCTCAGGTCCCCGTTGGCCACCTCCTGCATGTTGACCACCAGGGTGTAGATGGGCTGGGTGAGCACCTGGGCCAGGCCCGAGGAGATCCCCAGGCCGATGACCACGAAGACCAGGGAGATGCCGATGAAGATCAGCTTCTGCCGGCGGATCTCGTTTTCCAGCTCCTTCATG
>CAZAEL010000008.1:0-23532 GCA_964484135.1 uncultured Elusimicrobia bacterium
CCGTGGCCGTACCCGCCGGAATAAAAGAAACCGTCGTTCCGGGGCGCGGGCTTGTCCGCGGGCGGCCGCTGGGGATGGGACCCCTGCCGGGGCTGGGAACGCTCCGGATGGGCCGGCCGGTGAGAAGGCGGACCGTCCGGCGGCGTCCGCGGCGCGTTGTTGTATTGGAAATTGGGGACGACCGCGCGGGGGAACACCACGCCCGTGAACCGCTCGATGGCCTTGACGTAGGAGTCCTCGGACGGGTCCATGAGGGTGATGGCGTCCCCCACGCCGTAGGCCCGGGCCGTGCGGCCCACCCGGTGGACGTAGTCTTCCGGAAAGCGGGGCACGTCGAAATTGATCACGTGGCTGATGTGGCGGACGTCGATGCCCCGGGCCGCGATGTCCGTGGCCACCAGGATCTGGATGCGACCCGCGCGGAAGCTGTCCATGGCGGTGGTGCGCTGGTTTTGGGAGCGGTTGGAATGGAGCGTGCCCACCGAATAGTTGTGCTGGGCCAGCCGCCGGGCCAGCCGGTCGGCGCCGTGCTTGGTGCGCGTGAAGACGAGCACGGAGCGCATCTCCGTGTTCTTCAGGAGGGTGAGCGTCAGCTCGCCTTTTTGGGACTGGATGACGGGATAGACCACCTGGCTGATGCCTTCGGCCACGCTGGAGGGGCGCTCGATCTCGACGCGGTGCGGGTTGCGCATGGCGAAGGAGGCGATCTGCTCGATCTGGCTGTGCAGGGTGGCGGAATAGAGCTGGGTCCGGCGTTCCCGCGGGATGCGGCCCAGGATGGCGCGGATGTCCGGCAGGAAACCCATGTCCAGCATCCGATCCGCCTCGTCCAGCACCAACTCCTCGACCGCGTCCAGGCGGAAGTTCCCCTGCTTCAGATGGTCCAGGAGGCGGCCCGGGGTGGCGATGACGATCTCGGCCCCCTGGGAGATGGATTTGGCCTGGGGGCCGTAACTCACGCCGCCGATGACCACCGTGATCTTGAACGGGGTGAACCGCCCGCAGCTCCGGAACGCGGTTTCCACCTGGGCGGCGAGTTCGCGCGTGGGGACGAGCACCAGCGCCCTGGGCCCGGACGCGGGGCCGCTCCGCCCGCGCTCCAGAAGGCGGTGCAGGATCGGGAGGGCGAAGGCCGCCGTCTTTCCCCCGCCGGTCTGGGCGCAACCCAGGATGTCCCTCCCGGTGAGCGCCACGGGAATGGCGCTTTTCTGGATGGGGGTGGGCTCGGTGAAATTCATGGCCTTCACCCCGCGGACAAGATCGGGGTGCAGGCCCAGTTGTTGGAAAGGAATGGCGGGCCTCCTTATTAGACGCCCTTCATCAATAGCGGTTGCGCCCGCCGCCGCGTCCGCCGTAACCGCCGCGGCCGCCTCCTCCGCCGCCGCGGTTGCCGAAACCTCCGCCGCCGCGGTTCTCTTTGGGCCGGGCCTCGTTCACCACCAGGGTCCGGCTCCCCACCGCACTGCCGTTCAGTTTCTGGATGGCGGCCGCGGCCTCGGCGTCGTTGGGCATCTCCACGAAGGCAAAACCCTTGGACTGGCCGGTGTCCCGGTCCGTGATCAGTTGCACGCTGGCGACTTGGCCGAGAGCCACGAACATGGCGTGGATCTGGTCCTCCGTCACATCGTAAGGCAGACTTCCGACGAACAATTTTTTCATTTTTCCCCCGTTAAAAAAGAAACCGCGAAGGCCAATGCCTTCACGGTTGGTCTCGGCGTTTTCCGGATATATGTAACTGCCTTCTCATTGTCTCATTTTTGGCGCACGGCGTCAAACATTGTTTGTCCGGCTGTGCGGACGGCGCCGCGGGCTTTTTAAGCTATAATGGACGAAATTTGCCAAGAAAGGACCCGGATGCCTCTCGTCACCGTCCTGCCCCTCCTCGCGCTCTTCGCCAAAGCTTGGACCCTGATCAAGTTCCTGCTGTACCGGGCCTTTGTCTGGGCCTGGGTCGTCCGGATCTTCCGCCAAGGCCGGGCGCGGGGAAGCCGGGCCCTGTGCGCGCTGGCCGTGCTCTTGTACGTCGCCTCCTGGGCCCTGGTCGGGGTCTCCCTGGTGGAGGCAGGCCTCTGGCTCGTCAGGCTTTTGCCGGGGCATTGAGCAAGGGGGGACTTGACAGCCCCGCCGCGGGTTGTTATTATATGCATATATATGCATAAAGAAATTGCCCAGGCCTCCCGCATCCACGCCGCCCTGTCGGACCCTTTGCGCATCCGGATGCTCCGGCTCCTCCTGGAGAGGGAGCTCTGCGTGTGCGAGATCATCCCCCTGGTGGGGGAGCCCCAATACAAGGTCTCCCGCCATTTGGGCGCGCTGAAAAAGGCCGGACTTCTGAGGGACTGGAAGGACGGCACCTGGGTCCACTACGAAATCAACCCTGAACTCCCCCCCCTGTGGCGGAAGGCCCTGGACGCCATGCGCCTGACCTGGGACAACGACCCCCAAATAAAAGAAGACCTGGGAAAACTCCGGGGTCGTTCCACCCGATTGCCCGGCGTTCCCTTGTGCTGCCAATAATTTTTTTGCCTTATTATATGCATAATAACGCATAAATAAGGGAAGACGAGCCCATGAAAACCAAAGTCCTGTTCGTGTGCGTGGAAAATTCCTGCCGGAGCCAGATGGCGGAAGGGTTCGCCCGGACATGGGGGGCCCAGGTCCTGGAGGCCCGCAGCGCGGGCTCCCAACCTTCGGGCCGGATCAACCCCACGGCCATCGAAGTGATGAAAGAACGGGGGATTGATCTCACCCGCCATTCCTCCAAAGGACTGACGGACCTGCCGCCCATCCAATGGGATTACGTCATCACCATGGGCTGTGGGGACGCCTGCCCCTTCGTCCCTGCCCGCGCCAAGCGGGACTGGGCCATCCCGGACCCGAAACACATGCCCCTGGCGGAATTCCGCAAGGTACGTGACCAAATTGAAGCAGAGGTGAAAAAACTCATCCGAGAGGTCCGCCCATGACACCGATGGAAAAACGAATGAACGTCTTTGAGCGCTATCTGTCGGTCTGGGTCGCCTTGTGCATGGTCCTGGGCGTGGCCCTGGGCAAGCTCTTCCCGGGGACCGTCAAGTCCCTCCAAGCCCTGGAGTTCGGGCGGGACAGTCAGATCAACATTCCCATCGCGCTCCTGATCTGGCTCATGATCTATCCCATGATGTTGAAGATTGATTTCGCTTCCCTCAAAGACGCGGGCCGGCGGCCGAAAGGTCTTCTGGTCACGCTGGCGGTGAACTGGCTGGTGAAGCCCTTTTCCATGGCTTTCCTGGGGTGGCTTTTCTTCCGACATCTCTTCGCCCCCTGGATCGGGCCGGACCTGGCTGGCCAGTATATCGCGGGCGTGGTGATTTTGGCCGCGGCCCCCTGCACGGCCATGGTCTTCGTGTGGTCCTACCTGTCGGACGGGGACCCGGCCTACACCCTGGTCCAGGTGTCCGTGAACGACCTCATCATGCTCTTCGCCTTCGCGCCCATCGTGAAGTTCCTGGTGGCCGGGGCCGCCGGCCTGGAGGTGCCGTTCCGGGTGGTGCTTTTGTCCGTCCTGATCTTCGTGGTGGTCCCGTTGGCCCTGGGTTCCGCCAGCCGGGCCTGGCTGATCCGGACCAAGGGCGAGACCTGGTTCACGGAAAAATTCCTGTCCCTGTTCCACCCGGTCACGGTCCTGGCCTTGCTGGCCACGCTGACGGCCATCTTCGCCTTCCAGGCGGAAAACATCACCACGCGGTGGCTGCACGTGCTCCTCATCGCGATCCCCCTCCTGGTCCAGGTTTATTTCAATTCCGCCCTCGCGTACGGGCTCATGCGGGCCCTCAAGGTGCCGTACGCGGTGGCGGCGCCGGGAGCGCTTATCGGCGCGTCCAATTTCTTCGAACTGGCCGTGGCCACGGCCATCGCGCTTTTCGGGCCTGGATCCGGCGCGGCCCTGGCCACGGTGGTGGGCGTTCTGGTGGAGGTCCCGGTCATGCTTTCGGTCTGTTCACTTTGCCGCAGGACGCGCTCCTGGTTCCAAGAGGAAAACGCGCCGCGGTTGGCGTGAAAACAGAAGGGGGAATCCATGAAGGACAACGAAACGAAAGAAACGGTCAGAAAAGCCTACGGCAGGATCGCCCTGCTGGACAAATCCGAGGATGGCTGCGGGTGCGGACCGAGCTGTTGCGGGTCCGCCACGGAGGAGTTCGCCAAGGGGATCGGGTATTCGGAGGAAGACCTCAAACACGTGCCGCAGGACGCGAACCTGGGCCTGGGGTGCGGCAACCCCGCGGCCGTGGCCGGCCTGAAACCGGGCGAGGTGGTTTTGGACCTGGGCTCCGGGGCGGGAATGGATTGTTTCCTGGCCGCGGCCAAGGTGGGCCCCCAAGGGAAGGCCATCGGCGTGGACATGACGCCCGAGATGCTGGCCAAAGCCCGCCGGAACGCGGAGAAGAGCGGCGTCAAGAACGTGGAGTTCCGCCTGGGCGAGATCGAGGCCCTGCCCGTCGCGGACAACGCCGTGGACGTGGTCATCAGCAACTGCGTCATCAACCTGTCCACGGACAAGCCCAGGGTCTTCCACGAAATCCGGCGCGCGCTCAAGCCCGGCGGCCGGGTGGCGGTGTCGGACATGGTCCTGCTGAAGGAACTGCCGGAGAGCGTGCGCAAGGACGCCAAGGCGTACGTGGGCTGCGTGGCCGGGGCCCTGCTCCTGGAAGACTACAAAAAGGTCGTGCTTTCCGCGGGGTTCGAGGACGTGAAGTTCACGGTCAAGGCCTCGTCCTCCTGCCTGTCCCCTGACACCAAAGACCCGGTGGGAAAAGAGCTCATGGAAAGACTGAAGGACAAGGAAAAATTGGAGGGGTATGTGGCGAGCCTGTACGTGGAGGCCCGCAAAGGAACCAAAACCTAGCGCGCGGGCGCGTCCACCCGCTTCAGGACCCCGTCCCGGACCCAGTCTCCCAGCCACTGGGCCAGGGGGAGGTCTCCCCCTCCCTGGGCCGCGGTTTCAAGTTCCGCGCAGATGTCCCCGAGTGTCTTGCCTTCCTGAATGCGCGTCAACGTCAGAAAAGCCTCCTGATCCAGGGCTCTGGCCTGGACCCAATCGTCGTCCCGATAGACCAAGAGACGGCGGGGGCCGGGTTTCAGGACGCGCGGGAGCCGGCCCTTGAACCGCCGTTCCCACAAACGGTCCACGGGCCAGCCCAGGGCCAGGAGCCGGACCGTGGGGTCCAGCCCCAGCCGCGCCCGGGCCCAGGCCTCAGGCGGGATTCGCTGAAGAGCGTCCGGACGCAGGGGTGGAAAGCGGTCCGCGTACAGCGATTCGAGAACGCTCCACTCCAGCTGGGCCAGGTCCGGCAGGAACGGGTGCTCGCGGGAGAAGGGATGCCCGGCCAGAAAACGGGGCAGGTCATCGCCCAAATCCTCGATGTGGGTCGATGTGGAGGGATGGACCGTCAGGTAATCGGCGGCCAGACGCCGGAACCGCTCCGCCCCGAGGAAACGGCTGACCGCCGGAAAGTCCGCGGCCAGGGTGTCGCGGAGCCGGAGGAAATAGGCGTCCGCGTACACGGCCAAACGGCGCGCCAGGGATACGGGCGGGGCGTCCGCCACCGCGGCCAGGAGCCTGGGCCGGGGCTCGGCCGGGCCGGGTTCGGCCAGGGCCGCGGACACCCCCCGGGGTTCGGTGAAGGCCCAGCTCAGCCAGCGTTGCAGGTCAGCCAGCCGCGGCGAGGACATGAACGTTCTTCCGGACGCGGGTCTGGATTTTTTCCGCCTTGGCCGCCTCGGCCAGGAGCCGCGGAAAAGGCGGGATCTTGTCGTCCCATTCGATGAGCGCGGGGGCCTTGGGAAAACGCGCCGCGGCCGCGGCGAACAGCTCCCACACGGGCCCCGGCACGGGGTGGTCGTGGGTGTCAATGAGAAAACCGTCGGCCTCAGAGGGGCCGGCCAGGTGCATGTATCCCACCCGGTCCGCGGGCACCCCGTTCAGATAATCGAGGGGATTGAACCCCTGGTTCACCGCGCTCACGTGGATGTTGTTCACGTCTAAAAGCAGGCCGCAGTCCGCCCGCCGGGCCAGCTCCGACAAAAATTCCCACTCCGTCATCTCCGAATGGGCGTAAGTGAGGTAGCTGGACACGTTTTCCAGCAGGACCCGCCGGCCCAGGAATTCCTGGACCTTCCGGACGCGGCCGGCCAGGTGCCGCAACGTCTCTTCCGTCAAAGGCAGGGGCAAAAGATCGTGGAGGTTTTGGCCGCCCACCCCGGTCCAGCAGAGGTGATCCGACAGCCACAAAGGCCGGATGCGGTCCGCCAGGGACTTCAGGCGGGTCAGGTAGTCCCGGTTGAGGGGATCGGCGGAGCCGATGTTCAGGGAAACGCCGTGCAGGGCCACGGGATAGTCCCGCCGCACGCGCTCCAGCATTTCCAGGGGCCGCCCGCCCAAAACAGGGGGCGAGGCTCGCCCGGAAGGCGGCCCGCCCGACCCGCCCCGCAGCCCCATGTAGTTCTCGGACGTGGCCTCGAACCAGGGGACCGCGGGGCGTCGGGACAGGACGTATTCGTAATGGACCGAACGAAGGCCGACCCCAACGCCCGTCACCGGGGGAATGGTTTTGGCCTTCACGGGACGGTGGTTCCGTTCTCAGCCCTTCTTGAGGGGCGTCAGGGACCCGCCTTCGATGGCCAGGCAGGAGTCCTTGGGCATGGGGAGCCAGCCTTGTCCCTTGCAGGAGTTGGTCCCGGCGCAGGAGTGCCCCTCCCCGCCGCACTTGCCCGTGCCGCCGCATTTGTTCACCCCGTAACAGGGCACGTTCGCGTCGGCCTTCTCCTTCATCTTCATCTTGCCTTTTTCGCCCGCCTGCGCGGACAAGGCCGCGCTCAGGATGCCGGCCACGGCCGCGGCCAGCAGCGCCTTGTTGCGTTTTTGCATGGGTTTTCAACCTCCCTTGATGGAATGACGGCCCGGTTGAGGGGCCGCACTGATAATACGAAGGGAAACGCGAAACGGATTCAAGCCCGAGGCCTTCCCGCGGGGAGGGGCCTTCAGAGGCGGGAAACACCCCGGCTCAGGTGATTTTACTTATTTTCCGGGGGAGGAGCGAAGGGTCGTCAGGGATTTGACGAAAGACTGGGTGATGGCGGCCATGGCCGATTCCCCGTCAAAGCCTTCGTACGTCATGCGGGCGGACCAAAGGATGGAACCGGTCTGCACGTCCACCAGCCGGGCCACCAGGCCCACGGAGGCGGCGGTGGAAATGATGTGGGTGTTGGGCACGCCCAGCACCTGCCCCCGGCTGTACACGTTGCGGCTGGCCAAAGGCGTGACGCTGCCGCCGATCTTGATGTCCGCGTCGTCGGTCTGGACCAGGTAGCTCTGGCCCCCGGAATAGGAGGTGACGGACCCGATGACCAGGGCGTCCACCCCCAGGATCTTGTGCAGCTTGACCGCGGTGTCCGGGTCCAACACGCCGGTCTGGACCAGGCTGTGCTCGTCCAGGACCGCGTTCAGCCGGTTGCGCTCGATCACGTCCAGGCCCGCCTCCACCAGGTCCTGGGCCATGATGTCCGCCGCGGCCCCGCCGTTGGGCCCCGCGAAAGTGGCCACCCCCACGCGGCGGACCTTGGAAAAATCGGCCTTGGGGTTGAAGGCCACCCGGGGCCGGGCGCAGGCCGCCAGGAGAAAAACGCCCGCCGCGACCCCGGCGGCCGTCCGAATCGAAAATTTCCCTTGCACGAGGGATCCCCTATCGGCCCCTTAAAAATTTGAGGTGTTTTTCCGCGATGTCCCGCATGCCGTCCTCCGCGGCGTTCCGCAGGCAGGCCTCCCAGGCGGCCACGGCCCGGTCCTTCTGGCCGGTCTTCTCATGGAGCAGGCCCAGCATGAAATGCGCGTTGGCGTTCCGGGGGTTCAGCTCGGCCGCCCGTTCAAAAGCCGTCTGAGCGTCGTCCAGCCGGTCCAGCTTGCGGTTCACCAGCCCCAGGTGGACCCACAGCTCCGAATTGGCCGGCTCCTCCCGGATGGCCCCCTCAATGACCGCCTTGACCTTGAGGACCTCCTCCGTGTTCTTTCCCTCCACCCGGAGATCCTGGAGGCGGTCGGCCCGGGTCCAGGCGGCCCCCAGGACCAGGCAGGCCGCGCACCACAGCCACAGCCGCCCCCCCTTGTCTCTCTTGAAGGTCTGTCCCATCCGTCCTCCTCGTCCGTCTCCTTTTAGACGCCGCCCCCGGAAAAAAGTGTCGCGGGCCCGAATCCTTTTCCGGCCTCCGGCATCTAAAGGGAAAGGGCGAAAAAAGCCGTCCCTGACCGCCCTTGCCAATCCCCGCCACGGCATCGCCCGCGGCGCAACGTCCAGGAGGAAGGACGATGAAGAAATTTCTGACCATTCTGGCATCTTCGGCCCTTTTCACGGCCGGATGGCCTTTAAATGCCGGGGAAACCGGCGAATTGAGCCGCTTCGTGGACTCCGCCCTGCGACGGAACCCGGGCCTGCGGGCGGCGGAATCCCAAGTCCGGGCGGCCCGCCAGGCCCGCGCCGCGGTCCGGGCCCAGTCCCTCCCCCTCCTGCGGGCGGAAAGCCTGTTCACCCGGGGCGACAACCCGGTGTACGTGTTCGGCACCCTGCTCCAGCAACAGTCTTTCCAGGCCCGGCATTTCGACGTCGGCTTCCTCAACAACCCCGGAGACCTGTCCAACGTCCGCACCTCGCTGGAAATCGGCGTTCCCCTCTTTACGGGTTTCGCCCTTCAGTCCGGCCGGAAAATGTCCGGGCTCGGCCTGCGCCAGGCGGAGCTGTCCCGCGACGCCGCGGCCCAGGGCGTGCGCTACGGGGTGCTGGAGGCATACCTGACCGCGCTCCTGAAGGAGCGCCAGCTGACTTCTCTTCGGGAACGGATCGCTTCCTCGGAAAAAGAAGTGGAGGACGCCAAACGGCTCAGGGAAAAGGGCCTGGTCCTGGGCTCCGACTACTTCGCGGCCGAGGCCCTGCTGGAAGGACTCAGGGTCTGGCAAGCCCAGGTGTCCGCGGAAAAGGACGCGGCCCTGGCCCGGCTCCGGGTGCTGACCGGCGAAGAACCGTCGCCGTCCCCAAGCCGGACCCTGGGAGAAACCGTCTATTCCCCCCCCTCGGAGGAGGAACTCGTGGATCAGGCCCTCAAAGGCCGGAACGACGTGCGCGCCGCCGCCTTGCAGGCGGAGTCCGCGGGGGTGGCCCGCAAAATGGAAACGTCGGGCCTCCTGCCGCGGGTGGAAGCTTTCGGTTCCGTGGCCGCCAACACCCGGGACTTTTCCACAAATCCTTCGGACCACCTGTGGGGCGTGCGCGCCGGCCTGTCCTTCGGCGACCCGAGCTATCCGGCGCGCCGGGCCGGGGCCCGATCCGCCTGGGAGGCGGCAAAGGCCGGCGCGGCCCAAGCGGAGGAAAACGCGCGGATCGAGGCGCTCCAGGCCCTCAAGGGGTATGAGGGCGCGGCGGAGGCCCTGCCGCCGTCGAAACGGGCCCTGGAGAACGCGCGAAAATCTTTGGACATGTTCCGTCCCCTGTACCGGGAGGGCCGGCAAAGCATCCTGGACGTGCTGCGGGCCGAAGAAGGCCTGGCCCGGGCCGAATCCAACCACTGGCTCACGCTTTACAACGCGCATGTGGGATATGCCCGCCTCTTGCTGGCCGCGGGCCGCCTGGACGGCGAAGGCGTTTCCGACATCGAACGGCGTTTGGAGGTCTTGCCATGAAGAACGGTTCTCTCGGCCTCGCGGGGCTTCTGGCCCACGGGTTCATCCGCTCCAAGCTCACGCCCCTCATCGTCCTGGCGTCCCTGGGCGCCGGGCTCTTCGCCGTGGCCAAGCTGCCGCGGGAAGAGGAGCCCCAGATCAACGTGCCCATGTTCGACGTGTTCGTGCCTTTCCCCGGCGCCGGCGCCAAGGAGGTGGAGGAACGCGTCATCAGCGTGGGCGAACGCAAGCTCTGGGAGATCCCGGGGGTGGAATACATCTACACCACGGCGGAGCCCAACTTCGCGCTGTTCATCGTGCGCTTCAAGGTGGGCACCGAGCCGGAACAGGCCATGACCCAGATCTACACCAAGACCTTCGCCAACCTGGACCTGCTCCCGCCGGGCGCGGGCCAGCCCCTGATCAAGCCCCGGTCCATCGACGACGTGCCCATCCTCACGCTGACCCTGTCGGGCCTTGAGCCCCTGGCCCTGCGCCGGGCCGCGGCCGCTCTGCGGCAGGAGGTGAGCGCCGTGCCGGACGTGTCCGAGATCCAGATCATCGGCGGACGGCGGCGGCAGTTCCTGGTGCACTTCGACCCGGCCAAGCTGGCGGACCGGCGCGTGACCCCGCTGGAGCTGGCCGGCCTCCTGCAGGCCGCCAACCTGCGCCTGCCCGCGGGCCACGTGAACGCGGGCGGCGAGGCCGTGTCCGTGGAGACGGACGCCCTGGTGCGCTCCGCCGAAGACCTGAAGCGGGTCGTGGTGGGCGTGTCCGGCGGCCGGCCGGTCCTGCTGGGCGACGTGGCCTCGGTCACGGACGGTCCGGACGAGGACGAACAGGCCGTCACCCTTTTCCCGCGGGAGGGCGCGGCCCGGGACGCCGTGACCCTGGCCCTGTCCAAGCGGCGGGGCGCCAACGCCACCCGGGTGGCGGAAGAGGCCCTCTCCCGCGTGGCGCGGGCCCGGACCACCCTGCCCAAAGCGCTGGACGTCACGGTGACCCGCAACTATGGCGAGACCGCCAAGGAGAAATCCGACGAGCTCCTGTTCCACATGCTCCTGGCCACCGCGTCCGTGACGCTCCTGATCGCCCTCGCCCTGGGCCTGCGGGAGTCCTTGGTGGTGCTGGTGGCCATCCCCGTCACCCTGGCGCTGACGCTCCTCATCTATTACCTGTTCGGGTACACGCTGAACCGCATCACGCTGTTCGCCCTCATCTTCTCCATCGGCATCCTGGTGGACGACGCCATCGTGGTGGTGGAGAACATCCACCGTCATTTCGCCATGCGCGACGGCCGGGACCTCTGGAAGCTGGCCGTGGACGCGGTGAACGAGGTGGGCAACCCCACCTTCCTGGCCACCTGGGCCGTGATCGCGGCCATCCTGCCCATGGCCTTCGTGAGCGGGCTCATGGGGCCGTACATGCGGCCCATCCCGGTGGGCGCGTCCCTGGCCATGCTGTTCTCCCTGGCCATCGCCTTCATCGTCTCGCCCTGGGCCTTCACCAACCTCCTGCAAATTTGGAAACCCAAGCACTGCGCGGACCCCAAAAAAGAGGGCCGCCTGGACCGGCTCTACCGCAGGAGCATGCGGGCGTTGCTGGAAAACGGCCGCGCCCGGACGCTGTACTTCATCGGGATGGCCGCGCTCCTGGCCGGCTCCCTGGCCCTGGTGCACTTCAAGGCCGTCACGGTCAAGATGCTGCCTTTCGACAACAAGGACGAGTTCGAGGTGGTGCTCAACATGCCGGAGGGCACGGCCCTGGCCAAGACCCGGGCCGCGGCGGACGAGCTGGCCGCGGCGCTGAAAGAGGCGCCGGAGGTGGAGCAGGTGGTGTCCTACGCGGGCACGGCCGCGCCCTACAACTTCAACGGCCTGGTGCGGCACTACTTCCTGCGGCAGCGCCCCCACCAGGCGGACCTGGTGGTCAACCTGTCTCCCCGGCACGACCGCCGGCGGCAGAGCCACGCCATCGCCTCGGCCCTGCGGCCGCGCGTGGCGGCCATCGCCAAGAAGTACGGGGCGCGGGTCCAGCTGGCGGAGGTGCCGCCCGGCCCGCCCGTGCTCTCCACCCTGGTGCTGGAAATCTACGGGCCGGACCTGGAAAAACAGCGGCGCCTGGCGGCCCGCGTCAGGACCCTGTTGGAGAACACCGACGGCGTGGTGGACGTGGACACGTACGTGCCCGAGGCCCAACCCCTGGACCGCCTTGTGGTGGACCGGGAAAAAGCCACGCTGAACGGCCTCCCCGCCGCCCTGGTGGCCCAGACCGTGGGCCTGGCCGTGAACGGCCAGACCGTCAGCCTGGCCCACACCGGGGAAGACGACAAAGAGCCCGTGGAGATCCGCCTGCGCCTCCCCGAGGCCCTCAGGCGCGACCTCTCCGGCGTCCGGGACATCCGCCTCTTCGCGCGCAACGGCACGCCCCTCCCGCTCGCCCGGCTCACGCGGACGGAACGGCTGGGGCAGGACCTGCCCATCTACCACAAAAACCTCCTGCCCGTGTCCTACGTGATCGCGGACGTGGCCGGCAGGCAGGAAAGCCCGGTGTACGCCCTGCTCAAGCTCCGGCCGGAAATAGACCGCCTGGCCCGAGAGGAAGGCCTGGAGCTCAAGCAATACTTCGCCCGCCAGCCGGACAGCTCCCTGGAAACCGCGGTCAAATGGGATGGCGAGTGGCAGATCACCTATGAAGTCTTCCGCGACCTGGGCGTGGCCTTCGCCATGGTGCTGGTCCTCATCTACGTGCTGGTGGTGGCCTGGTTCCAGTCCTTCACCGTGCCGCTGGTCATCATGACCCCCATCCCCCTGACCCTGGTGGGCATCCTGCCGGCCCACTGGGCGCTGGGCGCCTTCTTCACCGCCACCTCCATGATCGGCTTCATCGCGGGCGCGGGCATCGTGGTGCGGAACTCCATCATCCTGGTGGACTTCATCAAGCTGAGGCTGTCGGAGGGCATGCCGCTCAAGGAGGCGGTCATCGACGCGGGCGCGGTGCGGTTCCGGCCCATGCTCCTGACCGCCGCCGCGGTGGTGGCGGGCGCCGGGGTGATCCTGTTCGACCCCATCTTCCAGGGCCTGGCCGTGGCGCTCATGGCCGGGGAGGTGGCGTCCACCCTGCTTTCGCGCACGGCGGTGCCCGTGCTTTATTACCTGATGGAAAAAAGACATGGCGGAAACGCCTGAAAGGAGGAAACCATGACGTTGGAACACCGCATCCGGGCCATCGCGGGGACGTTCGTGCTCCTGAGCCTCGCCCTGGCCCTTTGGGTCAGCCCCCATTGGCTGTGGTTCACGGCTTTCGTGGGCGCCAACCTGCTGCAATCGTCCTTCACCAAGTGGTGCCTGATGGAGATCATCCTGAAAAAGCTCGGCTGGGACGGAAACAAAGCCGGCTGCTGTTCTTAAAACCCGGCCAAGAGACGCAAAAAAGCCCTGCCGGGGATTCCCCGGCAGGGCTTTTCGTTTGAAACCGCTTCCGGCTTAGCGGGCGGCCCGCGCCCCGGCCGTCCCCTCCTCCTCAAAGCTTCCTGTTCCGGTGACCGGAGAGTCGGAAGGTCCTCATCAGGTGCTCCACCAACGGATGGGGCCATTTCCGCTTTCGTGTGATCAGGTAAACAGACTCGTACACCCCCTCCAGCGGCTTCGGCCCCACCGGCGCCAGCAGCCCGCCCGGCCTGTTGACGGAGAGGGAGTACACGTTCAGCGGCATGATCCCGTGCCCCGACACCGCCAGGCGGCGGGCGATCTCGATGTCCTGCACCTCCGCCACGACCCGGGGGACGAAATTCCTTTCCGCGCAGTAATCCTGGAACTGCCGGAAAACCTGGCTCGGCAGGGAGGGGACGATGAAAGGCGCGTCCTTCAGGTCCCGCGGAATCCGGCGGTATCGCCGGGCCAGCCGGGGGGACGCGGCCAGGCCGATGGGCACCTTGGCCACCAGCCTGTGGGAGAACCCCTCAAAATCCCCGCTCGACAGCCCCACGTCCGTCAACAGCACGTCCAACTGTTGCCGGCGCAGGGCCTCCATGAGCTGGTCCATGTCCCCCTCCTGCAGCGCGACATGGACGCCCGGGGCCGCCTCCAGGAGGGCCACCACCAGCGCGTGCCCGAAGGCCCGCGGCGTGCCGCTCAACACGCCGACCTTCACGGACAGCGGCCTCCGCCCCGCCTGGCCTTCCAGGACGCCCCGCAGCTCCCGCCCCAGCCCGAAAATGTTCTCCGCGAAATCCATGACGATCCGCCCGTCCTCCGTCAGGAACAGACGCTGGTTCCTCCGCTCGAAAAGCCTCCGCCCCAGGGCCGCCTCGAACTGCTTGAGCTGGAGGCTCAGGGTCGGCTGGGCCAGGAGCAGCTCCTCCCCCGCCCTGGCGATGCTGCCGGTCTTGGCGATGGTGTAGAAATAGAAAAGGTGGTGGTAGTTGAGGGGAATCATTTATTTAATAAAATATCATATATTATATTATCTACTTTTAAAATGGCCCGGCCGGGGGTAACATAGGGCGCCGGGCCGTCCACAGGACGGCCCCCAACCGCCCTTCGGAGGGAACGGATGCCCCCCGCGACGCCGCCTCGCCCCCCGTCCGGTTTCACCTTGATCGAGCTGATGATCGTGGTCGCGATCATCGGGGTCCTGGCCGCCATCGCCCTCCCCAAGTTCGCGGACCTGGTGACGAAGTCGAAAGAAAGCGCCGTCAAGGGGAGCCTCGGCTCGGTCCGCAGCGCCCTCACCATTTATTACTCGGACACGGAGGGCCTGTTCCCGGCCACGGGCAGCCTGGCCCTGGCCCTCACCGCGGGATCCAAATACCTCCGCGAACTCCCCTTCATCCAAATCCCGGGCAAGCACGAAAATCTGAACTCCGTGGCGTCGGCCCTCGACGACACGGGCGACTGGCTCTACGCCAGCCAGGTCGAAGGGCACGTGGCCGTGAATTGCACGCACACGGACACCAAATCCTCCGTCTGGAGCGTCTGGTGACGTCCCGCGCCCCCGTGCAAGGCCCGGAGGGGTTCTCCGCCGGCGCCCGCGGCGCGGGGGCCCCGGACCCGGCCGCCCCCCTGTTCCCGCCCCCGCGGCCGGCCTCGGTCCAAAGGCCGCGGGAACTGGCCATCCCCCCGCGGTTCCACGACCAAAAGACCCTCTCCCCGCCCCACGCGGACGCCCTTTTCTTCGAGCAATATCTCAAGCGGGGCCCCATCATCCGTTCCCTGCTCCTGCGGAGCGGGTTCGCCGGACTGTCCCACGTCGTGGATTTCGGCTGCCACGTGGGCGGCTGGAGCTGGCAGCTGGCCCGCCTCTGCCGGCGGGTCACGGCGCTGGACGTGGACGACCGGCTCCTGGGCCTGGGCCGGGCCTTTTGCCGGGAGAACGGCCTTTTCAACGTCTCCTTCCTAAAATCCGCGCCCGAAACCTTGTCTTCCCTTTCCCCGGCCGACGGCATGGTGTGCGTCACCACCCTGCAGACCCTGCCGTCGGACGACGTGCTGCGGTTTTTCGACTTCGCGCGCGCCAAACTCAAAACCAAGGGGCTCCTGCTGCTCAACACCGCCAGCGTCCGCATGGCGGCGGAATGGTCGCTGAAGCTGGAGCGCCTGAAAAACGACGGCTGGAGGGGCGTGGCGGGCTACGCCCTCCGCGGACTGCGGAGCCTCTTCGTCTCAACCCTCCGGCCCGGCCGGCGCTACTACTTCCTTCCGCCGCGGGCCGTGGCGTGGCTGGCCCGGACCCGCGGCTTTGAGATCCTGCGCGGCCCCGCTTTCTACGAAAAGGTCCGGGAGACGCGGGAATATGATTTTTTGCTGAACGGGGGATGGCTCCGGCACTACGACTGGCACCTCCTCCGAAAGACATGACCCGGACGCGCCGCCGCGCGGACGCAAAAAAGCCCTGCCGGGGAATCCCCGGCAGGGCTTTTCGTTTGAAACCGTTTCCGGTTTAGCGGGCGGCCAGCGCCTCGGCCACGCGTCCCACCAGCTCCGCGCCGGGCTTCAGGGTCTTCTGCCCCTCCGACCAGTTGGCCGGGCAGGCCTCCTCCGGGTGCTTGGCCAGGTACACGTTGGCCTTCACCTTGCGGACCAACTCGTCCGCGCTCCGGCCCACGTTGAAGAAGTTCACCTCCGAGCCCACCAGCTTCCCCTCCGGGCTGATGATGAAGGTCCCGCGCAGGGGAAGCCCGCTGGCCTCGTCCAGCACGCCGAAGAGGCGGGACACCTGCCCCGTCGCGTCCGCGCCCATCAGGTAGGACACGTCCTTCAGGAGCTTCTCCTCGCGCTGCCATGCCAGATGCACAAACTTGGTGTCGCGGGACACGGACACCACCACGGCCCCGGCCTTCTCCAGCTCCGCGTTCCGCCTTCCCACGTCCGCCAGCTCCGTGGGGCAGACAAAGGTGTAATCCGCGGGGTAGAACACCAGCACCACCCACTTGCCCTTTTTCCGGGTCTCTTCCAACGAGAAAGTGCCGAAGCTCTTCCCCTTGGGATCATAGACCTCCATGCTGAACTGGGGGACGATGTCCCCCACCTTCACGACGTCGCTCATGTGATTCCTCCGTGATTTCCGCGCGAACGCAAGGGCTCTTGGCCTCTGTACGCGTGCCGCAAATTGGATTCCCGCAAGGAGGTCCCTTGCTCCCCGCCTGGGGAATCGCCCTCAGTGTAGCAGGCGGCCTGATGATTCGTCCAATGGATTGTATAAATATGTATAATAGTTACTGTCTATGGACCTCCAGCAGCTCCGCTACATCGTGGCCGTGTACCGGGAACGCCACTTCCAAAGGGCGGCGGCCTCCGCGAACATCAGCCAGCCCACCCTGAGCCAGCAGATCAAGAAGCTGGAACGGGAGCTGGGGACGGCCCTCTTCGAGCGCTCCCCCCACGGCGTGTCCCTCACGCCGGCGGGCGAAAAGTTCCTGCCCCGGGCCGAGGCCCTCCTGCAGTCCCTGGACGGGGCCGTGGGGGAGCTCAAAGAGGGCGCCCAGGAGGTCGCGGGCCGCATCCGGCTGGCCGCCATCCCAACGGTCGGGCCCTACTTCCTGCCGCGCCTGTTCAAGCGCCTGCAAAAAGCCGCGCCCAAAGTCCTCCTGGAACTGCACGAACTGACCACCTCGCTCCTCCTCGAACACCTCAAGCAGGGGCGCATCGACGTGGGCATCCTGGCCCTGCCCGTGGACACGCCGGGGGTGGTGAGCCGCGCCATCGGCCGGGAAACCTTCCTCCTGGCCGTGGGCAAGAACAATGCTTTGGCGAAGAAACGGCGGGTGACGGTGAAGGACGTCACGCGGGAGCGCGTGCTGATCCTGCAGGAGGGGCACTGTTTCCGCAACCAGGCCCTGGAGTACTGCAAAATGGCGGCCCAGGACCCCCAGGTGATCTTTCAGGGCAGCAGCCTCACCTCGGTGATGGAGCTGGCCGCGGCCGGGGAAGGGGTCACGCTGGTGCCCCGCATGGCCGCGGAACCCCGGCAAAACCCGGCCCTGCGGTTCGTCCGCTTCGCGCCGCCCGAACCCTTCCGCGACCTGGCCCTGGCCTGGCGCGTCACCACCCCCCTCACCCGGGCCCACCGCCTCTTGATGGACGTGGCGGAACAGGCCTTCTCGTCCCGGAAGACCTAGCGCGGCCCCGCTCCCCCGGCAACCCCGCTGCGGATTTTTAAAACGCCCTTCCCGCTGGACCCCCTGAACCTTCGGAACCCCGGCCCTTAAAAAAGAGGAGGAAAAATGAAAACAAGCACATGGCTCGCCGCCGGTCTTTTTTGCGCCGCCCTATCGCTCCGTTTCACGACGGACGCCGCGGCCCACTGCGACGGACTGGACGGGCCCGTGGTCATGGCGGCCCGGCAGGCCCTGGACAAAAAAGACGTCAACTTGGTTTTGATCTGGGTTCAACCGCGGGACGAGGAACAGATGCGGAAGGCTTTTCAGGAAACCCTGCAGGTCCGAAAGGCGGGGCCGAAAGCGCGGGAACTGGCGGACCGGTACTTCTTCGAAACTTTGGTGCGGGTGCACCGGGCCGGAGAAGGCGCGCCGTACACGGGCCTCAAACCCGCGGGACGGGACCTGGGGCCCGCCATCCCCGCCGCGGACCAGGCCCTGGCCGCCGGCTCGGACGAGGCCCTGCTGGGACTGCTCTCCCGAACCCTCCGCCAAGGGCTGGAGGAACGTTTCCACCACGCGCTTGAAAAAAAGGCCTTCCGCCCGGAGGACCTGGCCGCGGGCCGCGAGTATGTGAGAGCCTACGTGGAATTCCTGCACTACGCGGAAGGGATATACGAAGCCGCGGCCCGCGGCGGCCACGGCCACGGGGAAGGCCCGGAAGGCGCGCCCGGCCGCGACGAAGAGGACCACTGACCGGAGAGGGCGCCGCTCCGGCCCGAGCTCAATCGGAACGGCTCTTACTTATATTTGACGGAGCACCCGTAGGGCTGGGTGGACGGCTCGCTGACCGGCTTGCCGGCCATGGCCTCCTCCAGCGCCTGCCGCACGTAATTCTTGGCCCGCACCACGTCGCCCTTTTCCGTGCTGGGCTTGTCATCGATGGCCCCTTTGTAGATCAAAACCCCCTGGGGGTCCACCACGAACATGTGGGGCGTGGTCTTGGCCCCGTACAGCTTGCCGGTCTTCCCGTCCGGGTCCAGCAGGACCGCGGTGGCGGCCACGGCCTTCTCCCGGTTGATCCTCTGCCACTCCTGCGGCGCGTAGAACCCCTGCTTCCCCTCCGCCGAAGAGCAGACGGACAGCCACACCACGCCCTTGTCCGCGATCTCCTTCTGCAGGGCCTGCATGTTGCCCGTGTCGTAATGCTTCTTCACGAAGGGGCACCCGTGGTTGACCCATTCCAGGACCACGTACTTCCCCTTGTAATCCGCCAGGGACCGCTTCTGCCCGGCCGTGTCCGTCAACGAAAAGGCGGGCGCGGGCTTGCCCACCTCCGGCCCCTTGGCCCGCAAAGAAACGACGGAAAAAGCCGCCAAAGCCACCCCCAAACCCATTGTCCTGATCGCGCTTTTCATGGGAGAACGAAACCTCCTGTGCCGTGGTTTCACGTCCCTTCCATTTTAGCTTTTGCGCGCGCCCCTGGCCAGCACCCCGGCCCATAAGTCCATAATATATTGACAAAGTCCATTTTTGGACTTATAATGAGGGGAGACCGAGAGGAGGGATTCAATGAAAACCGCCCACGCCCCGGACAAAGCCGCCGACCCCAAGACCCTGTCGGGCCCGGCCCTGCGCACGTTCTTTCAGATCGCCAAGCGATGGGGGCTCAACGTGGAAGAACAGATGAAACTGCTGGGCCTGGAGGCCCGGTCCACCTTCTTCAAATGGAAAAAGGACCTGGACGGCCACCTCCCCCCCGACACCCTGGAGCGCATCTCCTACGTGCTGGGGATCTACAAAGCCCTCCAAATCCTCCTGCCCGACCAGGAAGCCGCCGACACCTGGGTGAGGCGGCCCAATGACGCCCCCCTCTTCGAAGGCCGGCCCGCCCTGCAACGCCTCCTCAAAGGCAAGGTCAGCGATTTGTACGTGGTGCGGCAGTACCTGGACGCCCAGCGCGGCGGCTGGGCTTAAACCGGCCTCACAAAACCCTCCCCCTCCCTACGGGGAAGGAATTTAAAAACGAAAAATCCCCCTATCCACGACCATGACTCTCAAATCCATTCCAAGCGCCATCCCCCTCCGCCGCGTCCTCTGGAAACCCTGCTGGCGCATCATCCCCTCCCACTACCCCACCAAGAACGTCTTTGAACGGGTGGCCGCGCCCAAGGACCTGGACGCGGTCCAGCGCCTGGAACAAATGACCGGCGGCCGCCCCGTGGAAGGCGAAAAAACCGACTACGTCGCCGCGGCCTTCGCGTACCGCAACCCCCTGGGCAGCCGGTTCAGCGACGGCACCTACGGCGTATACTATGCGGCCCGCACCCTGGCCACCGCCCTCCACGAATCCACGTACCACCGGGAAAAGTTCCTCAAATACACCCACGAAAAACCCATGCGCCTGGGCATGCGCGTGGTCATCGCCCGGCTGGACGGCCGTTTGCACGACCTCCGCGGCCTGCGCCCCAAAATGCCGGAGGTGTACAGCCCCACCGGGTACCGGGCCTCCCAAACCCTGGGCCTAAGCCTCAAAAAACAGGGGTCCCACGGCGTGGCGTACGACAGCGTGCGCGACCCCAAGGGCCAATGCGCGGCCGTCTTCGACCCCCGGGCCCTCAGCCACAGCCGGCAGGAAAGACACCTCACCTATGAATGGAACGGGAAACGGATCGAGCGGATCTACGAACTGCGGGAGTATCTCAGGGCGGAGTGATGTTTTTCAACACCAAAATCCAACATGCTGTATCTTTGCCAGCCATCTGGTAA
Organism: uncultured Elusimicrobia bacterium; assembly: GCA_964484135.1. Lineage (GTDB taxonomy): Bacteria > Elusimicrobiota > Elusimicrobia > FEN-1173 > FEN-1173 > CAZAEL01. Next base: position 20,052 of record CAZAEL010000008.1, read on the forward strand.
ATCCTTGCCGCGGCAAATAAAGAGCGGAATCCCGTCTTTTTTACACAACTTCTTCAATAATTCCAGCGAACCCACCTCCGTCTGTGAATAGGCGTCGGGGTGGGTCATGATAACCCAAATGCCATTTTCCTGGATATGCGCTGAAAGCGTTCTGAAATATTCAATGAGTTCCTTTGGGCTCTGAAATACTGGCCTTTCCGCATACGGTTTTAAATCTCTTGATTGGGAAACAATAAATCCAGACTTAATCTTTGGATCTTGAGCCGTGTTTTCTATCCGCCTGGGCAACATATGCACAGATAATCCATCCACTCTTTGTGGTTCCCCAGCTATCCCTATTACAGGAAGAATAAGGGTAATACAAAAAAGAAAAACCACCGTCACTGCGGTGGTTTTATTTATTTCCGCCATCACGATCGTTTTCAATTAGTTGCTGGGGCCGGCACTGAATTAATCCCACCAACCGCTTGAACATATTTTGGGTCAAATTTGGGCACATTCGGATATGCTGCCCCTTCTGCCAGCCAAGTTGGGTCAACTTCTAAACTCTGAAATTGCCCAGAACTTGAAACGATTGCGATAAAGTGGATCGAAGCCATCTCAAAAGATTCAGATCGTATTGTTTTAGTAATCTTAAAGGTGCTTCCGGCAGGTAGAACGCCAACTATATAAATACCTCCGTCATCATAAGGGAAACTTTTCGGTAAATCTGATGGAATTCCTGGCGAACCGGGAAGGCCTAGATACAGTCCTTTTTGGCTACGATTCTCCTTAAATACGACCACGTCAAGATTAGTCTGAAATTCGCGTCCGAGCATTTCTTTGTAGCCTGGTTCTTGGCTGACATCGGTAATCTTATGAGTGGCACAAGCGCCCGAAATAAACCCAACAACAATTAAAATTGGCGCTGACAATCTATGCTTAATTGAAAATCGTAGAAACTTAATTTGCGGTTTTTGGATATGAAATTTGCTCAACGTATTTAGGATCAAATTTAGGCACATTTGGATACGTCACTGTTTCCGCCAGCCAGGTTGGATCTACTTCTATCCCCTGGAAGGGGCCAGAACTCGTGATTATGGCTTTGTATCGAACATACGATTGCTCAACAGACTGACGATAGATCACCTTTTCTACACGAAATGTACTTCCCATCGGCAGAATACCTAGCACATAAACGCCATGGTAATCAAAGGGGAGGGTTTCTGGAATCTCCTCTTTCCGGGGTAACATGGTTTTTCCCGGCTCATCCAAATGAATTTCTTTATCCGTTTTCCTCGTTTTGAAAATAATTTTCTCCTGAAGTACCCGGAATTCCTTACCAATGATGTCTCGATATCCGGCCTCTTGGCTTACATCGGTTACCTTATCTATGACTGCCGTACAACCAAAAAGACTCGCCAGCAGAAATATGGAAAGCAGTCGTCTCATTTTACTAGCCTTTTCTCTCGACCCCAAATAGCGACCTCATCTGCATAGTGGTCCTCAAACTGGTGCTCCCAAAAATCTTTCTTGGTCGAATTGGCTGTCTTCCACGATACACTGACCTTCCGTGGCCATTCTCTTGGATTTAACCAGCCTGAAATACGCCATTCATTCCCTAAAGATGGTACCAAATCCCCAGCGTTTCGTACATTCGCCGCATCCGCCAAACCCATGGTTTTTGCGTCAATGTATTTTTGCGCCCCCAGTCCAAGGTAATGAATCTTGCTTCGCTCTTCCGAGGTTAAAAGGTCCAGTGCTGCACGAAATACTGCGCTCCCCTGACTATGGGCCACCGCGTAAACTTCACCCTTTTGGCTAATGCCTTCCCGGAGTGCAGCCGCTGCCTGGATCGCTGGTGCATCCACAGAACCCAGATATTCGTATGCAAAAACCTGAAGGAAGTCTCCCAAACCGGCTCCATGGACTTCATTTACGACCAAGGCCGACTCTGATACCCCCAAAGATTTATTGATAGTGGCGTTCATGGAACGAGCGCCATCTAAGGTTGTACGAACCCCATTTATCGTCACAATTGCCGCTCCATTTAAATCAAAACGCGGAGGGACCGCCCTATCCCATGCATCACCGCTTAGCAAACTCGCCAGCATGCCGACCAATAGCTTTTGCTGGGTTATGGGGTCCTGCCGCTTGATTTCAGCCCAGGCGGCTCCGACATTCCGGCTATAAGTCCGGGAAGCATCCTGTACAGCCTCGATCCTTTGCTTTCCCCACTCTAAGAACTTGTTAACCACCCCTTGGGGTTCCTGTCTTTTGGCAACCCCAGGTTCCGGTTGTTTATTAGTCTGAATTTCATCGGGTTGGGTTGACGGGGAGAGACTTTCTCCCAACTTCGTTGTGGCCGGGGTTGGAACAACAGATTGGGTCAGCGGCTGATTGCTTGAGGCGGGTGGCGCTTGGGGGGCGGCGGAGGCCAGGAGCGTGGGCTGATTGGCTTGGGTGCGGTCATCCTCTTGGCCGGGCTGGCTGGGCGTCACGGCCGCCGGGGCGAGGGCCACGGCGCCGGCGACCGCTTTAAGCGCGGTGGAAACCTTGGCGAAATCCCCTTTTCTTTCCACAAACCCCACAAATTCCCCGTTGGATTTGAACCGGGCGGCCCAGGGCACGCCCGCGGACCGCACCTCCAGGAGTTTGCCGAGCTTGGCGTCCTCCACGGTCACGTTCACGCGCTCCGGGCTCTTCAAGATCCGGCCCACCAGGGCGTCCCCGGCATCGTTGAGTTCCGCGGCGCCCTTTCCACCGGGCAGGGCCTTTTCCATGGACAACTCGTGCCAGGAGAGCCCCGCCTTGCTGAGGCCCGGCACAGGGCTGGCCAGGTTGGCCTGGCCCCGGAGCTGGATGTCTATTTCGCCCAGGGAACCTCTGGTGGACTCTGTCCTGCGGGTGCCTTCAATCCTGGGAAGCGGAGGGAAGAAATGGCGGGAAGCGGGTTTGGGACTGGAGGAGACAACGGAAGATGCCGTTAAAGCGGCCTCTTCCGGGACCTTTTTGCCGAGGACTTTTGAAAAATATTCTTTAAGCGCCGTGATGGGCCCGCGCTCCGGGACCAGCACGGCCCCGCGTTGGCTGCCCACAAGCTCTTTGACCGCTCCCCATAGGCCGGGAGAAGGCTTTGCAGGGCCTTTTTCAAAACCGCTTTCAATGATGTTCAGGGCTTCTTTGAGGAGGGCGTTTTCAACGACGGGTTGGGCGGAAACAGCGGGGTTTTTAGAACCTATGGCCTCTGGCACCCCGCGGCTTGCTTGTCCTTTTTGGAACAGAGAGCCTACGCCTGTGGGCCAGTCCGTGTCGCTGACGATGATGCTGTATTTTTCTAGCTTTTCCGCTCTTTGATAAGCTTCTCGAGCTTGACTACGATATCCTCGTACTCTTTGGTCAATTCCTCGTATTCCTTTCTCAAGCTCGAGCACTCTTGTTTGAGTGTCGAGCACTCTTGTTTGAGTGTCGAGCACTCTTGTTTGAGTGTCGAGCACTCTTG